>NZ_JBFTSB010000002.1:0-639435 GCF_056399805.1 Pedobacter sp. 01N310
ATCGGTGGTGTCCACCTCTTCCCATTCCGAACAGAGAAGTTAAGCCCACCAGAGCCGATGGTACTGCGGTAACACGTGGGAGAGTAGGTCGGTGCCAGATCTTAAAAAGAAACCCTTTAACAGCAATGTTGAAGGGTTTTCTTCGTTTATAGCCTTTCTATTCCATGCCGTTCACTTTTCAAACATTAAGAAGTGAATAAAAGTTAAGGCACTGTTCCAATAAGATCTTCTTGATGCCCTTAAGCCCTTAATGGTGAAAGGAACTGTAACAGCGGTTATTTCTGCCATTAAGGAGTTTAAAAAGGGGTAAGGTTCTGTTCCCGCAGATTACGCTGATTTGCGCAAACCTGATCTCTCCTGAGTTTTACGCCTTCCGTCCCAGGTTAAATAGCCCTGATGGCAGCGGAAATCCCTTTTGGTTAAGGATGGTTTGTTTGACGGAACGGATATCCAAAAGGATTGCAGCGGACAGCAGGACGGAACCCAACCTACATGTTACTGTTACTGCGCTCCTGATCATCAAAAAATTAATCTTTAGATTATGCTTAACAAATAATATTGAATTTTAAATGAGGAGATTAAGCATTAGCTTCCTCTTTAACCGCTAACTGCCCGCAAGCAGCATCAATATCTTTACCACGGCTACGGCGGATGTTAGTGTTGATCCCCTGGCTTTTTAAATAATTGGAAAAAGCATCGATCTTATCGCCTTCCGCATTGGTGAAATCGGCGAAAGAAATAGGGTTATATTCAATGAGGTTTACCTTGCAAGGAATATGTTTGCAGAATTTAGCTAAATCCATAGCATCCGAAATTTCATCGTTAAAATGATTAAAAACAATGTATTCGTAAGTTACCGGATTTTTAGTTTTAGCGAAGTAGTATTTTAGCGCATCGGCTAATGCTTTTAACGAGTTGGCCTCATTGATCGGCATGATCTCATTACGCTTTTTATCATCAGCGGCATGAAGTGAAAGTGCCAGATTAAATTTAGCACCGTCATCGCCCAATTTTTTGATCATTTTAGCAATACCCGCTGTAGAAACTGTAATGCGCTTATAGCTCATGTTTAAGCCATCTGGTGCAGTGATACGCTCAATCGATTTCAATACATTGGCATAATTTAACAGCGGCTCTCCCATTCCCATATACACGATATTGGTAAGGGGATTGTTGTAATTCTGTTTAGCCTGCTTATCGATCAACACTACCTGATCATAAATCTCATCAGCGTTTAAATTACGCTTACGGTCCATGTAACCAGTTGCACAGAACTTACAGGTTAAACTGCAGCCTACCTGAGAGCTTACGCAAGCGGTCATACGGTCTTCTAAAGGAATTAAAACCCCCTCTACAATATTACCATCTGCTAACCTGAAAGTATTTTTAATGGTATGGTCGTTACTGAACTGAGAATTGTTAACCTGAACAGCATTAATGGCAAAAGCTTCGTCCAATGCTTTACGAAGATCTTTAGAAAGATTGCTCATCTGCTCGAAACTTGTAGCCGATTTCTCCCAAAGCCATTGGTAAATCTGCTTAGCCCTAAATGCAGGTTGTTGCATCGCTACAAGATGTTGTTGCAACTGAGGTAGATCTAATGCACGGATATCGGTTTTTTTTGCTGTTACCATTTGTTGCAAAGGTACTTAAAAAAGGTGTAAGGCAGAAAGGCAGAAGGTTGAGGGTGCCTGCAAGATGCTAAATTTTACAATTAATTAGCTTTATCTTCCTCTGCCTCTTGAGTTTGACTTGCTGATAGCCTTACCTTTGGCAGGTTTGGAATTTCTGTTTCCCGCATTGCTTTTACCTGTTGGTTTTGCTCCGGAATGACCTGCGCTCTTTTTTCCTGTTGACTTTGGGCCAGACGGCTTTGGTTTAAATGCCTTTTTTGGCTGTTCTTCTCTAAGTTCGGGGATTTCTTCCCACGTATTTGTTTTTTTCTTAGTGCCTTTGGGTTTTGTTTTGGCTTCGGATGATGAATTTTCAACACTTTTGGTGATGCTTTTCATCTCGTCTTCGGTAAGTTCTCTAAATTCTCCTGTAGGAATACCTTTTAGATTGATATTCATAATGCGGGTACGCTCGAGCTTGGTAACCTCATAACCAAAATGCTCGCACATTCTACGGATCTGCCTGTTTAAGCCTTGAATTAAGATAATATTGAATACAAATGTGCTGATCTGCCTTACCTTGCATTTACGCGTATTCACCCCTAAAATTGGAACACCATTGCTCATCTCGAAAATAAAATCTTCGGTAATCGGTTTGTTTACCGTTACCACATATTCCTTTTCGTGTTTATTCCCCGCCCTTAAAATTTTGTTAACGATATCGCCGTTATTGGTCAGGAAGATTAAACCTGAAGAATCTTTATCCAATCGGCCAATTGGAAATATTCTTTCGCTATGGTTCACGTAATCAACAATATTATCGCGTACGCTGCCTTCCGTTGTACTGGTAATGCCGACAGGTTTGTTAAAAGCCAAAAGGATGAAATTACTTTCTTCTTTAGGTTCGATATTATGACCGTTTACCATCACTTTATCGCCTGCAAAAACCTGATCGCCTACTTTAGCCCTTTTTCCATTGATGAAAACGGTACCCTTTTCAATATAACGGTCTGCTTCACGGCGTGAACATAATCCACTTTCACTGATGAATTTATTTAAACGGGTTGCAGAGTTATTGTTCATACTGCAATTTTACGGAAATAAATCGTGTTATCCATTCTCCACACTGGCAACAAATGAATCGATGGTGCTTTTGAGTGCGGTTAAAGTTTCCTTATCGGTAATCGCTCCTTCATTGTTGATCTTCGCTTTTGCAAATGAGATAAGCTGGGGCGATACCCTCGCTTCAATTACCGTTAAAATATCGATTATGGATTGATAGGCTTTTTCACCCTGGGTTGAAGCAACAAGTGCTAAAACGGATTTCCCCGAAAATGATGCTGTGCTTACGGTCCAATCGAGCAGGTTTTTTAGCGATCCTGGTAAACCCATCGCGTATTCTGGTGTAGAGATGATGATTCCATCTGCCTTTTTGATGATTGAACGAAGCGCCTCGATAACCTGTGGTGGATTTTCCTGATCTAAATCAGGATTGAAGTGTGGGATATCTGCAATAGACGGAAAGTTTGTTACCTCGAACTCTCTGCCTAAAAGCCTGGAGATGGCAGTTATGTAAAGTGCATTAGTTGATATTGTTTTTGTGCTTCCAGAGACTGCCAATATTTTTTTCATTGCTAAAAGTAGCAAAGCGTAAATGGAATATCAAGGTGGTCTGGTAATCGTGTTGTCATTTCAAAACGGGCCATCGAAACGCACCAGGTTTCGACAGCCTATTCTAAACATATTAACAACTAAAAGTTTTGATCATCTGCACTTGGGCCATAGCTGCCTGGGATCGGAATATCAAGTATTCTTAAGTAAACACCTAACTGCGCCCTGTGGTGAGTGGTTTGGCTAAGTGAATGGCGGATGGTTTCGTATTTAGAATAATCCGCCAAAACCTGTTTGCCCATGCTCAATACCCAACGACCATTTAGGTCTTCTTCCGTCGCTTTTTCTAATTCTGCTTTTCCAAGTGCATAATTTTCCTCTAAAATTTTAACCAGGTCATCGGCACTTTCTACAGGTTTTTCTACATAAGGTGCTGTTTCAAAATCCAGTCCATCAGTAGTTAATGCCAGTGAAACCCAACTCGGCAGATCAGCAATATGAACCGCAAGCGATTTCATTTTCATGCTTTTTTCGTGTGGTGCCCAGTCAAACTTATCTACAGGTACAATAGCCAGGAATTTTTTTGTCGTATTAAATTCGGCTTCTAACTCTTTCAATAATAATTTAATAATGTCCATATTTTTCTGTTTTGTTTTTTCTGCGGTGTTTAAATCCATTAGTAGTAAATCGGCTATACTCATGATTTTGGTGTTTAGTTACACAAAGAAAATACAGCCCACTGACAACCCTATGGCAGTGTGAAAAATATTTTTTTAATAATTAACAGGGAGCAGGTGCATGTATTCACTTAGCGGCATGTGCTGCGTTTTTTTGAAAGGAATACCTAGATTTTTAAGGCAGATAATCCGGGTGAGGTTAAAATCACGGTATTCATTCCGGTAATGGCACCAGGCAATTAAATGCCAGCTAAAAGCATAGAAAATCAATCCAATTGGCTCTACTTCTCTTTTGCTCACTTCCTCCTTATTGTTTTTATAATCGAGTTCGATCAGGTGTTTTTCTGCAATAGCGTGTTGAATAAGTGATAGGTATTCGAAGTTAAAATTTAACCTTTCCGGAATCTGCAATTTAATATGCTGGTTTAAGGTTTCGAGCTTTTCCTTTTGTCCCGATTTTAATACCGCCTTTACTTTTGTCAGTGCTGTGGAGTAATGGGCACGGATGGAATTATCCGCAAATCCGTTCACCAAACTTTCAACCAATAGCAGTGCATTGGCTTCGTCCATATTAAAAGAAACTGGTGGCAGGAAATAACCTTGAACCAGATAATAGCCTTTATGCTGCTCAAAACTTACCGGTATTCCTTGTTCGCCCAATGCTTTAATATCGCGATAAACCGTGCGTATGCTCATATCAAACCTTTCCGCAATTTTTTCTGCGGTAATGTATTTTCTGGATTGAAGCAGGGTTAAGATTCCGAAAAGTCGGTCGATACGGTTCATAGTTTGTTTTTTTAGGCATTTAAAATTAAAGTTTTTTAATCAATTTTTCTTGTGGTACGTTATTTGTAAAAGATAAATACATATCAATTCTATTGGTTGAACCGTTATAATTAGGGTTTATCATACATAATCTGAATTAAATGGCTGCTATTATCCAAAAGCGCTTCTTCCGGGCAATAAAAAGTAAAGTAATAATAGGTTTCCTGTTTGCCTGTTTTGCATTGCTATTGGCATGGGGCATCAGCAAATTTGCTTTTACGCGGATGCTGGATACTGTTGAAGAAATTTCGGCCCCGAACGACCGCTTAAGGATCGTAAATGATCTCTCACATAAGATTGCCAGGTTAGATCAGTTACAAAGGGATGAAGCTTTCAATAAACAAGGTACCTATAGTTTTCTTAAAGAGTCGCGTAAGTTAAGGGCTAGTTTAGATACCTTACGCAAATTGTATAAGGGCGATTCCGCCCAGTTGGCCAGAATAAAGTCGATCAAGAATCTGTTAACCGACCGGGATAAACAATTTATCAATTACTTAAAGGTGCGAGAAACATTGGTGAATACCAAATCGTTCTCTAATGAGGTTCAGAAATTAAACGAACTGGTTGCTACACGTACTAGGCAGACAGATAGCGCAGTACTGACCACCGAGACAACTACATCGACCACTACAGTGGCACCTGAAGAAGAACAGAAATCGAGGGGTTTTTTGAGTAAACTGTTTGGCAAGAAGAAATCTGATGTGTATAAAATCATTAATGAGGAATTTAAGGTAAAGCGCGATACGCTGAATGCTAAAGCTGAAGATAGCATTATGAAGAGCATGACGGGGGCCTTGAAAAATATCGAACTAGAGCAACGCCAGAAAAGCCAGAAATTTTTAAAACGCGAAGCAGACCTGTCAAATGCCAGTAATGCCCTGACCGCCCAGATGCTACAGATTTTAAGAGAAGTGGAGGGGGAGGCAGTGGCCCAGATAGATTTAAACGGTATACAGGCCAAAGAGGTGGTTAATGATGGGATTACGCAGATCACAACCATTATCATTATCTTTTTTCTCTTAACGGTTATTCTGCTGTATTTAATTTTAGCTGACATTACAAAAAGCAACAGGTACAGAAGGGCATTGGAGCTTGCCAAAGATGAGGCAGAATACCATGGTAAGGCTAAGCAACGGTTCCTATCGAACATGAGCCATGAGATCAGAACGCCACTGCAATCTATTTTAGGCTATGCCGAGCTGATTACCCAGCAGGATGTGCCGAATAAGAAAGATGTGGATGCCATTTATCAATCTTCCATTCACTTACTTCAAATTGTGAACGAGGTATTAGATTATAACCGGATTATTTCGGGCGAATTTAGTTTCAATAACCAGGTGTTCAACATCAAAAAAGCTTTAGATGAGGTAGTTTCGGTAATGCGGCCTTTGGCAGAACAGAAATCACTTCAGTTAAATACAGCACTTGATCTTGCCGATCTGGAATTTGTAAAGGGCGATGCTTTTAGGCTAAAGCAGATTTTATTTAACTTATTGGGTAACGCCGTAAAATTTACATTGAGAGGTGAAATTAAACTTTCTGTATCGTATAAAAAGCAAGGCGACGATCTGCATTTCCATTTTACGATAAAAGATACCGGAATCGGTTTTGAAGAAAAAGATATTCCCAAAATCTTTAATGAATTTGAGCAGATAGAATCTCCTGAAAAATATATTATCAACCAGGCTGGTACGGGGTTGGGACTGCCTATTGTTAAATCTTTGATCGAAACACAGGGAGGAAGAATTTATGTGAAAAGTAAACCGGGCATTGGTACCACGTTTAATATTTACATGAAATATGAAAATACTACCGAGCGTGTAAACGATACTCTAGATTTAGAACATTATGCGATTGTAAATCCAGGCACGGTTTGGGTAATTGATGATGATAAACTTATTCTAGATTTATGCGGAATGATTTTTCAGAAAAATAAAATCCCGTTTAGAAGCTTTACCCAGGTAGCCGATATCCTGCACGCAGCACCTGAGCCGGATTTAAAATATGTGCTGATTGATATGCGCATGCCCGAAATGACAGGATTCGAACTTTGTCATTTATTAAAGAAGAAACTCCCAGCGCACATTAAATTTTACGCTATTACTGCACAGGTTTTACCCGAAGAACGTGAAATGGTTTTGAGCGAGGGCTTTGATGGACTGATAATGAAACCATTTAGGGCAGTTGATATCCTATCTATATTTGATAGAACCGAAATTTTAACCCAGCAGCCTGAATTCGATTTTTCTTCCATTGAGAAAATGACCTTTGGCGACCAGCAAATGCTGGAGAAAATATTGAACCGTTTTAAACAGGATTCTATAGATGACGCTGCAGCGTTGAAAAAACATTTGATCGATAATGACTTAGATCAGGCCAGGTTACTGGTTCACCGCCTTGCAGGACGAACGGCGCAGATGGGTTCGAAGACTTTGGCAAACGCATTCCGCACCCTGGAATTAGAAATTGCCGAAAAAGGCCTAACCACCAATATTAAATCTGAAGTTTTACTACAGATCAGAAAACTGGATAGCTTAATTGCCTTTATGGAGGAAATCGACTACGCGAATGCCGGATAATTATTCTATGCCGTAACGCTCCATCTTGGCGTAAAGGGTTTTACGATCGATGTTTAAAATCTTGGCGGCTTTTGATTTGTTATGTCTCACTTTGATCAGCGTTTCAGTAATCAATGCTTTTTCATTCTGTTCGTTTACCGCTTTAAGGTCGGATGAATTACCTGGAGCTGACTGGTGATGGACAGAAATCATCATTTCATCAGGTAGTGCGCCAATCTGGGCAACATCGCCTGGGCTTAATAAAACCATACGTTTAATCACATTGCTAAGCTCGCGCAAATTTCCTGGCCAATCGTAACTAAGCAAAAGTGTTTTTGCCTCATTAGAAACACTTTTCACATTCCGTTCTAAATCACGGTTCGATAGCTGTATAAAGTGGTTGATAAACAGTTCTAAATCTCCACCTCTATCTCTCAATGGCGGAAGCTGGATTTTGAACTCATTTAAACGATGATATAAATCTTCTCTAAACTCACCCTGTTGCATGCTATTAGACAGATCATCGTTGGTAGCGGTAATGATGCGAACATTAACAGGGATTTGTTTGGTACTGCCCAAAGGCTGGATTACCCTTTCTTGTAAGGCCCTAAGTAATTTAATCTGCACTTCGTAACTTAGGTTACCCACTTCATCTAAAAATAATGTTCCGCCATTTGCAGCCTCAAACTGGCCTTTTTTGTCATTTAAAGCGCCTGTAAAAGCACCTTTTACATGGCCGAATAATTCGCTGGCAGCTAAATCTTTCGATAATGCACCGCAATCTATTGCTACGAAAGGTTTATCGGCACGCTTGCTCTGCTGGTGCAGGGTTCTGGCGGCAAATTCTTTTCCCGTACCGCTTTCACCCTGTATAATTACCGACATGTCGGTTGGGGCTACCAAACTGATGTGTTCATACAGTTTATCTGCAACGGCACTTTTCCCTTTTATAAAATCACTGTTTGTTTCTTTTGGTTCAACACTTTTTAAATCCTTTTTAGCTAAAGAATTTTTGATCACCATGAGTAACTCATCTGGATTAACCGGCTTGGTAATATAATCAAAAGCACCCAATTGGATAGATCTGACCGCAGTCCGAACATCATTAAAACTCGTCATGATGATTGCAGGTATGGATAGACCCAGATCACGGATGTGGCTAAGCACTTCAAGACCTGTCCCATCCGGAAGACGGTAATCGATTAAAAGTAAGTCGAATTCATTGTTTTCAACTTGCTTAAATGATTGCTTTACTTGGGTTACAAGGGTAATCTCATGACCGTTTTTTGTTAAAAAACCTTCAAGTAATTGAGCAAATGTAGTATCGTCTTCTAAGATCAGGATTCTCGCCATGTAACAAAAATAAGAAAAGCCGGACATAATCCGGCTTTCTTATAATAGGTAGATGTAATTATTTGGGTTTTATTGTACTGGCTTACCGTCTTTATCAATTTTAACCGAACCAGTTTCTGCTTCTTTTTTAACATTGATTAAGTAGTACTCCTTTGTTCCTTCTTTAACAGACCAAGCTTCAGTAGCAGTCCATCCTTTATAAGCATCAGATTTTAACGCTGTTGTAACTGGAGCAGGAAGTTCTTCCAATTTAACTGGAGTTTTAACTGCACTATCTTGAACTGCAACAATTGCAGCATTTTTGATTGTATTTACTTCACTTGCCTGAACTGCTGAGAATCCTGCAAAAGCTAAGAACGCAGCTGATAAAATTAATTTTTTCATCTGTTTAAAATTTTGTTTTATTTGTGATGAAACTGCCATGATTTTTCACTAGTGTTTTATTTCCCTTTTTTTGAGTTCAAGAACTCGCAAGCTCGGTTTAATCAATTACTTTGTGATTCTGAAAATCATGACGGTTTCGTAGTATGTATTTTTAGGTATGCGCAGCCCGAAGGCTACGCTTATGTTGATTATGCCTGTGTGGCGTATTTATTGAGATTATTGTACTGGCTTACCGTCTTTGTCGATTTTAACTGAACCAGTTTCTGCTTCTTTTTTAACATTAATTAAAAAATATTCTTTTGTACCTTCTTTAACAGAGAAAGCTTCAGTAGCAGTCCAGCCTTTGTATGCATCCGATTTTAATGCGGTAGTTACTGGTGCAGGAAGTTCTTCTAATTTAACTGGAGTTTTTACGGCACTATCTTGAACTGCAACAATTGCAGCGTTTTTAATTGTATTAACTTCACTTGCTTGAACTGCTGTGAATCCTGCGAATGCTAAAGTAGCGGCTAAAATGATCTTTTTCATGATATTATGTTTAAAATATGATTTGTAACTCGTGTTACGTTAAATACTCGTTAATTATGGAGCGCTAACCGGCCTTATTTATTGAACTGGTTTACCGTCTTTGTCAATTTTAACAGAATTGGTTTCTGCTTCTTTTTTAACGTTGATTAAGTAATACTCTTTTGCTCCTTCTTTCACCGACCAAGCTTCAGTAGCGGTCCATCCTTTGTAAGCATCAGATTTTAATGCTGTTGTTACTGGCTCAGGAAGTTCTTCCAATTTAACAGGAGTTTTTACTGCGCTATCTTGAACTGCAACAATTGCAGTAGTTTTAAAATCTTTTACCTCACTTGCCTGTACTGCTGAGAATCCTGCTAATGCTAATACTGTAGCTGCTAAAACGAACTTTTTCATAGTATATAATTAAAAATTTAATTTGTGTAACAATACTTGCTAATGTTTCACAATGGTGCCAAACCATTGATTTTGTTTAACTGTCTGTTTTTTAGGTATTTGTGTGTGTGCCAAGATTTTGGCATTGTGGAGCTTCTCCACACTTTGTGGTGAATGACTACAAGTTTTGGCGTTATTTTTTCATAATTGGAAATGCAGATTGCCCGTAGAGCGTTCTTGTACCGTCAGATGTTGCCATCTGACGGGTTTTAAAATTCCTTGGTGGAGTTAATTAGCTGTCAAATGGTAACATCTGACAGCACGCCAGAAAAAAATAATTTTCAATTTTTAAAAAAGAAGATTTTTTTCTATCATTGCAGCCCGATTGAAAGCCTCCTTAGCTCAGCTGGTAGAGCAACTGACTTGTAATCAGTAGGTCATTGGTTCGATTCCGATAGGAGGCTCTTTTTCTTTCCCCGTTTTCTAATTTAATTTCTTTTAGAAGCGTAATTTCAAAAATCATTTCATTATCAGAATAGGTCTGGCGTAGAAAAATATTTTATTTGCTCCGGTTATTCCGCTAATTTGCGGTATGTTAAAATACTTTTCAGCCGATTGGATATTTCCTGTTTCATCGCCTCCGCTTAAAAACGGAGTGGTAGCCGTAAATCCAGATGGTGAAATTAAAGAAGTGTTAACCCAGGAAGAGGCCGCAAGTCTTGGTTTAGCCATTACAAAACATAAAGGATCAATCGTTCCGGGTTTTATCAATACCCATTGCCATTTAGAACTGTCGCATATGCTGGGGCAAATTCCAGAGCAAACGGGTTTGGTAGAATTCGTCCAAAGTATTATCAAAAGCAGGCAGGGCGATATAGAAGAGATTAAAAAGGCTATGTATGTTGCTGATCAAAAAATGTTCAAAAACGGGATTGTAGCTGTTGGCGACATTTCCAACCAAATTTCATCAAAAGAAGTAAAAGAAAATAGCAAAATATATTATCACACCTTTATCGAGGCCATGGGTTTTAATCCTGAGCGAGCAGACGCTATAATGGATTTCGCTAAAGCGATTAAACAAGCCTTTGAACCTTTACCTGCATATATTGTACCACATGCACCGTATTCGGTATCGCCTGAATTATTTGGATTAATAATGGAGGAAGCTGAAAAAGATAATGCCTTTATTAGTGTTCATAACCAGGAAACTAAGGATGAAAATGCTTTCTTCGAAAATAAATCGGGTGGGTTTTTAGCGCTATACAAATTTCTAGGGCTCGATATTTCTTTCTTTATCCCCTCCAAAAAAACATCTTTACAAACTTGGCTTCCCTCTATTAAGGAGCAAAAAACTTTGTTGGTGCATAACACGGTTTCGAGTAAGGCTGATATCGCCTTTGCAAAAGAAAACAACAATAATTTATATTGGTGCCTTTGCCCGCAAGCCAATTTATATATCGAAAATGCTTTACCCGATCTTGATCTGTTAATTGAAGAAAATGTAAAGATTACTTTAGGAACAGATAGTTTAGCAAGTAACCATCAACTTAATATTCTATCAGAAATGATCACCTTACAGAAATACAAGCAGGTTACTTTTGAAAAACTTTTGAGTTGGGCAACTATAAATGGAGCCGAATTTTTGGAGCTTAATCAGCAAATTGGAACAATCGAGGTTGGTAAAAAGCCTGGATTGAATCTAATCCAGCTATCCCTTGATTTTAAGATAGAAAGCGATCAAGTAAAGCGGTTAATTTAATAGTATCTGGATATATACATTGGTTATTTCTTTTATCCGTCTTAAAAAATGCCTTTTTTAAGGCATGATATGATCTCATTGAAAACTTTAATGTCATTTAACTCTTGTACATTAAAAACTTAAATTTTTAATGTACAAGAGTTTCTGTTTCAAATTTTTTGATGTGATTTTTTCTTTTAACATTAAAAAATTAAAATTTTAAGGTTAAAATCCTATATTTGAATATGGCAAATATGATAAATCCGGATCGTACGAAACCCTGGAATTCACTTCCCGAGCTCCCAATTGATCCAAATATCTATCTTGATGTTGATATTCTGTTACAACTCGGTAATAGCAAAGCAGCCCTAGCACGTTTGCAGGGAAGAAGTATAGCGATTCCAAATCAAGGCCTGCTTATTAATTCGATAAGTTTGCAGGAGGCCAAGGCATCAAGTGCAATTGAAAATATTTTCACTACTGATGACGAACTTTATAAGGCATATAGTGAAGAAAATGTTGGACAAGTAAATGGGCCCGCGAAGGAAATTCTCTACTACAGGGAGGCATTATGGGAAGGCCATCAATATCTTCAGGAAGATGGGGCTATTGATATAGAATACTTTGTGAAGATGTACCGTATTGTTAGTCAATTCAACGATGGCATTCGGCCTCCAGTTGCTCAGGTTGTAATTAAAGAAGGTGGAAGTGGACCTAATGCAGGAAAAGTGTTTTATACCCCTCCAAGAGGCGCAGGGATAATTGAAGCCAAAATGAATAATTTGATTACATTTCTTAATGATGAGGTTAATTATCCATTAGATCCATTGCTTAAGATGGCCATTGGCCATTATCAGTTCGAAGCAATACATCCATTTAGGGATGGCAACGGTAGAACAGGAAGGATTTTTAATATAAATTATCTAACAAAAAAAGGGTTGCTTGACTATCCAATACTTTTTCTGAGTAAATATATTATGCAAAATAAAGAAGGGTATTATGCTGGTCTTGCAGGAATTACTCAGCGGGGAAGTTGGAAAAACTGGTTACTTTATATGCTTAAAGCAGTTGAAGTAACAGCAAATATTACCTATGATAAGATCAACGACATTATTGCAGCGAAAGAGGCAATTACAGAGGCAGTTATGGCGGATACAGATATTCAACGACCAGATTCATTAATAAGTTCAATTTTTACTCAACCTTTTACTCGGGTTCAGCATTTAGTTAAAGCTGGTATTTACGCAGAAAATACCGCAAGAAAATATCTAGATCTACTCACAGGGATGGGGGTTCTTGAAAAGAGGACCGTTGGTAAAGGGCATTATTTTCTTAATTTAGAATTGTACAGAATACTCTCAGAATAATAGATGCTTCTAATTTGCCATCCATTTATAAAGTAAATATTTCGATGAATCCAATCTGTAAACTTTTCAATATTAAATATCCAATTATTCAGGCCGGAATGGTTTGGTGCAGTGGGTGGAGATTGGCATCGGCAGTTTCTAATGCAGGAGGTCTTGGCATTATTGGAGCCGGTTCAATGTATCCTGATGTTTTAAGAACACATATTCAGAAGTGCAAATTAGCTACCCATCTGCCGTTTGGTGTTAATATTCCATTGCTGTATCCCAATATTCAGGAAATTATAGATGTGGTAATTGAAGAGAAAGTAAAAATTGTATTTTCTTCTGCTGGTAATCCTGCAACATGGACCAGTTTTTTAAAAGAAAAGGGTATTACTGTCGTTCATGTAATTGCCAATACAAAATTTGCCATAAAAGCCCAGGAAGCTGGCGTTGATGCCATCGTTGCTGAAGGTTTCGAAGCAGGCGGACATAACGGGAGAGAAGAAACCACCACCATGTGTTTAATTCCGATGATAAGGGATGCTGTTAAAATTCCTGTCATTGCAGCTGGCGGCATTGGGAGTGGAAAAGCCATGTTGGCTGCGTTTGCTTTAGGAGCAGATGCGGTTCAGATCGGTTCGGCCTTTGCTGTTGCCGAAGAATCATCTGCTCATCCGGCATTTAAAAATAAAATTATTGCTGCTGCTGAAGGCGACACTAGACTGGCCATGAAAAAACTGGTTCCGGTGCGGTTGCTGAAAAATGAATTTGCCGATGCAATATCGGTAGCAGAAGCTGAAGGCGCAGACCGAGGCCGCTTAATGGAGCTTTTGGGCAGAGCAAGGGCAAAAGCAGGAATGTTTGAGGGCGATATGGAAAACGGAGAACTCGAAATCGGTCAGGTTTCGGCTATGCTGGATGAAATTAAACCTGCAAAAGAAATCCTGAAAGAAATATGGTCAGATTTTAGGTCCGAATTGCAAAGATTTAACAGTTTACAAAGCGAATTGGACTTATAAACATATGGATACACAATTGCTTTACTAACTTTGCAACAATAAATTTTAGCATGAGCGAAAAAAATATAAAATCTCCACAAGGGAATTTAGGGGTGAAACACCTCAATATAACGATAACAGGTAAAGTACAGGGCGTTGGCTTCAGGGAAACCACAAAAATTATTGCCAACCAAATGATGGTAACCGGTTTTGTAAGGAACGAAAAAGACGGATCGGTTTATATCGAAGCGGAAGGCGACAATATTTTTCTGGAAGAATTTGTAAACTGGTGCCACGAAGGGCCAGACCGCTCGCGTGTAGAAAATGTGGCGGTAAGCGATGGTGAAGTAAAAAACTATCGTAATTTTGAAATCTTAAGAAAATAAATTGCTGAATTGTTGGATTGCTATATTGTTCCACTAAGGAGCCTATCTCAATACGCAGTACTCAAATCTCAATCATAAATGTCTGTATATAAAAAGTTTCTTGGGCAAACCATGGTTTATGGTATCAGTACCATCGCCTCGCGGTTACTCAATTTCATATTAACACCAATATTTACCCGGAGTTACGGTGCTAGTGCATTAGGTGTTTTTACCAAAATGTATGCTTATGCATCTATGACGAATGCTATACTGGCCTTTGGGATGGAAACTACTTTTTTTAGGTATCTCAATAAACATGAAGATAAAAAACAGCAGGTTTATAACAATTCTTTCCTGATCGTTGCCTTTATATCCATACTGTTTTTAATTACTGGGCTTGTTCTTACCGAACCGATCACCAAATGGTTGTTAAACAGTAATATGTCACATTATCAGGATCAAAAAAGATATGTACAGTATTTTCTTTGGCTCTTGTTTTCAGATGCCATCTGTGTAATTCCCTTTGCCAGGATCAGGGCTGATGGAAAGCCTTTTAGATATAGCATCATTAAATTTGTGAATATCTTGACTTATGTACTCTTAAGCTTATTTTTCATTTACGGTATCCCGCTAATCATTAAACATGATCTGCCCGGCGCAGCGTTCTTTCAAAGTTGGTTCCGTGATAAGTGGGTTGGGTATGTATTTATTGCCAATCTGGTAGCAAGTGCGCTTACCTTTTTACTTTTAGTGCCAGAATTTTTAAAGGTTCAGTTTAAATTTGACCGTGATCTTTTTAAAAAAATGCTTTCTTACAGCTGGCCTGTCCTGATCGCAAATTTATCTTTCATCGTTAATGAAAATCTGGATAAAATACTTTTGGATAGATACACAACCGAAGCAGAAGTAGGTATTTATGGTGCTGTTTGTAAGCTGGCTATATTCCTGAGTATTTTCAATATGGCTTTTAGACTGGGTGCCGAACCGTTTTTCTTCAGCTATGCCAAAAATGAAAACGCAAAGATTACTTATGCCAAAATTCTGGAATATTTTGTAATAGCACTTTCCATTCTTTTTGTGGCCCTCACTGCGAATATCGAAATCCTGAAATACTTTATCAGCCGGGATGCAAAACACCTGGCCGAATATTGGGTAGGTTTGCCCGCAGTTCCTTATTTACTTGTGGGCTACGTATGTTTAGGTATTTATATGAACCTTTCTATTTGGTATAGATTGTCTGATCAAACCAGATTTGGATTGTATATTTCTTTAATTGGAGCCTTTATTACCATTGTATTCAATATCATATTGATTCCGAAGTTTAGTTATATGGGTTCTGCCTGGGTTTCGATGGCAACCTATGGAACGATGATGATTATTTCGTATATCCTCGGACAGAAATATTACCCAATCCCCTATAATCTTAAAAAGATTTTATCTTACTTAATCATTTCGATCATACTGGTATTCTCTTCGTTTTTCGTATTCCATAGAAACATTTATATTGGCAATGCCATGTTGATTGTTTTTGTTGCGGGTATTGCCTATTTTGAAAAGAATGATTTAATGAAAATACTAAAAAGAGGTTAGTTAGAGACTTTTGTATTAGGTTCATCGTTAATGGTCAATGGCAATCAAACCATGATCTATAAGCCATTAACCTAAAGTACCCAACAATAAAAAAATGGAAATAAAAATTATCAATACATCCGAACATGCACTTCCACAATATGAAACTGCACATGCGGCTGGTATGGATCTGCGGGCATCAATAATAGAAGAAATGATATTGAAACCTTTGCAGCGCTTATTGGTGCCAACAGGTTTGTTTATTGAATTACCGATTGGTTACGAAGCACAGATCAGACCCAGAAGCGGCTTGGCCTATAAACACGGTATTAGCATTGTAAATGCTCCTGGTACAATTGACGCCGATTACCGTGGTGAAATAAAAGTTTTATTGGTAAATTTATCAGATACAGATTTTAAAATCGTTAATGGCGATAGAATTGCACAAATGGTTGTGGCAAAACACGAAACCGTTAGCTGGCAAACCGTAGAACAATTAGGGGAAACTGTACGCGGCGAAGGTGGCTACGGACATACGGGGAAATAGTCCACAGTCCTAAGTCAAAAGTCCTTAGTCTGGAGTAAATTATTTGGATTGATAAATGATATGAAATACAAAGTACATTTTCTTGTTGGAGCCACTTTAGTGAGCATCCAGGCTTTTGGGCAGGGAACGGTTACGCCAAGTGCCAATCGCGATAGCAATATGGTAAAACAATTGTTTTTTGCGGGCTTACGGGAGAAAATGTCTGAAAATTATGTTGTTGCCTCTACCAATTTCAATAAAATTGTTGGTTTAGATCCGAATAACCATGCAGCCTATTTCGAGCTGGCCAATGCAAACCTGCGTTTAGATAAACTTTCGGAAGCTGAACAGCATATAAAACAGGCAATTAAATTAAACGCCGGCAATTTATGGTACTGGCGCTTACTTGGTGAGGTATACAAGCGCACCAATAACATGCCCGAACTAATCGAAGTGTTTAATCAGTTGATCCGTCTCGATGCTGAAAACGATGCCTATTATTTTGATAAAGCCAATGCGCAGTTCTTAGGCAATCAGCTGGATGCTGCAAAAAAGACCTATGATGAAATTCAGGCTAAATTTGGCGAATCAAGAGATTTGGTAAACGCCAGAAAGCGTCTGCAATCTAACGGGAATGCCACTGAAAGTGATATTGTTAAATTATTGGAAGGCAATCAGGCTGATGTAAAGAACTATTTATATGCTGCAGGTTTGCTTTTGCAGAAGGGAAATGATCCGGAAGCATTAAAGGTATTAACCAAAGCCCAGCAGCTCGAACCCAATAATTTTGAGGTAAACCTGGCTTTGGCTGATATTTACCGTAAGCAGAAAAATGACGAAGCTGCATTTTCTTCCTTAAAATTGGCTTTCGAAAGCAATGAAATGCCTCTTACGGAAAAGGTGAAGATTATCGCTGCACTTTTTCCGAAACTTAACCAACCCGTTGTTGCCAAAAATGTAACTGAACTAAGTAAACTGGTTGCAGAAAAAAATCCGGCTGATGCAAAAGCATTGGCACTTTATGGCGATGTACTTTATCAGCAGAACCACTTAAAAGATGCATTGTCCCAATATCAGGCTGCTTTAAAACTTAACGAACAGATTTATGTAGTGTGGGAACAGGTCATTAATATCCAAACACTGCTTGGGCACTATGAGGAAGCGATAAAGGTTGGCGATGAGGCTTTAAGCATTTATCCCAATCAGGCCAGCTTATATTATTATATGGCTTATGCCCTGTTTAAAACAGGTAAATATGAGCCCGCTCAAAGCAATTTAAAAACCTCCTTACAGTTGGATGTAGAGAATAAAAGCCTGCAGGCACAGATTTATGCACTACAGGGCGATATCTACATCAACCAGAATAATTTTGCCTTAGCTAAAACAGCTTTCGAAAAAGCCATTTCAACAGAGCCCGATAATTATCTCATCATGAATAATTATGCCTATTATTTGGCGTTGAGAAATGACGACTTAACCAAGGCCGCGAAATATGCAGAAACAGCGGCCAATGCTATGCCTAATAATCCTTCAATTGTAGATACCTACGCGTTTATTCTGTTTAAACAGCAAAAATACGATCTGGCGAAAATATGGATTGAAAAGGCTTTGCAAAACAATAGCAGTAAAAACGGTGTTTACTTGGAGCGATATGGCGATATACTTTTTATGAAAGGTGAAAAGGATGCTGCATTAATCCAATGGCAAAAAGCAAAAGAGACTGGAAACGGATCAGAAGTATTAATTAAAAAGATAAATGAAAAGAAGTATTTTAAATAGCGCATTCCTGTTAGGAGCTGTAATTTTTGTTTCGGCATGTAAACCTAAAAAAGAAATTGTAGTGGCTCCACCTACCAAAACAGAAACCAAAACTGATAATTCGAAAGCAGAAGCTTTAACACTACTAAATAGCAAACAACTTAAATTTAATACACTTTCTTTAAAAGCAAAAGCAACTTTAGATATTGCCGGCGACGCAAACGATGTAACCATGAATTTCAAGATGAAAGACAAGGAAGCCATTTGGGTAAGCATTACAGCCTTAGGTGGAATGGCAGAGGTGGCAAGGGCTTTGATTACGCCTGATAGTATCAAGATCATGAACCGGATGAAAAGCGAATACCTAAAAAAACCTTTTAGTTATATTTACAATTTCACCAATAAACAGGTTAATTTTAATACCCTACAATCCATTTTAACGGGCAATGCCATGGGCGAGTTTCTAACACAAGAATCGGATGTTAAACAGGAAAATGGTGTTTGGGTGGTTTCTGGAAGCAAATCGGAGTTGGATTACAAACTGCTTTTTAACACGCTGTTTAAAGTATCTGAAACCAATTTAAATGACGCTAAAAACGGTCAGGCGCTAAAAGTTACGTATACCGACTATCAAAAATTAAACGAGTCATTATTCCCTAGTGCATTGCAGATCAAAACACTATCTAAAGCAAAACGGATAAACATCGACTTACAGTTTGTCAAAATTGATGGCAATGTTCCGGTCGATTTTCCGTTTAATGTACCAAAGAGATTTACGGTTGTAAAGTAGGTTTAAAAACTACATTCACATACTCTATCAATGATTTGCCAGGTTAGGTACTGCATTAGTACAGCGGCTCTGGCAATCTTTGTTATGTATGAAGATTGAGTGAAGACAGTTCTGTAATAAGTAATTATGACTTTAGTATCTCGATTTTAATATTTTTTACTACAAAATTTTTATACTTTTGGCTTAATGAAGCTACAAAAACTCCTATTTATCCTTTTTTTAAGCGTGTTAACCCTTTCGGCGGTTGCACAAACTGAAAGCCAGCTCAGAAGGAAAAAAGAAGCTATACAACGCGAAATTGAACAGCTTCAAAAGAATTTGAATAAAACTGCCAGTGGTAAAAAGCTTACTATACAGCAGATTAATACTATAAATGCCCAGATTAGGCTGCGCCAGGATAAGATCGGTACAATCAACTCTGAAATAAAAAATCTGGATAACCAAATCTCTCAGAACACAAATACCGTACATACGTTGCAAGGTCAGTTGGGCGATCTTAAAAAAGAGTATGCGGGAATGATTCGTTTTGCACAGCGCAACAGAAATTCATACGATAAAATGATGTTCATTTTTGCGGCGAAGGATTTTAACCAGGCATATAAAAGAATAAAGTATTTACAGCAGTTTAGTCAATACCGTAAAAAACAGGCTGGATACATTGAAAATACGCAGCAAGATCTGAACGGCAAGATTAAGGTCCTGGATAAAACACTCAGGGAAAAAAGTGATCTGTTGAAGGAACAGGAAAGAGAGCGTGAGCGTTTAAGCAAGGATAAAAGCAAACAATCAGTAGAATTAAACAAACTGAGCAAGGACGAAAAACAGTTTAAACAGGATATTTCCAGTCGTAAAAAACAACAGGCTCAGATAGACAGGGCCATTAGTGCTGCAATTCAGCGGGCAATTGAAGAAGCGAGAAGGAAGGCCGCAGAAGAGGCAAGAAGAAAAGCGGCTGAAGAAGCACGGATTGCGGCGGCAAAAGCCAAGGCTGAAAATAGACCCGTACCTACTGCACCAGCTACACCAACCGCTAAAGCAAAATCGACAGGAGAATTGCTTACTGCAACACCTGAGGCAGCCAGATTATCGGCAGGTTTTGAAAATAACAGAGGAAGGTTACCTTGGCCTGTAGCAACAGGAACAATAACCGAAAGGTTTGGTTTACATAAGATCGACCAGGCAAGTTATACCAACGATGGAGTAGATATCACTACAACTGATGGGGCAACTGTTAGAAGTATATTTGCAGGTAAGGTTGTTATGGTGCAAAATATTATGGGCAGAACTGCCGTAGTAATTAACCACGGCGAGTACTTTACAGTGTACCAAAACTTAAGATCGGTTAGTGTGAGTGTAGGTAATTTAGTTGAAACCAAACAGGCGATTGGGATTGTGGCAAATACAGGTGACGACGCCATTTTAAAATTCCAGATTAGAAGAGGCCAGGGAACTTTAAATCCTGAAGCTTGGATTAGTAAATAAACTTAAGACAAGTTAAAATGTCTATATTTGTATAAATTATATTAGTGATGTATCAAGGCACGTTATTAGAGTTTTTAAACATGGGTGGATCAGAGATCGTACTCATTTTAGTGGTGGTTCTATTGTTGTTCGGAGGTAAAAAATTACCTGAACTTGCAAGAGGACTAGGGAAGGGAATCAGAGAGTTCAAAGATGCCTCTGATGGTGTTAAGCGTGAAATCCATAGGAATATCAACGCAATGGATTTAGATAAAGAAGAAGCAGAAGAAACAGCGGTAAACCATAGTCAACGTCATCATCCAACAGAAGAATCACCGGTTGATGAAAAAATAGAGGCAAGTGAGTCACACATTGATCTGAGCAAGCCTACTGACGAAAAAATTGTAACTGACAAAGAAAAAGTTTAAACAAAAAAATCATGTTAAATACAACAATAGCAGCAATGCTTGGAACACCAGAAATTATCATTATTGCGATAGTGGTATTGTTATTATTTGGTGGTAAAAAAATTCCTGAACTAATGAGAGGTTTAGGTAAAGGTGTTAAAGAATTTAAAGATGGTAAAGATGGCGTTGATGGAGACCAAGTAGACCCATCTAACCGTGATAAAACCGTTTAATTGCAATAATTTTAGTTTTGAAGAAATACAGCTCTCTTAAAGAGATTCAAACACGCATTGCGCAAAAGCAATTAACTTTACCCGATTTATTAGCTTATTATTTTAAGCAAATTGAAAATAATGAACACCTCAATGCATTTAATGAGGTGTTTTTTTTATCGGCCGAAGTTCAGGCGAAAGCGATACAGCAAAAAATAGAAGAAGGTACTGCAGGCAAACTTGCAGGAATGATAATTGGTATTAAAGATAATATCTGTTATAAAGACCATATCGTTACTGCGTCGTCAAAAATGCTCGAGGGCTTTGTATCTCCATATTCTTCTACCATTGTGCAGCGATTGTTACAGGAAGATGCCGTTATTATCGGCCGTTTAAACTGTGATGAGTTTGCGATGGGCGGCTCTAATGAAACTTCATACTATGGGGTTGCTAAAAATGCTGCAAATCCCGACCTTGTTCCTGGTGGGTCTTCAGGTGGCTCAGCTGTAGCCGTTCAGGCCGATATGTGTTTGTCTGCCCTGGGTACCGATACCGGTGGCTCGGTAAGACAGCCAGCTGCATTTTGTGGCCAAATTGGGCTTAAACCTACCTATGGGCGCATTTCAAGGTATGGTGTTATTGCTTATGCTTCTTCTTTTGATCAGGTTGGGCCAATTACATCATCAGTAGAAGATGCTGCCTTGCTTTTACAGGTTTTAGCTGGCGCTGATGATTACGATTCTACTGTTTCTTCAAGTGCAGTGCCCGATTATCCTGCTCATTTGAATGAACATAAAAAACACAAAATAGCGGTATTAAAAGAAACTATTGAGAGCGAAGCCCTCGATCCCGAAATCAAGTCGGCTATTTTAAAATCGATCGAGCAGCTCAAATCAGATGGACATACTGTTGAGTATGTTTCTTTTGATCTGTTGGATTATCTGGTTCCGGCCTATTATATCTTAACAACGGCCGAAGCCTCTTCAAATCTATCGCGTTATGACGGCGTTCATTACGGACATCGTAACCTAGAGGCGAAATCGCTAAATGAGCTTTATAAATTGTCCCGCGCCGAAGGTTTTGGCGAGGAAGTAAAACGCCGCATTCTTTTAGGTACTTTTGTTTTAAGTGCGGGATATTACGATGCTTACTATCAAAAAGCACAGCAGGTTCGCCGGTTGATCAGAGAAAAAATGGATGCCTTGTTTGAGGATTATGATTTAATTCTTTCTCCTGTGGCACCAACAGCAGCTTTTAAAATTGGCGATAATGTTCAGGATGCAATTGTGATGTATATGGCCGATATTTTTACCGTATTGCCTTCTTTAAGCGGAAATCCGGCTATTGCTTTGCCACTAGGCAATAATGCAGCAGGATTGCCGTTAAGTATACAGTTTACAGCCAAACATTTTGAGGAAGATAAGCTTCTGGCTTTTTCTCAGGCATTTTTATCATAGTTTTATCGTCATTGCGAGTTACAAAGCATTATAGTTAAGTATGGCAATGGCATTTTATTAACTGTTTTTCTAGGCATTGCCTAGAAGGTTCGCAGGTTCTTACTCTTTTCCTTATTATGAAAAGAAAAATCTGTATAAAGGTTTGTGAGGACACATGCCACGGTTAATGAAAATTTGAACCAATAGCCCATGATTAAAAAATTACTTTTTGCTTCAATTTGCGCTTGTTTAGGATACATTTCTTCTTCTTCCGCGCAACAAACGCTCAAACTGGATAGTCTTCCGAAGATTCACAACAACATCTTTATCAATACCGATACTGTGGCTGTGCCGGTTGTTTCAGAAAACCCATTAACCATGGGCCAGAATTTTATCTATAAACTCAGGCTCGATTCTATCGCTAAAACGGTACCTCTTCCTTACAACGAGTATGTTCAGCAGTATATCGATATTTATGCCAAGCGTAAAGATATGTTTGGGAAAATGATCGGCTTATCTAGCTATTACTTCCCGATTTTTGACAAAGCCTTAAAAGATTATAATATTCCGCAGGAAATAAAATATTTAACCATAGTCGAATCACAGATGAATCCGCATGCCATTTCGAGAGTGGGGGCAACGGGTATCTGGCAGTTTATGTTTGGCACTGGCAAGGCCTATGGCCTAAAGATGGATAACTTTGTTGATGAACGCAAAGATCCGATCCAGGCCAGTTATGCCGCGGCAGCCTATTTTAGAGACGCTTTTGAAGAGCTTGGCGATTGGCTTTTGGCCATTGCCGCTTATAACTGCGGAAAGGGGAATGTCAACCGGGCTATTGATAAAGCGGGATCGAGGGATTTTTGGGTAATCAGACAGTTTTTACCTAAAGAAACCAGAAATTATGTGCCGGCATTTATTGCTGCGGTTTATGTAATGAATTATTCTGGCAAACATCAGATTACCGCGCAAGCCTCGAGCATGTTCTTGAAAACCGATACGGTTCAAACTACCCGTTTCGTGTCGCTATCTACGCTTGCAAAAGTGTTAAATATTGATGAAGCGGCAATTATGGCCTTAAATCCATCCTACAAGAAAAAGATTGTAAATGGTACAGATGATGAGCCGAAGCGTATTGTAATGCCCAAGTTGAGGGGTGTTGATTACGCAGGTATTTATGATGTGCTAAACAATCAGGAAGTGGATGTGAACATGAAAGTAGTAGCCGCCAGTACCGATGATTCAAGAGATTTAAGAAAGAAAAAAACTAAGAGTATAACTACATCCTCCGTGGTTTATCATAAAGTTACCTCAGGACAGAGCTTAACAGCTGTTGCCGATAAATATGGTGTAGAGGCACAGGATTTAAGGGTTTGGAACGGTTTAAAAAGCAAAACGCTGGTGCCAGGACAAAGACTAAAGATTTATGCCAAAAACCGGATGCCGTTAAAAGCACCATCATCGTTTTTAAGTTACAAGGTTAAAACCGGTGATACCCTGTCTGAAATTGCAGAGAAATTTGACGGTGCAACCGTTCAGAGCATCAGAAGAGACAACCGTTTATCAAAAGCTGGTTTGCAAGTAGGGATGATCCTGAAAATCAGCCGAGGATAACAGGGCAAGCCTGACAATGGCATTCATTTCTTGATCAAATATTTAAAATTCTATCAGCAATGCTTGGTTTAATTCAATTAGTGTAACAGTAGCTTAGTGTAACGTCTTATTTAACTTTTTTGAAGGGCTTTTTATTTTATGCCTCATAAAAAGAATTGTACCTTTGCCCCCGTCACTAATAAGTTACGTAATGAGTAAGACCACTAGAAAGCAAGATGCGCTTGATTACCACTCGCAAGGCCGTCCAGGAAAGATACAAGTAGTACCCACAAAACCTACAACATCGCAAAGAGATTTAACTTTAGCGTATTCTCCTGGCGTTGCAGAGCCGTGTTTAAAGATTGCAGAAAATAAAGAAGATGTTTATAAATATACCGCAAAGGGTAACCTGGTTGCTGTAATCAGTAACGGTACAGCCGTTTTAGGTTTAGGCGATATTGGCCCGGAAGCCGGTAAACCAGTAATGGAAGGAAAAGGTTTACTTTTCAAGATATTTGCTGATATTGATGTATTTGATTTAGAGTTGGATACCAAAAATGTTGATGATTTTGTGAAAATTGTTAAGGCTTTAGAGCCAACATTTGGTGGTGTTAACTTAGAAGATATCAAAGCACCAGAATGTTTCGAGATTGAGCGTCGCTTAAAGGAAGAAATGAACATTCCGGTAATGCATGATGATCAACATGGTACAGCGATTATTTCGGCTGCGGCATTGTTGAACGCTTGCGAAATTTTCAAGAAAAAAATGGATAAGATCAAAATTGTAGTTAATGGTGCTGGTGCCGCTGCAATTTCTTGTACGAAACTTTATGTTTCTTTGGGCGCTAAAAAAGATAACATCGTTATGTGCGACCGTTCTGGCGTGATCCGTAAAGACCGTGAAGTGCTTGATGATATTAAAGCTGAATTTGCTACGGATAGAAAAATCAACACTTTGGCAGAAGCCATGAAAGATTCTGATGTATTTATCGGCCTTTCATCAGCAGATTGTGTTACAGCGGAAATGCTGACTTCGATGGCCAAAAACCCTATCGTTTTTGCGATGGCCAATCCTAATCCGGAGATTGCCTACGAACTGGCGATTAAAACCCGTAAAGACATTATTATGGCTACCGGCCGTTCTGATTATCCGAACCAGGTAAATAACGTTTTAGGTTTCCCTTATATTTTCCGTGGTGCGCTTGATGTTCGTGCAACAGGAATTAACGAGCCGATGAAAATAGCTGCCGTTAAAGCCATTGCAGAATTAGCTAAAAAATCTGTTCCAGAATCGGTAAACTTAGCTTATAATGCCCGTAACCTTAAATTTGGTAAAGAATATATTATCCCAAAACCTGTTGATTTCAGGTTAATTACAGAGGTTTCTATCGCGGTAGCTAAAGCAGCAATTGAAAGTGGAGTAGCCCGTAAAATTATTACCGATTGGGATGCCTATAGCGAAGAACTGAGAAAACGCCTGGGTTTGGATGATGCCATTATGCGTGCCATCACCACCAAAGCTAAAACAGATCCAAAAAGAGTTGTATTTGCTGAAGCTGATAATTACAAGATTTTAAAGGCCGCACAGATTGTTAATGATGAGAATATCGCTATTCCGATCCTTTTAGGAAATAAAGATAAAATACAGGCAATTATTGATGAGCACGGTTTAGAGTTAGAAGGTGTTGAGATCATCGATCAGATGCAAAATCCTGATAAAACCAAACAATATGCCGAGGCGCTTTATCAAAAACGTCAGCGTAAAGGGGTTTCATTAACTGATGCCACTAAATTATTGAGAGACCGTAACTACTATGGCGCATCGATGGTTGAGTTTGGCGAAGCGGATGCGATGATTTCGGGTCTGACCAAAAATTATGGATCTACCATTAAACCTGCTTTACATGTAATCGGTGTTGATCCGAGTGTAAAACGTGTTGCTGGTATGTACATGATGATGACCAAGAAAGGGCCTGTTTTCTTCGGCGATACCACCGTAAACGTAGATCCAACGGCAGAAGAGCTGGTAGATATTACTTTATTGCTTGATAAATCTGTTAAGCAGTTTAACATCAAGCCCCGTATTGCTTTATTATCGTATTCGAACTTTGGTTCAAATGATGGGGTAACACCAAATAAAGTAAGAGAAACGGTTAACCTCCTGCATAAAAATCACCCAGAGGTAATTGTAGATGGAGAGATGCAAGGAAACTTTGCCATCAACAACGAACTGCTGAAAGATAATTTTCCATTTAGCACTTTGGCCGATGCTCCGGCGAACACTTTAGTGTTCCCAAATCTGGAGTCTGGAAACATTGCATACAAATTGTTACAAGAGTTAGGCGGTGCCGAAGCGGTGGGTCCGATCTTGTTAGGACTGAATAAACCTGTTCATATTGTTCAATTAGGTAGTTCTGTACGCGAAATCGTCAATATGGTTACCATTGCTGTTGTAGATGTGCAAGCAAAAGAAGAAATTGCAACATCGAAACGAAAAGGTATATTTGGAAAAACAACTAAAAAGTAGAATTACATGTACGCCTATATTGATGGTAAATTGACATTCAAGAACCCAGCATATGTTGTGGTTGAAGCCGGAGGTATAGGCTATCATATAAACATTTCTTTAAATACATACAGCGCTTTAGCTGATGCAGAAAGGTGTAAACTATACACCTGGCTGCATGTAAAAGAAGATGCACATACATTATACGGCTTCGCCGATGAAGGCGAACGCCGTTTATTTTTACACTTGATATCGGTATCGGGAATTGGACCAAATACTGGTAGAATGATTTTATCATCTATCACACCGGTTGAAATCCAGACCGCAATTGTTAAAGCAGATTTGCCTCTAATTCAAAGAATTAAGGGCTTAGGAGCTAAAACCGCACAACGCCTGGTTTTAGAGTTACAGGATAAACTAAAAAAAGAAGGGGCAGATTCATTAATTTTTATGCCTCAACACAATACTGTTAAAGATGAAGCGTTATCAGCATTAGTAATGCTCGGATTCGCCAAACAAACCGCCGAAAAAACTATAGACCAGATTTTAAAAGTGACAGAGGGAACACTTTCGGTAGAGCAACTAATTAAACAAGCTTTAAAAACTTTATAGATCTACTGCCTTTGAAGAGAATATCTACATTTCTGTTTCTCATCCCTCTTTTCTTAATTGCTTCTCAAAACGCTTTCTCTCAAGTTGTTCCAAGCAAAGCGGATACTATTACCCCAAAAAATAATTTTAGTTTACGCGAGAAAGAACATTTAGGACTTAGTCCGGCCGTTAATCCATTTTATCCGGCACCTAGCAATTTAAAACGCGTTGTAGAATACGATGCCAAGAATAAACGTTATGTGGTAAAGGAATTAATTGGCGAAAAATTTGTTTTAAACACACAATACTTAACCATTGATGAATACCAGCGATTGGTTAACAGTGAGATAAAACGTGGTAACTGGCGTAGCATTTCAAATGCAGAAGTAAGTGATTACAGAAGCACAGGCATTATTCCGCAGATCCAGGTAAACAGCAAAGCTTTCGAAAAATTATTTGGTGGAACAACCATTGATATTCAACCCCGTGGAGAGGCAGAACTCACCTTTTTAGGTCGGGTAAATAAGAATGAAAACCCGCTTTTTAACGAAAGACAAAGGGTACAGACCAATTTCGATTTTAACCAAAGGATACAAATGGATCTGGTTGGTAATATCGGAACCAAACTAAAAATCAAAAGTAATTACAATACCGAGGCCCAATTTGATTTCGAAAATCAGATTAAGCTTGATTATACTGGCGGACCTGATGATATTATCCAAAAAATTGAAGCAGGTAATGTAAGCTTGCCTTTAAATACCTCTTTAATTACTGGAACCCAGGCACTCTTCGGTATTAAAACACAATTAAAATTCGGGCGTTTAAACGTAACAAGTGTTTACACTCAGCAAAAATCTCAATCACGGGAAATTAAAATTACCAATGGGGCGCAACAAAATACCACCACGGTAAATATTGATAGTTACGAGGCCAATAAACACTATTTTTTATCACAATATTTTAGGAATAACTACAATAAAAACCTGGCCAACGCACCTATCATAACCTCTCCGATCCAGATTACCAAAATTGAGGTATGGATTACCAATAAGGCAGGTAATACCACCGACTCCAGAGATGTATTGGGCTTGATGGATTTGGGTGAAAATGTTCCTTTTAACAATAATTTAATTACCGGAGGGACTTCCGGTCTGCCGGCAGGAACTACCGCTACGGGTTTCCCGCAACAGTCAAACAACCTGATCTCGCAGTTAAATGCTTATCAGGGGGGGGCTATAAGACAGACAAATTCCAATGCCATCCTTTCTTTCTTCCAGACAACACCTGCCAATAGCAGCAATACAGATAACTTTGCTAAACTGGTTTATGCCAGAAAATTAACCGAGCGTGAGTTTACCTTTCAGCCGCAGCTGGGTTATTTATCGTTGAACAACCCATTAAATGCCGATGAGGTTTTAGCTGTTGCCTACCGTTATACGTATAACGGTGTAGAATATCAGGTAGGTGAGTTTTCTACCGATGTTTCTTTTGATGCGGCAAATCCAAAAGTACTTTATGCTAAATTGTTAAAGAACGAAACCACCAAGATCCAATTGCCAACATGGGATCTGATGATGAAAAATATTTATTCTATCGGAGGGTACCAGATCAGCAGCCAGAATTTTAAACTTGATATTTACCGTATCGATAATGAAACTGGTGTGGATAATCCGGTAATGACTGAAGGACAAAATACTGCGAATAAGCAGTGGATTGCCTTAACCGAGTTTGATCGTTTGAACCAGCAAAATGAGCGCAGGCCCGATGGAGTTTTCGATTTTGTGGCCACAAATAATGCTTTTGGTTCTTATTCTACCGCAAGCAATGCCAATCAGGCGAGTATGTTCGGCGTGGGGAGCAATGGACAAACTTCGATGGTTACCAATACCAATTCGGGTTATATCACCATCGATCCGGCAAATGGAAGAATTATTTTTCCTGTGATTGAGCCATTTGGTAAAGATTTAGCGGCGAAGTTTTTACCTAGTGAGCAGGCATTGATCAATAAATATACTTTTACTGCGCTTTACGATTCAACCCAAACCATCGCTAAGCAGCTGTTTCAAAACCAGAATAGGTACACCATTAAGGTAAATTACCAATCTGATATTTCTTCTGAGTTTAGTTTAAATGCCATTAACGTTCCGGAAGGATCGGTAAAGGTTTTTGCAGGAACAATGCCATTAACCGAGGGGATAGATTTTACTGTCGATTATCAGGGTGGCCGGGTGAGCATCATCAATCAGGCACTTTTGGTGTCTGGTCAGCCGATTCGAATTACTACCGAAAACAGTGAAACCTTTGGCCTGCAGCAACGATCACTTTTTGGAACCCGCTTAGATTACCGTGTAAACAATAAGCTAAATCTGGGCGGTACAATTATGAACCTGACCGAAAAACCTTTAACTCAAAAGGTAAACATCGGCGAAGAGCCTATTTCAAATACCATTTGGGGAGCAGATATTAACTACAGCTCACCATCAAGATTTTTAACAAAACTGGTTGATAAACTTCCGTTCATTTCAACCAAAGCACCTTCGAGTGTAACGTTTTATGGAGAGTTTGCGCAACTGATCCCTGGGCACCCAAGGGCATTGAATTTTGCCGGCAGTAAAAATGGAGTAAGTTACTTAGATGATTTCGAAGCATCCAGATCGGTAATCGATTTAAAGAGTGCCATTGCCTGGCAGCTGTCGGGTACGCCACAGCTTTTCTCAGAGTTTGATAAATCCAACGATTTATCTTATGGTTACAATCGGGCAAGAATTGCATTTTATAACATCGATCCTACTTTTTATAATTCGGCGGCATCTACCACTCCGTCCAATATCAGAGGCAACCGGGGAGAACTTTCCAATCACTATGTGAGAGAAGTGATTGAGCAGGAGGTTTTTCCGTTTAAAGAAACGGCAACGGGGCAGGCCTTAAACATTACCACTTTTGATGTGGCTTATTATCCAACTGTTAGGGGGCCATATAACTTCCGCCCTACAGATTTTAGACCGGATGGAACATTATTGCAACCTAAAAATAATTGGGGAGGGTTCCAACGAAAAATCGAAACCAACGATTTTGAAGCCTTAAATGTGGGCTTTATTGAGTTTTGGGTAATGGATCCATTCATCTATAAGCCAAATTCTACCGGTGGCGACATGTATTTTAACCTGGGAAATATCTCAGAAGATATTCTTAAGGATGGCAGAAAATCCTTAGAAAATGGTCTGCCAGCCACAAACGACCCAAGCAAATACGAAGAAACCGCTTGGGGCCGTGTACCCAAATTGCAACCCGTTGTACAGGCTTTCGATAACAATGCCAGTTCGCGTAGAGCACAGGATGTAGGTTTGGATGGATTATCAGATGCTGATGAAAAAGTAAAATTTGCAGCGGCAATTACGCAGATTAAATCGCAGTTAAATGCCACCGCTTCTGCCGCACTTGATGCCGATCCATCATCAGATAATTATACTTATTTCAGAGGTCCGGCATTAGATCAGATCAACGCGGGTATTCTTAAACGCTACGAAAAATATAATGGAACGGAAGGAAACTCTAAAACTTCGCAACAGTCGCAAGAAGAATTAGGGCTTGAAAACTCTGCATCTACTTCTTTACCCGACGGGGAAGACATCAACCGCGATAATAACATGACGCAAAGTGATGAATATTTTCAGTATAAAGTTTCGATCCGCCCGGGAGATTTAAATGTTGGCCAGAACTTTATTACCGATAAGGTTACCTCGCAGGTAAAATTGGCTAATGGAAATACCCAAGCCGTTTCATGGTATCAATTTAGAATCCCAATCGGTCAGTACCAGGAAAAAGTAGGTGGGATCCAGGATTTTAAATCAATCCGTTTCTTCAGGATGTTTATGACCAATTTCGCTGATACTGCTGTGATGCGTTTTGCAAAGTTGCAGTTAATCCGTGGGGAGTGGAGAGAATATAATGCTTCCAACCAAGCTGCACAGGTAATCGTCGACCCATCGTTGCCTGCACTTACCCCTGATAATTCTACTATTGAGGTTTCGACAGTAAATATTGAAGAAAATGGAAAACGTTCACCGATTCCATATGTTACCCCTCCAGGTATTCTTCGCGAGCGCGACTACAGCAACTATCGTGGCGATACACGTTTAAATGAGCAATCGCTATCGGTTATTGTAAAATCGTTAAGAGATGGCTATGGTAGAGCTGCATTTAAAACAGCCTATAGCGATTTCAGATCTTACAAACATTTGGAAATGTTTATTCATGCTGAGGCTGTTAATAATCAAATATTAAATGATAATGATGTTGCCGCATTCTTAAGAATCGGAACCGATAACCAGGATAACTATTATGAATATGTAATCCCGTTAAAGGTAACCAATCCAGGTACAAGCGATCCTGATGCCATTTGGCCAGAAGCCAATAGAATGGATATTGATTTAACACTTTTCCAAAATGCCAAGCTCGCCCGTAACGTAGCTAAGCAAGCCAACGGACAACCGTGGCCTACAAATGTTCCATTTACCTATACCGACGGAAATAGAACTATTATAGTTAAAGGGCAACCTGACATGAGCAAGGTTAGGGTGTATATGGTAGGGATTAAAAATCCGCTCCGTGCTGCCAGTGATGAACGGAACGATGATGGCCTTGATAAAAATGCACTGGTTTGGTTTAACGAATTGAGGTTAACTGAATTTGACGAAAAAGGTGGTTGGGCAGCTACCGGAAGATTGAACTTAAAACTGGCCGATTTTGCAGATGTAAATATTTCCGGAAGTAAATCTACCATCGGTTTCGGATCTATCGATTCGAAAGTGAGCGAGCGGAACCGTGCGGATAATGTATTGCTGGATGTTTCTTCTGCCATGGAATTAGGTAAGTTTCTGCCGCAAAAATCGGGTGTGAAAATCCCGATGTTTGTGAGTTACTCTAAACAGGTTTCTACCCCGCAATACAATCCTAGAACGCCAGATATCGAGCTCAAAAATGCGCTGGAGCAGTCGACAAAAGAACAGAAAGATTCGATTTTAAACTTTGCGCAGGATTATACCGTTAGAAGAGGCATAAACTTCACCAACGTTAGAAAAGAACGGACCAATAACAGTAAACCTGTCCGCCTTTGGGATATTGAGAATTTCGCGGCAAGTTATGCTTATACCCAATATAATCATCGCGATTTTATTAATCAGAGCAGTATTCAGAATACCTATAGGGCATCGTTACAGTACAGTTATTCTAAAGAAGCCAAAACAATAGCGCCGTTTGAAAAGATTATTAAATCAAACATGCTGGCTTTATTGAAGGATTTTAACTTCAGTATTTTCCCAAGTGCCATTAATTTCAGGATTGATGTAGACCGTTTATATTCAGAAAATACCTTACGGAATAACGATCCGAATAATACCATCGGGGTTTACCAGAGTGGTTATGGTACCACCTTTAACAAAAACTTCACCATGAGTAGGATTTATGGTGTAGCCTGGAACCTTACCCGTTCGTTACAGTTAGATTTTAATGCCACAAATTATTCGATCATTGATGAACCGGATGGAAGACTTGACGGTTTAAAACGCGATACCGTTTGGCAAAACTTAAAACGTTTAGGGCGTACAACCGATTATAACCATAATTTAAACGTTACCTATAACCTGCCAATTGATAAAATACCGGGACTAAACTGGATTACCGTTAAAACCCGTTATGGTACCAACTTTAACTGGCAAACTGAGCCGCTTTCTACTTTACGTGATCCGAATATTAATTTGGGTAATACGGTACAGAACAGCAGAACGGTACAGGTAAACCCAACCTTAAACCTAACTACTTTATACAATAAGTTTGGTTTTATCAGAAAGGCGGGCAACGACCAGGAAGGAAGTGGTGCTAAGACATTTTTTATTAATCTATTAACGAGTGTAAAAAACGTTAATGCCAGCTTTGTACAAACCAAAGGTATTTTCTTGCCAGGCTATCTGCCAACCACTAAGTATTTTGGTATCGATAATGTAACGGGTGCACCAGGTTTGGGCTTTGCTTTCGGCAGTCAGCGCGATATTCGTGATATGGCCTTAAACAATGGATGGCTCACCACCGATACCTTGCAGAATCAGTTATATGTAAACACACTCAGAGAAGATTTTCAGCTTACCGGGCAGGTAGAGCCATTTAAAGATTTACGGATTACGCTAAAGGCCAATAAGGCGCAAACAAGAAACTTTTCTACCAATTTCAGGTATGTAGCCAGTGTATCATCGTTCGAAAACTTAAGTGCCATTACCACGGGCGATTATAGCGTATCGTATATTGCTTTGGGTACAGCTTTCAAAGAAAATAACTCAACGGTGATTTCGGGTCTGTTTAATCAGTTTATGGCCAATAGGATCATTATCTCTCGAAGATTGGGTGCTCAGAATCCAAATTCAGGGGGTGTAAACGGCGGTTATGCCGATGGTTACAGTAAAGAAAGCCAGGATGTAATTATCTCTGCTTTTATGGCCGCTTATTCAGGCAAAGATGCCGGGAAAACGAAAATGAATGCCTTTCCTAAAATTCCACTTCCAAACTGGAGTTTAACCTATAGCGGATTAACACGTATTCCTTTTATCGCCGACAAGTTTTCATCTGTCGATATCAGACATGGCTATCGCTCTGCCTATAATATTAATGGCTTTAACTCATTATTGCGTTATCAGGAAACCAATGGTGCGGTTAGCAGTAGAGATGTAAATAATAATTTTTTACCGGAATACCAGTTTGCTCAGGTAACCATTTCTGAATATTTTTCTCCGTTGGTTGGTGTTGATACCAGGTTTAAAAATAACCTGACCGCTTCTTTCGAATTAAACCGTTCACGTTTATTGGGATTAAGTTTATCAAACAGTCAATTGGCACAGCTATCAGAAAACAATATGGTTTTAGGATTGGGCTACCGTACCAATAAATTCCGTTTCCCATTTGGATGGTTTAAAAGCCTGAAAATGGATAACAACATGGATTTCAAATTGGATGTAGCTATCCGCGATAATAAAACCGTTATTTACAGGGCTGATGTTACCGAAGCGGAAGTTTCTTCAGGAGCAAAAAACATTACCTTAAGACCAAGTGTAGATTATGTGTTGAATCAGAAATTTAATATCAAATTGTTTTACGATTCGAATATTACAAAGCCTTATACTTCACAAACCTTTAATACTTCATTCAGTAATTTCGGATTTAGTTTAAGGTTTACACTGAATTAATAGCTTAGGATCAAAAGCTATTGATTATTGGAAGCCTCTGGTTCATTACGTTACATTTTATCCAGTGCTTACCATTTAGCTTTATGCCTCTAGCCTACGAATAATCTGCCGGATAGATTGCGTGATAGATGACCTTGCTACGTTTCAAAACGATTTGCGACGCGAAGAACATTAAACACGAAAGTCTTTACACTTAGACGTAAAATGTCGAATGAATAATAGTCATCACAATAAAGGTATACAAAGAAAGTTGATGGATAGGTTCCGTGAGAAAAACATCCATGAAACTTCTATTAAAGATTACATGGAAAGTTTTTCTCGCATGATAAACCATTTCAAATTTGTTTTTTTTAAGCTTCCGTATGGACTTAAATTACATCGCGTCAGGGTCCATAAAAGTCCGGAGGACATCAAAAATCTATCTGATTTATGGTGTCCAGAACCCACCAGGTCTATCGGAAGGTTGAATGACCTTAATGATACGATCCTATATACCTCCCATGGGGCCGATACGTCAATCCGAGAACTAAATCCAGTTGATGGGATGTATTGCACATGTTTAGAGCTGGAAATACTCCATCCGGTAAATTTTGTTCATATCGGCATTCTTGAATTTATATCAAATGAGAATGCTTTCTTTAATAGTAAAAAGCACGCCGACTATAATAATAAGGCTATCAAAATAGCCTACAACAATAATAAAAAACTCATAGAGATAGATCGCGAACTGAAAAGATTTATTACCGAAGAATTCGTTAAGGATGTGGATCCTGGGAATATTGATGAATACAAAATTTCAATAGCTATAGCTAAACAATTTTTTCTTTCAAAGGATATTGGTGCTATCGCTTATCCAAGTATTAAGTCAGATAAATTGAATATCAATGTTGCTATCAAATCAGATATTGCTAAGACTCATTTAATTGCCACTAGGATTGATATGTTTCAAATTAAAGACTCAGTGCACCAAGGGAAACCGAGACAAGCTTTGTATCCAATAAAAGGTTGTTACCAAGGCATCAACTTTATTCGTCCATTAGAATTTTCTGATTCTAAAGACGTTGAAGGGTGGGCGACAAAAGATATTTAACAACCAATGAAAAGGTAAAACTCTATATTATTGAATTTTTAACAATCACAATGTCCTTGATTACAACAAGAGCAAAGACATCGCAGTGAATGTGCCTATGCTACATGAATTAGATATCCAGTTACAGTAAACAGTGGTTTCTTATTTGAATGCTCATTTGATTACGAATATGTGCTTTTTTCCTAGGTACTACTTATCGTGAAATTAACTAAAATTTACCCTTTGCTAATGCTTAAACTAAATTGTATTTTTGGCCGGTAAACGCTGGGAAACGTTTTATCCATACAAGCTTAATAAACAAGAAAATTAATATAACTTATATCAATAAATACAAACCATGAATTTTCCATCAGAATTAAAATACACTAAAGACCACGAGTGGGTTAAAGTTGAAGGTAACGAAGCTATTATCGGTGTTACTGATTTCGCTCAGCGCGAATTAGGTGATATTGTTTATGTTGACATCAATACTGTAGGCAGCGAAGTAGCAAAAGAAGAAGTTTTTGGTACTGTAGAAGCCGTTAAAACAGTGTCTGATTTATATATGCCGGTTACGGGTACGGTATTAGAAGTTAATGCTGAGCTAAACGATAATCCGGAATTGGTAAACGCTGATCCTTACGGAAAAGGTTGGATGGTAAAAGTATCTTTGGCTGATTTAGCTGAAGTAGAAGATTTATTAACTGCAGAAGCTTACCAGGAACTGGTAGGAGCATAATTATTATATTTTGTACAAAGCACTGAAACAGCAAAAATGGGCCGTTCTATGGACCATAGTAGTTTTAGTGCTTTGTAATATTGAAATTTCCGATTCTGTGGGTGGAAGCGGTTTTTTCTTTAAAGGCTTTGATAAAATGACCCATATGGGTTTTTTCTTTGTCTTATCGGTATTACTCTTCTACGGGAAAATAAGATATCAGCATACCTTCGCTTTCAGAACATTGACCATTTTTAAAATATTGCTCATCAATGCGGCAATTGGAGGCGGAATTGAACTGTTACAATGGAAAGTTTTTACCTACCGATCTGCAGAATGGTGGGATTTTGGCTGCGACATGTTAGGGGCATCCATGGCAGTTTTTAGTTATGTATTGCTTCATAAATTAAATTTCAATGAAACCATGACGAATACACCGCTTACCAAAAACAATTAATGTATCCGGAATCGCTTCATTGCAATTGAAAATAAAATAAAAACAATGAAAACGAAAGTTAGTATCATCTGTGTAATTGTGGCCATATGTTTAAGTGGATGCAGTATTTTTAAAAAGAACTGTAACTGCCCAAAAGTGTACTACAAAACTTATCCTTCACCACAAAAATAATCCCACTTCCGATCGATCTTCCTTTTAGATCTGATCGCCTACTAAAAGCTGTATTTAAAATGTTACCAAGCTTTTAACACACCTTAACAAACCTTTGCGCCTTTCCCTAGTCTGATAGCTTAGTTTTGTATTATAATATCTAATTTTTTGATGAAAAAAAACGTTCAGCGGGCAATATTCATTGTGCTCCTATTTTGTGGATATATTGCCCAGGCTCAAAATACTGGTTCAATAAGCGGTAAAGTAATTAACGCGAAAGATAAAAAGCCAGTCGACTTTGCTACAATAGCAGTTAAGAGCTTAAAAGATTCGAGTGTTGTTGCTTCAGGGCAAACCAATCCGGATGGATCTTTTAGTTTTAAGGGCATTGCGCCAGGTAAATATAGAATCTACTCCGCCTTTTTAGGTTTAAAAACAGCTACTAAAGATATAGAAGTGGCTAAAGCAGCAGTAAATGCGGGCGAAATTGCCATGAGCGACGATGGCGTTGATTTAAAAGATGTTAACGTTACCGCAACCATTCCAATTGTAGTAAAGAAAGACACCATTGAATTTGATGCCAAATCTATCAAGGTACGTGAAAATGCAGTTGTAGAAGATTTATTAAAGAAAGTACCAGGCGTAGAGGTGGCAAAAGATGGAAGTATTAAAGCCCAGGGCGAAACCATTACCAAAGTAAAGGTGGATGGAAAAGAATTTTTTGGAAACGACCCCTTATTGGCTACAAAGAATCTTCCTGCCGATATGGTTGATAAAATTCAGGTAATTGACGAGCTTTCCGAGCAGGCCCAGTTTACTGGTATTGATGATGGAACAAGAAATAAAATCCTGAACATTACAACCAAAAGCGGCATGAAACATGGTTATTTTGGAAACAGTACGGTAGGCTACGGTTCCAATGACCGATATGATGCAAGTTTGAACGTCAACAAGTTTGATGAAGACAGGCAGATTAGTTTTATTGGCCAGTTTAACAACGTGAACAAACAAAACTTTGGTCAGGGCGGTGGTGTAGGCAACGGATTTGGAGGCGGTGGTGGTCGTGGAGGCGGCGGTTTTGGCGGCGGTGGAGGCGGAAGTAGCGCTGGTGGAAATGGTGGTATCACCAATACAAATGCAGCGGGTTTAAACTTTGCAGATACCTATAAAGATGGGACCCAGTTTCAGGCCAGTTACTTCTTTAACAAAGCAACATCCGAACTGTTGCAGAATTCGCACACACAAAATCTTTTAGGTACAGGAACAACCGATATTAATCAAAAATTAGATAATACTACAGATCGGATCAACCATCGTTTCAATTTTATGGTTGATACTAAAATAGACCCTTCGTTATCGATCAAGATTCAACCCAATGTAACCTATACCGAAACTGATGGGAACAGCGTTACAGACTATACCCGAAATTTTATAACTTCATTAACAGAAGGTTTACAACGGAACACGACAACTGCAGCTACGCCTGCGTTTAGCAATAATTTATTAGTAAGAAAAAGTTTTAAACGTAGAGGTCGTACCCTTTCGTTAAACGTTAGTACCAGTATTAATGATAATAATGGTACGAATCTTAACTATAGAGATGAAACGATTACCACTGGTACTTCAAAGAGAGATTCATTAACCAACCAGTTGAATAATACAAGCAGTCATTCGATTAATAATACGACACGATTAGTTTATACTGAGCCCTTAAATAAAACCTTAAGTGTAGAATTTAATTACCAGAATGGGTATTCAAATAGCGATTCGCAAAGAGATGTTCTTAATTACAATCCTTTAACTTTGCAATATGACCTTGTAGACAATACTTTCTCGAATATTTATAATAACCGTACCCTTACCAATGCGGCAGGCGTTAGTTTAACAACAACAGAGAAAAAGTACAACTGGAATATTGGAGTAGCTGCACAGCAAACCAACAGGGTGAACACGAATTTAACTACTGGCTTAAAGCGTACGCAGAATTTTATTAATATTACCCCTTCAGCGCAGTTCAGGTATAACTTTAGCAACCGTAAACGCTTGTTTATTAATTATCGTGGTTCTACCACTCAACCAAGCATTGATCAGATTCAGCCAATTCCTGATAATACAAATTCGCAAACTATTTATGTAGGTAACCCAGCTTTAAAACCTTCTTTTAATAACCAGTTAAGGATTAATTTCAATAACTTTAATATTGAAAACGGTAGATTTTTCTTTGCAGGACTAAATTTGACACAAACTTTCAACAGTATCGGTAATAGTGTTGCACAGCTGCCTAGTGGTATTCAACAGGTGAGTTATGTTAATGTTGATGGTGTTTATGCAGGTAATGCTAATGCAACATGGTCTTTACCTTTAATGGCAGAGCGTAAATTAACCTTAAATATATCAGGTAATGGGGCTTATAACAGGAATGTAAATTACATTGTTCCACAGGGCGGTACCACATCAGTTAAAAACATTACCAATACGTATACCATTTCCAACGGTTATAAACTGGTTACCAACGTTGATAAATTTGATTTAACGGGGGGGATCACCGGTAGCTATACCAATTCATCCTTTTCAGCCCAACAATCTGCCAATACACAGTTTTATACCATTAATCCAAGCTTCGATGTAAGTTATGTATTGCCAGCCAATATCAGGTTAGCCATAGATATTGATTATTTCAGAAATTTTGGTGGTGGCGATCTGTATAACCAGGAATATACTATTCTTAATCCATACATCAGCCGTCAGTTCTTTAAAAACAGAGGTACATTTAAATTCTCTGTTAATGATGCACTTAACCAGAATACAGGAGTAAGCAGAACAGCTACAGGCACATCAATTCAGGATGTTAACTTTAATGTGTTAAAACGCTATTATATGTTGTCATTCACTTATTCGTTAACCCGTATTGGTGGCAGAACAATGAGTGGAGATATGCAGATGCCAGGTCAACGCGGTGGCGGTGGCGGTCAGCGCATAAGAATGTAAAGTATAATGCTTTAAATAATGAGAGTCCTGATGAAAATCGGGACTTTTCTTTTTATGCCCATTTCGTTTCCATATTAAATGTGTGATTGACATTTATGTATTTCAAATGTTACCAAAGTAAAATAAACCTTTGTAAAAGTCGCTAGTCTCTATGCTATAAACCAAACTAACCGAATGAAACAAATTTTTACGCTCCTACTTATTTTATCATCTTTTTATGTTTACGCTCAGAAAACGGGTTCAGTTAGCGGACGGGTTATTCAATCAAAAGATAAAAAACCGATCGATTATGCTTCTTTGGCTGTTAGAAACCTAACAGATTCGAGCATGGTTGGTGCTGTAAGTACCACCGAGGATGGGAAATTTGTTTTCAAAAACTTAAATCCGGGTACTTACAGACTTTATGCTGCATTTTTAGGCTTAAAGAATATCACAAAAGATTTTACAATCGCGGCAGATAAAACAGATGTGGCCTTGGGCGATATTGTTTTAGAAGGTGGTGCGATAGACCTTCAAACGGTTGATATTAAAGCAGAAATTCCGCCAATTGTAGTAAAAAAGGATACGCTCGAGTTTAATGCAAGCTCGTTTAAAGTGGTAGAGAATGCTGTAGTTGAGGATCTGTTAAAGAAATTGCCAGGAGTAGAGGTAGATAAGGCCGGAACAGTAAAAGCCCAGGGCGAAACCATTACAAAAGTTAAGGTAGACGGTAAAGAGTTTTTTGGGAACGATCCTTTATTGGCCACTAAAAATCTTCCGGCCGATATGATCGATAAAATTCAGATTATTGATGAACTGTCAGATCAGGCACAGTTTACCGGAATCGATGATGGTTCGAGAACCAAGATCATTAATATCACCACCAGAAAGGATAAGAAAAACGGTTATTTCGGAAACAGTTCTGGAGGTTATGGTTCTAACGACCGTTACGATGTAAATGCGAACATTAACCATTTTAATCAGGACAAACGCTTAAGCGTAATTGCACAGTTCAACAATGTAAACAAACAAAACTTTGGCGGTGGCTTGGGTGGAGGGAATGGCGGCAGTAATGGTGGCCGGGGCGGAATTACCGATACCAAAGCTGGCGGGTTTAATTTTTCGGATGAATATGCCGATCAAACCGAAATTAGCCTGAGTTATTTCGTTAATAAATCTGATAACCTTATTCTGTCGAACAGTGTAAGGCAAAATTTATTGGGTGATGAAACTACGGTTTTTAAGAACAATCAGGTCAATAATTCCGATCGTTTAAACCACCGCTTAAACTTTATGGTCGATACCAAGATTGATTCGCTAACCTCGCTTCGGATACAGCCAAATTTAAGTTATACCGATAACGAGAGCTTAAACAACAGCACCTATACCCGCGATTTTAATAAGTATATGATTACCGGGTCACAATTGTTAAGAAATCATAATACTGCACCATCCATTAGTAACAACATTTTATTGCGTAAAAAATTTATGCGTAGGGGGAGAACACTTTCATTAAACTTCAGTACCAATATCAACAATAACGATGCTGATAATTACAATACAAATCCTGAAACCAGAAAAGAAAACGGAACTACCACTCAAAAAACGACCGACCAGTTTAACGATCAGGAGAGCGAGTCCATCAACCAGAATACAAGATTGGTATATACCGAGCCCCTGGATAAAACCTTGAGCCTGGAGTTTAATTATCAGAACGGTTATAACCACAATACATCCGATCGTTTTACCTATAATTTCAATCCAGCTACCTTACAATACGATTTATTGGATGAAACCTTTAGCAATGCTTACGAAAATACCATTTTAACCAACTCGGCAGGTTTTAGCTTTAATAAAATGGCGAAAAAATACAATTGGAATGTCGGTGTGGCGGTTCAGAATACTGATCGCACAAATAACAATATCAGTAAGGGATTTGTACTCAAGCAGAACGTTTTCAACTATACGCCCTCGGCCATGTTCAGGTATAATTTTAGCAACAGTAAACGCATGGTGTTTAACTATAGGGGCAGCACAAACCAACCAACCATTCAGCAGTTGCAGCCGATCCGGAACAATACCAACACACAAAGTATCCCCGTTGGTAACCCTGATCTGAAGCCCGAATTCAATAATACCCTTCGCGTAGCCTACAATACGTTTACCGTCGGAAAAAACAGGTCCTTATTCGTCAATTTAAACCTAACCCAAACTTCAAACCGGATTGCGAATAGCAGTAGCTTAATTCAAAGCGGCGAAGACCAGGGAAAACTGGCTATTACTCCGGTGAATGTAAACGGTGTTTACTCGGGGTCTATTTCCTCTTCATTAAGTTTGCCGATTATGGCAGAGAATAAGCTGAACTTTCATATCAATGTTAGTGGTAGTTATGATAGGGATGTAAACTTTACCAATGCTTTAAAAAATATTACCAATAGCTGGTCTATTACCAATGGTTATCGCTTGGTTTCCAATTTAGATAAGCTCGATTTAACAGCTGGTTTAAATGGTTCGATTAACCGTGCAACCTATTCGGTTCAGCCTAATTCTAATACGCGTTATTATACCTTTAGTCCAAATGTGAGTGTAAGTTATTTATTCCCAGGAAATATCCGCTGGGCAATAGATGCCGATTATAACCAGAATACCGGAAGAGGAGAGGGTTTCGATACACATTTTACACTCGTAAATTCTTACATCAGCAAACAGTTCTTTAAAAACAGGGGAACCTTTAAAGCGGCGGTAAACGATTTGCTGAACGAAAACCAGGGCGTAAGCCGTACAGCCAATAACAATACCATTCAGGATGTAAGTTATAATGTACTGCAGCGTTATTTTATGTTTTCGTTTACCTATTCACTTAACCGCATGGGGGGTAAAAACCGCATCAGGGGAGGCGAAGAGGGTGGCAGGAAGCGTGGAGGTAATGGCGGTGGCGGCTTTGGCGGGGGCAGACAGCGGAACTAGATCATTTTAGGGTAAAGCTGTGTAATTTATATCCCACACACGACTATCTTATTTGGAATAAATCTAAAGAAAGGTTAACTTGCGCCAAATTTAGCACATGAAACTGTCGCACCTAAAAGTTGGAGAAAAAGGAACAATTGTAGCTTTTACAGATTTAGATATGTCTGTAAAGTTAATGGAGATGGGCTGCTTGCCGGGTGAGGTGGTAGAAGTAGAGCGTTTTGCTCCTCTGGGCGATCCAATGGCGATCCGTGTTGCTGGTTATCAGCTTTGCTTGCGTAAAAGCGAAGCCGATGTTATCATTATTCAATAAAAAAGCTGGGTTTGGATATTAAAGTTGCGTTAGTTGGTAATCCCAATACAGGTAAATCTACTTTATTTAACCGTTTAACAGGGTTAAATCAAAAAATCGGAAATTTTCCAGGCATTACTGTTGATAAGAAAACAGGTTTTACAAAACTTGCCAATAGTAAAGAAGCCGAAATAATAGATTTACCGGGAACGTATAGTTTATATCCGAAAAGTGCTGATGAAAGCATCGTTTTTCAAGTACTTGCCGATAAAAAAAACAATAGCCATCCTGATGTTATTGTCCTCATTGCCGATGCTTCCAATTTAAAGCGCAATATGCTTTTGTATTCGCAAGTGGCAGATTTAGGCATTCCTATGATTTTGGCCCTGAATATGATCGATCTTTCGGATAAACAAGGGATCGAGATCAATCTGGATAAACTTGCAGCGAAACTGGGCGTCCAGGTGGTTCCCATTTCAGCACGGAATAACATTGGGATTGACAAACTAAAAAAGGCTATTGCCAATACCAATAAAATTGCCACACAGCTCCAGGATGTAGATGTGAATTTTCTGGCTCCTGAAGCTATTAATGCCATAAAATCGAAACTTAATTCTGATAACGATTATTATGCGCTGCAGGTTTTGCACCAACATGAGCATTTAACTTTCTTTACCGAAAAAGAACAGGAAGAAATTGAAAATATAGAGCAGTCACACCATTTTGAGTCTTCAAAAATTCAGGCTGCAGAAACCATTGCCAGGTACAAACACCTCAGTACTATTTTATCTGATGTGGTTGTTGACAATGGTACCGAAAAGAAATTTTCTTTCAGCGATAAATTAGATGCTATTTTAACCCATAAAGTATGGGGATTTGCCATTTTCTTGCTGATTCTTTTTGTTATTTTCAATGCCATATTTGCCTGGTCATCTTATCCAATGGACTGGATTGAGACTGGTTTTGGTTTTATAACGAGTACCGGTCACGAATATTTGCCGGCGGGCATGCTTACCGATCTGTTATTGGATGGTGTTGTTGCCGGGCTAGGCGGCATATTCGTGTTTATCCCACAGATTGCAATCCTTTTTGCCTTTATATCCATTTTGGAAGATACCGGCTACATGGCCCGTGTTACCTTTATGATGGATAAAATTATGAGTAAGGTTGGCCTTAACGGTAAATCGGTGGTGCCGATGATAGGTGGTTTAGCCTGTGCAGTTCCGTCTATTATGGCTGCCAGAAATATCGAAAACTGGAAAGACAGGATGATTACCATCATGGTTACCCCATTGGTAAGCTGTTCGGCAAGGCTTCCGGTGTATATTTTAATCATTTCGTTAATTATTCCTTCTCAAACCGTTTTAGGTGTTTTTAACCTGCAGGGGCTGGCGCTAATGGTGATGTACCTGGTAGGGATTATTGCTGCGGTACTGGTGGCCTGGGTAATGAAATTCATCATCAAAACCAAAGAAAGATCTTATTTTATCATGGAGCTGCCGGTTTATCGCATGCCAAGGTGGAAAAATGTGTTCTACACCATGTACGAGAAATCAAAAACTTTTGTTTTCGAAGCGGGTAAGGTAATCATTGCCATTTCCATCATTCTTTGGGTAATGGCCTCTTTTGGGCCAGGAAGCCGTTTCGAAAGTATCGATAAAAAATACGAATCTGCTCTGGCCGATACTACAAAAAATACAGATCACATTAAAACCCTGGTGGCTACCGAGAAATTGGAAAATTCTTATGTGGGCATTCTTGGCCATTGGATTGAGCCTGCCATCCGCCCTCTGGGTTACGATTGGAAAATTGGTATTGGTTTAATTACCTCCTTTGCTGCCCGCGAAGCTTTTGTAGGTACTATGGCTACGATTTATAGCGTCGATGGCGGTGATGAGGATACAAGCACCATTAGAGAACGCATGTCTGCCTCGGTTAACAGTCGCACCGGTTTGCCTGTATATACTTTTGCTACCGGCATTTCATTAATGCTTTTTTATGCTTTTGCCATGCAATGTATGAGCACAGTAGCTATTGTATACCGCGAAACTAAAGGCTGGAAATGGCCGGTTATCCAATTGGCTTATATGACAGCCATGGCTTACGTTGCTGCGCTTGTTGCTTATCAACTGTTGAAATAGTGTTGTCTTTTTTCGTTTGTCATCCTGAGCGTAGTCGAAGGACTTTTTTATAAATATGATTATTAAGGTTAGGAGAGCAAGGCCTGTATAATTATTTGAGTTTCCTCCCGCTTTCCGTTTTACTTATCCCGATGAAATATCGGGATTGCGTGTTCACTCCAATCGGGTCTAGGTGGCTCGTTAGGTGGTGCTATTTTTGGCTGGGTGCTGTATAAACCTCAGTTCCTAAACCCGGTAGTAGCGGCAGCCCGATTCTTCATCGGCTATAGCGAATAACGGGACTACTGTTCCCGATTAATATTGAATGCTCATTTTCAAATAAAAAATTATATAAAAGCTATTAGGAGCGCAGCGCCTGTAAAACTATCTGGGTTTTTTCCCGCTTTCCGTTTTACTTTGCCTGCGGCTTCGTGTTCACTCCAATCGGGTCTAGGTGGCCAATTGAGTGCTGCTATTAATGGTTTGGGGCCTAGCTACACAAACCTTTGTTTCTAAACCCGGTAGTAGCGGCAGCCCCCTCCCGATTTTACATCGGGATTCATCGGGGCTATAGCGAATAACGGGACTACTGTTCCCAAAATCCCACTCAGCGTTCATTTCCTGATTATTAAGAATGACCAATAGCATTTTACCATATAAGGCATATGAGATCATTTAAGCTTCGTGTTCTTAATGAAATCTTTTTGCTTTAGTCTTTTACCTTTAGTCTTTCTGCTCTACCCCAGTTCAATCTGACGCTTAATGCTCTCTTCTAACGAGATTAAAGTCTCCGTACGCTGAATACCGTTCACGGCCTGTATTTCTTCGTTTAAAACGTGGCGTAAATGATTGGTATCCCTGCAGATAATTTTGGCAAACATACTGTAGGCACCGGTAGTATAATGCAATTCTACCACTTCTTTAATTTTGCTCAATTGTGCAACTGCATCTTTGTACTGGATTCCTTTCTCCAGGTAAATACCCAAAAAGGCACAGATATCATATCCAGCCTTCTGCGGATCAATGATTAAGTGCGAGCCCTTAATAATGCCCATTTCCTGCAGTTTCTTCATCCTAACGTGTATCGTTCCGCCCGAAACAATCAGATCTTTGGCGATTTCTGTATAAGGTTTAGTGGCATCCTGCATCAATTGTTTCAATATATCGATGTCGAGGTTGTCAATTTCTAAATTGGAATTGTCTTTTTTAAGCATATTTTTGAATTATGATAAGCGAATTTACGAATATTTATCAATATTATAAAAATAAAATTAAATGTTTAAAATATTTGCAAGGTATTGGTTGTTCCTTTACATTTGTATCAAGCAATTAACAAAAAGGAAACGTTCTTTCAAAATTGCATAACATAATGTAGGGTGGTGAAACAGGCAGACACACCTCCTTGTCTCGGTGGCGGAGAATAATGGGAATATACCGGTTTCGGTACTAACCACTCCTTGAAGGTTCGATTCCTTCCCCTACAGCGGCTTTAGTCCTAAGTCAAAAGTCCATAGTCTTTAGTAGACTTACGACTGCAGACTTTGGACTAATGACTAAAATTGTTGGGTGGTGAAATTGGCAGACACGCCTCCTTGTCTCGGTGGTGGGGAATAATGGGACAAACGCAGTTTATTGGGTTGACCACAAATTAATTTTTTGAACTGTAGCTAACTACCCCTTGAAGGTTCGACTCCTTCCCCAACAGCATTTTTTATGAATAATAAGTTAGTTAATTGAGCAATCCTGGATAGGTTGCTCTTTTTCTTTTTTAGGCTATTTTTTTCATAACTCTCCTATATTTATAGATATATTGTTATATTACCAATCAACTTTTATTCGTTCAATGCCTGTGATGAAGAAACGCGTTTCGATCAAAGATATCGCTAAACAATTAAATATTTCCATTACAACCGTATCGTTTGTAATTAATGGGAAAGCAAGAGAAAAAAATATTAGCGAATCGCTTACCAAAAAAGTTTTAGAACTGGTTGCTGAATTAAATTATCAGCCCAATACCCTTGCAACAAGTTTAAGAACAGGCAAAACAAAAATTATAGGCTTCTTGGTTGATGATATTTCTGAACCTTTTTTCTCGGGTATAGCACGCCGAATTGATGAAATTGCTTCGAGCCTTGGTTATAAGATACTTTTTAGCAGTACCAGAAACGATACCGAAAAGGCAATAGAATTGCTGCAGATTTTTAAAGACAGGCATGTTGATGGCTATATTATGGCCTTGCCTGAAGGTTTGGAAGAAGAAGTTAAAAAATTGATTCAAACAGATGCCCCAGTGGTACTATTCGATCGGTACGTACAGGATGTTAAAACAGATTATGTAATAATCGATAATCTAAGCAGTACCTACGAAGCTACCGAGCACCTCATTAAGAATAATTATAAAAAAATAGGTTTTGTAACCATTGATACTTTACAGCAGCAGATGGTAGACCGCTTGGCGGGTTACGAAAGTGCTGTAAAAAAATATAACTTGCCGGCAATTGTAAAGAAGATTAAATATGTAAACTCTGCCGAATCAATTGAGGAGATGATAAAGTTTTTTAAAGCAGAGAAACAGCTGGATGCGGTAGTTTTTGCTGCCAACTATATTTGTTTAGACGGTTTAAGAACTTTTAGAAAACTAGGTATTCAGATCCACAAGGATATGGCTGTTGTTTCTTTTGATGATTTCGAAATTCTGGAGTTTTGCGAGCCTCCGGTTACGGCTATTGCACAACCTCTTGAGGCGATTGCAGAAAACGTGATGAAAATTTTATTGAACAAGCTTAAGAAAGCAGGAAAGCCTGTCGAAAACATGCAGGTGTCGTTACCCACTATCTTAAACGTTAGGGGCTCAAGCGCAAAGCAATAAAAAAAGGGAATAGATCTTAGTCCATTCCCTTTCTGATTGTATTTTATACAGATTAAACTGTCATTACATCTTTTTCTTTAGCTTCGGCGTGTTTGTCAACCTTGATGATATAAGCATCGGTTAATTTTTGCACTTCGCCTTCACCTGTTTTAATCTCGTCATCAGAAACACCTTCGCCTTTCAGTTTTTGAATTTTGGTATTGGCATCTTTACGGATGTTACGAACGGTAATGCGGCCTCTTTCGGCTTCTTCCTTTACTTTTTTCACCAAGTCTTTTCTACGCTCTTCTGTTAAAGGCGGCACAACCAGGCGGATAACAATGCCATCATTTTGTGGATTGATACCAATATTGGCTACCTGAATAGCTTTTTCAATCGCGGTTAAAAGTGATTTTTCCCAAGGTTGGATTACGATTGTTCTGGCATCAGGCGTATTAATACTGGCTACTTGTGATAATGCTGTAGCTGCGCCATAATAATCCACGAAAATACCATCCAACATTCCAGCTGATGCTTTACCAGCTCTGATTTTAGTTAATTCAGATTCACAATGATCGATGGCTCTATCCATTGCAGATTGAGCATCCATTAATTGTAATTGTATGAGGTCGTTCATAATTGTGTGTATTTCTACAAAAATAATAATTTTTATTCCTTATTTAACCAGGGTTCCAATAGGTTCGCCATTGGCGATTTTCATGAAATTGCCATGTTTGTTCATATCAAACACAATAATCGGCACTTGGTTTTCTTCGCAAAGAGTAAATGCGGTCATATCCATTACATTAAGCCCCTTATCGTAAACTTCCCTAAAAGAAATTTCATCATATTTAGTGGCCAGCGGATCTTTTTCAGGATCGGCCGTATAAATCCCATCAACACGTGTTCCTTTTAGAACAACATCAGCTTTGATTTCGATAGCACGCAAAGCTGCTGCAGAATCGGTTGTGAAGTATGGATTTCCCGTTCCTGCACCAAAAATAACCACACGGCCTTTTTCTAAATGGCGAACAGCTCTTCTGCGGATAAATGGCTCACAGATCTGCTCCATTTTAATTGCAGTAAGTAACCGTGTTTTAATACCCACTTTTTCTAACGCATCTTGCAAGGCCATAGAGTTGATAACTGTTGCCAACATGCCCATATAATCGGCCTGTGCTCTGTCCATCCCACTTTTTTCGGCGCTTAAACCTCTAAAAATATTCCCCCCTCCAATTACGATTGCGATTTCTAAACCTTTATCGTGTACGGCTTTGATATCTTCTGCGTATTGTTTAACGCGTTCATTATCAATTCCATATTGTTTGTCGCCCATTAGCGATTCTCCGCTAAGCTTTAATAGGATGCGTTTGTATTTCATGACCTCAAAAATATTAACATTTTTTTAATACCAAGCTATGCTTTTTAATAATTGATGTAAATATTTAAATAGAAATACTGATTTAAAGAAAAAGGAACAATATCCTGAGATATTGCTCCTCTTATCATATTACTTTTATTACAGATGGCGAGCCATAATAATCTGTTTAACGTTAGTTAAAGATGTAACGGACACCAAACTGTGCCTGCCAGCGCGAAATCTGATCGGTAATATTTTTATACGTTGTAGTGTATGGAGTTAAATTTGCTTTGTCTTGATATGGAAAAGAATAAGTAGGTTTTCCTGATACAGCATCTAAACCTTTATATGCCAATAGCACGGCCGTATTGTATGTAGATAATGGAATATTTGGTGTTTGATACAAACCCCAATCACTATTTAGCATATTGCCCAGGTTAATAATATCTAATGTAAACTGAAGTGTATTTCTTTTTCCTTTAGGGCCAACAAAGAAATCCTGTGCGATGTGAAGATCGGCTCTTTTGAAATAAGACATGATGGCGCCGTTTCTTTTTGCAAATTCACCTCTGTGTTTGCTCAGGTAACTATCTTGGCTAATGTAGGCGTTTAACTGGTTCCAGATCTGTGCCGGTGTGCGGGTATCGCCAACAAAATCGGGAACCAAAGTAATGTCGCCTTGGTTTTGTGGGATGTAAAGCAGATCATTTGCTCCACCATCATTGTTAATGTCGCCAGATGAAACATAACTAAATGCACCATTATTGGCTGATTCGAAAATTAAACCGATTGTGGTTGCTGCATGTTTAAAATATTCTCTTTTGTAGCTTAATGATGCAATGACTCTATTTGGTTGGATGAAATTGGTGTTGGCTAAAACATCCGAGTTTGCATCTCCTGCAATGGCTCTTTGCGACCAAATTGAGCTTGCAGTAGAACCGCCATCATTAACAGATCGCGATTGACTATAAGTATAGGCCGCACTTGCATTAAATCCGTTTAAAAAAGATTTTTGTAGTTGGCCCGTGATGAAATACGAATAACCTTTTTTGGTATTCTGCATGTAAATAAACGGCGATATAGAAGGGTTTGCCGCAGTTGTACCAGTTTGTGTAGATTTTGCGGTATAACGTTGTTGTCCTTCAATACCTGGAAGTGTGATCAAACCTGTAGAATTATTAGGCAATGCTGCATTTGAGAAATTTACAGCATTGATATCTTTGGTATATGAGGCCTCTATGGTTGCAATGATACCCATTGGCAACTTCTGATCAACAGCAACGTTGGTTCTCCAGATTTGAGGGTATTTGAAATCTTTAGAAGTTGCGTCTACTTCATACGAAGTATTGGCATTAACTGTACCTGGAGCAGGGCGGTTTGCATTTACATTCGGATTAAAAATCAATCGGGGATCTCCAACGGTTGAAACAGTACTTGAGCTGAATAGTGTCCCGGTGTTAGAGGCCTGGTTAGAGATCCAAACATAAGGCACCTGACCAGTAAAAATCCCTGTACCGCCTCGCAACTGTGTTGTTTTATCGCCAAAAATATCATAATTGAAACCTACACGTGGAGAGAACAATAATTTTTTGTTTGGGAATTTTGAAATATCTACCTGCAAACCGTTTTGAAAGGTTAGTGCCGCCAAATTTGGATTTGGATCTAACTTGGTAGGGAAATAGGTATAATCTGCCCGTATACCGTAAGTTAATTTGAAATTATCGCTTACCTGATATTTATCCTGTGCGTATAAACTCAGGTTATAAGACGACATTTTTGCGAATGGAAATGCACCATCCGCCAATGCAGAATTACGGTAAGAATAACTTACAGCTGGTGCATTGTTCATAAAATCGTCGGCAGTTTTGAAATAATACAGACCATTATAGTTTGGTGCAAAACCATTTAAAAATTTATTCAACTGGTTACTAGTCCCAATGGTGATTTCGTGTTTACCAGCATAGATCGAGAAATCATCAGAAAACTGATAAATGTCGGAGTTTAATAAGTTGTTTGCTGTAAAAACTTCGTAGCCGAAACTCGTTAAAATGCCTCCGTTTCCGTTACCAATATCAACCATTGGTAGTTCAGCGCCATTTGAAGCCCGAAAATCTCTCAAGGCAGAATAACCAAGCGTTAATTTGTTCGACATGCTGTTCCCAATCCTGGTGTTTAACTCTACGATACCAATGTTAAAGTTATTGTTTATGGTGTAACTCGATCCAAAGTAAGGCATAGAGGTTGAAGAAGGCGAACGGCTACCATTTAAGCCCGCCGGAATACCCGAACCGCTGGCTACCACCTGTCTGTTCGATTTTAAGTAGAAATATTTCGCACTTAAAGTATTGTTAGCATTGATGTTCCAATCTATCTTCGCGGTTATTTTATCACTTTTCGTCTCGTATGGATAATTCTCGTATGGACCTGTGGCATAATTGTACTTGCTCATTAAATAGTTCGATAGCTTATCTAAGGTTGCCGCATCTGCTGCGGAAACATTGGCTCCTGATAAAGCTGGTCTTGAAGCTACAAAGGAGGTAGCAGGCGTGCTGATCCGCTCTTGTTCGCCCGAAACAAAGAAAAATAATTTGTCTTTAATGATCGGCCCACCAATATTTAAACCACGTTGATTATACTTGAAGTCTACAACTGGTATTTTTGTAACCCCCGCTGAGTAGCCTGTTAAATCGGTCCCTCTCGTATAGTAATAGGCCGAACCCTTAAAGTTATTTGTTCCCGATTTTACAATGGTATTGATGCCCGCACCGGTAAAAGATCCCTGACGAACATCGTAGGGTGCAATATCTACCTGAATTTGTTCAATCGCATCTAGTGATATCGGCTGAGAGTTCGCCTGTCCACCTAAACTACCAGATAGTCCGAACGAGTTGTTAAACAGGGCTCCATCCACAGTTAGGTTGTTATAAGAACCGCTTCTGCCACCAAAACTTAAACCGCCAACAGTAGTAGAATTGGCTGATGGGGTTAGTTTGGTAAAATCGGATAATGAACGGCTAATCGTTGGCAAATTATCAATCTGCTGCCGGGTTATGGTTTCCCTTGCCCCCGTTCTGGATGAGTTGATCACTTTATCCTGCGTTCCCTTTACTACAACATCGGCTAAGTTTTGCGATGTTTCGGTTAATGAAGCATCAACCCTTAAATCTTCTCCGATAGTTGTGCTCAGATTTTCTTTAACCAGTTCGTTGTAGCCGATATAGCTTATTTTAATGGTGTATGGCCCACCTACACGTACGTTCGGTAAGTTGTACCGCCCATCGGCCCTGGTAATTGTTGCGTATTTTGTACCTGAAGGAATATGCACAGCGGTAACTGTTGCACCGGGAATTACCCCCTTTTGATCTTTAACTGTACCAATAAATGATGCAGTTGTAACCCCCTGAGCAAAACCACCAATGGTTATTGCAAGCATAAATGTGAATAATAGTAGTAGTTTTTTCATTAGTTTATGTTTTTTTGTTAGTGATAAAGCAATTATAATCTGTTATTGCCCTATGGCTCTTAAAATTATGATGTTTTATTCACTTTTTTACAAAAATACACGCACTTAATACTGCTAATGTTCTATTTAAATTAATTAATTGTTAAGTACTTGCCCTGTTCGGGGAAAATCAGTGTTAAATCTTTCGATTTCTCTGAAATCAGTTGCTTTTTTACTTTTTTGGCAGTTTTCTGTGGCGGTTTAGTGTGTGTTACAATAAAAGATATTTTTTTAAAAGCTTTTGAATCAGTTAAACTTTCGAGTTTTGATAATTCACTATAAAAAAGCTTTGGTGTAAGGTGTCCGAATAATTGTTTATCAGGCTGTTCATTGGGGAAAGAAACCTCCAGGAAAATTGCTTTTAACTGTCCTGCATTAATAATCGGCGCTATGGTTTGCCATAAGCTGGCGAGTTTGTCCGATTTTTCAATTTCATCTGCGCCGGTATCTCCAAGGTACAATACATAACTATCATTGTGACTGATCAAAAAAGCAGTGCTTTTATATGGTTTTCCATGGCTTAGTTCAAAAGCCCTTACTTTCATTTCCGTTCCATCAAGCAGATAAGTTTCACCTTCATTAAGAGGTGAGTAGGTGTACTTTTTTAATTGTGGTTTCTCGCCTTCATTTGCGAAATTGGCCCAGGCATCCCATGTAAAGTATTTATCCCTCAAAATATTCAGCACCGAAGGTATTCCGTAGATGCTTTTGGATGTATCGGCCGGAGAGTTGATAATCAAACCTGCTACATGATCTAAATGGGCATGTGAGATCAAATATCCCTTAATCTGTTTTCGCTGAATCTCTTCGCTTATTCCTCTTAATGATTTATATTCAATGGCCTTTTGAATACCGGCATTTATGGTGCCTGCATCTAAACAAACATAATTTGCGCTACCTTTTGGAGCAATCATATAAGAGGATAAATTGCTCTCATCATCTCCGCCCTTCACTCCGAGGGGTATTATTGTAAAAGCAGTACCTATTTCTTGTCCCCAAGAATTACTGGTATAAACTGACAAGAATATTATCGCTGCGAGGATTTTTTTGAACATGTTAAATTAATTATATCGTTTCGCCTTTAAATATGACCTCTTTTAAATTCAGGTCATCATCAAGTACCAATAAGTTTGCCTGATGCCCGGTTTCTATCGTTGCAGTAAGATTTTCGATGCCGATCAATTGGGCAGGGTAGCGCGTTCCCATTTTAACCGCATCATTTAAGCTGATGTCACAATGTAATACACAATTTTTAACAGCTTCTAACATCGTGAGCGATGAGCCGGAAAGTGTACCATCAGGCATAACATATTTATTGCCTTTTTGAACATGCTGATACGGCCCTGTTGAACAAGCAGTAACCGCATCGGTGATGAGGAACAAACGTTCTTTTAAAAGTTTTTGGGCAAACTTAACTACTTCGAAATCCAGGTGCTGACCATCGGCAATAATGCTGGCCATAGCTTTGTCGTGGCTAAAAACAGCGGTTGGGATACCCGGTTCGCGGTGATGGATAGGACTCATGGCATTAAAAAGGTGTGTAGTGGTCTGGATGCCTTTGTTATAAGCAGTTATTGCCTCATCGAAGGTTGCATTACTATGCCCTAAAGAAACCACGACACCATGGTCTAGTAAGTATTGGATCACTTCATCATCTTGAATTTCCGGCGCTATCGTCATCATTTTAATTACGCCATCACCAAAATCAATTAATTTCTTAATTTCATCTAACGAGGCCTTTCGTACAAAGGCCGGAACATGGGCACCTAAGCGTTTTGGATTTAAAAATGGCCCTTCTAAATGTAGCCCCAAGAAATTTTTTGCAGCTATACGGTGTTCTTTAGCTGCTTTGATACATTCATCAAAAACTTCAGGAGAATTTGTTGCCATACAAGCTAAAAAGCCTGTAGTGCCTTTTTTAAGCAGCTCATTTTCCATGATGCTTAATGATTCGCTGCTTGGCTCGGCTGAAAATAACCTGTCGCCGGCACCATAAATCTGTAAATCTATAAAACCTGGTACAACGAGCGAATGGCTGGTTTCTTTGTTGTCGCTTGCCTTAATATTGGAAATTAGAGCGCCATTAATCATGATGTTCTGACTCTTTTTTAAATCGTTGCCCTTAAAATAGGAGGTATTGGAAATTACTTTAGGCATATCAAACGTTTGAGTAAATTTAATCTTACACGGTCAAAGTTAAATATTGTAGCTATATATTTGGGTAATAAGATAAAATAACCAAATGAATGAAAATCAGTCTAATAGAAGAGGTTTTTTAAAGGCCGGACTAACTTTAGGTGCTGCTACTTTGGCAGCACCAGCAATGGCGATTGCAGATGTATCCGCTGAGGAAGAGGGTTTTAAAATTGCAGTAGGCCCTTATCTCCAAACCAATTTCAATAACTCGATGACCATTCTTTGGTTAACCAATAAAAATGCTGCAGGCTGGGTAGAATTTGGAGAACAGGCAGATCAGCTTGGCCAAAAAGCATATGGAAAGGCCGAATTGGGTTTAATGCAGGCTAATAGCAAGTTAAATGCCGTAACGCTCAAAAATTTAAAACCAGGAACAAAATATTATTATAAAATTGTTTCGAAAGAAATTAAAGATTTCCAGCCTTACAAATTAACCTACGGTGTAACGGTAAGCAGTGCTGTTGAAGAATTTGTGAATGCAGACCGAGCGAAAGACGGGGTTTCGTTCTTAATGATGAATGATACGCACGATCGCCCGGAATCAATCCCTCATTTGTTGGGGCTTGTTCCGGAGAAAAATCAAGATTTTATTTTCTTTAATGGAGATATATTTGATTATCAAACCGATGAGAAACAAATTATCGAACATATGCTGCAACCCTGTGTAGATAATTTTGCAAAGCGTACACCTTTTATCTACGTAAGGGGCAATCACGAAACACGTGGTAAATTTGCACGCGAATTTCCGCAGTATTATATGCATATTGGCCATGCAGCTTTTACCTTGGGGCCTGTTCGCTTTGTAATTTTAGATACTGGTGAAGATAAAGAAGATGCGCATCCAGTATATGCCGGTATTGTAGATTTTGATGATTATAGAGTTCAACAGGCTGAATGGCTGAAAACAGAAATAAATTCAAGGGAATTTAAAAAAGCACCGTTTAGAGTTGTATTGATGCATATTCCACCACGCTTTTCGGGCGATGCACATGGGCCAAAACATTGTACTGAGCTATTTGAGCCGTTGTTGAATCAAGGTAAAGTTGATTTGGTTTTAAGTGGTCATACCCATAAGTACATGGTGCACCAGCCCGATAAAGCATTAAACCATTACCCTTTAATTATTGGTGGCGGGCCAAGGACAGGAACAAGAACAATTACCAAAATAAAAGCAGATAGAAATAAACTCGTGGCGAGCATGCTCGATGATTCTGGTAAGGAAGTGGGCGCTTATACTGCACTTAGAAAGTAGACACCTAAGTAGGTCGTCATTTCGAGCGGAGTGCAATTAGTCGAGAACCACGAAGTGCTCAGCGAAGCTAAATCTATCTTGATAGATCTCTCCATTTCACTGCGTTTCAGTCGAAATGCCGGAAATTATTGGAATATAAGGCATAAAAAAAGTCCTGATTTTCATCAGGACTTTTTTTATATTATTTATAAATGCTTATGCACCTAATTGTACACGTTTGAAAGCAGATACTGTTAAACCTTTAGAAGTGTTATCTAAATATTTACGCACATCGATAGAACTATCTTTAACAAACTCCTGGTTTAATAAAGTACTGTCTTTGTAGAATTTATTCAATTTACCAGCAGCAATTTTCTCAACCATTTCTTCTGGTTTGCCTTCTTGACGGATAACGTCTTTAGCAATCTCGATTTCACGTTCGATAGTAGCAGGGTCAACACCGTCTTTATCAACAGCAACTGGGTTCATTGCAGCAATTTGCATAGCAACATCTTTACCAGCTTCAGTAATATCTGCACCATTAGCGCCTTCAAATACCACTAAAACACCCATTTTACCATTAGAGTGGATATAAGAAACGATTTTCTCGCCAGATATATTTGCGTACTCTTGAATAACGATTTTCTCTCCGATTTTACCGGTTAGTTCAGTTATGGTTTCGGCAACTGTACGTCCATCTTCCAAAGTAATCGCTGATAATTCTTCAGTCGTAGCAGGATTGTTGGCAACTGCAGCAGCTAAAACGGCTTGAGCCAGGTTACGGAAATCCTCAACTTTAGAAACTGGCTCAGTTTCACAAGCTAAAGCAACTAATTTACCATTTGTGCCATCCGCTGAAACATTGATTGATACTAGGCCTTCAGATGTAGCATTGCCAGAACGAGCGGCAGATACTTTTTGACCTTTTTTGCGCAATAAATCAACAGCAGCTTCGAAATCGCCATTAGCTTCTAATAATGCTTTTTTGCAATCCATCATACCAGCACCAGTTTGTTGGCGTAGTTTATTTACATCAGCGGCAGTAATTTGTACTGTAGACATTTTATTTCCTTTTTTAAATTTTACAATCTTGTTATAACAATTACAGGTTACAAGTTACAAGCGCCAAGTTAAACTCATGTTAAGTCAACTTAAAACCTGAAACCAGTAACCTGCAATTAAAAAATATTACTATTCTTCTGTTTTAGTTTCTTCTGATGAAGGAGCTTCAACTTCTGCTTCAGCAGTTACCTTTTTAGTAGTTGGTCTTTTTTCACCAGCTGCTCTAGGCTCTTTTGATTCAGGTGCATCAGCTGCAACTTTCGCTGCTACTGCTTCTTTTTCAGCTTCATCATCTTTTTCGCGTTTACGCTCATCTAAACCTTCTTCAATAGCTTTGATAATTACATCAGTAATTAAAGAGATTGATTTTGTAGCATCATCATTCGCCGGGATAGGGAAATCGATGTTAGAAGGATCAGAGTTAGTATCAACCATCGCAAAAGTAGGGATGTTTAATTTTAACGCTTCAGTAACTGCGATGTGTTCTTTCTTAACATCAATTAAGAATAAAGCTGCAGGTAAACGGTTTAAATCAGCAATACCACCTAAAAGTGATTCTAATTTAATACGCTCACGTTGAATCATTAAACGCTCTTTTTTAGATAAGATCGAATAAGTGCCGTCTTTAGTCATTTTATCGATGTTAGACATCTTTTTGATTGACTTGCGAACAGTAGCAAAGTTAGTTAACATACCACCTAACCAACGCTCGGTTACGAAAGGCATGTTTACTTTTTTAGCTTGTTCAGCTACGATTCCTTTTGCTTGTTTTTTTGTTGAAACAAATAATACTTTACGTCCTGATTTTACGATTTGTTTAATCGCAGCCGCAGCTTCTTCAGTTTTGGTTAAAGTTTTATTTAAATCTATAATGTGAATTCCATTACGCTCCATGAAAATGTAAGGAGCCATTTTTGGATTCCATTTACGGGTAAGGTGACCAAAGTGTACACCTGCATCCAATAAGTCTTGATAAGTTGTTCTTGCCATTGTCTTTGCCTCCTGTGATTAACGTTTACTGAATTGGAATTTCTTACGAGCTTTAGCACGTCCTGGTTTCTTACGCTCAACCATACGCATATCACGCGTCATTAGTCCTTTAGCACGTAATGCAGGTTTTTTCTCCGCATCTAGTTCAACAATCGCTTTAGCAATAGCTAAACGAACAGCTTCTGCTTGTCCTTTTACTCCACCACCCTGTACATTTACAGTGATATCATAACGACCTACAAGTTCAGAAACTTCTAAACTTTGGTTTACGATATATTGCAAAGGTAAAGTTGGGAAATATACTTTGTGATCTTTACCGTTAACGGTAATTGCGCCAGCACCATCTTTTAAGTAGATACGTGCAACAGCTGTTTTTCTTCTTCCTGAAGTGTTAGTAACTGACATTTCTTAAAGTTTAATGGTTTTTGGAGATTGAGCTGCATGAGGGTGAGTTTCACCAGCATACACAAAAAGATTGGTGTATAATTTTTTACCCAATTTAGTTTTCGGTAACATACCACGTACCGCTTTCTCGATTACACGTTGAGGGTGTTTCGCCATTAACTCCTTAGGAGAAATAAAACGTTGACCACCTGGATAACCAGTATAAGAAACATATTGCTTTTCGCTGAATTTGTTTCCTGTCAATTTAACCTTGTCTGCATTGATAACAATTACGTTATCGCCGCAATCTACGTGTGGGGTGTACTCAGGCTTGTTTTTACCACGGATGATCATAGCGATCTTCGATGACAAGCGCCCCAAAATCTCGCCTTGCGCATCAACAACAATCCACTGTTTGTTAACAGTTTTCGCATTGGCCGAGACAGTTTTGTAACTTAACGTATTCACTTGCTTGTATTTAATTTATTAAACAATTTATTATTCCCATTAAATTTGGGACTGCAAAGATAGATAGAATACTTTTATTATCAAATAGTTGATTGAAAAAAGTTTGCGGTTTTTATCTGGCGGACGTCATGCTGAATTTATTTCAGCATCTAATAAGCTGTATCTTTTTGAGGTTGTGGAAAGCAAAGCCAGAAATTCTTTGATTGGTTTCAGCCGGGCTTTACGCTAAATCTTTTTTTGTTTTTTTTAAGCTTTAACAAATTTCTCGCCTCGGTGCTATTAATTTGTCAAAGCAAAAAACAAAAAAGGATATCGCTGCAATCCCGTTTAAAAAATCCGGGCTAGTACAAATTATTAAAGGTTATGGGTAAAGTGCACAAATATTTAATCTATTATAAATCATCAGGCATATAACCAATCCTTTTTCTCGGTCCAATTTTCTTATCGATGAGTCTATCCAAGTAGGTAAAAACTAATTCGATGTTTTTATCATGATTATTCAGCGTCTTTTTAATCTCTTCGATTTCAAGTTTGAGCTCGCCATTATCAACAATAAATTGACGGATACGGGAGAAAATCCTTACAATTTGAATATTCATCTGAATAGCTTGCCTGCTGTTTAATACACTCGAAAGCATTAGTATACCATGTTCGGTAAAAACAAACGGGAGTTTTCTTCTTCCTCCCCAACTTGAAGTCGCAATTTGCGACTTCAAGTTTAACCATTCCTCATCAGTAAGTTGAAACATGAAATCTTCGGGAAATCTATCTGGATTTCTGCCAACTTGCTCATTGAGGCGTTTAGTTTCTACACCATAAAGCTCCGCCAGATCGCTATCGAGCATCACTTTAAGACCTCTTAGCTCGTAAATTTTATTAACTACAATATTGTCAGGGATGATAGGAAGCACTTGTTTAGCTGTCATATCATTTTTGGATTTGAATTGAAGATACAAAAAAAAAGATTCTTTAAACCAAAATTGAATCAATAATCTTTTTGATCTTTTCTTCCCGCTCTCTATAATTACCACTGATCTGAATATAGTTTATTCCACGTTTTTCGAGCTCATCCTTAAACAGATTAAACATTTCCAGCCGCCTATCTCCAAAATCACGGAGATGATCAGCTACCCATTCTACACCAATATCTAATAGGAAATATAAATCATAACAGATTTCGTTTTCCAGGTCATTTAGGATCTGTGGAACTTCGTTCAGGTAATATTGCGAATAAATTTTTGTGGTAATCAGATCGGTATCGCAAAAAACAATCTTATTGGCAACGTTGGTTTTTTCTTTTACCCTTTCAGTTTGTGCTGTCCCGATTTTGATAATATCATGAATTGTGATATCGTTCGAGCTGATTAATTCGCGCGCAACTTCCGGAACGAAGGTAGTTTGATAATGCATAGCCATTTTTTCGACCATGGTCGATTTCCCAGTACTTTCTGGTCCATAGAAGCAAATCTTCTTTACAAAATATGGCCGGACTTCTTTTGGAATAAATTCCCAATGTTGAAACGGATGGTTTCTGATTAGGGTTGCTGAAACGGGGATGGATTTTCTTGGTTCGTCAAATAAGATGTGTTCTGCTTGTAAATTGAAGGCAAATGGTTCTCCATAAAACTCGGAGCTAAAAAGAATATCAATTTTTGGATATACCTCCCGCATCCTGATCGCCCAAATATTTGTCCTTTCATTTACAGACAGGTTTTCATCATCAAAATTATCAGCAATAATGGCTGGTTTGATGTTGGCTTGATCCTTAAAAATCTCTTTGATCCATTCAAAACGTAAAACCGGATCAATCTTGTCCTCAGGAGTAAAACTCATTGATACAATCAGCTCATCACATTGTGAAGCAGCGAAGTTAATCAATGCAATATGCCCATTATGAATCGGCATAAATTTGCCAATCACTAAGCCTCTTTTCATGCCGTTTTAGTATAGCTTCTATATTCTTTTATCCAATGCCACAATGCAAAAGCAGCAATAATGGTGAAGATGAAATATTCTACCCCCATAAACTTGATACCTTTTAAAAAGTATAGGTAAGTGGCTACAATATCGATAATCAGCCAGATAATCCAACATTCTACTCTTTTCTGGATCATTAGAAAAGTGGTGATTACACTCATTACAAAAATAAATGAATCGATAAAAGGATAAGCACTTGGCAGGTTGAAGAGTAGCGGAAGCCAATTGTGGAGCTGACTGGCCAGGGTACCCATCAGCAATGTGCCAACAATACCTATAGTCAGTAGGGTTAAAAATTGCCTTACAGGCATAAAACTAATTTTAAGTTCTTTGTTTTTGTCTTCTTCTTCTGGTTTTGGATTTGTCCATCGCCACCAGCCGATAATGTTGGTTATAAAAAAGAAAGCCATCAAAAACATATCGGGGTAAAGCTGGTTTTGGTAATATAAAAAGGCTGATAAAAATACATTAACAATGCCAGCGGGCCAGCTCCAAACGCTGGCTTTTGCTGAAAGAATAACTGAAATAATCCCCGTAATCACCGCGAAGAATTCCAGATAGCTCATTTTATATTCAAGAACCGTGAAAAATATACTTTTGGCATCGAAAAAATCCATCTTTTCTTTTTTGAAGATCTACAAAATGCTAATGTAAATAATTTATTTGCGGCTCTTAGTTTTCTGTTGGCAAACAATCCAAAAATATAGCTGTTATAAGAATATCCATTGGCTGATCGCCGTATTTATTAACCATAAATTTCGTTTATGCAGTATATCGACCAGATTTTCGGTTATCCAATTCCTTTGTTTTTTAAGAATCTCATTATTGGATTAATAGCGGTATCTCTTGGTATTTTCATCAAGTTTATCATTCACAAAACTTTCATCCTGCTTTCGCGTTGGTGGGATTTTATCATTATAAAATCGACAGTAAAGCATTTGAGGAGACCTGTAGCTATTTTTATCCCCTTATTGTTCCTTAACTTCTCGTTAACGCTGATGGAGATGACGCCAACATATCGTCTCCCAATAACCAAGATATTAGAAATTGCCCTGACGATTACTTTTGCGCTTATTTTGGTGAGGACAATTAACGTTTTGGAAGATTATTTCTACCTGAAATATGATCTAAACAAAGAAAATAACCTAAAAGAACGTAAAATCAGAACGCAGTTGCAGTTTGTTCGAAAGTTTATTGTTTCGCTTATTATTTTAATTACTGCTGCTATTATTTTATTGAGTTTTGAAAGTATGCGCAAAATTGGAGCTGGGCTGCTTACCGGGGTAGGTATCGGCGGAATTATTATAGGCTTTGCAGCACAGAAGTCGCTCGGGAATTTATTGGCAGGTTTTCAGATTGCCTTTACCCAACCGATCAGGATTGATGATGTTTTGATTGTGGAAGGCGAATGGGGTAAGGTAGAGGAGATTACTTTAACCTATGTGGTGGTTAATATCTGGGATCAACGGCGGTTAATCTTACCAATTACTTATTTCATCGAAAAGCCTTTTCAAAACTGGACCCGTGTTTCCGCCGATCTACTTGGAACTGTTTTTTTATACCTGGATTATACGATCCCTATTGAACCGATGCGACAAGAATTATCCAGGCTATTGAATGCTAACCCGCTCTGGGACAAGCGAGTAAACGTGGTGCAGGTTACCGATAGTACAAAAGATGGCACCATCGAAGTCCGATTTCTGATGAGTGCTTCTAATTCTTCAAGGGCTTTCGATTTACGCTGCTATGTAAGGGAAGCTATGATCTCGTTTATTCAAAGAAATTATCCTGAAAGCTTACCGAAGAAAAGGTTGGAGTTTGAGAAACAGTAATTTATACATGTCAGTCTGAGCCTGTCGAAGACTCCTTAAATACTTCGACAGGCTCAGTATGACAATCGATGGAAATTATTTAAACATCCCTTTCAGCTTTGCTAATTTTTCCTGCAGATCGCCATCAGCGTCTTTGGGCTCATTACGTGGCTTGAAATTGGATTTACTATTATTCTGTTTAAAATCTTGTTTCGGTTTATGCTCCTTAGATTCCCGATTACGGACTTCTGACTTCGGACTGGTTTCAGTTTTCATCGATAGTGAAATTCTTTTGCGTGCTGCATCAACTTCCATTACCGTAACTTCTACCTTTTGGTGTACTTTAACCACATCATTTGGGTTAGCCACAAAGCGGTTAGCCAGCTGACTAGTGTGAACCAAACCATCCTGGTGTACGCCGATATCAACAAAGGCGCCGAAATTAGTGATGTTGGTTACAATTCCAGGGAGCTTCATGCCCACTCTTAAATCTGAAACCTCATTCACGCCATCGGTAAAGCTAAAAGCTTCAAACTGTTCACGTGGATCGCGGCCGGGTTTTGCAAGTTCTTTTAAAATATCCGTTAATGTTGGTAAGCCAATTTCTTCGGTTACATATTGCTGAGGTTTAATCTGTTTTTGCAGTTGCGTATCTTTCATTAAAGCGGAAACGGTAGTGCCAAGATCTTTCGCCATTTTATCTACTACGGCATAACGCTCAGGGTGTACACCACTGGTATCCAAAACATTTTCTGCATTGCGGATGCGCAGGAAGCCTGCTGCCTGCTCGTAGGCTTTATCGCCCAAACGAGGTACTTTTTTCAAACTTTCACGGTTTTTAAAAGCACCATGCGTATTTCTATAGTCTACAATATTTTGTGCTAAAGTTGGGCCCAAGCCAGAAACATAGGCTAAGATCTGCTTTGAGGCCGTGTTTAATTCTACACCAACAGCATTTACCGCACTGATTACCGTATCGTCCAAACTTGCCTGTAATTTATTCTGATCAACATCGTGTTGGTATTGACCAACACCGATAGATTTTGGATCTATTTTTACCAATTCGGCCAATGGATCCATTAAACGGCGACCGATTGAAACCGCTCCCCGTACGGTAATATCCTGTGTAGGGAACTCTTCTCTGGCCACTTCCGAAGCCGAATAAATCGAAGCGCCGCTTTCATTAACCATCACAATGGTGATATGCGGTAAATTTAACGCACGAACAAACGCTTCAGTTTCTCTTCCTGCGGTACCGTTACCAATGGCAATAGCTTCAACATTATGTTTTTCACAAAGCTGTTGGATAGTAAATTCGGCATTTTTCACATTACCTTGTCCGGTATGCGGATAAATGGCTGTATTCTCTAACAGTTGACCTTGTTTATCTAAACAAACCACTTTACAACCGGTACGGAAACCTGGATCGATAGCCAGTACATTTTTTTGTCCCATTGGAGCTGCCAATAACAATTGACGCGCATTTTCGGCAAAAACCCGAATGGCTTCTTCATCCGCTTTCTGTTTGGTAAATACACGAAGTTCGGTTTCCATGGCCGGTTCCAGCAAACGTTTATAGCCATCTTCTAAAGCCTGTTGAACCTGCTTTGAAGCTGCATTATTGCCTAAAATAAACTGGTTCTCTAAAATAGCAATGGCATCTTCCGCTGGCGGAAGGGCGTCTAATCTCAAAATCAGTTCCTTCTCACCACGGCGCATAGCCAGAACACGGTGTGATGCAGCTGTTTTAACCGGTTCACTCCATTCGAAGTAATCTTTATATTTAATGCCTTCTTCTTCTTTTCCCTTGATCACCTCTGATTTAAAAACAGCTTTTTCCTGAAAATAAGTACGCATTTTGGTCCGCGCCTCTACATTTTCAGAAATCATTTCGGCAATGATATCCCTTGCACCTGCTAAAGCTTCGTCGAATGAGTTTACACCTTTCTCAGCATCGATAAATTTATCAGCTGATGCCGCTAAATCAAAAGCATTTTGCTCAAATATCTGCAAGGCCAAAGGTTCTAATCCTTTTTCTTTTGCAACTGATGCACGTGTTTTACGCTTAGGTTTAAACGGCAGGTAAATGTCTTCTAAAAGCGAAATGGTTTCAGCTTCGTTGATCTTTTTTTCCAGTTCGGGGGTTAACTTGCCAAGCTCGGTCATCGATTTCAAAATCGCTTCCCGGCGCTTGTCTAAATCGCGTAATTGCAAAACCCGATCACGGATTGCAGCCACTTCAACCTCATCTAAACTGCCTGTGGCCTCTTTACGGTAACGTGAAATAAAAGGTACAGTTGCACCTTCATCTAACAGATTTATGGTTGCCGTTACTTGTTTTTCTGCAACTTTTAATTCGGCTGCAATTATTTTATGGTGGGTTAACATATCCTAAAGGTAAAAATTAAAGGAAGCAAAGCTAATCAGGATTTGCGGGATTTAATGATTTTTAGAATGAAGTTTTCCACCGAAATTTGTGAGTAAGTTTTAAAAAAATGGTAGATATATTTATCAACGATCGACTGATTTGCCATTTATGATCAGCCAGTTGTTGGGAAAAAGTTTTACAAGTCTTTGCTTTTCAGCCTCTGTAATCTCCCCGGTAAGTTCTAATCTTCTAATTTGAATTTTACCCAGTTCGTCAGGAATAGCAATATTTTTAGTGAATTTGATCCTTAGTGTACCTATGCTTTTTAATGCATACAGCTCTTTTGGGATTTCGTTAATATTACTCATTGAAAGATCATCAGCGCTGGTTTTGTTGCCGAAAACAGACGTTTCAGATGGTGCACTGTCTTTATTTACGATAGCCCAGCTCATTTCCGGTTTCATAGTGAAATCTTTATTGTTTTGGGACAAGCCTATAAATCCTGCCCAGATTTCCATATTGTGCTTTGTGTGGAGTACTGCGTCTTCCAGAATAAAAGGAACTTTTACAATTTCCGAAGCCAGATTGTTTACGCTGGTAATTGGTTTTAAACCTGTTTTGTTTCCTTCTTTGGTATAAGGAAAGAACTTTACAATCCAGCCGTCGATTGTATTTACCGTTCCATATTTCTTTTCGGTATGGTATTTTACCATATTCATCCAGAAATCTTTATTTACTTTTCCTTTTTTAGCCGCTATGATTTCTTCGATAATCGGGATGAGCTCATTTGTCCACCAATCTAGTTTGTACCGGGCAAGGTATTTGGTCTTTTCCAGTAATTTTTTCCAATCCTGGGTTGTGCCTTCTATGGTGATTTTCGGAATTCCACAACCAATCATAATCACCTTAAATTCGAAATAAGATTTTACAGCTTCCATAATCGTAACCTGGCTTACAATCTTGGAGGTGGGGGTGGTGGTGGTAAAATCGGAAGTTAAAATGCCGACCAATTTTTTGCCGGTATAATCGTTGATCTGTTCATTAAACTGAGGAAAAATTGAAGCCCAATCGGATTTGGGATCACCAAACCAGATTTTATCTGAAACAACGGTTAAAGTCTTCCTTCCTTCAAAGTTTACCATCTGCGACCTGAGCTCTTCTGCATTTTGAGTGATATGCCGGGCAAAACCCTGGCTGATCAATAACCAGAAAATATCGGGAGAGATCACAAATGGCCTGTGATCTATATATGAATTTAAAATGCCCGTTAGGAAAGGGTGCTCACCATAATAAACCAAACTGTCGGGTAGATTTTCAACATTTCTTTCTACATCTGCCCTCAGCACTTTAAGAATTTCATTAGTAGGAACAACAGGAATAAGTTTTGCTGGTTTCGAAAGTGTTTCAATTTCTACAACTGTTGTTTTCTGGCAAAATGATTTTGTAGAGGTAAAGAGGACTAGGAGTAAAAGTATTTTTTTCATCTGTTTGGCGTCGGTTTAGTAAGGTTTTACTAAACGGATGCTTTTTTGAACTGTTTTCCATAATTATGCCTCTATTTTTCCCAGATAGGAAGCCGGGAATATTATGATTTTTTCTTTTTAACTTTCTCTAAATCTCTTTCTCCTTTAAACTTGGTGATTCTGGTAATCAGATCTAGCGGTAAAGGTTTGTCTAAAGGAAACTGTACTGCTCCTTTACTCCATTTATACTGGGTAAATTCTTCTTTAAATGCTTCAATTCCTGAACCGGTTGGATAAAAGCCAATGTGTTTGGCATAACCCGCAAAATAAACCAGCACCGTGTTTTGTTTAAAGGCGGGCATCCCATAACTGATTACTTCCTTGGCTTCTGGTACGGCTTTGTGTATAGTTTCACGGATTTGCTGTAATAGCTTTTGCGTTTCTATTGGGAAATTAGCAATGTATTGATCAATGTTTTCTGGTTTGGGCTGTTCCATGGTCGGTGGTTTTGTAAGCTGAATTTACAAAATTTCTTAAAAACCTATTCGCTGATCTGAATATCGTATTTCTGTAAAAGGCCTGCGATGCCCGATTTTGAGAATCTTGCTTTTTTAATCCTATTGTTATCCGGATCGATAGAATAGTTGTATGCGGTCCTAAAATCTGCTTTTTCGATAATGGTCCTATCAAAAGTTGCGTTTAATAAATCGCTGTTATCGAGTACTGCGCTGGTTAAGTCGCATTCGGAAAAATCTACCTCGTGCAATTGTGAATTTTTGAAGTTCGTTTTCTTAAGCTTCAGTTTGTAAAAAGAGGAATGGTCTAGTTTACAATTACCGAAAGAGAATGCCAGCCCAAAATCATTGCAGTTTTCGAACCTTAATCCGAGCATTTTACAGTCTTGAAAGTTTACATCAATAAATGAGGTTTTGGTAAGGCTTGCCAGACTTAAGTTACAGGAGATAAATTCGCAGTCTAAAAGCTTAACGCCGCTTAAATCTGAACTGGAGAAATCACAATTGATGAATTTACAGTTTTCGTATTCTGCTTTTGGCAGTGCCCGTAAGGTAAAATCGGCTTTTTCGAAGGTTTGATCGGCTATGTATTCGGACATGGAAGGAGTTTCTTTGTGCAACGAATATAAAAATTATCACGTATTTTTTTTGCTTTGAGCAGGAAACTGAATTGAGTTTCTTATACAGGCCATGGTTCACTAAACCTGACAGAAATGGAAATACTTTTTGGTATGCCCTACAGGAAATATTGCTTCGCCGTTCCCCCTCGCAATGACGATAAATGGAGTAGCTAACCGGCCAAAAAGATTGCAATGAATGGCGGGGCTGATGAAACCGAAGGATTACTGAACATAAATTTTCGAATATTTGCCAGGGAAACGCAGAGGACACGGAAAAGGGGAAATAAAAAAATCCCCCAAATTGCTTTGGAGGATTTATATGTTTTGGTCTTCGACTATGCTCAGACTGACAATTTTATTTTTTAACGTACATTACTTCTTTTACCGCTTTAACCACACGTTCAGCATTTGGTAAGCTTGCTGCGATTAAAGTTGGTGAGTATGGAAGTGGAACGTCGGCACAGGTGATACGTAAAACCGGTGCATCTAAATAATCGAATGCATGTTTTTGTACCATGAAAGCAATCTCTCCAGAAAGAGATGCCAAAGGCCATGCCTCTTCTACAACAACCAAACGGTTTGTTTTCTTAACAGAAGCGATAATGGTATCATAATCGATAGGACGTACAGTACGCAAATCGATCACTTCAACGTTGATTCCTTCTTTAGTTAATTCTTCTACCGCCGGGTTTACAACGCGAGTTAACATTTTACCGAAGGTTACGATGGTTACATCGGTACCTTGTTTGGTTACATTTGCTTTTCCTAATTCGATATAGTACTCTTCTGCAGGAACATCGCCTTTATCGCCGTACATTACTTCAGATTCCATGAAAATAACCGGATCCTGATCTATAATTGATTGCTTTAATAATCCTTTTGCATCGTAAGGAGTAGCTGGAACTACCACTTTTAATCCTGGTGTATTTGCAAACCAGTTTTCGAAGTTTTGAGAGTGTTGTGCACCTAATTGACCTGCGTTACCTGTTGGGCCACGAAAAACCATAGGGCATGAGAACTGACCACCGCTCATTGATAAAATTTTAGCAGCACCGTTGATAATCTGATCGATAGCTACTAATGAGAAGTTAAAAGTCATAAATTCCACAATTGGAATAAGGCCTGCTGTTGCTGCACCAGTTGCAATACCTGCGAAACCTAGTTCGGCAATCGGGGTATCGATAATGCGTTTCGCACCAAATTCGTCAAGCATACCCTGACTTACTTTGTACGCACCGTTATATTCTGCTACTTCTTCACCTAATAAAAAAACGCGGTCATCTTTACGCATTTCTTCGCTCATGGCTTCGCGTAGTGCTTCTCTAAATTGGATTTCTCTCATTGTAAATTTTAATAACGGTGGCAAATATAATTATTAATCGCTTTGAAACCAAAGGCTAAAATGCCTATGTTTTGTAATAATTATAGGCAATCTGCCTAATTATTCAGTCTTTTTGAGGCGGTATTTTTTGTTTATCTGTTAAAAGAAGAAATAATATTGGGCAATTGTGTTTTTGATTAGCTTATTGTATCAAAGCTCATGCTTTTTCCGAAATATCTTCTTCAAAATGAATAATATTATTGCTATCGTATAAAAAGAAGACTGGTGCATAATAGATCTCTCCGCTCCGCCATGCTCCGGTCGAGATGACGCCCCTTTTTATTAAAAGCCTTATTTTTTACCATGATTTAATGATTTGGGTTCAATAAGCCATAAATTTCGCTATCCAGAAATTGGCCCCTGAAATAATAATCTTGTTTAAAATGTGCTTCTTTTACAAATCCGTGTTTAATAAGTATTTGCCTTGAGGCATCGTTTTCGACATTAATGTTGGCGCTGATGCTGTGTAGATTAACCTCTTCAAAGCCAAATGCAATTGATCGCTTTAATGCTTCCGAAATAATTCCTTTTCTCCAATAATCAGGATGGAGCATGTAACCAATTTCAGCCCTGTGGTTAGCAAAATCAGTGCGCCAATAACCTACAGATCCGATCATTTGTTCAGGGTTTTCTTTTAAGGCAATTACCCAAGCCAGGTTATCGCCATTTTCGTAACCATTTCTAAAACGTGAGATAAAATCTTTGATCTCAAAAATATCTTTGGGCCTTTCTCTGTCAATATATTTCATTACCGTTTCATTGGTACGCATGGCAAAAAGCGCTTCGGCATCAGCAAGATCGTGTTCACGGAGAATTAAACGTTCAGTTTCGAGTATGGGGAATTTTGTGAAATTTAAGGTTAGCATTTTTAAAGATCTTCTTTTTCTAAGATAAATCCATACTTGTCTTCAAATTCTTTGACTTCAGATTCAAAAGATTTTTTGGTGTGATGAATTTCTTGATTTTTAATATAATTGGTAACCGCTTGCAAACCAGATTCACTAACGGATACGGCAAAATAGTCATCTTGCCACATAAAAGGTATGTCTGTTAGCATATTTTTATTGATCCAAAATGATGATTCACCTTTTATGAGCTGAGCTACTTTTGCAATTGTTTGTCCTCTTCCTAGAGATATTAGACAGTGTATATGTTCGGTATATCCATTAATTGCCTGTAGAAAAATAGATTTTTCTCTACAATTTTCCATAATGTGCTTTTGAACTTTATAGCGGATGTTTTTTGTTAAATAGGGATGTCGGTTTTTGGTTGAGAACACTAGGTGAACCCAAATTCTTACATACGACATAATTGATGGTTTGATTAGTCTAATATAGGGAATTTTAGCAGTCTGTTAAAACAGACTGCTAAGAAATGTAAATTGCCTACAGCAGGACATATAGGCATTTGTTATTCATTGCGATTGGCTTCAGACAATTGCAACTAAATCTACTTCCCAAATAAAGTTTTATAAATAGAATATTTGTAATTATCCTCAATGGCACTGGCAACGAAATAAGGTGCTTCGAAAAGTTCGGTTAACTTTTTTCTTAACTCAGCTAGAAATTCCGGTTTAATTTCTTCCAAATAAGCTCCAGATAGGTTTTGCCTGCCCGACTTAAACCAAACGCCATCTACGCTCATTGTTTTTACTACATACAGGTTGGGTTCTACAAAAGTTCTGCCCGAAAATTGCTCATAAGCATACGTATACAAAAGCGTTTGGATTAAAGCTTTGTTGATATGTTTGCCATCAGAATTGAATAATTCCGGGATGTCTTTAAAGGTTAACTTATCACTTCCTGTTTTGTAATCAATAATTTTAGTTACCCCATCTTTTACATCAACGCGGTCTATAAAACCAAATATTTTAACGCTGGCTTCTCTTCCTTTAAGCGGGAAACTGATTTCGGCTTCTACTTTTTGCTCTAGGCTAATGATCGTAAATGGCGTTTGTGCTTCATCCTGATTTAAAATGATGTTTACATAGGCATCAACAATCGATAAAATTACCTTTTGCATACCCTTATATTCCATCACTGTATCGGGATTTTTAAACATCACGGCATTAAAACCTTTTTGTATCAAAGTGGGAATCTGTTTCCGTTTCTCTTTAATCCGCTCTGCAGTAATTTCAGCCGACCTTAAATCCTCGTAAAAATACTCCATCACTTTGTGTAAAATCGAACCTATTTCGTTGGCTTCTACTACAGCGCTTACTTCTTTAGGCTCTTTAATGCCTGCAATGTAATTGAAAAAGAAATCTATCGGGTTAGAGATATACTGGGTAAGTGCCGATGGCGAAAGTACCTTCTTTTTATCGAGGTATTTCTGAAGTGTTTCCTGGATAAAGGCATTATTGGTTTTCTCGATCTTTACTTCCTTAAAAGGCTCGGTTTTTACCTCCAGATTAAGCTCATTATATGCAAAATCGAAACCGCTTTCGTATTCAAGCTGCTTTAAGATTCTGCTGGCTTCGCCTGAAGTAGACTCGTCGGTTAAGCTATTATAGACAAAATTGATATTCTTTGCTCTTTGTAATAGACGGTATACCATATAAGAGGAAATGGCATCAAGATTTTCAAGAACCGGAAGGCCGTAAACACGACGTATAGAATCGGGAATAAAACTATTACCAATGGATGATTTTGGAATAATGCCTTCGTTGAAGCCCAAAATTACCACTTTATCGAAATTTAAGTTTCGGGTTTCGAGTAATCCCATTACTTGTATCCCATTCAGCGGATCGCCTGAAAGTGGTACCGCAATGGCCTGCAGCGATTTTTGAACAAGGTAAATTACAAAAGGGATTTCCTCTTTACCGATGTGGTTGCTAAAAGTATCGTGTAGCCTATTTAATTCCTGAATGGTTTTTACAAACAGTTCTGCATCGATTTTTTTTAATGTTTTCGCATTCGATAATCTTGTTAACACATAATCCAATACATCGAGTAAATTGGTTACTACATGCTGCGGATCGTCGATTTTTTTATAAAAAGTTTCAAACAGCCCACTTTGGCGTAATAAGCGTTTATGGTCGATCTCCACTTGGTTTTCTTCCAATAATGCGGTTAAAATTTTATCCCGCATTCTTTGGGTAAGGCCTGTTAACGGATGGGTTAAAAAAGCTTCTACATTTTTGTAGCTTACTTTATCCCGCTGTAAAACCTCCAACTGACTGCCCAACCATAAATCGACCAAACCAAAAATGCTTGAGGTTGACAGCGCAAAACCCATCGTTACATTAAGATCGATTTCTTTTCCGTTAAATGTAGTTGGAATCGTCTGTAAAGTTGGGATCAACAGACTCTCATCTGCCAAAACCACCACTGTTTTGCCAATAATTTCAGTAGCTGTATAATCTTCTTCTAAAATATTATTCAGGATTTTGGCCTGTGCGGATTGCCCCTGAACTTTGAAAACCTTCACATGGTGTTCTGCAGATTTCATTAAACTTTCGTGGTCGGCAAATACATTTTTTAAACCCAGTTGGTTCATGTTTTTGCGTAAAAACAAACCTGCTTCCTGCGATATATCATCTAAATAATAAGTATCAGCATCAAAATAAAACAATGTTTTGTCGGCTTCTTGTAGCTGGGTAAATATTTTAGCTTCGGCGCTACTCAAAGCATTAAAACCTACAAAAATGATCTTGCCCTTATCAAAATTCGAAATAAACTGCTGGTGATCTGTAATGTTATCGGCAAGGTGGCGATAAACAGAGCCATTGGTTAAATATCCCTGTTCTTTAAGCGTTGAGTGGAATTTATGGTAAAGCTTGGGCATCCTGCGCCACATCCTGATGAACAGTTCCTGTTGTTTTTTGTGTTTTCCTTCAGAATAGGATGTCCAGAACTGGGAAAGAAATTCGTACTGCTCTGGACTTAAATAATCGAAATCTTTATTGATGACTGAAATATCTTCCAGATCGCGGTATAGTTTCTCTGCATCAACCAGGTCAGCATCAATCTGGTTAAAATCACTTAAGATGATCTTGGCCAATGGAAAAAACTTATGGCTCGAAATGCTTTCCAGCTGCTCTTCGGCAAGCAGTTGGTTATAAATACGGTGTAAAGTAAAAAACTGGAGGTAAAAATCGGCTATTTTATAACTGGTAGAACTGGCGAAAAATTCTTGTATGGTAAAAAATGAGGGACTGAAAAAAGGCTTGCCAATGATATCGGCGAAGTGTTTCTGTAAATAGGCTGATGGCCGTTTGTTGTTAAAAACAATGGCACAGTTTTCAAGCTGATTTCCAAATCTGGTAACTAAATCTTCGGCAACTTCCTGTAAAAATGGTTTCATGTTAGGTTAAAAGATTAGATTTAATACAGAACTGTACCCAGTCCAAATTCCTGTGCAGTGTGTACAATATTTAATTTTTTTATTGCTGGTTATTTGCAAATTGCCACGCACTGCGTAGCAGATTGATACATTTTGAACAGTGTGATAATGTGAATTGCCATATAAATCATTTACTTTTTCCATATTATACTAATTTCAACTTGCCTTTAACTGCATAGAAAAGATAGGTTCTGATATTTTGATAGCCCATTTCTGAAAGCAGTACCCTGTAATTATTTAACTGCTCGATGTGTTTGTCACTTTCTTCCAAAGTAAATTTATAGTCCAGAATAATTACCTCATCAGCATTGATCAGCACCCTGTCAGGGCGATGAAGCTTACCGTGGGCATCTATAATATTTTTTTCTACTATACTTTCGCTCGCTTTGTCCAAAATGGCCTTAAGTTCGGGATTGTTTAATACTTCAAGTGCCGAATCGATTAATTTCTGCTTTTCCTCTTCCTTGATAATGCCCTGCAAAACCAGATTGCTTGTATAATCATTCACCTCTTTTGAAGTACTGGCACTGGCCAGGATATCATGTAACAACGAACCTTTTCTTCCTGATTTTTCAATATTGACCAAATGCTTTAAATGTTTGTCTTCTGAAGGAATATATAACTCTGATAAGCGGGTTGTGGTTGGATAACTATTTAAATTGATAAAATTCGAATCCGCTGATTTACTTTCGACCGGGACATTATCTACGATTTCGTATACCCCGTTTTCATCAAACTGCTCATCGAAAGTGAAATTAATTACATCGCCCATATTGGACAATTTTAGCTCTTTTTTTGCCATCGTGGCGATGTACAAATAATCTTTTGAACGTGTGGTAGCCACATAAAGCATATTCAATGCATCCATATTATTATAAAGCAACTCTTCATAATATGCCTTTGCAATGGCCGAATCGGCCAGGGCTTCATTGTATTTTAAAGGAATCCCTTTAAGTTCCTTGTAAACCGTTTCTTCAGAAGATACCCAAAACGTACCATTTGGTTTTCCTTTAATTTCCCAGTTGCAAAATGGTACGAAAACAGCCCTAAAGGCCAGTCCTTTAGATTTATGTATGGTGATGATCTGTATGGCATCTGCGCCTTCTGGCGAGGGTAGTGATTTTTTGATACCATCTTCTTCCCACCAGGTTAAAAAGGAAATAATACCTTTTTCACCAAGCTTACCGGCAGAAGCGGTGAGATCCCTAAAAGCCAACAAGTAGGGTAAATTGGCGGTCAGGTTTTTTAGCCCATAACTCTCAATTAAAATCTCAACCAGTTCAGGCAGGGGGAGCTGTAACCAGCTTTGCCAGTTCTCGCACAAAGCTACGGGTAAAACTTCGGAGAGTGTGTTTAAAGGTTTATTGTTAAGGTTTAAATAATAATTGGCATTGATCTCTTTCTCGTGCAAGGAAAAATATAGCGCAATACAATTGGCTTTATATAATGCTGTTTGCGATTCTAAACCAATGAGCACTTTCAAGGTATTGATGATGAGCTGTATAGCCGAGTTGTTCGAAATCAATAAAGCATCGCCCGATAAAACCGGTAAGTTATGCCCCATTAATTTTTTAACCGTCAGTAAGGCTTCACTATTCGAACGAACCAAAATGGCAATATCCTTTAGGGCATACTGCTGCTGGTTTTTGAGATGATTTATTTCTTCAACAATATCGTCTAAAGCAATGTCCCTGAAAACGGTTTCGGTAAAACGGGCTTCATTAGGTGCATGATCTTTGCCGAACTTTTTAATTTTGATGGTTCCACCTTTTAAGGTATTGGTGGCAAAGTTTTGGGTTGAGCCACTATAAATATCGGTAATAATCTGTTGGTAATGCTGTTCCTGCCACCATTTAGAGATGCTTTCAGGTTTGGTTGCCAGATTTTCGTTCAGTTCGTTCTGCAGGGTTAAAGGGATAGCTTTGTAAAGGAAATTGTTAAAAGTGATGATATTCTCGGCACTTCTATAATTTTCTTCCAAACTTTCCTCCAATACATTTTCTGCACCAACATCTAACTTGGCATGTTTATGCAGGATGTTCCAATCGCCATTACGCCAACGGTAAATAGATTGTTTGGTATCGCCAACAATCAGGTGATCGATCAGATCTTCGCTCGGCGTAGCCATCGCATTTGTTAAGAGCGATTTAAAACTTCCCCATTGGCTGGTGGAGGTATCCTGAAATTCGTCGAATAAGAAATTACGGTAGCGGTTACCCACTTTTTCCCAGATAAAAGAAGGGTTATCGCCTGCATCTTCGGTAATTCCGGAGATCAGTTTTTGTGCATCGCTAATGAGCAGATTGTCATTTTCTGCCCGGTACTCTTTCAATAATACGGCAATTTCCTGCATCAACCTTAAATAGTAAAGATTTTTATTAAAAGCGATGGCGAGGCTATAATTTGGTAAATGTGCTAAATAATGCGTTTTTAATTTCTGGAGGATCGGATTTACCGTATCGTAAGCCTCCGGAAAATTTGCATTTTTTTGAAACCACTCATCGGGTTCGTCGATTAAATTGAATAGTGGTTCTATCTTAGAAAAATCGCCTCTTGCAACCAGGATAATTTTAGCCAGCGGGCTACGCGATTTCCCTTTGAGATGTTCGGCTTCTACACCGATTACATTCAGGGCTTCATTCGCTTCGGTTGCCAGAGAAATCAGTTCCTCTTCAAAGGTCTTGATTTCTGTTTTGGTAACATCTATGTATTTTTTAAATAATTCGTCGACGTTTTCTAAACCAAGGGTGCTTACCGCATCTTCAAAGATCTGGAAACGTTCGGAAAATATTTCGCCAATTAAATTATAAAGTTCGAATTTATAGTTCCAGCTTTTATTGTCACTAATGCGTTCGATAGCCAGATCGATGATCCATTGTAAGAGCTGTTTATTATGGTCTAAAGCTTCGTCTAGTTTATTTACGAGATCATCCTTTACCTTGTCATAATTCATTTCTAAATTATAATCGGCATTTAGGCCAAGCTCGAAAGCAAAACCACGGATTACTTTTTGCACAAAACCATCAATCGTACTTACTGAAAAACGGCTGTAATCGTGCAAAATTTTCCGGTAAATCTTATCTGCTTTAAACTGTAATTCTTGCGGACTTAATATTGGATAGGCGAGTAAAATAAGTTTCCGATAGTCTTCGATTTTTTTCGATGGATTGCCCTTTGCCAATCCTAACAATACCTCCAGAATCCTGGTTTTCATTTCTTCGGTCGCCTTATTGGTAAAGGTCACCGCTAAAATTTCGCGGTATTTGTTCTCTCCACTGAAAAGTAGCGTAAGGTAGTGTGCAGTTAAACTGAACGTTTTACCGGAACCTGCAGAGGCCTGAAGAATTTTGAGGGGTTGGGGCATAATATGATTTCTCTCGAATTTTAAACTTACAACAATTTAAAATTTTCCCGAAATCATGATATCAACAATTCTACCGCTATTAGGATTTTTTACTTTTTCTTTTATTCAATGTCTTATGGCTGATCCTTGCAGGGCGTTCGGCCATTTCGATTGGCAGGCCAAGCAGATCGCGGATTACAACCGAGGCGCAGGCACCGCCAAATGCCGCAGGCAGGTAAGAAACTGTGCCATAAGCGGAGCGCTTGAAATTACTCCCATCAGTCATGATCATCGAGTTTTTGTCCATTTCTTCTGTTGAGAAAACAGCCTTTATTTTGCTGGCATTTGCAAGTTTGTTTAACCTTTTACGAACATAACTCGCAAAAACGCATTGATAAGTGTCAGGAAGTAATGTAATCCTTATTCTGGTAGGATCCATTTTGCCACCAGCACCCATTGAGCTAACAATAGGGATATTCTTTTCAAGAGCAGTTCCTAATAAAGTGATTTTTGGCATTACACTGTCGATGCAATCCATAATGTAATCAAAGCCAGATTCTAAAATTTCCCTGCATTTTTCAGGACTAAGAAAAGTATTTACCACATGAAGTTTTAGTTCGGGATTAATGGCCAATAAACGCTCTTGCATTATTTCGGCTTTGCTCACACCATGATTGGTCGCCAAAGCAGGTAGCTGCCTGTTGCGGTTGGTCGGGTCAACTACATCACCATCAACAATGGTCATTTCGCCAATGCCCGAACGGCAGATAAACTCGGCAGCAAAAGAGCCTACACCACCCAAACCGATCACCAAAACATGTTTCGATTGGAGTTTATCTATTCCATCATTCCCAACAAGGAGGGCAGAGCGCGAAAGCCAGCTAACATCAGACATATATTTACTATTTTACCACAGATGAAAAAGATGAACACAGATGTTTATTTATCTGTGCTAATCTGTGGTTATTTCTTTAAAATCAATTTATTCCAGTCTGCAAAAATACGAGCTTTAAGCTCATCAATGCTACATTTTTTTAAAATGGCTGTGGCTTGGTAAATTTCTTCAATTGAGATATCCGAATCATCAGTTTCCAGGAAAAATTGATCGGTACTTTGAATCAGCTTAGCTGCGCCCGAATTTTCTTTTAAAGCAGTTATTCCAAAGGAAAGAAGGAAACCTTTGTCCATTAGCTGTTGGCCAAGCTGCTCATTTTTGTTAAAACCATGGATAATCATCGGTACTTTAACTTTTAATCGTTCTTTAATTGCAATTAACTCTGAAAAGCATTTAACACAATGTAAAATCAATGGTTTATTAATTTTTTCTGCCAATTCGATTTGTTTTTCTAAGATTATGGTCTGATTTTCCAGGTTTTCACCCCTCAACCGATCTAAACCACACTCTCCAATCTGTTTCACATTTGTTTGATTGGCGACAACACTTAGATATTTCATCTGTAGTTCGAGGTGATCAATTTTAGCAAACCAGGGATGCAGCCCAACAGAAATTGCCTTGATTTTAGGCATTGCTAAAAAGATATCGCTGGTTAACGACAAACTTTGAATGCTGGTTACCCCAGGTTGGGTGGCAACTTTGTGGGTATGTATGTCTAAAAAATCCATTGGAAAACAAAGATATGTAAAATGAAGATGGAGAATTGGAGATGGATAATGTAAAATTCATATTTGATTAAACCTCCGTTCTTAATCCTTTCGATTCTACGGACTGTTTCCGCTCTGTAAAGAATTTGCAAATAATCCATTGTAATACTAGACTTTATTACATTTGCTATTATTCATCGAAAATCATGAAAAAATTAATCATTTTATTAACTGCTGCGTTGATTTCGACAGCGGCGTTTAGTCAGGCGAAAAAAGAAGGTGTTCATATCTATAACCCAAAAGCAGACGCTAAAGCTGAAATTGCTGCTGCGGTTGCAAAAGCAGCCAAAGAAAATAAACATGTTTTGTTACAGGTTGGTGGTAATTGGTGCAGCTGGTGTATTGCATTCCATAATTTGGTTGACAGCACAGCAACGCTAAAAAAATACATTAACGATAATTTTGAAACCGTTCTGGTTAATTACAGTCCTGAGAATAAAAACGAAACTGTTTTAGCCAGCTTAGGCTACCCTCAACGTTTTGGTTTTCCGGTATTTTTAATTCTGGATGGGAAAGGCAAAGTATTGCACATCGAAAATTCTTCTTACTTAGAAACCGAAGAAATTGGCGCTAATGGTAAAAAGAAAGTTGGGCATGATGTAAAGAAAATCACTTCATTTTTAAAAGGATGGACAACCACCGCGGTTAATCCCGAAACTTATAAGCCGAAGGCCAAATAGAGGTTTAAGGCAGAGGGTGTAAGGTTTAAGACCCAACGACAATAGCCGGAGCCTAAAAAAGTAAAAAAGCCGTTCTGATATAAAATCGGGGTGGCTTTTTTTGTTAATCGTCTAAATCATCTTCATCTAGTTCATCATCGAGGTTTAACTCATAAGAAGCCCTCGATGCTTCGTCGGCTTGTTCCAACAGATCTTTATCATGTTCAATGCTGGTGTCGTCGCCATTAATTTCGTTGATATTTTCAACATCATCCTCTCTGCGTAAAGCATCATTCGGATCGTTTGAATAATTGTCATCTTCTGGATCTATCATAACATTAAGGTTTTATATTAGATAATCGTTTTGAAAGCGAAATTGTTTTAGGAAAGCTAAAAGACTAAAGCTATAAATAGAGGCCCTGAAATAAATCCGATAGCTATCGGATCAGGGCGACGACATGGCTGAAGCTAATGCGGAATATTAACCCACTTCTCAGTGGCAAAAGATTCTTCGCTGCGCTCAGAATGACAAAATATTTATTCTTTATGTATTTTGTATCTCGGTTGTCAACAATTAAAGGCCATCTCCAAATTTATAAAACGGCGCCACGCCTACAGGCAACTTTCCTGTTGGTGCCAATCTGTTATTAATTACAGCAGCAGCTGAAATTTGCATATAATCTTCTTTTTGATAGGCAACAACCAAACCTTTACTGTTTTCTAAACCCGATAAACCAGCCAGATTATATGGATTTGCAAAGAGCGCAAAAACAGCATTCTTTGCCGATAATTCTTTAATAAAATTCTTTACACCTGCATTTAGCGGAATATTATTGGCTGGTCTTGCACGACTATCGTGAATACCCACAATCACCTGGTCGAATGCGCCGATTTCGCGGGCGATGTTGGAAATCTGAGTAGCACTGGCATCTTTATCCAGCACATAATAAACAGAGTTATAATAACCTTTCGAAACCTCTTTTTGGAAAGTGGTAACCGAAGGTACACCAATACTGATAATGGCCGTTCTTCTGATCGGGATGAGGCGCTTGATATAATCTTTACCTTTTAACAGCGTTACCGATGCATTTGCCAGCTCTTGCACCAAAGCATTGCTCGACTTGCGGTTTACACCTGTAATAACACCTTGGGTTACAATCGTATCGCGTTTGGCCAGGCCTGCCCAGTATTTTGCAGTCAATATTTTACGCACACTCTGGTCTATTTCGTCCATACTTACACGATCCTGCCTTACGGCTTTACGCACCAATTTAATGGCCCTGTCGCTGTTTTCAGATAGCTCAATAATATCGTTTCCGGCAATGATACCCATTAAATCAGCTTCACCATCTTTGAAATATTTTACCACGCCTTTCATATCCATCGCGTCAGAAATAATCAAACCTTTAAAACCTAATTTCTGCTTCAAAATACCCGTAACAATCGGTTTAGATAGGGTAGAAGGTAGGTTTGGTGTAGCATCTAACGATGGGATGTTCATGTGGGCAATCATCACCCCCGATGCGCCTTGTTTAATCAGCTCTTTAAAAGGATACATCTCCAATGTATCTAACCGTGTAGCAGAGAAAGTAAGCTGTGGTAAATCGTAGTGCGAATCTACATCGGTATCGCCATGACCAGGGAAATGTTTCAACGTAGTTAATAAACCGCCATCCTGCATACCTTTCATATAAGCGGCAACCTTAGTGGTTACGTTATATTTATTTTCGCCGAAAGAACGGTAATTGATTACGGGGTTTTTGGGGTTGTTATTGATATCGGCGTCAGGAGCTAAATTCATCTGCATCCCCATGCGCTTGTAATCTTTAGCCACTTCAAGGCCCATTTTATACAATAATTCTTTGTTTTGGATGGCACCCAAAGTCATTTGATAAGGATAAGAAATGGTACTATCCAAACGCATGCCCAGGCCCCATTCACCATCATTTGCCACTATTAATGGCACCCGACTCAGTTTTTGATAAGCGTTTGTGGCTAAAACCTGTCGACCAGGGCCTCCCTGAAAAAAGATAACCCCCCCCAATTGTTCTTTTTTAATTACCTGACCAACTGAATCTGTATATTTTTTACCCAGATTGGTATGCGCTCTAACAAAGAACATCTGTGCAATACGCTCTCTGCGGTTAAGTTTGTTAAAAACCGAATCTACCCATTTAGGTTGATTGGCCAATAATTCTAAGTAGGTTTTCTGTTGTGCGCTTGCCGAAAATGCAGCGCCACAAAAGGCAATGAGTAGAAATAAGTTTTTTTTCACGTGTTTTGTTGTATCTGCTGCCGCTAAATTAGTAATCAAAAGGCGAATTAAACAAAAACCAATCCAAGTAATCGATTTAATACAATATGTTGTAAGCCCGTTGTTTTCTAGGTGCTGTATAGATTACAAATATTGATCTCTCCTATTTATACATTCCTTTGCCTTCAATGAAATCGATCACTTTATCGGGCAGGAAAAACTGAACATTCTTTTTCTCTTTAATGGCTTTGCGGATAAAAGTTGACGAAATTTCCATTAAAGGGGTTTTGGTAAAAGTGATGGAAGGATGATTTTCCCATTCGCTTACATTCGCCTCTGGGCGTGGGTAAACATAAATCTGATAGTTTTTTAAAAGTACCTCGTAGTTTTTCCATTTTTTGAATGATACCAGATTATCGGCGCCCATAATCAACACAAATTCCTTTTCAGGATATTTTTCGTGTAAGTAGGTGAGCGTATCGATAGTGTATGATGGTTGAGGTAGCGAAAATTCAATATCGCTCACACGGATATGCTCTGCATTTTCTGTCGCCAGTTTGGCCATTTCCAAACGGTCGTACATATTGGTTAAGCCACTTTTATCTTTTAGCGGATTATGTGGCGAAACTACCAACCATACTTCATCAAGCTCGGTATGGTTAGCCATGTAATTGGCAATAATTAAGTGCCCGGTATGGATGGGGTTGTATGAACCAAAGAAAAGACCAGTTTTTAGTTTATAGTTTTCAGTTGACATTTTTCAGTTCGCTACATTAATTGATGAACAGTTTAAGCAACACCATACTTCTCTGGATTATTGATCATGTGATTTAACAATTTTCCAACTTCGTCGCTTTGCAATGTTAATTTTTCGTGTTGCTCTTTATCAAGATATTTACACTCAAAAGCAAACTTTAACCAGCCTTTCGTCTCACTATTCTCCATATCACTGTCCGAAAGCTTACTGATGAAATGGGCTTTATATCTTCGTTTCCTATAAGCTTCAACTAAACAAATATTTGTAGATCGCGAAGACCTTCTAATCTGATCTGTTAATGAGTACATTTCGTCTTTTGGAAAAGACTTGCTGAGTTCGAAAATATTCATGGCCAACTCAAATGACTTCTTGTAAACTAATAGATCAGAAAAATCGTCCATAATGTGACTTTAAGATTTAACCAAACAATATTTTAAAGCACCCAAAACTGAGAATTGGAAACTATAAACTGCTAACTTTTTAAAAAATCTCCGACCAACTGCTCTGCTTCTGCACAAGCTGTAGCCAGATCGTAATTTTTTAAAATCACATCAAACTTATCTGCATAAAGCAGTTCTTTTTCAGCTTTGATAAAACGTTCCTGTAATTTTTCCGGACTATCTGTTCCGCGACCGCTTAAACGTTCTTTTAAAACATCTAATGATGGTGGCTGAACAAAAATGGCCAAGGCATCTTCTTCATATTTTCTTTTCAAACGGATACCGCCTTCTACATCAATATCAAAAATAACATGTTTGCCTTCATTCCAGATGCGTTCGATCTCTGAGCGTAAGGTGCCATAAAAAGTTCCGTTATAAACCTCTTCAAATTCCACAAATTCCTGGCGGGCAACTTTGTGCAAAAACTCTTCTTTACTAATAAAATAGTAATCGTTTTCATGTGTTTCAGCGCCTCTCAATTCGCGGGTGGTTGCAGAAATAGAAAAGCTCAGCTCAGGAAATTTCGTTAATAAATGGTGTACTATAGTGGTTTTACCTGCTCCTGATGGTGCCGAAAATATGATTAATTTGCCTTGTTTCATTTTGTAAGCTGAAAGCAAAAAGCTGAAAGACCAAAGCTGCTTTATGCTTTAGTCTTTAGTCTTTCTCCTTATAATACGTTTAATAACTGTTCTTTTATCTTTTCTAATTCTTCTTTCATACCTACAACAAATTGTTGCATCTGGGCGTCATTTGCTTTAGCGCCCATGGTATTAATTTCTCTTCCTATTTCCTGAGAAATGAAGCCCATTTTTTTACCGTTTGCTTCTTTGCTTGCTAAAGTTTGCAAGAAATAATCGCAATGGCTTTTTAAACGTGTTTTCTCCTCGGTAATGTCTATTTTATCAATGTAGTAGATCAATTCCTGCTCGAAACGGTTCTGATCGATATTTACTTTGCCTACAGCATCATCTAAAAACTGGGTAAATTTATCGCGGATTGCGGTAATTCTTTTTGGTTCTAATTCCTCAACAGATTTGAAATAAGAAAGGATATTTTTAATTCTCAGTTCTAAATCGGCCTTTAAAACTGAGCCTTCATCTTCTCTGAATTTATTGAAATTGGCCAAAGCCGAGGTGAAAATCTGAAATAAATGGTTCCACTCATCCTCACTTACACTTTCTTCCTTGTAACTGATTACATCAGGAAAAGTTAATGCTGTTTGCAATAAGTTACTGCTATCAGCACCCAATTCGTTGTTAACGGCAATAAGCTGTTTGTAGTAGTGGCTTAATAAGGCCGTATTGATGGTAGCACCCGTAACTTCACCATTGGTACGTTCTACATTGATGCTTAAACTTACTTTTCCTCTTTCGATGTCTTTACTGCAGATGTTGCGCAGGATCAGCTCTTTATCAGAAAAAGCTTTAGGATATTTTAAATTCAGCTCCAGGAATTTACTGTTGAGCGATTTGATTTCGACACTATACTTTGCATTTGCATAATCGGCTGTTGCTAAGCCGTATCCTGTCATGGATTTTATCATGCGCAAAGATAGGGTTTTAAGCCGAAAGGAGAAATAATAATGGGCAAGGAGTCAGAGTTGTAGCATACCGGCATAAAATACCTTTATATTTAGAAAACTAGCGTTCAGTATTTCTTCGGGGATTGCAGCCCCGCTTTGCGCTTTACTTTGTTACACTACGTGCTCGCTGCAATCGGGTTTATGTACAATGTGGAGTAGTTTTTGGCAGGGGTCTGTTACCTACAAGGTGCAGAACCTTTGTTCCTAAACCTGATGTTCACGGACAGTAGGACTGCTTTAGCCAAAAGTACCGAATCCCTCATTTCAAATAAAGATTAAGTTATTTTATTAACAGTGCTAAAATTGCGTTGAAAGTTTTTTCCTTTAACATTCCCAGATCATCGGCAACCAGTCCCTTCGCCTCAATGGCTTCTCCAAATACTGTTCTAATCATCCCGGGGTTAAGTAAAAGTGGGTTCGTTCGGGGTAAATGTTCTTTACTGTTCAATATCGCAAAAGGTAAAATCGGTGTTTGGGTTTCTATCGCCAGGCGAAACGCGCCATCATAAAATGGATTTAAAGGCTTGTTTGATTTGTTCATTGTCCCTTCGGGAAAAATCAGGATCGATTGTCCATCGGCAAGGTCTTTTCTCAGTTCGGCTACAGAATGGTCTCGGCTTTCTCTGCTACTTCGATCAATCATCACCACCAAACGTTTGTAAATCCATCCAAATACCGGGATTTTAAGCATTTCGATCTTTCCCAGTGGGCTAAAGGCCTGTGGAATGCAGATTACAATGGCGACAGCATCTAAAAATGAACTGTGATTGCCTACGTAGATGTAAGCCCGCGAAGTGTCAATTTTTTCTCCGCCGGCAGAAAACCATAGAAAAGTGAAAAGACTAAAAGCCCATGCCCAGAATTTTAAAAAATAGAATGAAATTTTTCTTCCTGTTTTTTCCTTAAAAATACCTGTACTGATCAGAATAAAGGGGCAAACAATAAGCATGAGTATAAAAAATACAATTGCCGAATAGAGTAAATAAAATCCACTCATTAGTTTTCTCATGTTTATTAACGTTTATTTAACAGTTTTCAAGTTTAACAAATGTTAATTTTACAAAAATATTGGTAGATAAGAAAGTATTTTTTACTCCTTTCGTAAGGAAGATAATGGAGTTTTCTTGTTGGGATGTAACAATTAGGGCAGAAACAAACAACAAAACCGATATGCTGTTAAAATAGATAACTAATTTGCGCTACCAGATAATTTAACTTGCCATTTGATGCGATGAAGCATTTAAAAATTATTCTTCTATTGACCATCTTAACACAGGGCTTAAAAACAAAGGCTCAGGATTTTGTGCTGAAAGGTGTAGTAATTGAAAAAGGCTCAAATGTGCGGATTGCTTTAGCTGTGGTTACCAACATGCGCAGTAAAATGGGCGCCACAAGTAACGATATTGGTATGTTTCAGTTAAGTGCCCGTACTGGCGATACATTGTTGATTCAAAAAAGAAACCTGAATGAGCAAAAAGTAGTCGTTAAAACAGATGATGACCTGGTTGTTTATTTGATCAGAGGAAGTACTATGCTAGAGGAGGTTACAGTTAAAGGGCAGACCAAGAAGCAGGAAATGGAAAGCATAAAAAGCGATCTGAAACGAAATGGTTCATTTTATGCAGGTAAACCGCCTTTAATTTTGTTAAACCCTTTTGGTGGGAATCCGATAACATTTTTTTATGAGCTTTTTGGCAAAACGCCTGCAAGAGCGCGTAATTTTAACCGTTATTATAAAAAGGAGCTAAGTTTAATCGAGGTAGATAAGTTTTTTAATAAAAATTTAGTTTTAAATAATACTACCTTAACTGGAAAAGATCTGGACAAATTTTTGCTGGATTATTACCCGACACGCAGCATGACCATTAATTGGAGCAATTACGATGCTGTTAAATACATCAAAGAATCGGCTAAAAAATATACCGATACTTTGAAACATACAAATAACACACCATGAAAAACTTTAAATTTGGCATTATACTCTTCGTTTTTACCTCAATCAGCTTCTTCGCAAAGGCACAGGATTTTATTGTCAAAGGTGTGGTGATCGAAAAAGGTTCGAATATCAGGATTGCCTTATCCGAAATTACCAACCTACGCACCGGAATCGGTGTAGGCAGTAATGATATTGGTATGTTTCAGTTAAAAGCCAGAATTGGTGATACACTGTTGGTAATTAAACGCGACCTGATCGATCAACGTGTAGTGGTAAATAGCGAAAAAGATCTGGTAATTTATCTAGTTAGAGGAAGTACCACGCTAGCCGATGTTACCATTAGGGGGAATACCAAAAAAGAGGATCTGAACGAAATTAAGCGCGAGTTTAAAAATAAGGGCGTGTACAACGGGGGTAAAACAACGCTTTTGTCTGCTATATTCAGCCCTTTAAATGCGCTATACAATTTAATTGGCACTGACCCTAAAAATGCACGGAGATTTGGCAGATATGCCGATAATGAAATCAAACAATCGCAAATTGATGTATACTTCAATCAGAGTGTCATTAAAAACAATACCGAACTAAGGGGTGATACTTTAGAGAAATACATGTTAAACTGTCGTCCGGAATTTGATAAGGCAGAACATTGGAACAGCTACGATTACATTAAATACATTAAAGAATCTTCGAAGAAATTTACCGATACGTTAGGGAAGGGAAAGTAGTCTTTAGTCCGAAGTCTATAGTCGGTTTAGCGTTTTGAGTTTTAGGTAAAAAGTCGGAAGTCTGACGTCAGAGGTCAGAATTTTTAGTCTATATCAACAGTTAACCGACTAACCAGTTTATACAATTAACCAAATAAACCAATGACTACTGAACCAATGAACTTATATACTCAATGCTTCGCAAGCTTTCTCTGCAGCTAATTTTTCTGCGTTTTTCTTGTTATAATCTCGTCCGGTACCTACTTTTTCGCCCTCTACTACAGCACTAATGGTAAATAATTTAGCGCTTTCGCCTTCGCCATTCTCTGCCAGTTCGAACATTACATCCTTACCATGGCGTTGGCACCATTCGATCAATTTACTTTTGAAATTGGTTTCTGTAAGTTCTAAAGTGTGGATGTCGATGTGTGGTTTTACGATCCTGCGCAATAAAAATTCTTTGGTAAAGTTGTAGCCCTTATCCATATAGATGGCACCCACTATGGCTTCAAAAGCATCACCCAGCATCGAATTGTGCTTGGTTTGTACGCTCACTGAACGCTGATCGAACTGAATAAGCTTATCAAAACCAATTTTCTTTGCCAGCTGATTTAAATTAGCTCGGTTTACAATCTTCGAACGCATTTCGGTTAAAAAACCTTCTTCTTTGTAGGGGTAATGCTTAAAAAGCAGCTCTGCTATCACCGAACCTAAAACAGCGTCGCCTAAAAATTCTAAGCGTTCGTTGCTGCTCCTGCTTCCATTTTTTAAAACTTTTGCTACAGAACGATGCCTGAACGCCATTTTATAGAGCGTAACATTGCCTGGAACAAAGCCCAAAATGTTTTTCAGCTTTTTAACAAACTCCTTTTCGGGAGAGAGATAAAGTTTATATAATTTTAATATCGGCATTAAATAAATAACACAATTAACGGCTAATTAGCATATTTAACTAAGTTATCTATTTTTAATTAGCATACAAAATTATATAGTAGGGCTGTTAAATTAATCTTCGTATTTCTTAAAAATAACAGAAGCGTTATGGCCGCCAAAACCGAATGTATTACTTAAAGCAGCTCTAACGGTACGTTTTTGCGCTTTGTTAAAAGTAAAATTCAATTTAGGGTCAAATGCAGGATCATCTGTAAAGTGATTGATTGTTGGAGGAACAATGTCATTTTTAACAGAAAGAATTGCTGCAATAGCCTCAATAGCTCCAGCTGCACCCAAAAGGTGGCCAGTCATCGATTTGGTTGAGCTGATGTTTAAACGATAAGCATCCTCACCAAATAATGTACCAATGGCTTTGGTTTCACTAATATCACCAAGAGGCGTAGAAGTACCGTGTACATTGATATAATCTATATCCGCAGTTGTTAAACCAGCATCTTTTAGTGCATTGGTCATTACCATTCTAGCGCCTAAACCTTCAGGATGTGGTGCCGTTATGTGATTAGCATCGGCACTCATTCCACCGCCAACAAGCTCTGCATAAATTTTTGCACCTCTTGCTTTTGCATGTTCAAGTTCTTCTAAAATAATCGTTCCGGCACCTTCACCGGCTACGAAACCATCACGATCTTTATCAAAAGGGCGTGATGCTGTTGCCGGATCTTCGTTCCGTGTTGATAATGCATGCATGGCATTAAAACCACCCATACCCGCTTCGTTAATGATCGCTTCAGAACCGCCACTGATAATTACATCAGCCATACCCAAGCGGATATAGTTAAATGCATCAATCATTGCGTTTGTTGAAGAAGCACATGCCGAAACGGTTGCAAAATTTGGCCCACGTAAGCCGTATTTGATCGAGATATGCCCTGGAGCAATATCAATAATCATTTTAGGGATAAAAAATGGATTGTATCTTGGCGTACCATCTCCCTTAGCGAAATTTGAAATTTCATCCAGGAAAGTTTTCAATCCACCTATGCCCGCGCCCCAGATTACTCCGATCCGGTTGGTATCTAATTTTTCAAAATCAAAACCACCATCCTTCACAGCCTCATCTGTTGCTACAAGAGCATATTGTACAAACGGATCTAGCTTGCGGGCTTCTTTTTTCTCCAAAAAGTCTTCCGGATTAAAATTTTTAACCTCGCATGCGAATTTGGTCTTGAACTTTTCAGTATCAAAACCCTTAATAGGAGCAGCGCCACTCACCCCGTTAGTCAATCCTTCCCAAAAATCGGGAACATTATTGCCTATAGGAGTGAGCGCACCCAACCCTGTTACTACTACTCTTTTTAATTCCATTTATACTGAAAAAGCGTAATTCTATTTAACGTTTTTTTCCAAATAAGCAATTGCTTGACCAACTGTACCGATGGTTTCAGCCTGATCATCAGGAATAGCTACATTGAATTCTTTTTCAAATTCCATAATCAATTCTACGGTATCTAAAGAATCTGCACCTAAATCGTTGGTGAATGAAGCCTCTGGCGTAACTTCGCTTTCGTCAACACCTAGTTTTTCTACGATAATAGCCTTAACTCTTGAAGCAATATCAGACATAATTTTATAATTTAATGGTTAAATAATTCTGTGCAAAGAAAAATAAATTCTTACAATTTTCAAATGTTTTTATTTCGATACGTAATTTTGGTATCTCAATAACACAGCGAATATAGAATTAGTTTTTTAATTTCGTTCTGTAAATAATTTATTTCGCTTTGAATAAGACTTACCTAAAACTTACCTTAGACCTTGATTTTATACTAATTGCGATCACAGCACCCTTAAAAGACTATGTGCTCTGCCACAAAATTAATACCCGGTTAAATACTCAATTTGAAAAAATAGAAGACCATGAAATATTTTTTAATATCGACGAACCAGCCTGGTGTTTCTCGAAATATTACTTTTTTGTAGAGCAAGGTGAGGTAGAATACTACTTAATTTGCAATAAAAGCAGCGATGGTTTTCTAATTCCTGAAATGAACAAAGTAGATTTTTTTATTATTATTAAAGAATTTATTGATAAGGAAGATTTGGATTATTTAATCAACGGTTTAAATAAATTGCCTGATATACAGGTAGCTGCAAAGATAGATCCGGCCAAGTTAAAGAGCCGTGAGAATTTGGTAATATAAAAATTATATACTTGGTGTATTAAATACACTATATTTGACGGTTACAAACAAAGAACAAAAGAACAAAATATATAAAATTTGATGCAGTTTGATTATTTTAGATAATAATTAATGCTTTAAACTGCATTGCTAAAATCAATTAATTAAATGAAACCTTTTCATTCGAGAACTAAAATTGTTGCCACGCTTGGGCCTGCATCAGCAAAACCAGATGTATTATATAGTATGTTTAACGCAGGTTTAGATGTTTGCCGCTTAAACTTTTCGCACGGATCACAAGCAGATCACCAAGCGGTTTTGGATACCATCCGCGATTTAAACAAAAAATACGATTATAATGTAGGTATCCTTGCCGATTTACAAGGGCCTAAAATCCGTATCGGTTTAGTAAAAGAGGGTGGTATTAACCTGATCAATGGTAAAACTACCGTAATTACTACTAACGAATGTATTGGTAACGAAGAACGTATTTACATTACTTACCAAAACTTCCCTCAGGATGTTCAGGCGGGCGAAATTATCCTTTTGGATGATGGAAAGCTTCAAATGAAAGTGATTTCTACCAACTTAAAGGATGAAGTAGTTTGTGAGATTGTTCACGGTGGTATTTTAACTTCAAGAAAAGGTGTAAACCTGCCAAATACTAAAGTTTCTATTCCTTCATTAACACCAGAAGACCGCGAAAACTTAGAATTTGTTTTAGAAAATGATGTAGAGTGGATCGGTTTATCTTTCGTACGTAAGGCAGAAGATATTATCGAACTTAAAAAAATTATTGCAGAGCGCGGTAAAACTGCCCGTGTAATTGCGAAAATTGAAAAACCAGAAGCCATTGCAAATATCGATGAGATTATTGCCGTAACAGATGGTATTATGGTTGCCCGTGGCGATTTAGGTGTTGAATGTCCGATGGAAGAAGTTCCATTATTACAAAAAATGATCGTTGCTAAATGTAGAGCAGCTTCTAAACCTGTAATTGTGGCTACACAAATGTTAGAGAGTATGATCACTACACCTCGCCCAACACGTGCAGAGGTGAATGATGTGGCCAACTCTGTTTTAGATGGTGCTGATGCAGTGATGTTAAGCGGCGAAACTTCAGTTGGAGAATTTCCATTGATCGTTATTGAAACCATGCAAAAAATTATCCAGAACATTGAGCAGAACAACTATCCTTTCAACCCTGATAAGTTTTTAAAACCAAAATCGCCTTCTTTCTTAAGCGATGCCATTTGCGATTCAGCTTGTTTCTTAGCGAAACAAACTAACGCGGTAGGTATTGTATCGATGACTTTAAGCGGTTACACTGCTTTCGAAATCTCAAGCCACCGTCCGGAAGCTTTAACCTTTATTTTTACCAGTAACAGGGCTTTATTAAACGCAGTAAGTTTACTTTGGGGTGTAAGAGGCTTCTACTATGATAAGTGGGAAAGTACCGATAACACCATTATTGAGGTTAACGAATTCTTAAAAAGCAAAAAATTGGTTAAACAAGGTGATATCATCATCAATACTGCCGCTATCCCAATGGAAGCAAAAGGTAAAACCAACATGTTAAAAATTACGGTTATAGATTAATTTCTAATATCATATTTATAAAATGCTCCTGATTTTAATCGGGAGCATTTTTTTTATCAATAAAAAATATACTTTTGCAATCCAGCACGGAGAGGTGTCAGAGTGGTCGATCGAGCACGCTTGGAAAGCGTGTGTACTGCAAGGTACCGCGGGTTCGAATCCCGCCCTCTCCGCCAGTTTAAATAACTAGGTTTATTAAAGGCTTTTAAAATAAATGATTGTTGTTTTTTTAGCTTTAACCATTTTAACTTCCAGTTTAAATATTAAAATTGCTTCTACAATAATGCAGCTTTTATATTGTTGAAGATATGCTTTTAAAAAAGTGGACACATTAAAAAACAGATTTGTTGAAAGCAATTTTCATTGAAAGGGGAAACGTGTTTTTGATAAACCCCATATACTTTAATACCGAAATTCCTTCTTTTAATTCATCGATGTTACTATAAAACCTACCTGACATCTTGTATTTCAATTTATGCTCTTTAACTAAATAAAAACACTTATAACTCCCATATTTATCTTTTACCACAGTGTCAGCATAACCATCGAAATAATTAAAAGGATAAGTTTTTGTGATGGGAAGTAAAAACATTTTAAAGGAAATTGTTTTTGAGTCGGGATCTATAACAGTCGTTTTATAGTTCAGTTTCATCTGCGCGATTATGTACAATGGTAAAATAACCGTAAGTAAAGTACTTAATAGACCTAAACCTGAAAATTGAGGTATAGGATGTTTGCCAAAGTGTGCCGCATAAAACAAAAACACACAAAGGATTAATAATCCTGTCATTACAAACTGGCCAATGAACTGATAATTGTCAAATTTTGATTTAATCATTCTTTAAATTATAGCTCACTAATATAAATTATTTATCCCTTTTTCTAATTAAAAGAATGCCTAAACTCCAAGGGCGATAAGCGCATTTTTGTTTTAAAGAATTTACTGAATGACTGTGGATGCTCAAACCCAGCTGGTAGGCAAATTTCACTCACCGACAATTCAGGCGTCGAAAGTTTTTCTTTTGCTTTTTCAACTAACTTTTCGTGAATAAGTTGCTAGGTATTTTGTCTAGTCAAAGCCCTAAGCATATCGCTTAAATAACGTGGCAAAACTTTGGCCTCTGCTGCGGGGTAATGCACCTAATTTTGTGTCCTTTTCTGTATTTCGCATAGTTGCAATAACGTTCTGGCATCTTCAATATTTAAGGCTGAGAAAAATTATTTGGAGGAAATAAGTGGATAATATAGTATTAATTATTGCCGCTTTGTTGTAAGGATAACGCCAATACTTCTACCATTATTGCGCTTGGAAAAATATAGTTAAAAAACGTTGTTTCGATACTTTATAGCTTCTATTTTTGGCTTTTTACTTCCTTTAAAATTGAGTTTAAGATGTTGATAAACAAAGCCGAACTGTTTTCGAATTGCTAAGGAAGAACTAAATATCTACCAGATAAAAAACGAAATAGAATGAGCAAATATGTAATTGGTTTTCAGGAAATCGACAGGTCTAATCTTTTAGAAGTTGGCGGTAAGGGCGCCAACCTCGGCGAATTATCAAAAATTGAAGGGATACAAGTGCCCGATGGCTTTTGCGTAACCACCGAATCGTATAAGAGGATAACCGAAAACAATCAAGAGTTAAATAGCTTGTTGAAAGAATTAGAAAACCTTAAAGTAGAAGAGCATTCAACGATCAGTAAAATTGGCGGAAAAATCCGGACACTAATCGAAAATTTACCTATTCACTATGATATATCCGAAAAAATTGAAAGTTATCTTAACAATTTTGACAAGCATGAAGCCTTTGCTATCCGATCTAGTGCTACCGCCGAAGACCTTCCATCAGCATCTTTTGCAGGTCAGCAGGATACCTACCTGAACATTATCGGAAAAACAGTCATCTTAAAACATATCAGCAAGTGCTGGGCATCATTATTTACCGATAGAGCGGTAATTTATCGCCTCCAGAACGGTTTTGACCATTGGAAAGTGCAATTATCTGTCGTTGTTCAGAAAATGGTTTTTCCGCAGGCAGCAGGAATATTATTTACGGCAGATCCGGTTTCAGGAAATCGGAGAATGTTATCTATTGATGCCAGTTTTGGATTAGGAGAGGCCATGGTTTCGGGCCTGGTAAATGCCGATAATTATCAGGTGTGCAGTGGCAGAATTATCAATAAAAAAATATCAACTAAGAAACTGGCTATTTATGCCTTAAAAGACGGTGGTACAAAATCTCAAGGGCTTTCAGCTGGAGAGCAAAATAGTCAAGTGCTTACAGATGAACAGATTTTACAGCTTGAGCAGCTGGGTAGAAAGATTGAGGAGCACTTCGGCCATCCACAAGACATCGAATGGTGTTTGGCTGATGGTAGGTTTTATATTGTTCAGAGTAGGCCAATCACTACATTATACCCAATCCCCGAAGGGAACGATCAGGGAAACCATGTTTACATATCTGTCGGACATCAGCAAATGATGACTGATGCCATGAAGCCATTAGGGCTATCGTTATGGCAGTTAAGGGCAGCCAGGCCAATGTTTAGTGCTGGCGGAAGGTTGTTTGTAGATGTAACGGATAGTCTGGCCACCGCAGCTGGGAGGACGAATTTATTAGATGCGATGGGGCAACATGATCCGCTCATAAAAGATGCATTGATCACCATCACAGAAAGAGGCGACTTTATAAAACAACTACCAGATGATGGAAAAGGACCAGTGCTGGTCAAGAGTACTAAGGGCCTGTCGGCTGCCGATATTTTAACGCAGATAGGAAACGACCCTGCTATCGTTGCTGGTCTGATCAAAACTAATGAGGCGTCAGTAGAAACACTAAAACAAAACATCCAAACGAAATCAGGACCAGGTCTTTTTGATTTTATCCTGGAAGACATCGAGCGATCAAAGAAGATGATATTTGATTCGCAACATATGGGGGTGATTATAGCCGCGATGAATGCTTCATCCTGGCTCAATGAAAAGATGGAAGAATGGTTGGGTGAAAAAAATCCGGCAGATACATTGTCTCAGTCGGCACCCAACAACATTACTTCAGAAATGGGCTTGGCATTATTGGATGTTGCAGATGTAATCCGTCCTTATCCAGAGATCATTAATTATTTACAAGAGGGAAAGGAGGATAATTTTTTAGATGACCTGATTCAATTTGATGGTGGAAAGGAAACGCGGAATGCAATCTATGCATATCTCGAAAAATACGGAATGCGGTGTGCGGGAGAAATTGATATTACGAACACACGCTGGAGCGAAAAACCATCGATATTAATTCCCTTAATCCTTAGCAATATCAAAAACTTTGAGCCCAATGCTGGTAAACGAAAATTTGAGCAGGGGAAACAGGAAGCTTTAAAAAAGGAAAATGAATTATTGAGTAGATTGGCTCATTTACCAGATGGTGAACAAAAAGCCCTGGAAACAAAGCAAATGATCAGTCTGCTCCGGAATTTTGCGGGTTATCGTGAATATCCCAAATACGGTATTGTTAACCGCTTTTTTGTTTATAAGGAGGCTTTACTAAAAGAAGTCGAAAAACTCGTAGATGCTCATGTTTTTCATGAAAAGGAAGATAGCTATTACCTCACTTTTGAAGAACTTTGTGAAGTGGTACGCACGCATCAAGTTGATTACCAGCTTATTGTTGAACGAAAAGAAGAGTACTGCAAATACGAGAAACTTACGCCGCCACGGGTAATTACCTCTGATGGCGAAGTTATTACGGGTAAATACAATCGCGAGAACCTTCCGGCAGAGGCAATTGTAGGTTTAGCGGTTTCTTCAGGAATGATTGAAGGACGGGCACGCGTAATCCTAAACATGGAAGATGCCGATCTGGAAGATGGAGATATACTGGTTACCTCATTTACCGACCCAAGTTGGACCCCATTGTTCGTCTCAATAAAAGGCCTGGTTACCGAAGTTGGGGGATTAATGACACATGGTGCCGTGATTGCAAGAGAATATGGCCTGCCGGCGGTGGTTGGCGTAGAAAATGCCACCAAACTGATCAAAGACAGGCAGCGTATTCGAGTTAACGGAACAGATGGTTATATAGAGATCTTATAACCTCCTTGCTGCTCTTTCTGGCGACCAACGGCTCACAAGAATAACCTTGTTTACACATTTCTATTATCAAAAATATCTTTCAGGTAAACGTCCAGGGTAACCAAAAGGTAACCAAAGGGTTAACATGGTGCAAAATAAATTGTATGATAAAAAAAATTGTGGAAAGCTATACTCCCAGCGCTGTGCCCTTCACGCCTCTCTCCGTATTCTTTGTGGTTAAAAACGATATACCACCTAAATTTGTATCATGATTAATACTAATCATTTCCTAAAACAGTCTTATTTTTAGCGCAAGATTAACTAACATGATGAATAAATATTGGCTTACCGTAACGGCTTGTACTTTGGCCATTACCGCAAATGCTCAGCAGAAGTCCCTAACCGTTAAAGATTACGAAAGGGCGGAATGTTTTATGAGCTATAATACCGCAAAGTATATCGACCATGCCAGCGTGCAACCTAACTGGCTGGAGCATGATAAATTCTGGTATACTACTAAAACGAATGGCACTGAACAGACTTTTTTGGTAGATCCGGTAAAGAAAACAAAAACTTTAACTACCGATTATAAAGGCAGTGCAACACCATCTCGACGTGGGGCCAGCCGGAATGAAGTTCTATCTCCCGATGGAAAAAAAGCCATTTTAATTAAAGATTATAACCTTTTTGTTAAAGATATAGCCACTGGAAAATTAACGCAATTGACCACTGACGGCATTAAGGATTATGGTTATGCTACCGATAATGCAGGATGGAAACATAGCGATGCGCCAATTTTGCGCTGGTCGCCAGATTCGAAAAAGATAGCCACTTTCCAACAAGACCAAAGAAACTCGAAAGATATGTATCTGGTAACCACAAATGTGGGCGCGCCAGTATTAAAAGCCTGGAAATATCCTTTACCAGGCGATAAACAGATTGCAACCATTAGAAGAGTGGTGATTGATGTAGAAAACGCGAAGATGGTTTCGCTAAACATCCCTGCAGATCAACACCGTGCTACCTTAAGTGATGATATTTCGAGCAGTGGTACTTTTGATGATATCGATTGGAAAGCCGATGGCACTGAAGTAGCATTTCTGTCCACCTCCCGCGATCATAAAAATGAAAAATTCCGTATTGCCAATACCACAACAGGGGCCGTTCGCGAAGTTTTCGAAGAAACGGTAAAAACACAATACGAATCTGGTCAGGGAGCCATCAACTGGCGTTACCTTCCTGCGTCTAAAGAGATTATCTGGTATTCGGAAAGAGATAACTGGGGTCATTTATACTTATATGATGCTACCAATGGAAAATTGAAGAACCAGATTACGAAAGGCGATTTCGTAGTTACCCGTTTAGTTAAAGTAGACGAAAAAACACGTACGCTTTACTTCATGGCCAACGGCCGCGAAAAAGGAAATCCTTATTTCAGCCATTTATACAAAATCGGTTTCGATGGAAAAAATTTAGCATCGTTAACCCCCGAAGAAGGTAATCATCAGGTGGTATTTTCTCCATCGTTCGAATATTTTGTAGACACTTATTCACAACCAGATGTACCAGCCGTTACGGTTCTAAGAAGTATCAGCGGAAAACTGATCAACACCTTAGAGAAAACAGATGTATCCAGGTTAACTGCTACAGGCTGGAAAGCTCCTATCCCCGTTTCTGTTAAAGCCAAGGATGGTAAAACTGATATCTACGGGCTGGTTTTCACACCGACAAAAATGGATGCTGGCCAGAAATATCCAGTTATCGATTATATTTATCCAGGTCCTCAGGGTGGTAGCGTAGGCAGTTGGTCTTTTGCTGCCTCACGTGGCGATAATCAGGCTTTGGCCGAGCTAGGCTTTATTGTAGTGGTAATAGAAGGGACCAGTAACCCAGACCGCTCTAAAAGTTTTCATGATATGAGCTATGGCAATATGGCTGAGAATACTTTACCCGATCAGATAGCGGCTATCAGGCAGCTCTCTGCTAAATATCCTATTGATACGACAAAAGTCGGTATCTGGGGACACTCGGGCGGAGGTTTTGCCACAGCTGCGGCCATGTTCCGTTATCCGGATTTCTTTAAAGTAGGAATTTCCGAATCAGGTAATCATGACAATAGAAACTACGAGGACGATTGGGGCGAACGTTACAATGGTTTGGTAGAAAACGCCGATTATGAAGCACAAGCCAACCAGAACTATGCTAAAAACCTAAAAGGGAAACTGATGTTGGTTCATGGTATGATGGATGATAACGTGCCGCCTTACAACACATTATTGGTTGTAGAGGCATTAGAAAAAGCAAATAAATCTTTCGATCTGGTTATTTTTCCAAATAGTGCACATGGTTATGGTGAATACTCACCTTATATGATGCGTCGTCGTTGGGATTATTTTGTACAACATCTTTTAGGAACAGAACCACCTAAAGATTATCAAATGAAAGCCAGTGTAAAATAACTTTAAGAGCAACCTAATCAGTTGCTCTTTTTGTTTATATTACCTTAGCAATGAAACAAAGTACCTCTTTTTTAGCTTTTGTTTATTAAGCAAATCATATTATGGGAAAAACCAGAGATCAGAATAATGTAATCATAACCGGTGCTACTGGGATGGTTGGCGAAGGGGTATTAATGCAGTGCCTAAACAGCCCTGAAATTGATACTGTTTTAGTGATTAACCGCAAGCCATGTGGTTATAGCCATCCAAAGCTTAAAGAGATCATCCATCCCGATTTTTTCGATTTTTCGCAGATTGAAAATCAGCTTTCGGGTTACAATGCATGTTTTTTTTGTTTAGGGATTACTTCGGTAGGTGTTAATAACGATATCTATTACAAAATGACTTATACGCTAACCATGCATGTTGCAGAAACGTTAAGTAAGCTAAATGAGGGGATGACTTTTTGTTATGTTTCCGGTGGAGGAACCAATGAAAATGGACGGTTGAAATGGGCACAGGTAAAGGGTAAAACAGAGCATGATTTAATGAAATTGCCTTTCGGGCAGGTGTTTAATTTTCGCCCGGGTTTTATTAAGCCGCTGCCAGGACAAAAATATGCCCATAAATTTTATAAATATATCAATTGGTTATTTCCTATTGGAAGGGCCGTTTATCCAGATGGGTTTTGCACTATGGCCGAACTGGGCAATGCCATGATTAATACTTTAAACCATAATGGCGAGCGGAGGATTTTAGAAGGAAAAAACATTATTGCCTTGTCAAAAGAATAAGCCCGGGTGCTGCAATGAGCTCCCGGGCTTATAATTATCAGCTCCTTATAGACCAGTTTAGGTTTGTTTAGTTGTTTTTTAGCAAATTTTAATATAATACAGCAGTAGCATCTTTATCTTTTTGCGATAATACTGTGGCACCCGATCCACATTGGCCACCATTCATAAGAGATAAGGCATCCGTTCCGGTAACACCAGGAACATTTGTAGCGGTCGATTCGCCCTGAGCTGCCCAGTTGGTATGTCTGAAAGAAATACAGTGACCGAATTCATGGCATATTGTTCTGGCACGTTGGGCAAACGAATTACCAGCAATGTAATTTTTATTGATTTTAACCAAAGCACCTGCACTTCCTCCCGAAGGGAACTGTCCTTGCCCACAAACACCATTTCCTAAATTTTCATCTTTGATCAGGATATCATAAGGTGCTGTAGTTACCACGCTAAAACGTAAGGTCGAATTTGGAACACCATTCCATTGCGCAATAGCACTATTGATCTCGCTGCCCATAGAAGTCATAGACGGATCTACAAAAATTCTAATGTTTAGCTTTTTAGTGCTGTTTACAATGCTTCCGGTATAATACTGCTCAGTTTTAGCGCCAGCGCCATTAGCAGGGATTTCCATGTTTTTGGGGAATGTAATATCTTCTTCTACGATAAATTCATTTCCATTATCAACAATACTTGTTGCAGGGAAGCCCAGGTCTTTAATGTACTGCAAAACTTTGTCCGAATTTTTTACCGTTTCTTGAGGCTCAGTGATCGATTCCTGATTTTTTTTACAGGCTGCAATTACCACTGCCACCATGGCAACGATGGCAATCTTTTTTAGATTATTTTTCATGAAGTTTAAGTTAGTTAAGTCCTTTCGGAGCTGATAAACAAATGTAACAGAACTTGTTACATTAATTTTGGCTGTAGGATAATTTTACACGAAAACATAATCAATATGCTTTGTAATGTTTTAAATTTATGTTTGTATTTAAAAATTTACATAAACAATCTGTTTTATCGATAATATTTTAGTTAAATAAGAGTCGTCAAAGAAAAACAAGATTAATTCCATGTCGCTTACCAACCAAAAAAAACATACTACCGGTTAATTCTTCTTACCTTGCCAAATTATGGCCAAAAAAGCCCAAATTTTATAATATGCAAAATGAGAGTATAGCCTTACAGGCGAAAGTGTTTTTATATCATTTAAACAATGCCAACAACGAAAATGGTTTTCGGACCAAAGAATCGTGGAAGTTTAGCCAGGTAAGTGAGCAGGGAAAGGCAGAAATAGAGCACGATTTCTTCCCTACGGTTTCTGTTCAGGTAGACCCAAAAAAGATACATGATTTTGCAGCAAGCGTATTATCACAGCTTAAGGAACAACCTAAAATTAATGTGCCAGATCTTAATGTTAGTATCCAAACCGGATCAGAATATTTTATTGCTTTTTCTCCTGACAGGATGATCAGGTAAGAGGGGGAAATGCATGATGGGAAATGTAAACTGAAATGAAGAAAACACTTTATTTTAAAAATATTTTTATGTTGATTTTTACACTGCCATAGGGTTGTCAGTCGCCTGTATTTTCTTTGTGTAACTAAAACAAAAAAGACATGGTACAGGAACAATTATTCGCAGAAACAATGGAAGAAACTTCCCTTGTGTATTTAATGAAAAATTATGCAAACTATAATTTCTGGGCAAATTTAACCTTGGTAAATTGGTTAAAAAATCATCCTGAAGAGTTATTGGAGCAGGAAGTATTATCGAGTTTTAAAAGTGTGAAGTTAACGCTTGCCCATATTTTACAGGCACAGGAGTATTGGTATTCAATTCTCACTAAAACCGAATTCGAATTTCGCGAATATGGAAGTTTGAATGATATTTTTAATGCGCTGTTGAAACAGTCAGAAAACTTAGCCGTTTATATTACTGCAATCAGTGAAGATAGATTTAATGAGAAAACAGAAATTCAAAGTCCTTGGTTTACTTCCGACTTTCAGAATTTTGAATATGTGTTACATGTGTTCAACCACAGTACCTACCATCGTGGCCAGATCATTACCATTTGCCATAATTTAGGAATAACGGGTGCCCCTATGACGGATTATAATTTCTATAATGTAATGGCGAAATAAAATACCATTCGTTAAATAATGACTTGTCGGAAAATCTCATTCAATAAGGATCTTCCGACAAGCTTTTTGGTATATTAAGTTGCCTATAGTTACTTTTTGTTATCGTATTTTCTTTGATTGTCCTTGTTGGAAGTTTGATCTGACCGTTGACCGCCTCCATTGGTTATTCCCTGGATTTTTTTATCTGTTTTAACATCGTGGTTAGCTCTGTCAGCTATTGAACTGCCCTGAACTGTTGGATTGTTTTTTGGTGTGCTCGTATTTTTCATAACTCAAAGATTTAGTGAATAATTGCAAAGCGCTATGATAACAACCAATGTGGGATTGGATATGTTTTGATTTTTTGAAATTCTAATATTTCTCATGGCGTAGTCCGTCATCCCCAACTTGATCGGGAATCGTAATGCAATAAGCTTTAAGATTCTCTCCTTCGAGGGAATGACGCTCGACTAAGGAAACCTAGTACAACAAAAATATGGTAGGCTGTTTATGAAGATCTATCTCCTCTTTGCGCCAATTATAAACACTTTGAGTTTTAATAAATTCATCTTCTGCAGTAAGATTGCTAGCTACACAAACCTGTGTATTGGGTTTGCAGCTTTTCAGCACTTCTTCAAAAAGCTGGTTGTTGCGGAAAGGCGTTTCGATGAATATCTGTGTTTGTTTATAACGGCTTGCCGATAAATCTAAATCTTTAATCCGTTTGGTACGTTGCTCTTTGTCGATCGGTAAATAACCCCAAAAGGCGAAACTCTGTCCGTTAAAACCTGAGGCCATTAAAGCCAGCAAAATCGAACTTGGCCCCACCAATGGAACTACTTTAATGCCGCGTTTATGTGCTTCGGCAACAATATCAGCTCCAGGATCGGCAATGCCGGGACAACCAGCTTCGCTCATTAAGCCTACATCTTTTCCGGCAGCAAGCTCAACAAAAAACTGACCTAAATCTGTCCGGTTATGTTTGCCATAATCGTGTACGATCAAATCTTTTTGCGGTGTTTTTAAACCAGCCTCTTTCAAAAACCGACGGGCTGTTTTACTATTTTCTACAATGTAGGTATCAATCTGGTTAATGGTATCAACCAAATAAGGGGTAAAAGTTTTGTGTGCTACCTCTTCAGCCAATGGTACGGGAATAAGGTATAAAGTGCCTTTTTGCATGCTACAAAAATACTCACAATAAATAGAATTTAAGTTCTAAAGTTTACAGTACTGGCAATATAATCTCTTTTGTAACCAAAGGTGTAGCAAATTTTATTTCTAACTGACTTATTTTCTGCACAATTAAAATGTGCTTAAAACGTTAAATATTAGTTAAATATGCCTCATAGGGCAATATTTGAAGGAAAACACAGAAACTATGCATGCATATTAAACCTTCTGCATTTTTGGTTCTCTAATTGATACACACACATTAGGTTATTAAAATAAAACACACAAATGAAAACACTGAAATCTACGGCACTTGTGCTGGGGCTATTTGCGCTCCTTGCCGGAACCACAACCCTTGTCAGGGCACAAGACTATCAAAACGATTACCAGGACGATGGTTATAGCACTGGCAATGTTTCTTTACAGACTTTTTACGATGAACTTTCGCCTTATGGTACCTGGATACAAGATCCTCAATATGGATATGTTTGGCGCCCTGATGTAGATCAAAGCGAATTTAGGCCATATTATACAAACGGACGTTGGGCGATGACCGAATACGGTAATACCTGGGTTTCCAATTACGATTGGGGCTGGGCACCTTTCCACTATGGTCGTTGGGTAATTAACAGTTACAGACAATGGATCTGGTTGCCTGATACCAATTGGGGACCAGCCTGGGTAGATTGGAGAAGTGGTGATGGTTATTACGGATGGGCTCCAATGGCGCCAAGCATTAGTATTAACCTAAGTTTTGGCCGTCGATATTCGGTGCCAGAATTTTGCTGGAACTTTATTCCACAACGCAATATTTATATCAATACTTTCCCAAGATATGATTACGGCCGCAATAATGTATATATCCGCAATACCACCATTATCAATAACACTTATGTTTATAACAGAAGAACCTATTATGGTGGCCCGAGGGTAGAAGATATAAGACGTGCAACTAATAGAGATGTAACCGTTTACAGATATGCGCAAGGTTCTAGACCAGGTGCAAGCAGGATTAATAGTAGGGAAGTATCTATTTACAGACCTAGACCAGAGCGTAATGCTGATAATCGTAGTGCAGCACCAAGAAAATTTGAGCAAGGTAATGCTGGCATTAACAGGGGTGGAAGGAATGAAGGTTATACCAATCGCGATCAAAGAGGCGGTAATAGCAATAATAACGATAACCGTTTTGGATCGAGAGGAGATAACCGTACCGGACAACCTGATAGAAACAACGGCACTATAGGCAGAGATAATAATAATCAGCCTAATAACAGAGGCGAAGTTTATAATAGAGATGCTAATGGACGTGTTAACCGCGGCAATACCAATGGTGTAGACGGAAGAAACGGACAGGAAAATGTAAACCGTGGTCAAGATCAGCAACGTTTGGAGCAGATGAGACAACAACGTACGCAGCAAGACCGTATGAGCCAAGATCAGCAACGTACACAGCGCGATGTTCAAACGCAGCAACGTGGTCAGGTAGACCAACAACAACGTGCCGCTCAAATGGAGCAACAAAGGGCACAGCGTAACGAGCAATTTCAGCAACAGCGTACGCAACGTGATGCTCAGGGACAGCAACAACGTAATGAGCAGCTGCAACAGCAACGTGCACAACAGTCTCAAGCCCAACAACAGGAAAGGACTCAGCGAGATGCGCAGATGCAACAGCAAAGAAATGAGCAAATGCAACAACAACGTGCGCAGCAGGCTCAAGCTCAGCAACAAGAAAGAGCACAACGCGATGCCCAGGCACAGCAACAACGTGCTCAACAAGCGCAACAACAACAACAAGAACGCTCACAGCGTGATGCTCAGGCTCAACAACAAAGGGCACAACAGCAGCAACAAAGACAAGAACAAAGAAGAACAGAAGCGCCACAGCAACAGCAACAGCAACAGCAAAGAGGTGGTGAAAGAAGCGGCTCTGAAGGAGGAAGACCATCAAGAGGTGGTAGAGGATAGATTGATAAGTCCCGATGAAAATCGGGACTTTTTTATTTAAGAAGCTTATAATCTTACTAACAAGAAGGCAGTTAATGCTTTAGGATTGGAAATGAACATTCAGTATTGCTTCGGGAACAGCAGTCCCATTATCCGCTATAGCTCCGATAAATCCCGATGTGAAATCGGGAGGAGGCTGCCGTTACTACCGGGTTTAGAAACAAAGGTTTGTGCAGCTAAGCACCCAGCCAAAAATAGCACCACTTAACAAGCCACTTAGACCCGATTGGAGTGAACATCCCGATCCTTCATCGGGATAAAACGGAAAGCGGGAATAAACCTAAATAGTTGCAGAAAAACGCTCTCCTAATAGATAGGTTGCCACCCGATAGCAATCTGATGCGAGGCATGAAGCAATGTTAAAACTATTGCTACTAGCGAACGCATTAAGATTCCCAATCAAGTTGGGAATGACGATACTTTCCAGGGTCTCCTTAATTTCATTTATATTGATTTTTATGAAATAATTATCCCTTAGGGAGACAGCACGAGAAAAAATGTGGTTATATTACTGCCCAGCCGCTGCATGAAGCTTGCTTAAATCGGTTCCCCTAAAAGTGCTTTCGGCATTTGGGTGCAGGTTTTCGGGATCGAGTAAAAAAGTAGCTATCCCCAGTTGCAGACCAAATTTAATTTCCGATTCTGCATCGTCTCCTATAATTAAAATATCATCCGTGTTTAAGGCATATTTATCAATCAACAATTTAAAAGCTTCCTTTTTGTTGGTGGTCGAAACATCTACAACATGTACGGCTTCAAAATCATCAGCAATGCCCAACATCTTTACTTTTGAGGTTTGCTGTTTTGGGAAACCTGCCGTTACAATAAATTTCCGGCCTTTAAGACTTTTAATGTAATGATAATCATCACTTGGGTTTAATGGTTTCGTTACCTGGCGGTTTTGCAAATAAGCAAGTATATCGGGCATTAATTCTTCGCTAAAGCCATATTTTTTGGCCACTTTTTGAAAAGGCGTTCTAAGCATGTCTTGTTTTGCAAGCTGAAAATCTTCTTTACTGATCCCTAAATCCAAACTTTCCAGGAAATTGTATAACTCACCCATTAACTGTTCTTCATTTGGTTTGGTAAAATAAATGGTATTGTCTAGATCGATAAAAAAAATATGCTTCATTTAAATGGAATGATTTATGTTGTAATAAAAGCAAAACAACAAGTGCCAATTAATGTTTAATTATTTAAAGAATAAAGTTATGACAAAGGAAACAAAAATTATAGTAGGCGTATTAGCTGGAGCAGCACTTGGTGCAACAATCGCATTGGCATTATCTTCAGATTCGACAAGCGATTTAAAAGGTAAAGTATCAGATTTTTTTGCTGATCTATTAGACGCTTCAAAAGAAAAATTAGCGGGTTTAACAGATAAAGCTACAGGTGTAGCCGATAAGGTGAAAGATAAAATAGCAGAAATAAATGCATAAAGAATTGGAAGTGCCGGAAATATCCGGCATTTTTATTCTATATATTTTCTAACCACCATCTTGATGAACATTGCTTTTCATGGTGCCGCCCGTACTGTTACGGGGAGTAAGCACCTTATTACCTTAAAAAACGGTACCCAGATATTATTAGATTGTGGCTTATTCCAGGGAATGGGCCGTGTTACGGATAAATTAAACGATTTTTTTGGTTTCGATGCCAAAAAGGTTACTTACCTGGTTTTATCACATGCGCATATAGATCATTGTGGCTTATTGCCTAAATTGGTTGCAGAAGGATTTGAAGGTAAAATTTTCTGTACTTCGGCAACTATGGATCTGGCCCGCATTTTAATGATGGATTCTGCCAAAATCCAGATGCAGGATGCAGAATTTTCTAACCGCCATCTGCGCGAAGGCGAAGAAATGGAAGAACCGCTTTACACCGATGAAGACGTTACCAAAACGCTTAGTCTGATGAAAATTGTGGAGTATGAAGAAGATTTCGAGATTGAGGCGGGAATTCGGTTAAAGTTTACTGATGCAGGGCATATTTTAGGCAGTGCTGCGGTACATCTTACCATTACAGAAGAAGGAAAACCTACGCGGATTACCTTTTCTGGAGATGTTGGCCGTTATGGCGACCTGCTTTTAAAAAGTCCGCAGCAGTTTGATCAGGCCGATTATATCTTAATGGAATCAACCTATGGCGATTCGCTACATAAAGATCTCGATCCAATTGAAAACATGCTTTTAGAGATTATTAATCATACCTGTAAAGTAAAAAAGGGAAAAGTAATTATTCCAGCTTTTGCTGTGGGCCGTACACAGGAGCTGCTTTATGCCTTAAATGGTTTAGAATTAAAAGGTAAATTACCTGATGTACCTTATTATGTAGATAGCCCTTTATCTTCAAAGGCAACAGAAATTCTTAAAAACCACCCAGAAGTTTACAATAATGGCGTTAAAGAAACTTTAAAGGTAGATCATGATATATTTGGTTTTAAAGGCCTGCGTTTTATCGAAAGCGTAGAAGAGTCTAAAGCTTTAAATGCCGATCCCAGGCCATGTGTAATTATTTCCGCATCAGGCATGGCAGAGGCGGGCAGGGTAAAGCACCACATCAGGAACAATATTGACAGCCAGAAAAATACCATTTTAATGGTGGGCTATTGCGAACCAAAATCGCTTGGTGGCAGGTTAATTGCCGGACAAAAAGTTGTAGAGATTTTCCGCGATGAATATGAGGTTAAAGCCGAAGTGCAATCGATAAAATCGATGAGCGCACATGGCGATTATGAAGATTTACTGCATTTTTTATCAGGTCAGGACCCGGCTAAAGTAAAACAGCTGTTTTTGGTACATGGAGAATACGAAGTACAGCAACATTTCGCCAGCAAATTGAAAGATGCAGGTTTTAAACATGTGGCTATTCCCGAATATCATCAGGTATTTGAGATTGAGTAACGATAAGCGTTGGTCTGGATTTGTAATCCAGACTTTTATTCTCTCGACTAACTTATAATTTATTTGTTGTAATGATGGTTTTTTTATTCCTCATTTTCTTTAAGCTTTAGTCTTTCAGCTTTCCTCCCTATCTTTGCCCACATGGATGTTTTTGGTAAAGCGTTAACAGATATTTATAGAACCGGGGAGGCTGATACGCTTTGGTTGCACAATTCGTATGGCGAACCAGAAGAAATGCCTTTAGAATTCTTCTTTCGTGATGATGAAGATATGCCCGTTTTAGAGCTTCAGGCTTTGCACATGTGCAGTGGAAAGGTATTGGATATTGGTGCCGGTGTTGGCAGTCATGCTTTACTTTTACAGGCTTTTAATATCGATGTAACGGCTATTGATATTTCCGAAGCAGCTGTTGATATTATGAAAGCGCGTGGTGTGAAAAAAGCATTCATACAAGATGTTTTTACCTATCAGGAGAAATTCGATACCATTATCATGCTTATGAACGGCATCGGTTTAACCGGAACTTTGCCCGGTTTTAAGGATTTCCTGATCAGGCTAAAAGACCTCATCAATCCCGATGGACAGGTGATTTTCGATTCTTCTGATATTTCTTATTTATATGAGGACATGCCTAAACCGCAAAACCAGTATTATGGTGAGGTATCTTATCAGTACGAATATAAAGGCGAAAAAGGCAATTGGTTTAACTGGATTTATATAGATGAAGAAACCATTAAACAGATTGCAAAAGAAACGGGATGGGATGCTGAATTGATTTTTGATGATGGCGAAGATCAGTATTTGGTCAAATTGACTTTGGCGCAATAATCTAAAAGTCATAAAGCTTTTCGCACGCCTATTTTAAATTAACAGGCTCATAAATTTGTTAGATACGAATATGAGCAATACGAAAATTAAACTTAGTGTGTTAGATCAATCGCCGGTTCGCAAGGGTGTTACAGCCCGCCGTGCCATTGAAGAAACCACTATACTTGCACAGGAAACCGAAAGATTGGGATATCACCGTTTCTGGGTTTCAGAACATCACAATACCACCAGTTTGGCGGGTTCAACGCCCGAGATCTTAATTGCCCATCTGGCCAATCATACCAAAACTTTAAGAATAGGTTCGGGCGGTATTATGCTGCCCAACCATAGTGCGCTAAAGGTTGCAGAAAGTTTTCGTTTGCTGGAAGTGATGCACCCTAACCGGATCGATCTGGGAATGGGCCGTGCACCGGGTACCGACCGCATTACGGCTTCGATGCTTAACCCATCAAACAATTGGAGCGAGCAGGATTTTGTAGAACAACTGCGTGAGCTACAACATTACTTGCATGATACCTCTGATGGTGGTATCCAGGCCAAAATAAAAGCCATTCCCATTGCTGAAACTGTTCCGCAGCAATGGCTTTTGAGCAGCAGCGGACAAAGTGCCTTATTCTCGGCCCACTTTGGAATGGGTTTTTCTTTTGCGCATTTTATTAATCCGCATGGAGGACCACAGGCTGTTCAATACTACCGGGAACATTTTAAACCTTCGGTTGATTTGGCAAAACCAGTTGAAAACGTGGCACTTTTTGTTTTCTGCTCAGAAGATGAAGAAAAGGTAAAACAACAGGAGGCTTTAATGGCTTACCGTTTTCTCCAGCTAGAGAAGGGCGGAGGCTTAACTGCTGTAGGTTGGAACGATATTAAAGACATTAGTTATAACGCTGCAGAGCAGGAACGGATTAATGCCAATAAACCGCGGATGATTTATGGCACGCCAACTGTAATTAAAGAGCGGCTTACCAAACTGGCTGCCGACTATGATGTTGATGAACTGATGGCAGTTACCATTACCGAGCATTTTGAAGACCGGATAAGATCGTACGAGTTGCTTGCGGAAATGTTTTTGTAATGATAAATTGTTTCAATGGTCTGTGTCTCCACAGACCATTATGAAAAGTTTGAAAAGAAGAATTTTCGCTGAGGTTTGTGAAGACACAGACCTCGGGATTGGATTTCTCCACTGCGGTCGAAATGACGCTAAATCAACCTAAAAATTAAAAAACGTTTGTCTGCCGCCAACTTTTTGTCCAAAGTTTTGGATATTATAAGTAAGGGTAAGCATGCCATATCTACCCAGGTTATTGCTCTGCGTATCGATAACACTGTTGCCCGTAATCTGGATGTTCCTACGCACATTGCTCTGCAAAATATCATTCACCGAGAATTTTAACTGCGCCCTGTCGTTTTTCATAAATAGGTAAGTAAGAGCGGCATTCCAGAATTTGATGTTATTGTTATATCCTGCAATTTTTTGGTCATTGATCATTAAAGAATAACTGGTTTCAAAAACCAGTTTTTTGGGGTAACGGATAATCAGTTCGGATGTGCTTTGGTGGGTATTGTAGCTAATGTTAGTATAATAGCTATCCTCGTACTTACTGCGATTCAGGTTTACCGAATACGACTGGTTAATCTCAACCTTATCGTTCAGGTTTAACCTCACACTTCCATTTGGCCCTACGTAAAATACATTCGCATCACTTTGGATGTTATTTACGATAACGGGTGTATGATCGAAATTGGCCCAGAAACCTAAACCTACTTTTAAACTTGTTTTATCTTTTTTGAAATCTTTTGAAATATTGGCTCCGCCACTAAAATTGTAAATACCGCTTTTGTTAATCGGATTGATTGTTTGAACGCCGTTATTTATGGTAATGGTATTCACCACGCCATTTTTTGTGAAACTACCATAACCGTATAAATTGTAATTAATCATGCTTTTAGGATCGTATTTGTACATATTCATGCTTAAATTCTGCGTGCGGGCAGGCAAAAGATTCGGATTGCCGTTTCTGATGTAAAATGCATTGGTATTATCTGCAACGGGTTGAAGGTAACTTACGTTCGGCTCTGCAAAGCGAGCAGAATAGTTAAGACGGAATATTTTGTACTTCAACTGAAATGTTGGCCACATAAAATTATAGCGCTGGTCAATATCTGCTGTATTGGTAAAGCGGTTGTTTAACGAAATGTAGTTGTGTACCAATCCCGGTTGAAGGTAAAGATCTTTGGTTACTTTGTATCCCAGGCTGATGTTTGTATTGGTTTTAAAACCGGCCTGTTTAACAGTTTGCGATAAATCTGGCACAACAATATCGTACAGCTGGTTAGCCGGATTGCGGTAAAAAGTGCTTAACGCATTTTCGTTATTGATGATGTTTCCGCTTACATCTGCTTTAAAATTCAGTTTTTTGCTAATTGGTTCGGTATAATTGCCATAGAAGTAAGACCTGAAATTATCAATGGTATTATTCCTTAATTGATCAACTTCTGAAGTAGATGGCCTAAGGTAAAAAATACTACTGCTCCTGTTGTAATTGATAATTGGGTTGGGGGTTGCAGAAATATCGGCTCCGATATTGAAAGATCTTCCAGCCTTTTTAAAATCCTTACTAAAATCGGCCCTTAACTGATATTTGTTGCTGGAAGTATTCAAGTCATTCAAATTTTCGAGGGTATTAATGAGCTGATTATTCGCATTATTGTTGCCTGAAGAAACCTTACTCACCGAATTGTTGGAGCTGAGCACAATTGCCGGCTCAATGGTCAGTTGTGTTAAAGAGTCGATTTGCCAATCTAATTTTCCACCAATATTGTGTTTTAGAACAAGAGAATTGGTATTTTCGCTGGCGTTGGTAATTAACCTGTCAGTACCTAATGTTTGGTTGGTATTGGTGAGTTTCTCCAGAAGATTATCTGATCGGCCGAAGAAATATTGGGTATTAATTTTGATCCCTTTTTTGGTTAAAGTGTTAAAATTAAAACCACCACCAGATGAAGCCTGAACACCATTATAACTTCCGCCAAAATTAATACCGTTGAACTCGAAATAACCTCCTGAGGTCATCATCATGGAGTTTACACCGCTTCTGTTAAATCCGCCTATCCGTTGCACATCATTGGGGTTAAAGCCTGGCTGATTGATATTGTTGCCATAAGCCAATATACTTACCTGTGTAGTATCTCTAAAGAAATTCATTAATCCACCGGCCTGGTAAAGGTCTTTTAGGCCTCCACCAGCATACAATTTGCCGAAAGCTCCTTTTTTAATCGCTTTTTTTAACTTTAAATTGATAATCTGCGGGATTTCTGCTGCAGTTAAATCCGGATCACGTCTTTTGGCCTGTTTATCATCAACCACTTGTACCTTATCTATGATATTAGCGGGTAAATTTTTGGTCGCAATCTGCTGGTCGCCACCAAAAAACTCTTTTCCGTCTACTAAAATTTTACTAACTGTTTTACCGTTAACCTGTATAGATCCATCGGCTGCAATAGCAACGCCTGGAAGCTTTTTTAACAGATCTTCTACCACCGCTGATGGCAGGGTTTTAAAGGATTCTGCATTAAATTCAATAGTGTCTTTACGTACAATTACTGGTGGCCTTTCTCCCGAAATTACAACCTCGTTTAGGTCATTTGCCTTAACGGAAAGATAGAGGATACCCAAATTTAATGCGGGATTGGCTGCAGTTAGTTCAACCTCTTTCCGGTATGTTCCATACTGCCATGCGGTTACCACTAAACGGTATTTTACGCCTATGGTTAAACCATTGATTTTAAAAACGCCTTTGTCGTCCGATAATTTATAAGTGCTCAATATACTATCGCCAACTTTATATACTGAAACCGTTGAGTAATTTAAGGTGGTTTTGTGATTGGCGCTATCGGCTAAAATTCCGGTAATGCTTCCGTTTTTTTGTGCAAATAAATTAAAAATAGCTAAGGTAAAGGCGATTGAAAGTAAGAGTTTCTTCATGTATATTTTAAATAAGCAAGCTAAAATTAGGTGCTACGTTTTTATGGTACAGATAAATGTGATGAACGATATAAAAAATGTGACAGACTAAAAATCTGGCTTGGTTGGTTATAAGGCGTACAGGCTGACGAAACGTTGCATCAAATTAAAACAACTAATCTTTTAGGTAAAAATAGCTGACTAAAGGTGTTTTTGCAAATACCAAACGAAAAAATTACATAGCGTTAAAAAGAAGAAGCCCCAAGCTAATGCAATGGGGCTGAGAAAGCGCATATCCCAATGGCGGATAATATTATCCCAATCGGAGAAATCGAGAATTAACGGTTTGTATCTTGATTTAAGGGTTTCGTCATAAAATAAAGTTATTCCATCAGTTTCTGGTTAAATCCAACGATCAGTTTAAACAGATCTTTATACTCGGTAAGCGGTAATGTTTCAGGTTTATCGAACACATCGTGATAAGCGGAGGGACCACCCTGGGTATAGATAAAGAATGCTGGAACACCTTTTTCGGTAAAGAAATAGTGATCGCTGTTGGCTGCTTTACCTCTGGAGTTTATTTTCGAGATGTAATGATTTTGGTTATTGATTGCGTTTAGCAGCGCAAATGCTTTAGGATACACGGATGCATTAACTACCGTCATGCCGGTTTCACCGGTTCCAACCAAATCTAAGTTGATTAGGAATTTAATCCTGCTTAAAGGAATTAAAGGGTTTTCCACAAAATATCTAGATCCCAATAATCCAGCTTCTTCGCCTGCGAAACAGATAAAACCAATGGAGTAGGGCTGGGGATTGGCGGCATAATATTTGGCTAAACTTAATAAAGTAGCTACGCCAGCGGCATTGTCATTTGCGCCGGGGAAATAAGTGTCAGCACCCATTCCACCCAAATGATCATAATGTGCTGTAATGATTAAAATGGAATCAGGGAATTTAGTACCCTTAACTAAACCGCAAATGTTAGCTGCCTCAAAGTTCGGAATAAATTTGTTTTCAATATCAACATTAATTTCTTTTGGTGTTGCGGTAAAGTTCTTTTTGTTAAGCTGGATGGTTGTCATATCACCAACTTCCGTAGCTACAGACCAGGTTAATTTGTCTTTTAATAAAATCTTTAACGATGGAGAAACCTGATAATTAAGACTATCAACCTCGGTTAAATTTGCTTTTTGCTTAACGCTGGGGCTCTCATTGTTTACAATGAAATCTTTACCAGGGATTAGCTTTTGACCATTTATTGCCACCATCATTTTTCCTGGAAATGTATTTACTGGGAAATTAAAATTCTGTTTATAATCAGAGCCCATTGGAAGTAGTCCAATTCCTTGGTAAGCATCAGCAATATAATCGGCAGATTTTTTCATCCCGTCTTTGGTATAACCTCTGCCCCAAAATTGTTTTGAAGTAAGGGTATTTACTACATTTCTGGTATAGGTAGAGTCTTGCGCGAAAGTGTTGATTGCTAAAAACAGGAAGATGATGAAGCCAAATTTTTTCATCTCGAAATTTAGTAATAAAATTAACGACAAAATTGATCGTCACCCTGAATTTATTTTACGGTCTTAATGGATGCTGACCCCGAGCCTCCGGGACAGCATGACGGCAAATAAAAATGGTTGGCAGTTAACGGGCATTGCCATTAGCCATCAACCATTCTCTATAAAAACAATTGTTTTACTTTACCAAATAAGGCTGTAAAGCTGTTTTAATTTTTTCTTTGTTCTGGCTTGCTGTCCATTTTTCTTTAATAGATTGATCGCCCAGGTTAAAAAGTGTTTCGTAAAGCAATTTGCCATTTGCCATAGTTTGTACTTTGAATGTGTTTTGCGAACCAATAATGTCAGCCCAAACACCACGAACATCTGCCCAGTAGGTGTGTTGGCTGGCCCACCATTTTTGCGCATATGCGAAAGTTTTAGGGTCTATTTTCGTAAACTCCTCATAACCTTTTTCAACAGCTAAAAGTTTATCGCCATCAGCAGAACGCACTATTTTTTTATTGTCCTGCTCAAACATCCAACCATTTTTAGTAATGGTAATTCTGCTGCCACGGTTTAACACGTTGTAATCTTTACGCACAGTAGATTCTCTTCTTGGTAGTGGAGAATCTGTTTCGCTCGACCAAGAGTCGTGACCACCAACATGGCTCCATGTTCCGTAACCCTGGTAACGTGGACTATCGTCAACCTGATAAACTTTTTGTGTCCATTTTCCTTTTACATTGGCTGGCGTTAAATTGCCTTTTTTCCATGCATTACCTTCGGTATAAAGCATAATATTGGTGTCTTCATACGTCCAATCCTGGCGCCAGTGTTTAATAACCGTGGTATCATTAATGGCCAACATGTGTTGAATTACAATTCTTTTAGGTTCATCAACAATAATCTCTGCCCATTCGTTACCATGGCTTTCGTAAGGCTTACTGAATTTGTAGTTTGGATCTGGAGCGGTAACTTCACCGTAGTTGAAATTCACTTCATAAAAACCAGCCAATGATTTTATTGCTTTTCTATCCTTTTCTAGTTTTTCTTCCGGAGAGTCAACTTTTGTTTGTGCATTAGTATTAAGGGTAATCAAACCGGTTAATACTAAAATTAGGTTTAAAAATTTCATTTTTATTATTAATTAGGGTGTGCTTAGCTTTCCGCCACTGCGGTATTTTTTTTCTTTTTTCCTTTCCCCCACCAGATAATGAATCCGGTTATGGGTAAGCTTGCTGCAATTAAACTGGCAAAAAAGGCTATTATTTTTCCGGTTAACCCTAAAATGGCCCCTACGTGGATATCGTAATTCATACCGATTACCGTTTCTCCCGCATTTTTTTCTGATTGGTTTGTTCTATGCAATAACTTGCCCGAGTACTGATCGAACTGAAGTACGTCGTAATTCCAAAACGTTTCTCTGCCCCGGTATCCTGTGGCGTAGATGGTTGCCGAACCGCCATTGGCAGGCGACATGGCAATACGATCTTCATTTTTAAATATTTTTCTGGCTTGCTCAAAAGCAATATCAAAAGGAATTGAAGTAATGGTTTTGGTCGAATCTGATTTAACTTCTACCATTTTTGGGGGTGTGGTACTTCCTGAGGCTACTACGTAAACCGTGGTTTGGAACCATTGAAATGCCCAAACCAGGCCGGTTAAGCCCAGCATTAGGCATATCAGCATTACATAAAAACCCAGCACATTGTGCATGTCGTAATTAATGCGTTTAAACTTGGCTTTCCACTTTACTTTAAAGCTCTTATCGAAGTTTGATTTTTTTAGGTTTTTAGGCCACCACATCACCATTCCAGAAATGAGGAGAAATACAAAAATGAAGGTAGACCATCCAATAATCTGCTGGCCAATGGGATGATTGATCAACAAACTCCAATGGATCATTTTAATTATACCAAAAAACTCATATTTATAATCGGCAACTAAAGTTACTTTTCCGGTATAAGGGTTAATCAGCACAACATCGTAATAATCTATAGAATCGAAATACCAGAATGCCTTAGCGTCGCCAGGTTTATAAACGCCAAGTTCCCATGCCCTTTCTGGTGCTTTATATGCAGAAACAAAGGTGATTTTCTTTTTATTCCCCAGTGCTTTTTCGGCATTGGCCTGTAGTACGCTTAATGGTAGGGTTTTAGGATTTGATGGAACTTCTACAAAAATCTCCTTGTGGCGAATGAGTTCGGTAATTTCTTTTTGAAAAACATAAATACAACCGGTAATGCCCAACATCAGTACGATTAAACCAGATGTGATACCCAGCCATAGGTGCAGCCAGTCGCTTATCCGCCTTAAACGCGATTTCTTGTTTTTTGATTTGGTTGATGTTTTTGTTAGTGCCATTCGCAAAGCTGTATTAATAAAAGAACCAATTAGCCTTTTTTAAGACTAATTGGCTTTAAATTTTATAAAATTTCGACTATTTAACTTCAGTAGTATAAGTTACCAAATGCCAAACTTTATCGTAGTCTTTTCCATTTAATTTTCCTGGCGTTTTATCTTCAGTAAAAGCTTCCAGAAAATAATTTCCTTTTTTTTCTGGTTTGAAAATGAATTTTCCTTCCGCATCTGTTTCAGTAGGTTGTGCTTTTCTTTCAGCATTTACAACTGTTAACTTTTGTTTTGCAAAAGGTGCTGTGTTGTAAATTACCTGATGAACTGAAGTTTCTCCAACGGTTAAAGCGTGTTTATCTGGTCTGATAGTTAATGCCGCAGCTGCCGGAAAACTGGTGTTTATTTTTGCGTTCCCTACGGCAACGTCTGCAAAAGCATAATATTCAATTTTAGCTTTTTCATAAACCGCTGCAACTTCATGTACTACAGAAAGTTTATAGGTGCCTTCTTGATCCGGTGTGAAACTGGCTTTGAAGAAACGTACATCAGCAGTGGTTGGTAAAACCTTGGTTGTTCCATTTGGAGCAGTTAAAACCAGCTTAAATTCTTTTAGGTTACTAAACCACTTGGCTGCAGAATCTGGTTCGTTACTCTCGTATTCGCCGAAGAAAACTTTTACTTCCTGTGCTTGTCCTTTTTTGCCTGTTGAGGCTGTTTCTATCCATAAAGCATGTGCAAATGCACTAGAAATGCTAAAGGTTAGAAAGAAAAATAGTAATGAGATTTTAGTTTTCATGTTTTCTGGGTTGGGGTTTAAAACCAGGAGAAATTGATCTGATCCAGCTTCTCCTGATTGATTTAATTAAAATTTGTAAGTAACACTTCCAGTAAAGGTTCTCAGGTCCTGAGGGTTCATGGTGCTGTAACCTGTCCAGTATTTTTGATTGGTAAAATTGTCTGCTTTAACACCAAGTCTAAATCTATGATGATCATAAAATACTGATGCGTTAAAAACCTCATAAGCAGGTAATATAAATACGCCTTGGCTAACACTGTTTACAATTTTATTGTCGCTGGCATAATTACCGCCGGCACCTAATCCAAAACCTTTAAGTGATCCTGTAGCGAATTTATAACTGATCCATAAATTTGCTGAATAAGGCGCTGCCGAATAAGCATCTCTTCTGCCTTCTACATCTGGCGATGCATTTTCTAAATGGTTATCGTTATAAGCGAAACCTGCAATAATATTTAAACCGTTAACCGGGTTTGCAATAACTTCGGCTTCTATACCTTTGCTGATTTTATTGCCATCCTGGATTTGTGCATTTGGATTTGATGGATCTCCGTTATAACCCCTAACAATATCTTTAACTTTAATGTAATAGTAAGATACAGCGCCTGTTAACTTACCATTAAATATGTTTGTTTTAACTCCACCTTCAATTTGGTTTGCTTGCTCTGGTTTAAAAGCATTACCTTGATAATCTATACCGTTTAAGTTGTTAAAGCCGTTTTGGTAATTGGCAAATAATGATAGCTGATCTTTAATTGGCTGAAATACCAAGCCAAATTTTGGCGAAAAAACAGTTTGTTTGTACGCACCTTTTGGTGCCGAGCCTGTACGATCGGAATTGCCTTTATTGTCAAATCTGTCTACTCTTAATGCAGCTAAGGCGATTAACCTATCTGTTAAACTAATCACATCAGAAACATAAGCACTGTATGTATTGGTTTTGAAGTTATACGGATATTTAGGAACACTAGGAAGTGCTGCATAAAATGCCGCTAAATTATGTTCAGTAAAGTTATTGTAGTTAGCGCCGCTTCCATCTTTATTGGTCAGATCAAAAGTATCGATCGAATAAAATAACTGATCGGAGTTTTGTCGTAAATAATCAAGGCCTAAAACCATTCTGTTTTTTACCGAACCTAAGTTAAAAGTGCCATTGAAATTTTGTTGTACCTCGTAAGTGAAAACCTTACTGTTATCAGTTGATTGATCTGCTCTTGATATCAAATCGGCACCTGGTGCAGCCGTTGGGTTGCCCAGTGGAGGATAGTTGTTTGGGACTAAGAACAAATACGTACCACGGCCATTAGAGAAACTATAGTTGCTTGAAAAGCTGGTGTGAGACGACCAATTATCATTAAACTTGTAATTAGCCTGTCCGAAGAAGTTTGAGCTATTGTATTTTTGCTTCATCGCATCAGCGGTGAAGGACTTGTCGTAAGCTATTCCAGATTGATCCGCCCTATCAAAACCAAGGTCTTTTACAGGGAAATAGAAGAAAACGAATGGTTTTAGGGTGCTTGTACCGTTGGCAATTTCGGCATCAAAAACAAAGTCTAATTTATCGTTTACTTTATACGACAGGCTAGGCGCAATGAAGAAACCTTTGTCATAAACATTCTCCTGGAAAGAACCTTTGTAATTGTAAGAAGTATTTAACCGGGCATAAATGTGGTTATCTTTATCAACAGGAAAATTGAAATCGGTACTAACCCGGTTAAAATCGTAGCTACCTGTCGAAAAGCTTACCGCGCCTCCCATTCCTTCGAAAGGTTTTTTAGTTATACGGTTAATTAAACCACCATATGAGGTTAATGTGCTACCGAATAAAGTAGCAGATGGACCTTTTATAAACTCTACATTTTCTAAGTTAGCAGCATCGTTGCGGCCGGTTACGTTACCAGCAATTCCATTTCTGAGTTTAGCCTGTACAATAAAGCCTCTTGATGCGTAATAAGCACCACCATCGCCACCGCGCGAAGTTGATTCCCACATTTTTTGAACGCCAGTCGCATTGCGGGCAGCATCATCAACCGAAAACACAAGCTGGTCGGCCATTGTTTCCTTCGTAATCGTGGTATATACCTGTGGGTTTTCTAGGTTGTTAAGCGGCATTTTTGAAACGAATTCACTTTTCTTAGCGATATACTTATTTATGCCCTGGTTAATATTTACTTCATTAAGCTGATTTGAATTTTGGTTGATTACAAAATCAACGGTTTTGTTCTCTCCAGCAGTAATAACTATTGGTTTTTCTATATTTTGGATACCAACAGCCGATACCCTTAAAGTATAAGATCCTGGTTTAACTCTCTGGATTTCGAAAATACCCTTTTCGTTGGTTACATTCCCCAGGCCTTTTCCTTTTAAACCAACCGAAATGTAAGCGGCAGGTTTACCATCCGAAGTGGTAACTGTGCCGCCTATGGTCGAAAACTGTTGGGCAAAGGAGAGTAGACTGGCAAAAGTTAAAAAAAACGTTATACAGAAAAGTCTGATTTTAAGCATGATAATATTTATTTGGATTAATTCTAAACTGCTGCAAAATAACGGTAGAAAATCTTATTATCCAAATTATTTTGAATTATTCTAAATAGTGGTGATTGGTGCCTGTAAAACCTAGTTTTAATTCAGACTAGGAATGAAGTGAAGTAAATAGCTTTAACGTTTTAGTTGTGTTAAAATCTAAGTTTATCGAAATTTTTTCAACTAAACTTCTGGGAGATTTTTTTCGAATTTAGTTCGAATGTGATCAAGAAATATGAGGTAATTTGGCAAAATAGACCGTTTTGAGCAGCTATTGGTATATTGTTAATTGCAAAAGTCAGTTTTTGTAAAACAAAATGTGGTATTTAAGCCAATTTTTAGGTTAAAATATGGTTCCTTTTGATTAAAAAAAAATTAAAATCGAAGTAAAAATGTTGATACTTTTAGTTTGTAATCAAACCAAACTAACTAATCATCAATGGAAAAAACTTCTACAAGACATTGCTATGTGAAATTTTTGATGGCAACATTCTTTTATTTACTTATTCCGTGGCTCGCTTTTGCGCAGAAAACAATTAAAGGAACTGTTTTAGATCAAAATGACAAACCCATACCAGGGGTTTCTATTATCGAAAAAGGTACCAAGAATGGTACCGCTACAAACGCCGATGGAAAATTCACCTTAACAGTTCAAAACGACGGTGCAATTATTACCGCTAGAATAGTAGGTTATCGTTGGGCAGAGAAAACGGTTTCGGCAAGTGGTACATTAAACTTTTCTTTGGAAGAGGATAATAATACGCTGAATGAAGTGGTTACTATCGGTTATCAAAAAATTACCAGAAAGAAAACTACAGCTGCAATATCCAGTATTTCCGCTAAAGAGTTGGCAAATTTGCCGTCCGCGAGTTTCGATCAATTGCTGCAAGGTAGGGTGTCGGGTGTAAACGTTCAGAATTTCACCGGTCAACCCGGAGCATCGCCTACCGTATCTGTTAGGGGTAATTCGTTGGTTAGCAGGGGTTACGATGAGTTTAACGTAATAAATTCACCACTTTATGTGGTTGATGGCGTTCCTCAGCCAACCGAAACCTATGTCGGGCCAGGTGTAGGTACAGGTCAGAATTATCTAGCCGGCATAAATCCAACAGACATCGAATCTATAGACGTATTAAAGGATGCGTCAGCAGCAGCTATCTATGGATCTCGTGCAGCCAATGGGGTTATCTTGATAACGACGAAAAAAGGGCTTAGCGGCGAGCCGCGGGTTTCTATCAATGCTTATGCAGGGTTAACCCAAAGACCAAAGTTAAGAGATGTGACACTTGGAACCACCGAGAGAAGGCAGAAAATGGATGTTTTGCAAAGGCAATTATCTTATAGTGATCTGAAACAGCTTCCTTACATTTTAACAGATAGTTTAAATCCTGCTTATAATGGCAATACAGATTGGCAGGATCTTTTTTATCAATCTGGAAAAATCACTAATGGCGATTTGAGTGTGAGTGGTGGGGGAGCTAATGGAATGGTATACAGGTTTAGTGGAGGTTACTATGATGAACAAGGTATTATTAAGGCAACTGGTTTCAAAAGGTATTCTGGTAGGTTAAATCTGACGACCAGAGCCATGAAGGAGAAATTAATGATTAATCCCATCATTGCCTACTCGAGATCGGATTTTTCAAGAGGTAATGGGAGTGGCAGTAGCCCTGTTAATTTAGGGGCTGGCAATATGCCTTCATCATTGTTGAATCTGGATGAAGATAAAAAAGCACTTTTATTAGGTGCCTATGATGAGAATTTGGATAAAAACATCAGCAATCAACTTACGCTAAATTTAAACTTAAGTTATGAGTTTAATAAACACCTAATGCTCACTTCTCAGTCCTCTTATTTGTTAAATACAGCCAGAAGGGATTATAGTAGGACAAGTATATTGAACAATGGCCAGGGAAATTCATCATCGAGCTACGCAGATAATAGTACAAATGCACTAACGTCTAATTTTTTATCATATAACAATCAGTTTGGTAAACATTCCCTGAGTGTTATTGCTGGGCAGGATATTCAGTATAACCAGTTCCAGAATACATCTGCTTCAGGTTATGGAGGTCCATCAGATAACATTCAAGTTGTCAGTGGGTTTCAGCAATCAAGGATTTCAGCTGGTTCTGACTATCAGGCTTATGGACTTCTTTCCTATTACGGACGTTTAGCTTATGATTTTGATGGTAAGTATTTACTTTCGGCAACTGCCAGGGCAGATGGTTCATCCAGATTTGGTAAAAACAATAAGTGGGGATATTTCCCGTCTGCATCTGTTGGTTGGCTAGCTTCAGAAGAAAATTTTATGAAAAACTGGGTAAATAATCCATTTACACTAATCAAATTGAGGGCCAGTTTAGGAACATCAGGAAGTTTACCTAATAATAATTATTTACAATATAACTTGTATTCTGTAAATAATGGTGGGTTTAATGGAAATGGTGGAGCAACTTCCTATAATGGTACTACAGCTATTACACCGAATTTAAGTGATGGTGCCGCGCAAAGTAACCTGAGCTGGGAAAAATCCCTTCAATGGAATATCGGTACTGATATTGAAATCAAAAATGGTAAGTATGCACTATCGTTTGACGTATATAACAAAGAGTCTTCTCTACAATTATTTAGTGTAAACCTTCCACTAACAACAGGGTACGATCGAGCTTTAACGAATTCCATAGGCGTCCGAAATTCAGGTGCCGAGTTGACCGTTTCTGCTAATCCGCTTGAAGGAAATTTCAAATGGTTTACGAGGATTAATGCTTCATATAATAAAAACCAGATCATGAGTTTGCCGAATGGTGGAAGAGATCTTATTTTAAGTGGAGACAGATTTGATAAATCCCATATCCTTTCAGTTGGAAGTCCAATAAATGCATTTTATCTTTATAGGACAAATGGCGTATTTTCAAGAACAAGCGATATACCTGTTAATCCTTTTACAGGAGAATTATATAGAAATAGCAATGGTGCGTACCAAGCAGGCCAATTTTACCTAGCGGATCTTGACGGAGATGGTTTCATTGATATTTTTAATGATGGCATCAATCCGGACAAAGCGCCGATCGGCGATCCTAATCCAAAAGTTACCGGAGGCTGGACCAATGATTTCAGTTACAAGAACTTTTCATTGAACATATTTTGCACCTTTACTTTCGACAGAGATGTGTTAAATTTATTTGAATCAGATCGTTTTTCTAATTCAACAGATGGGGACCCAATAAATAGATTTGCTGGATTTTCAACTCCGGATTTAAGCAAAACAAATATTTGGAGAAATCCTGGTGATCAGGCAGACTACGCCAAATATGATTTGGGAAGTTATCGTTACTATTACACCGGTGCCCAGACTTTTTTCTTGGAAAAAGGTGGTTATTTCAGAATCAGAAGTATAAATTTTGGTTACAATTTTCCGGCTAAAACGCTTAAAAAATTGGGGGTAAATAAACTTAAACTTTTTGCAATTGCAGATAATGTTTATATGTTCCAGCAGTCTAAACGCCTTCCCGATGCTGAAAACGTAAATCCATATGGGGAATATAATGGCGGGGGATATCCTATCCCAAGAAAATATACACTTGGTTTGGAACTTCAATTTTAATTTTAACACTATGAGACAGCACTTAAAAACTTTAAGCATATTAAGTTTAGTTATATTAATAACTCCACTTATTTCTTGTAAAAAAATATTGGAGCAGGAACCAAAAAACTCTACTTATTTAGAAAAATTTTGGAAATCAGCAGGTGATGCAAGAAGTGCATTAGCTGGTAATTATGCATTGCTTCGCAATGCTTGTACAGATAAGGAAAACCGTTACTATATGTATGGAGATGCCATTGCCAAGAATTATTTTACAATTCAGTATAATGGGGATGGGCTTGAAGGTATACAAAATGGTGATTTTACTTTTCAGTATAACATAAACTCACTGGCTAATTATACGCTATACTATAAAACGATTGCGATGTCTAACATCGTTATTGCTAATGTAGGCAAGATGACTGATGCCCAACTGAAAGACACAGATGATCCTATAGCGTTTAAAAACAACATAACGGGGCAGGCAATGTTTATCCGTGCTTTAAGCTATTTTATGATGGTAAGGGTTTGGGGTGATGTCCCCTTGGTTACTACAGCTTATGACGATCCAATCACAGCGCCACAACTTCCGAGAAGTTCGAGAGCAGATGTTATGAAGCAAATTGAAACCGATTGCAGAAATGCCATCAATTTATTGACCTGGAATTATATTAATATTGGCGATGCAAAAGTGACCGCCAATAAAGGGTCAGCATATGCATTATTGGCCCACCTATACCTATGGAGAGCTACGATGTCTGACGTTAGCAAAGATGCGCCAAATTTAACTGACGTAAATAGTGCAGATACGACAATTACTACTTTAATACAAAAGGGAGGATATAGCCAGACAGATACTGCAAATTATAAATCAACCTTTGTAGGCCGTTCTACTGACGGAATATTCGAGATCAATATGAGTGAGAATACATTAGAAGGTTCTAATTCCAGCATTGGTACGAGATTCCTTAGCGGTGCTTATATCAATACATATTCTAATAATCCAAGATTTTATGTTGTTCCACGTTTTCTGACAGATCAATTTGGATCAAATTCTAACGATATTCGCTTTACCAAAAACTTCGACCTTTCAAATCCTGAAAGACCAATTTGTACAAAATACAGCAATATAATTTATAGAAATCCCGGACAGAAATTAGATGCTTACTTGAGTAATAACATGATTATTTTCCGTTTAAGTGATATGAAGTTGCTAAAAGCGGAAATCGCATTATACAAAAATGATGCAGCCACAGCGACCACTATCATCAATGAATTCAGAACAAGGAATAATCGTAATCCTACACTTGTACAAAATGGACTTTCTGTAAGTGGAGTAATGGATGAGTATATTAAGGAAAGAAGTAAGGAAATGTATCTTGAGGGGCACTTGTTCTTTGATCTTTTACGTACCAGACGCTATGGTAATGTTGTGGACTGGCTTACGGAAACCAGGTTTAGAAGAGAAGGGTTTTATTGGCCGGTAGATCCTGCACTATTCAGGGAAAATCCAAATCTTAAACAAACAACCTATTGGCTTGGAAAAGTTTAACTATTTAGTATTAAATCATGAAAAAATATATCATAGCTGTAATAGCGATTATAACCGCCGCATTTACGTCCTGCAAAAAGGATAGCTACAAGAATGATGGGGGTATTAGTAATGCCTTTGTTAATATGACAACATATGACTATTTGAAATCTAACCCAAAGTTTGATTCTTTAGTTAAGGTTATTGACAAGGCAGGTTTGAAAGATGCTGTAAATGGAAATATAACTTTTTTTGTTACGACAAATTACGGAATTGTGGACTATGTCGCGGCGAAGAAGAATCAACAGGCGATAAAAATTGGTAAAGAAAACTTTGATTTTGGGATTAAAGATATTCCTTCTCAAGAATTGAGTGATTCCTTGAAAACATACATGTTTGCGGGTAAAATTAACCGTGATCAAATGACAATCTCCGGTAAACTTTATGATAGTATGCTTGGTTCAATTCCTAATGTACAGTATCTGATTAAGCTAAGAAGGACGTTTGATTATAACGCTTATGTAAGTAATGTAGATTACGTAACTTATACCAAAGTGATTGGTACCAGAGATGATCGTGAGCCAAATCAGGATGATATTCCAGATAATCAAAAAGATAAGGCTGTTGATTGCCAGACTTCAGGGATTATTACTACAACCGGAATCGTGCATGTGCTCAATGGAAATCATAGGTTGTTTTTTAATGCCCAGTCGTTAGGTAACTAAGACTACCTGTGAAAAACAATATGTTAACCTCAATAATGTATAATTATGAAAACAAAATATATTTTAGGTTTTTTTGCGCTGCTAAGTATAGCAGCATGTAAAAAAATACAACAAGGCTTTCAAAGTGATGCTATTAGATATAAAGACAATAATATCTACGCTAAAAGAGGCTTGATTTTATATCAGTCTGATAGGATAAATGCCGATGGCTCTACACCGCCATATACATTTAAACTTCTTAATCTTCGACGCGAGGATGGATCTCCTGCTCCTTCTCAATTTAATACCGAGTATGAAATTACTACGTTTAAAGCTGGGATGTCATTTGATGCTACTACTGATACTACTGTAGCATTGCTAAATAAAAAGAGAGAGACAGTTAAGCGATTGCCTATGTACTTCAATGAAGCCAGCGGTCAGCTTACTTTTAATAAGGCTTCTGCCAATTTACCCTTAGGTAAATACTATTATGATGTAGAAATGACAAATGTAACGGGTACAAAATTATTTCCTAAATTGGCTACGATAAATGTGGTAGACCCTGAATTGGAAGATCTTTTTGTAGTAACTGATAATGTTGCTAATGGATTTAATGATATAACAGGAGTTGCAACAGCAATGCGTAACCCAACCATTACCTGTACCAAAATATCAAATTCAGGTGCACGCGCAATTTTGAAAATGGTTGATAAGAATGGACGTACATTTAATCCGAAAGCCGGCGAGATCATTCAAAGAGGAGACCGTCCAGTTTTTGAAAACTATGCAAAGTTTAACCCCGTTATCAAAACGGATACCGCGATGATATGCGACTTTGAAGTTGCGCCGTTTCCACTAACGAAGTATATAACGCCTACAACCGATTGGGGATTTCTAATGTATTATCGAATACCTAGTCAATTTGTTACTATTGATAATTTTCCATCTTCACCGGGTTTTTCTGTGAATCCAAGATGGTCGTGGCAATTGAAGCTTGAGGGTACTTATGTAATCCAGATAAAATTTCCTGATGTAACAAAAAAATAGTGATGAAGAAATAGCTTTAGCCTTAATGGGCAGATAACCTTTTTCTACGAATTAAAACGGCAATTTTCGATACGAAAATTGCCGTTTTTTTATGAAGGGTAAACACAAAAAGCCTTTTTTTATTTGATCAATATAACCTGTAAACTTAAAGGACGTTCAGTTTCATTTGCAGGTGTTACCAAACCACCGCAAATAATGTCATAATGATAACCCGCTGTAAAACTGGTGCTGGCGGAAGTAGCTTTAACTGTTCCTGATGAAGTTTCTTTTGCATCCAATGTATAAGTTCCTGCATCTACAGCAATAAAACCACTCGCATTTTTATAAGTTTTATTGGTAACCAGCATGGTCGTTGCGCTCGTTTTGGCCAGGTCTAAAGCCGGTGCATCAGGCGATAAATTGATAAAGCGGATGTAAGCTTTATCAGTTGATGGTATAGAAAGATCATCACCAATGGTATAAATATCTAGCGCCGCCGGTTTATTAATTAAATAAGAAGAGTAATAGGTGCTTGCATTTAAAGTAACGGTTTTGGTTAACAAGCTCTCTGCGCTACTGGCCGTTGTAAATTTTAAACTGTAAGCGCCTGCGGCATAAGAAAGATAAGCAGCAGAGCCTCCAAATGGTAAAGCTGCCGAATTAACCATGCTGCCATTAAAGTAAGCATTGTAGGTAGCCAAAGAAGGTGATGCATTGATTACCCTTAAATAAGATATGTTGGGATCGGCAGTCTCGGTTTTTTTACATGAAGTTAATGCTGTAAAAGCAATTAGAACAAATAAAGGGATCGATTTGAAATGAAATGGCGTAAAATTCTTCATACGGTTAAAATTTGATTTAATATTTAAGGAGTATCCATAAAACGATAGCCAGATCGCATTCGCTACAGACATACAAATATTGAGTTTAAACCGTATTACGGGATGTTAAATGATGTTAAGCAGATGTTAAAGTTTGTTGCGTTTTTTTAACAATGTTAAAATTGGCAAAAGAATCTATAACTGAAATGCACGATACTCGAATTTTTTATAAATTTATAAATGGCCTCAATACTTGTTTAAGTCAGATTAGTTCAATAAAATCGAAAGCTTAACATAAAAAAATGATGATATTATTGTGTAACTCGATTTTTATTTAAACCTTTGCACCTCAATAGAGTTAAAGCCGTTTTAATACGCAAGAAATGATTAAACAAATTTTATATAAACTTTCTGTTTCCACAGCACAAAATGTGTCTGGGAAAGGTATGTTTATTAATCATTTTCAGCCCGTGTTTTATTATCCCACAAGCCGGCAAAATTTCACTCCACGTATTTAGTACCTACACTAAACGTAACGAGGAATTGATCCTCTCTAAAAACCCAATTAACAAGAATACTTATAATTTTTCGTTAGAAAACGAATGGATATTAACGAATTTATAGTGCAGGTTGCACTTCCTGAACATCGTGTATTTGCAGAAGAAATAGTAACCGAAATGGCAGAATCGGCAAAAGCTCGTGGAACAGGGATTGCTAAGCGTTCGCCGGAATATATTTCTAATAAAATGCAAGAAGGCAAATCGGTTATTGCTTTCCATAAAGATGGCTCCTGGGCAGGATTTTGCTATATAGAAACCTGGAGCCACGGACAGTTTGTGGCCAATAGTGGCTTAGTGGTAAGTCCTAAATACCGCAAAGCGGGATTAGCAAAAGCCATCAAAAATGAAATTTTCGGTTTATCGAGAAAGTTGTACCCAAAGGCAAAAATATTTGGTTTAACAACAGGCTTGGCCGTAATGAAAATCAATTCAGATTTAGGCTACGAGCCTGTAACCTACAGCGAACTTACCCAGGATGAAGAGTTTTGGAAAGGCTGCCAAAGCTGCGTAAACTTCGAAATTTTAAAAATGAAGGAACGCAAAAACTGCATGTGTACAGCTATGCTTTACGATCCGGCCGAGAAGAAACATGAGGTAGCCAAGCAATTTGCCGAAGAACTGCAAAAGAAACCCAAATTATACGAGCGCTTTATGCGCATTAAACAGCGTTTAGTTGTTAAACCTAAGCCAAAAAATGGCTTAAAAGCCCTTTTATTTTTATTTACCTTTTTATTTAAATAGCATGAAAAAAGTTGTTTTAGCATTTAGCGGAGGCTTAGATACCTCATTTTGTTGTATTTACCTGGCACAAGATCGTGGATTAGAAGTTCATTCAGTAATTGTAAATACTGGTGGTTTTTCTGATGAAGAGTTACAGGAAATTGAGAAAAGAGCATATGCTTTAGGCGTAAAATCGCATGCTGTTGTAGATGAAACTGAAAGTTACTATGAAGGATGCATTAAGTACCTGGTTTTTGGTAACGTATTAAAAAATGCTACTTATCCATTATCGGTAAGTGCAGAGCGTGTTAGTCAGGCAACAGCTATTGCCAACTACGTGAAAAAAATTGGTGCAGATTATGTAGCTCATGGAAGTACCGGTGCAGGTAACGATCAGGTACGTTTCGATATGATTTTCAATATCCTTATCCCAGAGGTTGAAATCATTACCCCAATTAGAGATTTAAAATTATCCCGCGAGGCGGAAATAGAATATTTAGCACAACATGGTGTAGAATATAGTGCAGAAAAAGCAAGATACTCAATCAATAAAGGTTTATGGGGAACTTCGGTAGGAGGAAAGGAAACGTTAACTTCTCACGAAACCTTACCAGAAAGCGCCTGGCCAACCCAGGTTTCGGAAACAGAATCGCATAGGGTAGAATTAACCTTCGAAAAAGGTGAACTGGTTGCTATTGATGGTGAAAAATTAGCACCTGTTAGGGCAATCCAAAAATTACAGGCAATCGCTCAGCCTTTTGGTATCGGTAGAGATATCCACGTTGGTGATACCATTATTGGTATTAAAGGTCGCGTAGGTTTTGAGGCAGCTGGCCCCATTATCATTATCAAAGCACACCATACGCTAGAAAAACACACCTTAACCAAATGGCAGTTAAGCTGGAAAGAACAATTATCGTCTTTCTATGGTAACTGGTTGCACGAAGGTCAGTTCCACGATCCGATTATGCGGAATATTGAGGCTTTTTTAGCTGATACGCAAAAATTTGTGAGCGGTAAAGTATTTGTAGAGTTGTTACCGTATCGTTTCCAGGTTATCGGAATTGAATCAAACCATGATTTAATGAGTAATAAATTTGGCAGCTATGGCGAAATGAATAACGCCTGGAGCGGAGAAGACGTTAAAGGTTTCTCTAAAATATTTGGTAACCAGGTGATGATCTGGCATAAGGTGAACAACGAGGCATAAGGTAAAAGGCATAGGTGGATTAGTGCAAACCTTACACTCAAACCCTCTACCTTAAAACTTTAAATTGTGAGTAATATAACAATCAAACAGATAGATTTAACAGAAACCAACTTAGTAGTTGGTCTGTTTAATCAGTATCGCATATTCTACAATCAGTTTTCTGACATCGGAATGGCTAAGGCTTTTCTAGATGAAAGATTACAGCATAATGAGTCTATCATTTTTGTTGCTACTGATAGTAATACACAAGAAGCGATAGGTTTTACACAGCTATACCCAAAATATTCGTCGGTAAGATTAACAAAAAATTGGATTTTGAACGATTTATATGTTGATGAAAATTACCGTAAGCAGGGCATTGGAGAAAAGTTAATTAAAGCAGCCATGGGTTTTGCCAAAACTCAGGGAGCTACATTTGTACAGCTGGAAACAGCGGTTGATAACTATACTGCCCAGCATCTGTACGAAAGTATAGGATTTGTTAAGCAAGAAAATGATTCAGAATTTTTTCTTTATAAAATAGCACTAAACGCATAGAGATGAATAAAATTAAAGCAGGAATAATTGGTGGTGCGGGTTACACTGGAGGCGAAATGTTACGCATTTTGGTTAACCACCCAAATGTTGAAATTGCTTTTGTAAACAGTACAAGCAATGCCGGGAACTTAATTTCTGATGTACACACTGATTTAATAGGCGATACAGATCTAAAGTTTGTGAGCGATATTCCACAGGATATTGACGTGCTTTTCCTTTGTGTTGGCCATGGTGATGCGAAGAAGTTTTTAGCCGCTAATCCAATTAGCGATAACATTAAAATCATCGATTTGTCGCAGGATTTCAGGTTGCATGCAAATGCTAACTTTTCGACCAAAGACTTTGTTTACGGATTACCCGAGCTAAACCGCGATAAAATTAAAGCAGCTAAAAATATCGCAAACCCTGGCTGTTTTGCAACTTGTATTCAATTAGGCTTGTTGCCTTTGGCATCGAAAGGTTTGATCAAGAATGAAGTTCATATTAATGCAACTACGGGATCAACCGGTGCAGGACAGAGTTTAGCTACCACTTCGCACTTCAGCTGGAGAAACAACAATCTTTCCATATATAAGGCATTTGAACACCAGCATTTGAACGAGATTAGCGAGAGTTTGTTGCAGTTGCAACCATCACTTTCTGAAGCTTTAAGTTTTATCCCACAGCGTGGTGCATTTACAAGAGGTATTTTAGCTGCCATGTACCTGGAAAGTGATTTAAGTTTAGAAGAGGCGCAAAATATTTACGAAGCATATTATAGTGCCCATCCATTTACACATGTCAGTCGGAAAAATATCGATCTAAAACAGGTAGTGAATACCAATAAAGCGCTGGTTCATGTAGAAAAACATGGCGGTAAATTATTTATCATCAGCGTTATTGATAACCTGTTAAAAGGTGCCAGCGGACAAGCGGTTCAGAATATGAACTTAATGTTCGGCTTGGATGAAACAGCAGGACTTAAGTTAAAAGCAGCTAATTTTTAGGTAGAAGAGACCAAAGCTGAAAGACTAAAGTCTAAAGCGAAGGTAGCATGAAGAATAACTAAAACATCAAATGAGAGACTATCAAAAATTAGACGTTTGGAAAAAATCACATCTAATGGTTTTACATGTATATAAAGTTATTTTACCTGCTTTTCCTCCTCATGAGAAATACGACTTGCAAAGTCAGGTTAAAAGAGCTGCATATTCTGTTCCACTAAATATTGTTGAGGGAGCAGGGCGGCGGACTGAAAAAGATTTTGCCCACTTTCTTGATAATGCTTTAGGCTCTGTCCAAGAAATGGAATATGCTTGTTTTCTTGCAAAAGATTTAGATTATCTTGAAGAAAGCAAATATTTTGAAATTTATAAAATGGCAGGTGAGGTTAAAGCAATGTTAATTGGCTTAATTAAACACCTTCGACAATAACCAAGATTAAATGCTATTGGATTTGGCTTACTGCTATATGAAATGTCACAGGAAGCTTTGGTCTTTGGTCTTTAGTCTTTAACCTTATAAAAAAAATGCAACTATTCGACGTTTACCCACTTAACGATATAGAAATAACCAAAGCAGCAGGCAGTAATGTTTGGGATGCTAATGATCAACAATATTTAGATTTATATGGCGGTCATGCTGTAATTTCAATCGGGCATACCAACCCACATTATGTAAACCGCTTAACTGATCAATTAAATAAAGTTGGTTTTTATTCAAATTCAGTAAAAATTCCTTTGCAGGTTCAGCTTGCAGAATTATTGGGAACTGTTTCTGGTAAAAAAGATTTTCAGCTCTTTTTATGTAATTCTGGAGCTGAGGCAAATGAAAATGCTTTAAAACTAGCTTCATTTTACAACGGGAGAAAAAAGGTAATTGCTTTTACAGGCGCTTTCCACGGACGTACATCTTTGGCAGTTGCCGTAACCGATAATCCTAAAATTGTAGCACCGGTTAATCAGACCGAAAATGTAATCTTTTTGCCTTTCAATAATGAGGTTGCTTTAGAAGAAACTTTTAAAGCACAGGGCAATGAAATTTCGGCTGTTATTATTGAAGGTATTCAAGGTGTAGGCGGCATTAAAGAAGCTTCGAAAAGTTTCTTGCAAAAAATCCGTTCACTTTGCGATGAATATAATACGGTTTATATTGCAGATAGTGTACAATGCGGTTACGGACGTACAGGATCGTTTTACTCACACGATTACGCTGGGGTTAAAGCAGATGTTTATACCATGGCAAAAGGAATGGGTAATGGCTTTCCGGTAGCGGGAATCTCTATAGCGCCCAAATTTAAACCTTGGCATGGAGAGTTAGGTACAACTTTCGGTGGTAACCATTTAGCTTGTGCTGCGGCTTTAGCTGTTTTAGAAGTGATGCAACAGGAAAACCTGATGAAAAATGCAGAAGAAGTAGGAAGTTACCTAATTACCGAATTGAAAAAATTTGAACAGGTGGTAGAAATACGTGGCCGTGGATTAATGATCGGTATTGAGCTACCTGCCGAACTGGCGCATGTTAAAAAAGAATTATTGTTTACACACCATATTTTTACTGGTGAGGCAAAACCGAATGTGATCCGTTTGTTGCCAGCCTTAAATTTAACAAAAGCACATGCTGACGAGTTTTTGGCGGCGTTTAAACAACTGGTAAAATAAATACTGTGTATTTGGTCGATCGTCATGCTGAATTTATTTCAGCATCTATTTTGTAGAAAAGACCCTGAAATAAATTCAGGGTGACGGATCGGGATAAATTAATTTATATTAAAAATGAAACTTTTCACTTCCGTACACGATGTTCCAAGCATCAAACAGTTTGTAAATGATGCGCTAGCGTTAAAGGCGAATCCTTATGCGCACCAAGATTTAGGTAAGAACAAAACCTTAGGTTTAGTTTTTATGAATCCAAGTTTACGTACCCGGTTAAGTACGCAAAAAGCGGCCTTAAACTTAGGTATGAATGTAATGGTGATGAATCTGGATAAAGAAGGCTGGGCTTTAGAAACGCAGGATGGTGTAGTGATGAATGGTTCGACAGTTGAACATATTCGCGAAGCTGCTGCCGTAATGGGCCAATATTGCGATATTTTAGGCTTGCGTTCTTTTCCAAAACTGAATAACCGTGAGGAAGATTATAGCGAAGATTTCTTCAATAAATTTGTGAAATATTGTGCCGTACCTGTAGTGAGTTTGGAGAGTGCAACACGTCACCCTTTACAAAGCTTTGCCGATATCATTACCATTCACGAAACCTGGACAAAGAAACCTGATGGGCGCAAACCAAAGGTAGTTTTGGCTTGGGCGCCTCATGTAAAGGCTTTGCCCCAGGCAGTACCAAATTCTTTTGCAGAGTGGATGTGCAAAGCTCAGGCAGAAGGAATGATCGATTTTACTATTGCGCAACCAGAGGGTTACGAGCTTTCGGAAGATTTTACGCCTAATGCCGATATTCAGTATAATTTAGAAGAAGCTTTGGCCGGTGCTGATTATGTGTATGTGAAGAACTGGAGTAGTTATAAAGAGTATGGAAAAGTGTTAACTTATCCTGATGGCTGGATGATGAATAATGAGAAATTAAAATTCACAAACGATGCTAAAGTGATGCATTGCTTACCTGTACGCCGCGATCTGGAATTATCATCAGAGATTTTGGATGGACCAAATTCATTGGTTATTCACGAAGCCGGAAACCGTTTATGGGCGGCGCAGGCAGTAATTAAAGCGATGTTGGAGGAATTGTAAATCATATGCCTCGGCTCGTGTCCCCGCGAACCGAAATTATTAATATGGTGAAACAAAACTATTAATGTGATTCGTGGAGACACGAACCACGGTAAGAATAAATTATGAAACAACTCACTATCATAAAAATCGGCGGAAACGTAATCGATAACTCCGAAAACTTACACCAGTTTTTATTGGATTTTACTGCATTGCCAGGAGATAAGATCCTGGTGCACGGCGGGGGTAAAATTGCAACTGAACTGGGCGAATCGTTGGGCATTGAAGCCAAAATGGTTGAGGGTAGAAGAATTACCGATATCGAAACCCTGCGTATTGTAACGATGGTTTACGCCGGACTGATCAATAAAAATATGGTTGCCCAACTACAGGCCAAAGGAAGTAATGCGATTGGTTTAACCGGCGCAGATGGTAATATCATTAAAGCGAAAAAAAGGCCTGTTAGTACCAAAACTTATGGTGCAGAGGCCGGCCCTATGGCAGGTGCAGTTATTGATTACGGCTTTGTGGGCGATTTAGATGAAAATTCTGTTTCAGCGAATGCTTTAGGCACTTTATTAAATGCTGGCTTTGTTCCGGTTTTATGTGCCATTACACATGATGGTGGTACTCAGCTTCTGAATACCAATGCTGATACCATAGCCTCTTCTGTTGCGGTGGCTATGTCAAGCTTATATGAAACCCGTTTGGTATATTGCTTTGAGAAAAAAGGAGTACTTAGGGACGTTAATGATGATGCTTCTGTTGTAAGAGAAATCAAAGCTGATGAGTTTGAAGGTTTAAAAGCCGATGGAACTGTGCAAGGTGGAATGATCCCTAAACTGCACAATGCCTTTGAAGCGATTAAAAAAGGAGTTTCTGCAGTTTATATCGGCAAAGCCGATGAGCTCGCTGAACTTGCCAAGGGAACTTTTGGTACTAAAATGCTGAAGTAAAGGTGGGGGAAAAGAGGTAGAAGGTGAGTAGGTTGAGGGTGGAAGGTTTTTAGTCGAGGTACCTAAACTTATCGTTTGCTTTTCAACACAAAAAATCTGTGCAATCAAACCGAAGAAAAAAAATAAAATCTGTGTAAGCAAACTAAAGGGAAAATAATCATGACAAAAAAAATAGCCATAATTGGTAGCGGAAATATCGGTTTATCTTTAGCGAAAGGTTTGGTAAAGGCCGATTTTGCTCAAGCAGGCGACATTACGCTTACCCGTAGAAATATTGATCATTTAAAATCATTCGCCGAAGCCGGTTTTAATGTAAGCAATAACAATAAACAGGCTGTAGTTGATGCTGATGTTGTGATTTTGGCTGTTCTGCCACAACAATTAAATACGGTTTTAGATGAAATTCAAAATTCAATTGTTCCGACCAAACATTTGGTTATTTCGGTAATTTCTGGCGTGAGCTGTGCTGCGGTTAGGGAAAAATTAGGTGATGATGTTGAGGTAATCAGGGTAATGCCTAACACAGCAATTGCTATTGGTCAATCGATGACTTGCATGGCCAGCGATAATGCATCAGCAGCAAACATTGCAGATGTGACTAAAATGTTCGAAACGGTTGGTTCTGTTGTGAAAATTAATGAAGATTTAATGACTTCAGCAACAGCGCTTTGTGCCTGCGGGATTGCGTTCTTTTTAAGGGCAATCAGGGCTGCATCGCAAGGTGGCGTAGAAATCGGTTTTCATGCTGATGAAGCTTTAAAAATGGCTGTTCAAACGGCTAAAGGAGCGGCTGATTTGCTTTTATTACATGGAACACACCCAGAATCAGAAATAGATAAGGTAACTTCGCCGAAAGGTTGTACCATAGCAGGTTTAAATGAAATGGAACATAACGGTTTTAGCTCATCATTGATAAAAGGTATTAAACTTTCGGCTTTAAAAGCAGGGAATCTGTATACCAAAGAAGGTTAGAGGTGTAGGGTTTAGGACATAAAGTCTTAATTGCAAACATAAAACTGAAAGCCAAAATAAAAGGTAGAAAGTTTAAAGACGGGTTTAGTCTTAATACTTAATACTAATTACTTGATACTATGTTACTAGAAAATATACAAAAAGAAAGTCTGGATTTATTGCGACAGTTGATCCGCATCCAGTCTTTTAGTAAAGAAGAAGATCGGACGGCGAATTTAATTGCGCAGTTTTTGGAGGAGAGAGGAGTTAAGACTCAGCGTAAAATGAATAACGTTTGGGCTTACAACAAACATTTTGATCCAGCTAAGCCAACACTTTTGTTGAATTCACATCATGATACGGTAAAGCCTAATTCAGGTTACACCCGCGATCCTTATGATGCTGCAATTGAAGGTGATAAACTGTTTGGTTTGGGCAGTAATGATGCTGGTGGTTGTTTAGTGTCGCTAATCGGAACCTTTTTATATTATTACAAGCAAGAAAATTTAAAATACAATATCTGTTTGGCAGCGACTGCCGAGGAAGAAATTTCTGGTAATAATGGATTAGAACTGGTTCTTCCTGATTTGGGCGAACTGGAGTTTGGTATCGTAGGCGAGCCTACAGAAATGAATTTAGCCATTGCCGAGCGCGGTTTGTTGGTATTAGATTGTGTATCGCATGGTAAAGCCGGTCATGCTGCTCGTGAAGAGGGAGAGAATGCGATTTACAAAGCATTAAAAGATATCGAATGGTTTAGGAACTATCAGTTTCCAAAAGTTTCGGAGGTTTTTGGGCCATTAAAAATGACGGTTACGATTATCAACGCAGGTTCGCAGCACAATGTTGTTCCGGCAAATTGTACTTTTACGGTTGATGTTCGTGTAACTGATGCTTACACTAATGAAGAGGTTTTAGAGATTATCAGGGCAAATGTTGATTGTGATGTTACCCCACGGTCTATCCGCTTAAAACCATCGTCGATTGATAAAAACCATCCGGTTGTTCAGGCTGGTGTTGCCCTTGGAAAAACTACTTATGGTTCGCCTACTACCTCCGATCAGGCGTTATTAGATATTCCATCAGTAAAATGTGGTCCGGGTTTTTCTGGCCGATCGCACATGGCTGATGAGTTTTTGTATGTGCGAGAAGTAGCAGAGGGTGTTGAGGGCTATGTAAATATGCTGAAACCGGTTATACAAGGTTGAGGGTTTTAAGGTTGATGGTATATGGCTTGGATGCCCAACTTAAATGCTTTACAACTCCTGGTGTTCGCTGTGTAAAACGCTGAGTACGCTGTGGTAAAATGATAGAATAGCTTTGTGTGCTTTGCGGAAAACTTAGCGCACTTTGTGGTTAAATAAATTTAAAATGAAAATTGCGGAAGCATTCTTCATAACCATTGAAAAAAATATCACTAATGAAAATCTGGCAAAAAAATATAGATGTAAATCAGTTTGTAGAGCGTTTTACGGTTGGTAAAGACCGTGAACTGGATCTGCAAATGGCAAAGTTTGATGTATTGGGTTCTTTGGCGCATACCCAAATGTTAGAAACTATTAATTTGCTATCCGCTGAAGAACTGAAAACGGTTCAACAAGAATTGAAAAATATTTATGCTGAAATTGAAGCTGGAAATTTCACCATAGAAGACAGTGTGGAAGATGTGCACTCACAGGTAGAGTGGTTGCTTACACAACGTATTGGCGAAGCAGGTAAGAAAATCCATAGTGGCCGGTCGCGTAACGATCAGGTGCTGGTTGATTTGAAACTGTTCTTTAGGGCTTGCATCGAAGATATGGTTGGCCAAACCTCAATCTTGTTTAATGAGCTAATTGAGCTGAGCAATACGCACAAAGATAAATTGATGCCAGGTTATACGCATTTGCAGATTGCCATGCCATCGTCTTTTGGTTTATGGTTTGGTGCTTATGCCGAAAGCTTGGCAGATGATATGGAATTGATGTTGGCTGCATGGAAAATCTGTAATAAGAATCCATTAGGGTCAGCTGCTGGTTATGGTTCTTCATTCCCTTTAAACAGAACTTTAACAACTGAGTTGTTAGGCTTTGAAAGCTTAAACTATAATGTAGTTTATGCGCAGATGGGGCGTGGCAAAACTGAAAGGGTTTTAGCACAGGCAATGAGTGCTGTTGCAGCAACTTTAGCTAAAATGGCGATGGATGTGTGTTTGTTCATCAATCAGAATTTTGGCTTCATTAGTTTTCCGGCAGAACTGACTACAGGGTCGAGTATTATGCCACACAAAAAAAATCCTGATGTTTTTGAGTTGATCCGTTCGCGTTGCAATAAAATTCAGGCTTTGCCGAATGAAATTGCCATGATGATTACCAATCTGCCATCAGGTTATCACCGCGATTTACAATTGCTGAAAGAAAATCTATTTCCAGCAATTACTTCTTTAAACGAATGTTTGGAGATTGCTACTTTTATGTTCCAGAACATCACGATAAAAGATGATATTTTAAAGGATAAAAAATACGACTATCTGTTTAGCGTTGAAGTAGTGAATGATCTGGCTTTACAAGGTGTTCCATTTAGAGAGGCTTATAAAATTGTTGGCGAACAGATAGAAAATGGTACTTTTGCACCGTCTGGCCAAATACATCATACACACGAAGGGAGCATTGGCAACCTGTGCAACGAGCAGATTGCTGCAGCAATGCAAGGAGTATTGTCTCAATTTGGTTTCGGAAAAGTGAATAAAGCAATAGAAGATTTAATTCGCTAATTATAAGATCGATAATAAATAATAGTATATGAAAGTTTCAGTATTGGCCAGTTCATTAATCGGCTCAGAAATTATAAAAATCGGTAATGAAGTTAACGAAATGAAGCGCAAAGGTGCTTCGATCGCTAATTTAACCATAGGCGATTTTGACGCAAACATTTACCCAATCCCAACCGAATTAAAGGCCGGAATTGTAGAAGCATACAACGCCAACCAAACCAACTACCCGCCTGCTGACGGTGTTTTGCCTTTAAGAGAAACGGTTTCGGAATTGTTAAAGGATAGATTTGGGTTAGAATACAACACCAACAGCATTTTAGTTTCTGGTGGTTCACGCCCTTTAATTTATGCTACTTACCTGGCTTTGATCGATCCTGGAGATACCGTGGTTTTCCCTGCACCATCTTGGAATAACAACCACTATTCTCACTTAACTTCGGCAAAAACAATTGCGGTAGAAACCGATGCTGCGCATAATTTTATGCCAACTGCAGCGCAATTAAAACCGCATTTAAAAGGGGCAACCTTATTGGCGCTGTGCTCGCCATTAAACCCAACAGGAACCATGTTCGATGCCGATTCCTTAGCTGAAATCTGTGATGCTGTTTTAGAAGAAAATGCATCACGTGGTGCCGACGAAAAACCATTGTACATGATGTACGATCAGATTTATTCGCTTTTAACTTTCGGAAAAGAACATGTAAATCCAGTTTCCTTACGCCCTACAATGCGTCCGTTTACTGTTTTTGTTGATGGTAGTTCGAAATGTTTGGCGGCAACTGGTGTACGTGTAGGATGGGGTTTTGGTCCGGAGGATATTATCAATAGAATGAAAGCTTTAGTTGGCCACATGGGTGCCTGGGCGCCAAAAGCCGAGCAAGTGGCTATGTCTAATTATTTTAACGATAAAGCACAGGTTGATACTTTCTTAACCAGTTTTAAAGGTCAGATTCAAGATAGCTTAAACGCACTTTACAATGGATTTAACGAATTAAAGAACGAAGGCTTTAATGTTGATGCTGTTGAGCCGATGGGCGCGATTTATTTGACCATTAAAATCGATTATATCGGAAAAACCACTGAAGATGGTCAAGTTTTAAAAGATAGTGCAGATGTAAATTTCTATCTGATTAAAGAAGCTGGAGCAGCTTTGGTTCCATTCTCTGCTTTTGGAAATGAAGACAGTATGCCTTGGTTCAGGGCTTCGGTTGGTGCTTGTACCCTGCAGGATATTAAAGATATGTTGCCAAGGATTAAAACCGCTTTGAGTAAGTTGAAGTAAAGATTATAAATTAGATAAGAAACCCTCTTCAAAATTAACTTAAGAGGGTTTCTTTATTTTTACTCCAACGAACATTTTGATTCGTTTCCTAACTTGGTCGTCATGCTGAATTTATTTCAGCATCTTTATTGGGAGATAGACCCTGAAATAAATTCAGGGTGACGACTGTACAGTAGACTCCAGACTAAGGACTCCAGGCTAAAAACTAATCCTCCCTGCTTCCATCATCAGCCATTCTCACCATTTTAGGTTCAAATTTGGCCACTACATCAACCAGTTCGGTTTGCGCTGCCATCACTTTGTTGATGTCTTTATAGGCCATTGGCGCTTCATCTAAACCTGCACCAATTAGGGTAACATTATGATCTTTCAAAATCGCTTTCATATCCGATTTGGTAATCGATTGAATCGCTTTGGTCCGGCTCATTTGACGTCCCGCACCATGAGATGCTGAATTGATTGCACTCATTTCGCCTTTTCCCCTAACCAAAAATCCTGGTGCGGTCATACTTCCTGGAATAATCCCCATCACATCTTTACCTGCTGGTGTAGCACCTTTTCGGTGGACAATTACTTCTTCTCCATCAAGCATTTCTTTCCATGCAAAATTATGGTGGTTCTCTACCTTGGCTAAAACTTTAGCGCCAATTGCCTTGGTTAATCTTTTGTGGATCACCTCATGACAGGCTGAAGCATAATCGCCGGCTAAATTCATGGCAATCCAATACTCTTGTCCTTCGGCAGAATTTAAATCCAAATAAGCCAGGTTTACAGCCTCTTTAGGTAGTTTACATATGTCTTTAGCCAGTTTGGTGTAATGACCTGCAATGGTTGCGCCAAAACCACGGGAACCCGAATGGGTCAATAATGCTACGTAACGTCCTTTATCGATATTTAAAATCTCATCACGTTCGGCAAAATCAATAATCCCCCATTCTACAAAGTGATTTCCACCACCCGAAGTACCCAGTTGTGCCCAAGCCTTTCCGTGTAAATTTTTAAGAAAAGGAGTAGCGTTGAAAGCGTCGTTTTCTAAAACATCATGATCAGCCCTTTCATTACCTTTAAAATTCTGACCCGCACCAAATTTGGTGAAAGCAATTAATTCGCGTTTATACATTGCATCTTTCCCAAAATAATGTTTCTCTGGAATATCGAAAATACTTAAAGCCATTCTACAACCGATATCTACACCGACACCATAAGGGATAATTGCATTTCTAGTCGCTAATACGCCACCAATTGGTAAACCATAGCCTTGATGGGCATCGGGCATTAATGCCCCAGCTACCGAAACTGGCAGTTTCATGGCGATATCCATTTGGTTTCGGGCACCTTCTTCTATATAATCGGCACCGAAAATTGAATAATCTTTAGCATTGTTGATTAGTTCAATGGTCCCATCTGATTTTGGATTGGCTTCCTCGATCACAGCAGTTGCCAATACATTTAATACCTCGTCATCCAAAAAACTTTCCGGGTATTCTTTTACTTTTTTAAATAAGGCCAATAATTCTTTTTCCTCAATATTCGCGAAATTTTCTTTCAGGATATCTAATGCTATGCCTACTATTTTTCCTTCGGAATAACCTATTTCGATCAGGTTATTACCTGTTATGTTGTTGTTCATTTTATTTCTTGTTCAATCCTCGGCAGGTAATACTCACCTGACCGAGGGTTTCTAAATTTAATTTATTTTACGAAGATTTGCTTCAATTGATCTACAATTTGTCCACTGCCTGATAAGCTGATGTTGTTGATTTTTTCTGCGATTTTCTCTACATATTCCATCTCTTTCAACTTGTACAACATTGCATTGTCTTCCATCAATTTAGCTGTATTCAACAAACTTCTGGTTGATGCTGTTTCTTCTCTCCGGGTAATGATATTGGCTTGGGCTCTTTTTTCGGCAACTAAAACCTGGTTCATAATTTCTTTAACGTCACCAGGTAAAACGATGTCTTTAACCCCACAATTGGTTAGTTTTACGCCCAAGTTTTCAACCTTATCCAAGGTGATGGCCATTACCATTTCGGCAATTTTTTCTTTGCTTTCCATCAATTCGTCAAAAGTCATTAAGCCAATACATTCCCTTAACGCCAATTGCATGGTGATGTATAATTGTTTTTCAAATTCTTTGTTCTCCAATAAGGCCTTAATGATATCATCCACTTTATATTGAATGCTGAAATTTACCCTCAATTGTGCTTTATCTTTGGTTAAGATTTCTTGCCCGATAATTTCCATATTCAATTGCCTCATATCGGTTTTCAAAACTTGAACAGTAGTGCTGTTTTTCCAGTAAACATAGTTTCCTGCTTCCAATACGGTTTCAAATTTACCATCAATAAACAATAAAGCTTTTTCGAAAGATTCTACTTTATAAGCCCTGATATAATTCAATAATGGTGCTTTCTCCAATAAGTTTTTATCAATGGTTTCATCAATTTTGATGTTACTGATATCTACCTTAACAAAGTTATATGCCGACAAACCTTTCCAGATGGCGTGTCTGCCAGCTGTTAAAACGTTCTTGAAATTTTTGTTTTGATAAACCAAGGCCAATTCATTATCGGAAACGCTTACCAAGTGAATTAAATTCACAAAATCTGTGTTTTCCAATAAGATATCCAATTCGGCAACTGTGTAATAGTACTCTTTTGCCATATCATACAAAGTCATGTCTTCACCGAAACCTAACCAGTAAGTTCCAGCTGTTAAAACGTTTTTTAATTTTCCTTTTTTAAACACCAATCCAACATAATTGGTGTTAATTGTTACTCTTTTCATGTTTTTTTGATGTTAAGATTTATAATTATTTAATTTTTGTTTTACAAAGCATTGCAAAAGCACATTCATTTTTTTCTTGCGGAAGCAAATTGAATCTTGATGTTTTTAAGAATGAAATCAAGCTTTGGCAAGTAGTTAAATCCGAGGATTTAAATAAATTTTTCGGCGAAATTTGATTTTTAAATCAGCTCTTTCATCGTTTTTACTTTCAAAGCAAAAGGCAAATTGCGTTTCAGATTTATTAAAAATCTTAAAGCCGAATGCGGTTTTACAATGCTGTTCTTTTGAGCGATTTTAAAAGTTGCTCTTCTTTTTGTTTTGGAGTTTGAGTCCTAAACGCTTACCAATTAGCTATTCCAAGTGATGGTTGGAAGCAGGATTCGAACCTGCATGGTTTGGTTGTTATTCTACCCCTGAATTATTCCGAATAATATCGGAAGTGGGATTCGAACCCACGACACACAACGTGTTTAGACAATCTATCATAATTCTTATCAGCATATTCTACGCAATTGCCCGAATACTTTGGGGCTATTCCGAAACCCGCAACATTGGATAAGTTTTATTTAGTATTGCCATCCCTTTCGGGATTTCTTTATATTAACCTGATTGTGATAACCTTTACTAATGTAACCCTGTCCGGCGTATCCCGAACAGGGGCTTCATGTTGGTGAATGCTGATCCAGTTAAAACCGGAGCAGCATAAACGAGAGCGCGTATCATTTAGAACAGTAAACTGTTTCTATCAATCAGATTGTTGTTATTAATATTTATCAAAGAACTTTATCGACTGGCGACATTACAAAGATGCCACCACCACTACGCGGCAGATTTGCGCAGTAAAATTTATTTTGGTATAAAATATATAATTGGTTGATAATTAGATGGATAAATTTAATTTTTACATTGTATTTTTTCTTTTATCCTCCCATTACGCAATTGTATTGCGTAGATTATAAATGCTTTGCTATATTTAGTTAAGCTTTTCAATCAGATTTTTTAGCTTCAAACTCAAATTGATTAAAAATGGCAGTAAATAAATTGGCACTCATCCGGTATAAAACCATCGACGATTGTTTGAAGAACCGTTACCGTAAATGGACACTAGAAGATCTTATCGAAAAGGTATCGGCAACGTTATACGAGCTCGAAGGAATTACCACCGGGGTAAGCAAGCGGACCATTCAGGCAGATATCCAGCTCATGCGGAGTGATAAGCTTGGCTATAATGCACCGATTGTGGTGAAAGATAAACGCTTTTATGCCTACGAAGAAGCTGGTTTTAGCATTACCAAAGCACCAATCAATAACGCTGATGTAGATAAAATGAAAGAAATTGTAGGTGTACTGAAACAGTTTAATGCCTTTAATTATTTCGACGAAATGAGCGATATGATCGCCCGTTTAGAAAATAACCTCTACAAATCGACGAAACAGAGTGGCAATAATATTCAATTGGAAAGTAATAAGCTCGTTAAGGGTTTGGAATGTATTCCACCATTATATCAGGCTGTTTTAAACAAACGTTCACTATTAATCGAATATAAGTCTTTCAAGGCGCAACAATCGCAACAAGGAATTTATTATCCGTATCTGTTAAAAGAATACAGAAACAGATGGTTTTTGATCTGTAAAGCGAAAAAACGGCCAGGGATCTTAAATTTGGCATTGGATAGGATAGTAGAATTTCAGGAATTGCCTAACGAAGAATTTGTAAGTTATCAAGGAGTAGATTTCGATCGGTATTATGAAGATCTGATCGGTGTAACGAAAAGCGAAAGGGACCGTGCGCAGAAAGTGATCCTCGAATTTACAAATGACCATGCGCCCTATGTCGTAACGAAACCAATGCATCAATCGCAGGTAGTATTAAGTAAGAGCGAGAAAACAACAACTTTTAGGATCGATGTGGTACTAAACTATGAACTGGAACGCGAAATTTTAGGCTTTGGAGAGTGTGTTAAAGTGCTTTCGCCACGATTGTTGATTTCAAAAATCAAAAGAAGATTGGCGCAAACTTATGAGCAATACGAAAGCATTGATGAAGGAAAAGTTTTTATAAAGTCCTGAAGAAACTAGTTAAACGTTTTAGTAATTGGATTCTTATGTGTAATTTGAATTTAATTATGTTCAAGACCAAATATATTCTAGCTTTTCTAATGTGCTGTTCGATAAGTATTTTCGCTCAACGGCATACGCCTCAATGGAGGCCAAATTATCATTTCACTGCACCATCAAATTGGTTAAACGATCCAAACGGGTTAATTTATCTGAATGGGGAATTTCATCTTTATTATCAGTACAATCCGTTCGAAAATAAATGGGGGCATATGAGCTGGGGCCATGCCACCAGTAAAGATCTGGTAAACTGGAAGCACCTTCCGGTTGCTATTCCGGAAAAAATTACAAATGACACCACCACCATGATTTTTTCAGGTTCGGCTGTGCTAGATAAACATAATGTAAGTGGATTGGGGAAAGGACAGGCACCCGTTGTTGCTTTTTATACAGCAGATCTACCTAAGCAACGGAATGAATCTCAATATATGGCCTATAGCAATGATGGAGGGTTAACCTTTACCAATTATGCCAAAAATCCCATTATTGATTTAAATAAAAAAGATTTCAGAGATCCTAATGTATGGTGGCACGAGGCCTCTCAACAATGGATTATGACTGTTGCAATGGTTGATGAGCATCAGGCAAGGTTTTATGGCTCAAAAAACTTGAAAGATTGGACCATGCTGAGTGATTTCGGTAAACAGGGTAATCAGGCGAGTGGTTGGGAATGCCCGTTTATTATTCCCCTGGCCGTTGACGGAAATAAGAACATTACAAAGTGGGTTTTGGCAATATCATTATTTGGACCAAAGGGGCCAACAATGCAGTATTTTGTAGGTGATTTTGATGGCAAGACTTTTAAGAACGACAATGATGGAAAATTAACCTTATTGGTTGATGAAGGCGATTCTTTTTATGCCGCCATTCCATGGAACGATGCGCCAAAAAAACAGCGGATTTTATTGGGATGGTTACAACCTGGCGGTAAAGAAACATTCCCATGGAAAGGACAGATGTCTATCCCAAGAGATTTATCTTTAAAAACTACACCCGAAGGAATTAGGCTGTTTCAGCAACCGGCCAGCCTGATTGCCGATAATATTAAAAAACACTCAAGTGGTAAGGTTATAACGAGGCAAAATGTTGTTATCGATCAGGATATCGACTTAGCTGCCAGCCAAAATTCGTATTGGATTGATGCCGAATTTTCTGTTAAGGATGCAAAAAACTTAGGTTTTAAGCTTGCACAACTAAAGGATGAGAAAGAAAATGTTGTTAAGGAAGTTGAAGTGGGCTATGATGCTGTTAAAAAACAACTTTATGTAGATTGCTCACGTTCAGAGAAAGGTGTTAAAAATGATAAGAACATCATTCAAACCATAACCGTGAGTCCGTTAAACGGTAGAATAAAACTCCAGATTTTGCTCGATAAATCTTCATTAGAAGTTTTCGTGAATGGTGGCGAAAAAGTAATTACCACGATGATTTTTCCTGATGAAAAAGCCACAGGTTTAGCCGCCTTTTCCACAGGAGGTAAAGCGGTTTTAAATAGCCTTAAAGTTTGGGATATGAGTAAACGAAAATGATTGAATTTGAGTGATTGAATTAATGAATTTATTAGTGCTGTTGCCAATATTCCCTCATTCAATCACTCAATTATTCAAAAGTTAATTTTTAAATTCGCTGGTTTTATGGAATTCGATATCTGGATAATCCTGTTTGGTTAAATTAATCATGTATTCACTATCGGCCAAATAAACTGGATTAGCCTCTTTATCAAAACCGATGTGCTGTTGTTTACGTTTTACAAATTCATCCAGTTTCTTTCTGTCGGTAGAAGTTACCCAGCTCGAACGGGTATAACTCAGAGTACGGAAACGGCATTTTGCACCATATTCGTGCTCTAACCTGAAGTTGATTACCTCAAACTGAAGTTCGCCAACCGCACCGATCACTTTCCGGTTTCCAGGCTGCATCACGAATAACTGTGCAACTCCTTCATCGGTTAACTGCTCAATGCCTTTTTCCAATTGTTTGGTACGCATTGGGTCCATATTTTCTACCTCTTTAAAAATAGATGGAGAGAAACTAGGGATGCCTTTAAACTGCAGTTTTTCACCTTCGGTTAAGGTATCGCCGATTTTAAAGTTACCGCTATCGTATAAACCCACAACGTCACCTGGCCATGCCTCTTCCACAATACTTTTTTCGTTCGCCATAAAGTCCATCGGGTTGGAGAATTTCAGTTTCTTATCCTGACGGGTGTGGTAATAAAATTTATTGCGTTCAAATTTACCCGAGCAGATCCTTAAAAATGCAATCCTGTCGCGGTGTTTTGGATCTAAATTGGCGTGGATCTTAAACACAAAGCCACTGAAATTTTTCTCTTCAACCAGTACATCACGCTCTTCAGCCTCTCTATGTCGAGGGCTCGGGGCAATATCAATAAAGGTGTCCAAGAGTTCTTTTATCCCAAAATTATTAATCGCACTGCCAAAAAATACTGGTGCAACCAAGCCATCGGTATATAAATCCTTATCTATCTTACCGTAGATACCATCAACCAATTCAACATCATCTTTCAATGTGTTGATTTCGTTCTCTTTAAGGTAATTTAATAAAGATGGATCATTTAAATCGCTTGCCGCCACAACCGAATCGGTTACTTTGGTCTTATCGGAATTAAATAAATTTAAATGTTTGTTATAAATGCTGTAAACACCTTTAAATGTATGTCCCTGGCCTATAGGCCAGGAAAGCGGACAAAGGCTGATATTTAATTTTTCTTCAATTTCATCCAATAAATCGTAAGCCTCTTTACCTTCACGGTCCATTTTGTTGATAAAGATAATCACCGGGGTGTTACGCATCCGGCAAACCGACATCAGTTTTTCGGTCTGTTCCTCCACACCCTTTACACAGTCTACCACCAAAATAACACTATCTACCGCCGATAAAGTTCTGTAGGTATCTTCCGCGAAATCTTTGTGACCAGGTGTATCGAGAATATTGATGCGTTTACCACTATATTCGAAACCCATTACTGAAGTCGCAACCGAGATACCACGTTGCTTTTCGATCTCCATAAAATCGGAGGTATTACTCTGGTTCGCTTTGTTCCTTTTTACCGCACCAGCAGTATTAATAGCGCCACCAAAAAGCAGAAATTTTTCTGTCAATGTGGTTTTGCCCGCATCGGGGTGGCTAATAATGGCAAAGGTTTTACGTTTTTCTATTTCAGGGTTAAGCATAATAAAATTTTGGGTGTAAAGAGTGATGAAACCTTGTTAAAGGAATTTAACAGCGATAAGATTTGAATATTGTTGTTTCATCAGGGCGCAAAGATAAGAAAAAGCTTTATTATTAATTGTTAGGATGTTGTATTGTTTTGTTAAATAGATCTAAATATTAGCAATACTTTGGAAAAGTAGGGACAGTAGTTCTTTCGTTATTGTAGCCCTGCCATACACTATAGTCCCGACGAATCCGGATGTAAAATTGGGCCGGGAGCTGCCGTTTCTGTCAGGTTTATGTTGCTTCTCCAGTAATTCTATTGAGGTTTTTTATTCTGCTAATTGAGATTAATGAACTGTTCTGCTCCGTGATAGATAGAAAAGCATTGTCATCCTGAGCTTGTCGAAGGACAAATGTTTTATTTGTTTAACTATCAAAAGGTCTTCGACAGGCTCAGACTGACAGCTCTTGCGCTTAAAGTTAATAGCGTTTGAAGATCCAATGTGGCTTGAATAAGTGCTCGCTGAAAATTATCCAATAAAATTTAAAATTTCTCATCAATCATTGTTTAATTTTGTGCTAAAATGTTTAGCTTTATTCATCCCTCCGTTTATTGTTGACTAAAATTTTACTGCCGATGCCCACTTTAGAAGAAACTTCTATGCCCGCAGAAATTGCGGCCAAATTTGTTAATTATACCTCAAAACACGTTTTCTTGACCGGAAAAGCAGGAACAGGTAAAACAACTTTTCTACGGAAACTCATTCAGCTTACGCACAAAAAAGCCTTAATTGTGGCACCAACGGGTATTGCTGCAATCAATGCAGCTGGGGTAACTATCCATTCGCTTTTTCAACTTCCTTTTGGGGCATTTTTTCCTGATGCTGCCGGCGCCTTGATCAATGAAAATATCAATTTTAACTTCAATACGGCCAAAACTCTAGTGAAACACTTAAACATGCAAGGCAATAAACGCCGCATGTTGCAGGAACTGGAGTTACTTGTTATCGATGAGGTAAGTATGCTGCGGGCCGATATGCTCGATGCCATAGATTTCGCTTTACGTTATGTACGCAGGAACAGAAACCTTCCGTTCGGCGGAGTACAGTTATTGTTTATAGGCGATCTGCACCAGCTGCCACCTGTGGTAAAAAATGATGAGTGGCGCATCATGGCTAAGTTTTATAAGAGTATTTATTTCTTCGATGCCCTGGCCCTGCAGGATAATCCACCGGTTTATATCGAACTGGATAAAATTTACCGTCAGGACGATGCTGTTTTTATCGATTTGCTGAACAACCTACGGAACAACAAAATTACTGCTGAAGATACTGCATTATTAAGGCAGCATTTCAAACAGGATTTTAAACCCTCGGCAGATGAAAATTATATCACTTTAACCACCCATAACAATAAAGCTGATAGCATCAACCGTGAAAGATTAACCCAGCTGAAAACTAAATCTTACTTTTTTGAGGCAAAGATTCAGGGTGAATTTAGTGAATATGCTTACCCGAATGATAAAAGTTTAGAGTTAAAGGTTGGTGCACAGGTAATGTTCATCAAAAATGATATGACTGCCGAAAAGCGGTATTACAATGGTAAGATCGGTGTGGTACATCATATCGAAAAGGATGTAGTTGAAATTGAACTGCCTGAAGACAAAGTGGTGATCCAGATTTCACCCTATACCTGGGAGAACGTAAAATATAAATTGGATGAAGCAACCAACGAAATCAAAGAAAATGTAGCAGGATCGTTTATCCAATATCCGATTAAGCTGGCCTGGGCCATCACCGTGCATAAAAGTCAGGGTTTAACCTTTGATAAGGCCATTATTGATGTAGGTGATGCATTTGCACCTGGCCAGGCTTATGTAGCCTTGTCGCGTTTACGCTCTTTGAAGGGTTTGGTTTTAACCTCTCATCTGCGCGATAGTGGTTTGCAACAGGACCAAAATGTACATTACTTTTCTAAAACGAAACAACCTTCCGAGGTGCTAAACGAGCAGATCAGTATAGAGAGTTATACTTTTATCCGCAGTTATTTGCTTGCGGCATTTGATCTGAACCTGATCCGTTATTACTTAAAAGAACATCGTCAGACTTTTGATAAAAGTGAAAAATCGACCAAGCAAAAACACGAAGATTGGACTGATACTGTTTATACCGATTTTCAAAAAATAACAGCCACAGCCGATACGTTTGTTAATCAGCTCAAAAACCTGTTCGCACAGCAAACCGAACATACTTTATTTAACGTATCGAAAAGGGTAGAGGCTGCCTTAAAATATTTTAATCCACTGGTTAAGGAGATTTCAGATCGTTTTCTCGCTCAAATTGAAGTGATAAAGGAAGAAAAGCAGATTAAAACCTATGTTACAGAACTGTTAGAGCTAGAAATTTTGGTGTATGAGCAGTTAAAGAAAATGCACAAAAGTAAAGCATTGTTGCAGGCACTCATCGCTGGGAAAGAGTTTAGCAAAGCCGATACCGATGCACTGTTGAATACGGTTGAAAGAAACAACCAACTCCAAAAAGCAATTCAGCTAAAAGGAGAAACGCTTAAAGTAAAATCTGCAGCAGAGAAAAAGAAAAAAGAGCCAAAGATTGATACCAAGTTAGTGAGCTTCGAGCTGTATGAGCAGGGCAAAACCATCGATGAAATTGCAAAAGAACGTGGCTTTTCTGCCGGTACCATTGAGGGACATTTGGCCTATTATGTTTCTACACAACAATTGGATGTAACCAAACTGGTAAAGGCCAATAAAATCAAAAACATTACCGATGCAATAGAAAGTCAGAAAACAAAATCTATGGCCACGATAAGGGAGTTTTTAGGTAAAGATTATTCTTTCGGGGAGATTAAATTGGTGCTGGCATCGTTGTTCCCATCAGAGGAATAGGTCGAAATCTAACCGCAAAGATAGCTAAGAACAAAAATGGAAGTGCAGGCCAGGTTTACTACGCGCTTATAAGGAGCGTTTGTTCTATAAATCTGATCGTCATGCTGAACTTGTTTCAGCATCTTTCCTGAATAAAGACCCTGAAATAAATTCAGGGTGACGATTGTATGTTTAAGTATGTACAGAACATTTTTCCCAAAACAGATTATTTATCTAATTGAGTTTATAAACTTTGTTGTAAATGGTTATTAGAATTGCCTCTGTTTTCTCTGTGTAAGCTCAGTGAATCTCTGTGGTTAAGCAATGATGAATTCTGTTTTATCTGTGTAAAACTTTGTGCCATTTGTGGTTAAACCTTAAAATTATTTATCTTAGCATCCGTGGAAAAGGTTAAAGTTTTAGCGCAGTACATGCCCGAACCAGCGGCACCGCTAATTGCAAAATGGATAGATTATTTTCAGTGCGAATTTAAGATTTCTAAAACCCGCTCTACAAAACTGGGCGATTACCGCCATCCTTATCAGGGCAAAGGGCACCGCATTTCGGTGAATTTTAACCTCAATCATTATGCCTTTCTGGTTACTACCGTACACGAGTTCGCGCATTTACTCACCTGGAACGACTTCAAGAATAAAGTAAAACCGCATGGCACAGAGTGGAAGAAGAACTTTCAGCGGATGATGGTTCCCTTTTTTGAACTGAATATCTTTCCGGCCGATATCCACAAAGCGATTGATAATTATATGTCTAACCCGGCGGCATCCAGCTGTTCTGATCTTCATTTATCGCGAGCCTTAAAAAAATACGATAGCAATAAAACCGAGACTTTACATTTAGAGCAATTGCCGATTAATACCACTTTTAAAATTAAAGATGGCCGGCGTTTTACCAAAGGCGAACGCATTAGGAAGCGGTACCGCTGTATTTGTTTAGATGATAAACGGCTATATCTGTTTAATCCTTTGGCAGAGGTTTTTGTAGTGGAATAAGATTAATTTGCTGTCATTCTGAATGCAATGAAGAATCTTTTGCAAAATAGCTCTGCAATTACATTTTGCGTTTGAAGATACTTTAGATTAATGTCATTTGAAGTGTCAATAGTAAACAGATTCTTCGCTGCGCTCAGAATGACAAATCAGCTACACAAACTTAAACTCATCCCCATCAAATAAACCTTTATCGCTTAATTTTAAGTGTGGAATCACCAATAAGGCCATAAAAGAAAGCGTCATAAAAGGGGCAAGCAAAGTAGAGCCTAAATCTTTCGCAAATTGATCTATTGAAGTATAACTTTCTGCAACCTGATAACCGTTATGGTTACTCATTAAGCCTGCTACCGGTAAAGCTAAAACTTCTTTTTTCCCATTTCCCAATGCCACTACGCCACCGGTTTCATTAATCACCAGATTTACGGCTTCACAGATACTTTTATCGTCTACGCCGACAGCAATAATGTTATGACTATCGTGTGCAACACTTGATGCAATGGCGCCTTCTTTTAATCCAAAGTTTTTTACGAAGGATACTGCGATAGGCGCATCATGATAACGGTTTACCACCACCATTTTCAAAACATCGTTTTCCAGATCACTAAGGATATTTTGATTTAAAACTTTCGGTTTGGCAGATATTCTGTTGGTAATCAATTGCCCATCCAATGCTTCAATAACTGGAATTTCTTTTTGTCCGCTGAAGGGATAAATAAAATCTTCTTCCTTTTTCAAACTGCAATCGAAATGGTTTACCGATTCTCGATCTTCGACATGTTTTACCCAATTGCCAACTGTTTTGCCATTCTCAGCAAGTAATAAGCCATCGATATAGGTTTGTTTAACCTTGAACGTTTTTAAATCTTCAAGCACAATAAAATCTGCATCATCATTGGTTTGGAGTGAGCCAACATCTAATTTATAGTGAAGAATAGGATTGATGCAGGCTGCTCGGAGTATATTGAATATATTGATCCCTTTTTCTACTGCCCTTGCACAGAGCTGATTAATATGGTTTTCGACTAAACTATCAGGATGTTTATCGTCGCTGCAGAACATCATCATTTCTGGCCAATCGTTCAGTAGATCGATTAAGGCTTCGAAATTTTTTGCCGCACTTCCTTCACGGATGAGGATTTTCATGCCGCGCTGTAATTTATCCAATGCTTCTTCGGCAGTAAAACATTCGTGATCGGTAGAAATTCCGGCATTGATGTATTGTTGAACAGCATCGCCACGTAAGCCCGGGGCATGCCCATCAACAGGTTTACCCAACTGGTGCGCCGCCGCAATCTTTTTTAAAACTTCTTCATCTTTATAAAGTACACCTGGGAAATTCATCATTTCGCTGAGGTATTTTATTTCAGGACGTTCTAAAAGTGATTTTACATCATCATGGTCCAATTCAGCTCCGGCCGTCTCAAAAATGGTAGCTGGAACACAGCTTGGGGCACCAAAATTGAATTTAAAAGGCACGGTATTGCCATTTTCAATCATAAATTCTACACCTTCCATACCACAAACGTTGGCAATTTCGTGTGGATCGCTAATAGTTGATACCGTTCCATGAACTACTGCTAACCGCGCAAATTCACTTGGAATTAACATGCTGCTTTCGATATGCACATGACTATCTATAAAACCCGGTGAGATAAAATGTGCTCCTTCTTTCTGTTCAGAAATTTTAGAGATTGATTTTATTTTTCCATCCTCAACGGCTACTTCGCCAAAGAAAATATTTCGCTTTGTGATGTTGATGATATTTCCTTCGACTTTAAAATTGCTCATGCATTCTTTATGTTTAACTGGTTAATTGTATAAATTGGTTAACTGTCGATTTACTTTAGCAATTAACCAATTCAAACAGTTTATACAATTAACCACCTTCTTAATATTTCAATAATTTATCAATCGTTTCTGCCAATCTTGCCTTAGCTAAAAAATCTTCCTCCAATACCTTACTCATTGGAATTGCCGTATCTAAGCTTGCACAGCGCATTACAGGTGCATCGAGACAAGAGAAACAGTGCTCTCCAATCCAGGCAGATAGTTCGGCGCCAAAGCCATTGGTTAAGGTATCCTCATGCAAAATTAAAACCCTTCCTGTTGCTTTAACCGCTGCCCTTACTGCTTCTTTATCCCAGGGCTGTAGCGTGCGCAGATCAATTAATGTAGCGCCGCTTTCAGGATATTGTTTCAGGTAATCTAAAGCCCAATGTACCCCCAGCCCGTAAGTAATAATCGCAAATTTATTTCCTTCGGCAAGCCTAACTGCTTTACCAATCTCTGTAGTATAGTAGCCATCAGGAACAGGAGCGCTTAAACTTCTGTAGAGGTATTTGTGCTCGAAATAAAGCACTGGGTTTGGATCTTCAATCGCTGCCAACAGCAAACCTTTCGCATCTTCAGGGAAAGCTGGATAAACAATTTTTAAACCTGGTGTTTTGGTAAACCATGCTTCATTACTTTGTGAATGGAATGGTCCAGCCCCTGTTCCGGCACCCGTGGGCATACGCACCACTACATCGGCTTTTTCGCCCCAACGGTAATGCGTTTTGGCCAGGTTATTCACGATCTGATTAAAGCCGACGGTTACAAAATCTGCAAATTGCATTTCTACAACAGCTTTATGGCCATTTATGGATAAGCCTAAACCTGCCCCCACAATGGCCGATTCGCAAATAGGGGTATTGCGGACTCTGCTTTTGCCATATTTAGCAGTAAAACCATCTGTAATCTTAAAAGCCCCGCCATAATCGGCAATGTCTTGCCCCATTAAAACGAGATTAGAATACTTTTGCATGGCCAGGTCTAATCCATCAGTTATTGCATCTAAATATCTTTTTTCTGTAGAAATTTGACTAGGTTGGACAACATCTTGCTGGTAAGGAAAATACATATCAGCCTCTTCCTGATCGGCATTAGTAATCGGCTCATCTTCTTTAAAAGCTTCTTCAACTTCCAGCTCTATATCTCTTTTAACCTGGATTTTGATGTCGATAATTGAATCTGAGGTTAAAATACCCTGCTCAATTAAATACGCTTCGTAATTACTCAAAGGATCTTTCTTTCCCCACTCGTCCAACAATTCTTGCGGAACGTATTTCGTGCCCGATGCTTCTTCATGGCCACGCATCCTGAAAGTTAGACACTCTACCAAAACCGGTCTTGGATCTTTTCGGATTTCCATAGCCAGTTGATTGATGGTATCATAAACTTCTAAAATATTATTCCCATTTATCTGAATACCCTCTACACCATAACCAATGGCCTTATCAACCAGGTTTTTGCACCTGAACTGCTCTGACTTTGGAGTGGAAAGTCCATATCCATTATTTTCGATCAGAAAAATAACAGGGAGGTTCCAAACTGCAGCAACATTTACTGCTTCGTGGAAATCGCCTTCACTGGTTGCCCCTTCTCCGGTGTAAACTAATGTGGCATGCTGTTTATTGGCTAAAACATCGGCAAGAGCAATACCATCTGCCAAAGCCATTTGTGGCCCCAAGTGGGATATCATCCCAATTATTTTATATTCTTGTGTGCCGAAATGGAAAGAGCGGTCGCGGCCTTTGGTAAAGCCGGTAATTTTGCCCTGCCATTGGGCCATTAATTTTTTTAAAGGAATATCGCGAGAGGTAAAAACGCCCAAATTACGGTGCATGGGTAAAATGTACTCCTCACTTTGCATCGCTAAGGTGCTACCAACAGCTATTGCTTCCTGGCCAATGCCCGAGAACCATTTGCCAATTCTACCCTGACGCAACAGCTTGAGCATTTTGTCTTCAACCATCCGAGGGTAAAGCAATCTTCTGTATAAGTTCAATAAGAACTTGTCGTCTTTATCACCTCTGTTAAATTGCATATCTGGTTATTTTGACTAATGAGTCCTGATTTAAGACTCCTTATTTTTTTTCAATTCTTCCCATTGTTTAGCAAAAGATTTATCGGCAACTTTAGGCATTTCCCGGTATTTGCCCCAGCTCTTTTTGAAAAATCTTTTGAGCATAAAATTTTTAAACTTTCCGCCAAAAAAATCCATCCATTTGCGTTTTTGCATCATTCTGCTGAACATGCTCCAGCCAATTTCTTCTTTTTTGCCGTTTTCATGCCCTGCGGCGGCATCTCTCCGGTTAAGCAAGAGCATTTTATGGATATCGATTTTTACCGGGCACACTTCTGAACATTTGCCGCAAAGACTAGAAGCATAGCTTAAGTGTTTAAACTCTTCCATACCCTTTAAGTGAGGCGTAATTACTGAGCCGATTGGCCCACTATAGGTTGTATTATAAGTATGCCCACCAATATTTTTATAAACCGGGCAAGCATTTAAACATGCACCACAGCGGATGCAGTACAAGCCCTGTCTCTGGTCTTTTTGTGCCAATAAATTGGTGCGGCCATTATCTAGCAAAATCACATACATTTCCTCTGGCCCATCTGTTTCATTGGGTTGGCGTGGACCACTTAAAATGGTATTATAAACCGTTAAGTTTTGCCCAGTTCCATGCGATGCCAGTAAAGGCCAGAACAGATCAAGATCTGTCATCGAAGGAATTACTTTTTCAATACCCACAATAGCAATGTGGATTTTAGGGAAAGTGGTACTTAAACGAGCATTACCTTCATTCTCCGTTAAGGCAATACTTCCGGTATCGGCAATTAAAAAATTTCCGCCACTAATACCAATATCGGCATTTAAGTATTTATCGCGGAGTAATTCTCTTGCTTTTTGTACCAGCTGCGGGGGAGTGGCATCGATAGGTGTGCCAAATTTATCGTGAAATAACTGCGCTATATCTGTTGCACTTAGGTGCATGGCCGGGGTAACAATATGGTAGGGAGCCTGCCCAAGCAGTTGAACAATGTATTCGCCCAGATCACTTTCTAAAGACTCGATGTTGTTCTTTTCCAGGAAATCGTTTAAGTGGATTTCCTCGGTGGTCATCGATTTTGATTTGATAACCGTTTTGCCATTGTTTCTTTTGATGATGTTGAGGATTTCCTGTTGGGCTTCTTCAGCATCATTGGCCCAGATTACCTTACCGCCACGGCGTTGGAAATTTGATTCAAATTCTGGCAAGAACTTATCAAGGTTTTCCATCACACGCCATTTGATTACGTGTGCCTTTTTTTTGGATGCCTCTAAATTTTCGAATTTTGATAAGCCCCGTTCAACAGCTGCATTGTATTTCCCAATATTATAATTTATGGTTTTACGATGCGGTAGATCGAAAGCTTTCTCGTCAGATTTCTCTAAAAATTCCTCGGCAATATTCATCAATAGTTATTTTGTAATAGGGTAACGAATATTAACTGATTTTAGTTCTTAGCTATTTCGTTATAACATCAAAGATAGGAATTTATGCAGGCGCGAAAAGGTATTGTGCATAAAAAAGCCCCGACATTTTGTCGGGGCTAACTGTTTTGAATATTTATTTCTTTGGATTTCCTTTTCCATCCATATCTACCGCCGGACGTTTTGCGCTGTTGGCCAATTCCCATGCGGTAAAATAGGTCAGTTTAGCTCTTTTGGCCAAAAGTGGGAAGTTAATTTTACTTACTTCATCACCTGGTTTGTGGTAATCCTGCAGTAACATCCCGTCGTAATAGAAGATGATCGGAATACCCAATTTAGCAAAGTTATAATGATCTGAACGGTAATAAATCTGCTCAGGATCTTTTGGATCATCGTATTTATAATCCAGTTTCATTTTGGTATAGGTCGCGTTAACTCGCTCGCTTAAATTAGCCAAATCACTACTCAACATTCTTGAACCTACAGAGTAAATGTAATTTGCAGAATCTGCTTTACCTAAATATTCTTCGCCAGTACGGCCAATCATATCGGTATTTAAATCAGCAATGGTATTTTCGACAGGGAAAACCGGATGCTCCGAATACCATTCAGAACCCCAAAGCCCTTTTTCTTCACCAACAACAGTCATGAAAAGGATACTGCGTTTAGACCCTTTTCTGGCTTTTTTAGCATCTGTAAATGCTTTTGCCATTAATAAAACGCCGGTAGTTCCCGATCCATCATCATCTGCTCCGTTGTTCACTTTGTCTTTTGCATTTGGATCTGTTTCCAATCCAATATGGTCGTAGTGGCCAGTAAGGATTAAAACTTCTTTTTTAAGTACCGGATCAGAACCTTCTAAATAACCCAGAACGTTCTCACATCTAACTGGTGTTTCTGTTTTTGCAGCACTTGCGGAGAAAGGTACGTTTAATACTTGTGATGCGGGAGCCTGACTATCTACTATTTTCTTTTGCAGATCAGCCACAGTAGTGTTCGAGGCCTTTAGCAGATCGTTTGCCAAAGCGACAGATATCGAGATGCGTGGAATATCGTTTTGCTTTTGAGCTTCGATAGCAGCATTGGTTTTCACCATTACCTTACCATTTTTAAGAGTTTGCTTGGTGTTTTCAGTTATTCTATCAACTGCTGGGTCGATCAGGATAATTGCTTTCACATTATTTTCTGCAAAATACTTTGCCCTTGCTTCAAGCGTAGCACGATAAGCTGCTCTATCAATTCTTGTACCCGGTTTTACGGTTGGATCTCCACCATTAAACATGATAACCACTTTTCCTTTGATATCGGTACCTGTAAAATCGTTATAGTTGTCTTTCTTTAAACCATAACCAATAAATACAAGTTCGTTGGCTGAGAATGTAAAACCTTGATCGCTGATTAAGCTAGGAGATACCAAATAATCTTTTTGGTATTCTTTAGGCTGACCGTTAACCGTTAAGTGGCTTTCTTTTAAGGTAACGTTAACCAAATCGACTTTTTGGAAATAGCTGCCATTTACAGGCGCTTTTAGACCTAAAGATTTGAAATAATCGCGGATATAATCAGCAGCCATCCAAGCGCCTTTTGTGCCTGTTTCGCGGCCTTCGTATTCATCAGAAGCCAATACAGAAAGGTGTTTGTAGGCATTTTCAGGATTAATGGCCTTGCTGAATTTTATCGCATCCTTATTTGGTATAAGGGGCTTTACCTGGCTAAAACAACTTGCGGTAACAAGCGATACCAACCCAAGGGTTAAAAATTTTTTGTTCATTATGATAATAGTTAGTTAAGTTTCTTGTTAGCACGAAATCTTTTCAACCCTGTTTTGGTGGCGCCCGCCCTCAAATTCAGTTGTTAAAAAGGTTGTGGTAATCTCCTTAGCCAGTTCTTCCGAAACAAATCTGGCAGGTATACACAAAATGTTTGCGTTGTTGTGCTTGCGGACTAAAGAAGCAACTTCATTCTCCCAACATAAACCTGCTCTGATATGCTGATGTTTGTTTGCGGTGATGGCTACACCGTTTGCCGATCCACAAAGTAAAATCCCATAAGTAAATTCTCCATTTTCTACAGCAGCAGCAACCGGATGAGCGAAATCTGGATAATCAACAGAGTTTTCTGAGTAAGTGCCAAAATCTTTTACTTCGTAATCCTGTAAAAAATCTTTTAGTATTTCTTTGTATTCAAACCCAGCGTGATCCGCTCCAATAGCAATTTTAATTTTTGTATCAGACATTGTCAAATTTATAGAGAATTATAAAATCTATTCGTAATGTTTTTGTTAGTTAGCGTAGAAAGCAGCATCAGCCTTTTTCTTCTTTTTTTCTATGTAGGCCGAAACAAAAATGCTCAGCTCATAAAGCAAGAACAATGGCGTAGCCACAATTAGCATCGTCATAATATCAGGCGTTGGCGTAACTATAGCGGCAATAATTAAGATAATTACGGCTGCATACCTTCTGCTCGATCTCATCAGCTTTGGTGTCATCAACCCAAGTTTCGACAGCACGAAAATAATAACCGGAAGTTCGAAGATAATCCCTGTACCTAAAGTTAAAGTTGCCACAGATGATAGATACGAATCAACAGTGAATGTATTTTTGATTTCGGCACTGACTGTATAACCTGTTAAAAAGTTAACCGATAATGGGCATACCACAAAGTAGCCAAAAAGGATACCAATAATGAAAAGTACAGAAGCGAAGAAAACGAAGCCACTTGCCGATTTACGCTCATTTTCGTGTAATGCCGGTTTAATAAAACGCCAGATTTCCCACAATAAATACGGGAAACCAACTACGATACCGCACATTACACAAACATTTAATTGCAGGTTAAACTGACCGGCCATTTCGGTGTTAATAATCTCTCCATTAATTTTGGTGATACACATATCTGCACCAAGTGAAGGGAATTTTTCTACCAGTTTGCACATCATCCTGTAAGTCCAGAAATCTGGCTTTTTTGGACCAAATATGATTTTATCTAAAATGAATTCGTTGAAGTAAAAAGCAATACCGGTAAAAACGGCAATGGCAATTACGGCCCTGATTAAATGTTTACGGAGAACATCCAGGTGATCAAAAAAAGACATTTCTGCCTCTAATGTGGTGCTCTTTTGTCCGATAGCTTTTGTTAGTGAAGTTTTTTTAGTGTCGCTCATGTTGAAAACAAAAATACCATTCTATTTGAATAGAATGGTATTTACGTGTTAAATATAGAAATAGTTTATATTATTATGAGAAATGACTGTAAAATAGAAAGAAGCTACAACAATAGTTTTTAACGTTGCCCTTTAATTATACTCAGTTGCTTTAAATTTGCGGCGTTGTTATAATTAAATTGATATACACCATCGTCTCCTGTAACGATTAAAGATTTAGGGCCTGCAATAACATCAAAGCTTTTGATGTTAGTCAAATGCTGCAACATGTTGTTGCCTATTTTGGTTTTATCGGTAATATTGAAGCTCTTTATTCCATAATTGCCTTCGCAGAGAAACAGATTATCGCCACTGGTGCTTAGGCCGTGTGGATTTTGCATAGCATAAACTGCAATCTGTTTCGGTTTGGTGGGATCTTCTATATCTATAACTTCCAATTGATTGCTTGCTTGCATGCACATATTGCCTGTGCGTAAGGTAACGTAAGCATATTTGCCTTGTACAACAACAGGGTCGCAGGCAAAAATATGGCTGTAAGTAGATAGTTGTACGGGATTAGCCGGATCGGTAGCACTAAAAATGTGCATACCTCTATTGGTACCTATAAATAATTTATTCTCGTATGGAAAGATGGTTTCGACACCCCAACCTAAGGGAATAGCCTTTAAGAAAGTTGGGCTCGATGCAGTCTTAACATCAAACAGACTTAAATTATTCATACCAACAGTATATAAATAGTCATTCATTAAGGTAAATCTGGCCATCGAGCCACCTTGTCCAGAAGAGTTGCTGCTATACGCGGAAATGTCGTAATATAGCTTTTCCTTGTATGTTTCTTTCTTTACCAGGGTATCTTTATAAATGTAGAGATATTTTTGAGTGCCGGTGGTATACAATTGATTGAAAACATCAGTTACTCTCTTAACTTGTTTGATATTGCCCATATTTGAGAGATCAAAAGCGAGCAAATCAATAAAATTGTCGGCGTAAAGGATATTGTTGTGGATCGCTAAATCTACGTTTCCCGGAATTTGTAGAAAACCCACGTTTACCGGAGCACCCGGATTAGCATTGTTGTAGATATGAATACCTTCATTTGGTTCATTAATGAAAAGATAATCGTTATAAATGTATATTTTTCCGGTTTTTTTGGCAGGAATAGCTTTTGTCATACCTACAGGTAAAGCCCTCATTTGCTGAACCGAAATCATTTTTACAATCTTTATCATTTCATACTCGTCTTTTTTGCATCCTATAAATACAGCGAAAACAAGTAGGAGGAGTAGTGCGTTAATTAGACTTTTTTTCATATTTGGAGTGTTTGGTTATTAAACGTAAGGAATTAATCAAACGCTACAGCATCGGACTTAAATATTAATTATCAACCTGAACTCGATTAATAACATGCTTTTAAAGATCTTCTGTAGATATTTTCAACTCACCGTCGTCACCCTGAATTTATTTCAGGGTCTATCTAGCAGGAAAGATGCTGAAACAAGTTCAGCATGACGATCGCGTTAGAAAAAGAGACTAAAATTGATCACAATGGGTAAATATTAATCGAACTAAGGTTATTAGGTATTTATCCGATCGTAACTGAAATCTAAAACAATAAAAAAGGCTATCCAAATTATTTGAATAGCCTCCTTGTGTCATTAAGTATAGAAATACTTTTACTATTCTGAAAACTCAAACGTTTCCATAAATTTCGTAGTGAAATTTCCTGCCCTAAAGTTCGGATCTTTCATCAATTGAAGATGGAATGGAATAGTTGTTTTTACACCTTCAATTACAAATTCGCCTAACGCACGCTCCATGGTACAGATTGCCTCTTCGCGTGTTTGTGCCACACAGATTAATTTAGCAATCATAGAATCGTAGTTAGAAGGAATTGAATATCCTGCATAAACGTGCGTATCAACGCGAACACCATGGCCACCCGGAGAGTGGAAATTGGTGATCCGCCCTGGTGACGGACGGAAGTTATTTGCTGGATCTTCTGCATTGATACGGCACTCGATTGCGTGCATATCAGGGAAGTAATTTTTACCCGAAATTGGAATTCCGGCAGCAACTTTAATCTGTTCTTTGATTAAATCGAAGTTGATTACTTCTTCAGTAACCGGATGCTCTACCTGGATACGGGTGTTCATTTCCATAAAGTAGAAGTTACGGTGTTTATCAACCAGGAATTCGATTGTACCAGCACCTTCGTAATTTACGGCCATTGCACCTTTAATAGCTGCTTCTCCCATTCTTACACGGAGTTCATCTGTCATAAAAGGAGAGGGAGATTCCTCTACCAATTTCTGGTGACGGCGTTGAATAGAACAATCGCGCTCTGATAAGTGACATGCTTTGCCAAACTGATCTCCGATAATCTGGATCTCGATGTGACGTGGATCTTCGATATATTTTTCTAAATATAAACCATCGTTACCGAAAGCTGCACCAGATTCCTGACGGGCACTATCCCATGCATTTTCGAAATCTTCGTCTTTCCAAACTACCCGCATACCACGGCCACCACCACCGGCGGTTGCTTTTAGAATAACAGGGTAGCCCATTTCATTCGCAATTGCAATACCTTCTTTAACGCTGGTAAGTAAACCTTCAGATCCTGGAATGGTTGGTACACCGGCAATTTTCATGGTTTCTTTTGCAGAGGCTTTATCGCCCATGCCATTGATCTGCTCTGGAGTTGCACCAATAAATTTGATGTTGTACTCGCGGCAGATGTTAGAAAACTTAGCATTTTCTGATAAGAAACCATAACCTGGGTGTATGGCATCGGCATTGGTTAATTCTGCTGCCGAGATAATATTTGGAATATTTAAATATGAATCTTTACTAGGAGGGGGGCCAATACAAACAGCCTCATCAGCAAAACGTACGTGTAAACTTTCGCGATCTGCGGTAGAGTAAACAGCAACCGTTTTGATGCCCATTTCCTTACAGGTACGGATAATACGCAAAGCGATTTCACCCCTGTTGGCAATTAGTATTTTTTTAAACATAATTTTCTACGTTTCGTCTCTGTTTTAAAATAATCGTCATGCTGAATTTATTTCAGCATCCATTTAAAAAGAAGACCCTGAAATAAATTCAGGGTGACGTCAATCTTTAAATAGGTTCTACTAAAAATAACGGTTGATCGTATTCTACCGGTGATGCATTATCAACCAAGATTTTAACGATACGGCCAGAAACTTCGCTTTCAATCTCGTTGAAAAGTTTCATTGCCTCGATAATACAAACTACTTTACCAGTGCTAATTTCGTCGCCAACATTAACAAACATTGGCTTGTCTGGGCTAGCTGAACGGTAGAACGTACCGATCATTGGCGATTTAATAGTAATGTATTTTGAAGTGTCTTCTGCAGCCGGTACAGCAGGTGTTGCTGCATTTGGAGCAGTAGGAGCTGTAGCAACAGGGGCAGCAGCCTGTACAAGCGGAGCCTGTGGTACGGTAGCATGCACAATTGTTGGTGCTTGGTTTGTTTTGATCGTGATTTTGAAGTCTTCTTGCTCAATAGCAACTTCATTTACTCCAGAACGAGAAACAAATTTAATCAGTTCCTGTATTTGTTTGATATCCATTTTTTAGGCTAGTTATGTAAAAAATAGTGTTTATTGAATTAACTAAGTTATACTTTTTTTGTTTTATTTTTTTAAGGATGGTTGATAGTTTTTTAGTTGATGGCTCATAGCCAATCGACCATAAACCATTAGCTATAAGCTATTGACCATAAGACTTCTGACTAGTTAGTGTCGTAAGCCCATTTAAGGTATACCGAACCCCAGGTAAAACCACCACCAAATGCAGCTAAAACGATGTTATCGCCTTTTTTCAGTCTGCTTTCCCATTCCCATAAACATAAAGGAATTGTTCCGTTGGTTGTATTTCCGTAACGTTCAATGTTGATCATTACTTTATCGGTGGTAACGCCCATGCGGTTTGCAGTGGCATCGATAATGCGTTTGTTGGCCTGGTGAGGTACTAACCATGCAACATCATCAGCAGTTAAGCCGTTGCGTTCCATAATTTCGGCAGCAACGTCGGCCATATTGGTTACGGCAAACTTAAATACTGTTGGGCCTTCCTGGTGCGCAAAATGTAGTCTTGCGTCTACAGTTTCGTGTGTTGCCGGCATAACCGAACCACCTGCTTTCATGCCCAGGAAATCTCTTCCCGAACCATCTGTTCTCAAGATAGAATCCTGAATACCGAAACCTTCTTCATTTGGCTCTAATAAAGCACAACCGCAACCATCACCAAAAATGATACAGGTTGTACGGTCTTCGTAATTGATGATTGATGACATTTTATCGCCGCCAACAACTAAAACTTTCTTGTGTCTTCCTGACTCGATAAATGATGCACCGGTAGAAAGCCCGAAAATAAAGCCAGAGCAAGCGGCCTGTAAATCGTAACCCCAGGCATTTGTAGCACCTATTTTATCAGCTAAAACGTTTGCTGTTGCAGGGAATGTAAAATCTGGAGTAGTGGTGCAAAAGATAATCAGTTCAATTTCTTTTGCATCAATTCCCCTCTTTTTAAGTAAACCATTTACGGCATGAACAGCCATATCGGAAGTACCTAAACCTTCTCCCTTTAAAATTCTACGTTCTTTAATTCCCGTTCTGCTGGTAATCCATTCATCCGAAGTGTCAACAATGGTTTCTAACTCTGCGTTTGTAAGCACATAGTCGGGAACGTAACCATTTACTGCTGTAATAGCAGCGTGAATTTTACTCATTTTAAGAATTTTAATAAATTATTTAAATGCCATTCTAATTTTTTCTACCAATCCTGTAGTGATCATTTCTCTGGATTGTAGAACCATATTTTTAACAGCTAACGGACTTGAAATTCCATGTCCGATAACAACGGGAGCGTTAACGCCTAGAACCGGACTTCCACCGTATTGTTCATAATTAAAACGATCGAAGAACTCATCTTTAAGTCCCTTTTTGATGGTAAGTACGTAAAACGATTCTGCTAATTTTAGCATTATATTTCCGGTAAAACCATCGCACACAATTACATCGGCTTTATCATTAAATAAATCCCTTCCTTCCACATTGCCAACAAAGTTGAAAAGGTTGGTTTCTTTCATTAACGGGAAAGTAGCCATGCTTAGCATATTTCCTTTCTCATCTTCTTCGCCAATATTTATCAGGGCAACTTTCGGATCATTTATCTGCAAAAGATTTTCTGCATATAAGCTGCCTAAAACACCAAATTGTAATAAAATATCGGGTTTGCAGTCGGCATTAGCACCTACATCTAACAGCAAGCCAGTACCACCTTTAATTTTTGGAAGAATTGTACATAAACAAGGGCGGATAATGCCCGGAATGGTTTTAACGCTAAAAACTGCGCCAACCAACATGGCTCCAGAGTTACCAGCACTTGCGAAAGAATCGATTTTGCCTTCTTTTAAAAGGTTAAAACCAACTGCTATGCTCGAATTTGGTTTCTGAACGATTGCTTTGGTGGGATGTTCGCCCATACCAATTACTTCATCAGTATGAACGTATTCAAAATGATCTGGATTAAAACCTTCTTCTGCAAGAATGGGTTTAATCTGTTCGGTATCGCCAATAAGAACTAAATGCTCTCCAGCGTTAAGCGATTGATGAGCAGCTATTGCTCCCAAAACAATTGCTTTGGGAGCATAGTCTCCGCCCATTATGTCGAGGCCTATTTTCATAGAAAAAATCTGTTTGTGTTAAGTCAGGTGTAATCCTGAATTTTTCAGTTGACTAAGGTATGACTAAAGCCGCTGAAAACACAAACAATTTTTTAAGAAAATTACCCTATCTGAGTATTTTCGATAACCAGTTTGCCGTTGTAGTATAAGTTACCATCAACGTTGTAAGCACGGTGAGGTACGTGAATAGCACCTGTTGCCGAGCATGTTGCTAAAGAAGGAGTAACAGCTTTATAGTGTGTTCTTCTTTTATTTTTTCTCTGTTTCGAGATTTTCCGTTTTGGATGTGCCATTGGTGTATAATCTAATTATTTTTTTAACTTATTAAGGGCTTCCCAACGTGGGTCGCTTGTTTGTTCATTTTCTTCAGCCTGCTTTTGGATAGATAACTGATTTAAGCGATCAATCATCTCCTGATCGCAATCTTTACCTGCCTGCTCGCAGTTTTTGATATAAGGTACGGCTACGTTAATCATTTCGTATAAAGGGCCCGATATATCAATCTCGGTATCTTTACGGCTTAGCGAAATAATTTCTTCATCATCGCTTTCCATCTCGGCCTCTGCAAATTTTACGATCTGTCTTTCGTATAGATTTACCGGTAATGAAAACTCAGATAAACATTTATCGCAATCTAAATTAACCGTACCAATAACTTTGAATTTTAGAAGCAACATGGTCTCTTGTTTCTCAAGCTCCAGGTCTACTTTTAATTTTCCGCTTTTAATTAACGAATACTCAAATGCATTAAAAAAGTGGTCATCAAGCTCATAATCAAACTGATGAGTTCCCAATTTTAATCCGGTAAACGGTAATGAAAATTGTTTTAGTGGGTTCAAAGTACTGTAAAATTTTAGCCTGCAAATGTAGGGATAAAATAATTAGATTAAAAATGTTTTTTAAAAATTGTTGATGTTAATCGAACAGGTTTTCAGAATGTTAATCGAAATACTGAAAGACCTTACACGTTTCTTGTTAGTCGGGATTTGTGATCCCGACTTAGAATAAAGAATTTTTACTCATTAAGTGGATGGTAAATCCACCGTCCATTGAGTCGAGATTGCAAATCTCGACCAACGAAATTATTGATTAGCCAAAACCATTTCCTTATTATTCCTGCTCCATTCGCTCCAGGAACCAACATAAAGCTTAGGGATTGGTAAACCTGCATAATCCATAGCCAGTAGCGTATGGCAGGCGGTAATGCCCGAGCCACAGTGTACAATTACGTTTTCGGGTTTAACGTGGGCCAAAGCTTCAGCATATTTTTCTTTCAATATTTCTGGGGCCAGGAAAGCACCCGTAGCATCCAAATTTTCGGTATATGGAATATTTGTCGCACCAGGGATGTGCCCTGCAATTAAATCGATAGGTTCAGTAAGGCCTGCAAAACGATTGGCATCGCGCACGTCAATCACAATGTAATCGTCGGTTTTGGCAACTTTTTCTACCTCATTGATATCTGATAACGGTAAGTTCCATGCTGTGATTTCGTATTTTTCGACAGATTTTGGGATTTCTACTTTATCTGTAGTCGGGAAGCCTGCTTTAATGGCCGCCTGGAAGCCTCCATCAATTACCTGTACTTTTTCATGACCGATTGCTTTTAGTATCCACCACAGCCTCGCAGCTGCGTTACCGCCGTTTTTATCATCGTAAACAATCACATGGCTATCTTTTGTGATACCAAGTTGCTGTAAAACGGCAGAAAACTGCTCGAATGTTGGTAAGGGATGCCTTCCGCCAATGGCAAAATCGCCAATGTTGGCTAAATCGTTATTTACATCAGCAAAGAGCGCACCAGCAAGGTGTTGCTCGTCATATCTTGCTTTTGATCCGGCACTGGCATCGATAATTACGATTTCATCGTCTTGGTTTAACCAGGTTAATTCTGCTGGTTTTATAATGGGTGGTAAATTATTCATATTTCAATTTTATTATCCGTAATCAAACCATATTGCATTTGCGCCATTGGCTTTTGCATATTCTAAAAATCTTCTGAAATTTCGAAGGTCCTGACCAAAATTATTGCCAATGTAACCTTCACCTTTATCGAGATTAAAATCGGTAAAATAGTAATCATTATCCAGGGTGTCTGTCTCATGGCTATCCAATTTATCATTTAGCGTGCCTAGCTGTGAAAGCTTTTGGATCAAGGTTTCGATCGTTTCCAGTACCTTATTTATATTGCCATCTATTTTTTTTCTATTATTTGCGATCTGCTCAAGAACTTTTTTCTTATCGTTTTCGGTTTCTGCAAAAGACAGACGAAAATCAACCTCCATTTCGTTCCAGTATTGCTCCATTTCATATAAAACTGAAATATCTGTTTCTGTTAGCCTACTTATCTGGTCGAGTTCGGTTTCTTCTTCAATAACATTCCTCCGCGACATCAGGTTGCAAAAGGTTCTGCTTAAACTATGCTGGTTAAAAAAATCTACCTGGTTATCTGTGTTTTTCAAACGGGATATTTCTTCTGAATTATCGGTAATGAGATGAATGTCGAGCCCCATGGTATATTTTGTGATTCAATTTTTTGCAATATAAGAGATTTTGGAAATCGGGCCTAATGCGATTTTTTGCTGATAAGTGCCCATAGCCCCAAAACTGGGCCAACAGCTAAAGCCATATAAAGATAATGCGAATTCATTTCTTTAGCCAAAAGATTAATCACCTGGATGCTAATAATCGTAATGGCAAAGCCGATACAGTTTACCAGTGTTAACGAAGTTCCCCGCAGGCTTTGGGGCGCATGTTTGGCGATTAAAGAAGAAAACAAGGGTGAATCGGCCGTGCCAGACAAGCCCCAGCAAAATAAAAATAGAAGAAAAGGATATACCGAGCCGCAGAATAGGAAAAGCGGCGAGAGCAGGCAGCATAACCCCGAAATGGAAAGCGCAATGGTGGCAATCCGTTTTGCACCAAATTTTTGTGAGAGCAAACCGCCGATCATGCAAGACAGACCTCCTGATGCGATAATTAAGAACGAAAAAAGCGGTATATTTAAAGTTGCAGGTGCATGTTTAGTGTTGTAAAGCAGCAGCATGCCGGGTAAAAAAGCCCAAAAGGTATAGAGTTCCCACATGTGCCCGAAATAGCCGAAAGCAGCAGATCGAAAATCAGGATTTTTAAAGCCATTAAAACAAGAGCGGAAATCGAATTTCTGCCCGGCAGTTCTAAATGGACCGTTTGGCACAAGCCATAAAATAGCAATTGCACCAATCAGAGATAAGCCCGAAGTAGCAAAGATTACATATTGCCAATTAAAATTTGCTGTAAATGTTTTTAATAAATGAGGGAAGGCAGTACCAAAGACCAGAGCACCAACTAAAAAACCTAACGATTTCCCTAGCCCGTCTTTAAAGTAATCAGATGCTATTTTCATGCCGACAGGGTAAATTCCAGCCAACATAAAACCGGTTAAAAAGCGAAAAAGCAACAATAAACAGACATCGGATAGTTCTAAACAAATGCCCAGATTAAACAAAGCGGCTGCAATTCCACAAATAAAGAACACTTTTGAGGGTGAAAAAATATCGGAAATGGCAAAAAAAGCGAAAACTAATGTTCCGCTGATGAAACCGAACTGTACCATGCTGGTGAGGTTGGCCAGCAGGTTTGTTTCTGTTGGAAAACTTTTAACAATATCTGGTAATACTGCATTGCCAGCAAACCACAACGATGTACAGAGAAACTGTGCAATAACAATTGTGGGGAGAATGTAATTGGGTTTTTTAGTGCCGTTCATTTTGAATTTGATGCACAATTTTACCTAAAATAAACCTGATAGTAGTGGAAATACTTTTTGATATGGTGCTTCGACAAGCTCAGCATGACAATCACAAAAAGATTGGAACGCATAGCAGGACTTTCGGGACCTATGAAACACAAGACCATGTTTTGCGAAAAAAAAATATTGACCACCTAAACTGCCTTAGTAGATCTGAGTTTAATAAACTTTGGTCTTTCAGCTCTAGTCTTTCTACCTTTTAAGAAGCATCATCTTTAATGTCAAACTGCGTTTCAACCACTTTTCCACCTGTACGCAACTGATTGCCCAACATTTCTTCTTGCTCCCTACGGTTTTTTACAATATGGATAGCCGAAAACAATGCTTCAGTGAAAGAAGTAGAATCAGCCAGGTCTTTACCCGCAATATCGTAGCCCGTTCCATGATCGGGAGAGGTGCGCACGAAGTTTAAACCAGCGGTATAATTTACGCCATTATGGAAAGCTAATGTTTTAAAAGGAATTAAGCCCTGATCATGGTACATAGCCAAAACGGCATCAAACTGTTTGTAGCTACCATTGCCGAAAAAGCCATCAGCAGGGTATGGCCCAAAACAAACAATACCTTTATCGTAGGCTTCCTGAATGGCCGGTGTAATAATTTCAGCCTCTTCGGTACCCAATAAACCATTATCGCTCGCATGTGGGTTTAAGCCTAAAACGGCAATTTTTGGTTTTTCGATCCAAAAATCTTTTTTAAGGCTTTCGTTAATCAGCTTTAATTTACTGATAATTTTCTCTTTTGTAATCGAGGTTGGAACATCTTTCACCGGAATGTGGCCAGTAACTACACCCACACGTAAATTTTCGCTGATCAAAAACATCAGCACATCTTTACTACCACTTTTTTCCTGCAGGTATTCGGTATGGCCCGGAAAAGCAAAAGTTTCTGATTGAATGTTATGTTTATTGATCGGAGCGGTAACCAGTGCATCGATATCGCCGTTTACCAGATCGGCTGTTGCGCGCTCAAGTGATAAAAGTGCATATTTTCCACCTGTTGGCGTTACCTGTCCCAATTCGATTTTCACATCCTCTTCCCAGCAATTAATCATGTTTGCTTTTTTTGGCTGTGCCTGGTTGGCATGGCTAACTACGTTAAAACTGAAATCGCCCAGGTTATTTGCTTTTCTATGAAAAGATGAAACCTTGGTATGGCCATAAACAATCGGTGTACAATAATTTAAAATGGCAGGATTGGATAATGTTTTAATGATTACCTCTAAACCTATGCCGTTTACGTCGCCTATACTGATGCCAATTTTAAGTTTATCGCTCATAATTACTGGAAAATTTTAGCGCAAATTACTGATTTTCGTTTAAAGACTTTAAAAAAAATGAAACCTCAAAGAACAGAGATTGATTCGCAAAGAAATAATAAGCCTATCTTTGCGTCCATAGCGCCGAATCTTAGCACCTCTTTGTGGTTAAAATATTCGATTAATTTTAAGGTATGAGTTTAGTAAAAGCGAAAAAACATTTAGGCCAACATTTTTTAACCGATAAAGGCATTGCCAACCGCATTGTAGAGGCATTGGTAAACACCGATAAATACAATCAGGTTTTAGAGGTAGGGCCAGGGATGGGAATCTTATCTGATTTTTTGCTGCAGCGTAAAGACTTAGAAACTTATCTTATTGATATTGATACCGAATCTTTCCACTTTTTAAATGAAAAATATCCTCAGCTTGGCGATCGGTTGATTAATGGCGATTTTTTGAAACTCGATTTCGATGCTATTTTTCCAGGTCAGTTTGCCATTATTGGTAATTTTCCATACAATATCTCATCACAGATTTTATTTAAGATTTTAGATAACCGCAACAAGGTTGTAGAAATGGTTGGGATGTTTCAGAAAGAAGTTGCCCAACGTTGTGCTTCACCTGCTGGAAGTAAGGATTATGGAATTCTGAGCGTATTTCTTCAGGCCTATTATAAAATCGAATACCTATTTACGGTTAAGCCGGGTACATTTAATCCACCGCCAAAAGTACACTCGGCAGTAATCCGTTTAACCAGAAATGAAGTGGAGACCTTAGACTGCGATGAAAAATTATTCTGGCGGGTGGTTAAGGCAGGTTTTAACCAGCGGAGAAAAACTTTACGTAATGCTGTTTCGGCGGTGATGCCTAAAGATAAAATGGACGACCATATCTACTTCGAGAAACGTGCCGAGCAGTTAACCGTGGCTGATTTCGTGGCCTTAACACAGCATGTGACTAAGTTGATGCAACCTTAAGCCTTAATTTTTCGTCTATCTTGAATAAATTAAAGAATGATATGAAAAATCAAATCACTATCTCTTTTAGTATCCTTTTATTATCTATAATAATGGTTGGTTGTTCAGTGTTACATATGGACCCCAAGTCGTTATACATCATGAAACCTTTAGCTCCAAGCACAAAACTATCAATATATCTGGAGGACAGATCTGCATTTGATATGGATATCCAGAATACTTCAAAAGATACTTTAATACTCAAAAGGGCAAATCAGAAAGATCAGGTAATAGTCAATAATAAGATTTCGATAGCGGTAGATCCTAAAGTTGATATTGAGATATTAAATGTTTCCAGGAAAGAGATTGAGCCTACAGTTCGGATATATAATCATAAGTCAAAAGTTATTAATGAGGTAAGTGACATTAAATAAGCACTAAAAATCTGATTTTTCTACTACATGTTGTTACATCAAATTGCAAAGTAATGATCATTCTTATCTAATTTCTCCTTTCCTTTGCGCTGTATTTTTAAGGAAATCTTATGATAAATTATCGCGAAATTTTTGAGGAACAAGGCATTGACTATTTAACCTATCGTGCATTGATTGATCAACTTCTGTTAGAGGGAAAGGCTACCGGTGATGTAACTTACGATTTGCACTATACTAAAATGAATGTGCAAAGGATGAGTCGTGTGGATAAAACAGTTAGCTTAACCGATGAGTTGACTTCAACCATTGATCATCTTAAAGAAAATTATAAATTTTTAGTGATTACCGAAGGCTGGTGTGGCGATGCTGCCCAGATTGTTCCGGTGTTCAATAAAATCGCAACTGCATCATTAGGTAAAATTGATCTGAAATTTGTTTTACGCGATAAAAACCTCCCGTTAATTGATGCGCATTTAACCAATGGTGGAAGAGCTATTCCGGTTTTAATTGTGTTAAATGAATCAGCAGACCAAGTTTTAGGAACCTGGGGGCCAAGGCCACAAATTTTGCAGGAGCTTTTAAAAGAGTGGAGAAAAGAAAGCACTGAAATGCCAATTTTGGCAGAAAAACTTCACGGCTGGTACGCTAAAGATAAAACGCAGACGACACAAGCCGGATTAAATGAACTTTTGAAGGGGCTAAAGTTATAATCTTATAATTTCATTTTAGGCGGTCGTCACCCTGAACTTGTTTCAGGGTCTATCTAAAGATGCTGAAACAAGTTCAGCATGACGATTCGTAGAAAAAATCTTACTTCGTAAATTTAATCAACAGAAACAGTTAATCCCTCTTGCTGTAAAATTTTGCGGTAAACTTCCATCTCGGTAAATGATCCTTCCAAAACTGGGCATTTTCCATCATTATGCACTTTCCAGGCAATTTTCTCAGCCTGCGATTCGTTATAATCTAGATATTTCATCATGCAGTAAATCACATGATCGAAAGTATTGATATCATCATTCCACAAAATAAGGCGATGTACGGTTTTTAGGGAAGTTAAAATTTCTTCGAGCGTAAAGGTCTCTTCTTTGGTTTCTGTAGACATGGCGCAAAAATAAACAATAATTTAGAAGATTTGAGCTATTAGACCTGAGATATTAGATTTTAGGATATTGCGATGAAATCTCACGTCTCAAATCGCAGCTCTCATATCTTTTTTAATTAACTAACTTTGTTTAACCAAATTATAATAACACGAGTATGCACCAGTCTAAAATAGCCGGAATAGGTTACTACGTTCCGAAAAATGTATATACCAACGATGATTTAAGCCGTTTTATGGATACCAACGATGCGTGGATCCAGGAACGTACCGGTATTAAAGAGCGCCGTTTTGCCGATCGTAACGAGGAAACCACTACCACAATGGGTATTGAGGCAGCCAAAATCGCGATCGAAAGGGCTGGTATTACCGTTAAGGATGTCGATTTTATCGTTTTTGCCACCTTAAGCCCCGATTATTATTTCCCGGGTTGTGGCGTACTACTGCAACGCGAAATGGGCATGGGCGAAATTGGTGCTTTAGATATCCGCAACCAATGTTCGGGCTTTGTTTATGCACTTTCTGTGGCCGATCAGTTTGTGAAAACAGGTATGTATAAAAATGTGCTGGTAGTGGGAAGCGAGAAACATTCGTTCGCGATGGATTTCGAAACCCGTAGCCGTAATGTATCGGTGATTTTTGGCGATGGTGCTGGCGCTGTTGTATTACAGCCTACAGATGAACCCGGAAAAGGGATTTTAAGTACACATTTGCATAGCGATGGTGCCGATGCCGAAATCCTGGCCATGTATTATCCAGGTTCTCATGCCAATAAATGGTTGAAAGATAAACCTGCCTATCCTGAACAGGAGCTTGGTGGCTTATTTATGACGCAGGAAATTTTGGATAGCGGTGCCGCTTTACCTTATATGGATGGGCCATCGGTTTTCAAAAAAGCGGTGGTAAAATTTCCTGAAGTAATTAAAGAGGCTTTGGCTGCAAATAATTTAACAGAGAAAGATATTGATATGTTGGTGCCACATCAGGCAAATCTGCGTATTAGCCAGTATGTGCAGCAGTTGTTGGGTTTAAATGATGATCAGGTTTTTAATAACATCCAGAAATATGGCAATACTACAGCAGCTTCTGTTCCTATTGCCTTGTGCGAAGCTTGGGAAGCAGGCAAAATTAAAGGTGGCGATCTGGTTTGCCTTGCCGCATTCGGATCGGGTTTTACCTGGGCCAGCGCGTTGATTAGGTGGTAGGTTTAGGGTTTAGTTAAAATAACCAAGCAAATTAATATAAAATAGACTGTTTTCTCATTAATATAGATTCGTCATTTCGAGCGAAGTGCAACGAAGTGGAGAACCCGAAGGCTCAGCGAAGCTAAATCTGTTAAAATAGATAAGTGTTGTACTGCAAAGTTTCACTGTTTTATACCATTAAGGAGTTAAGGGCATTAAGGTTTTATCGCATGGTTCCTAACTACCTTAACTTCTTAATGGTCAAACGTGCTTATTGCGTTTTTGGCTTAATAAAATCTCCTAAATAACTACACTCGCCCGCCGCAACAGCATAAAAAGGCGTTTTGCCATAGCTAAACCTTAATTCTTTAAGATAAGGGTTGTTGTAATTTGCCTTGATGAAGTTTCTCCATTTCACATCCTTTTTATCATAATAATAAAATGATAACGGGTTTGCATTCATGATGATCTGTTTCTGTAAACATTTAGCCAACATAAATGTACATTTTGCTTTAAAATCAGCATTGGTACTTAATGCTCTGGCTTTTAAATACCAGGCTTTTGCCGTTTGCGCTTTTTTATAATCGCCATCGTATACATATTTTGCTGGGTTGCTGTTGTCGTATGATGACCAGTCGTAACTGATTAAAAACCAGCTGTTGCCGTAGTAGCCGGTTTGGTAAACTGCATTGGCCATTTTATAATAGTAAAGCGCAGCATTCTTTTTATCACTGATGGTTAATTTCTGCAAGCGGAGCATTTCAGCTGCAAAAGCTTTTTTGGTAATTGATGTTTTCGCTGTTACATATTTTTTTGGATAATCGTTTATCGTTTCGATGAAAGGATTAGCATAAAGTTTAGCGTTGGCTTCATCAGCGTACCAGTTATCGGGGTTAAAATATTTGTAACCTGGCGAAACCTTTGCAAACATTTGAACGGCCTTATCATATTGATGTGTGCGTAAATAAGTTGTGCCAAAAAGTTCATAAAAATCATCGTTTTTGAGCTGGTTTAAAGCCGAAGCCAACAAAGCGGTAACATCATTGCCTGTTGCCCTGGTTTTATAAACAGCTAAGCCCTGCATGCTTTTCGGACTTAAGTTTTTCTGCCAAAAAGCAATACTTTGATAACTCATGTTCTGGAAAAGTGAATTCTCTTTTAACGTTTTGTATTCCAGGTCGCCTTTAACCATTGCTAATGCCGCTTTCGCAGTATCGCCCATACTCAAATAAGCTGGAGCCAATATTTGCTGATAAAAATTTCTGGTCGTTCTGCTAAAGCGTTTGCTGGCACGATCTGTATCATAATAATATGGTCCTTTTGGTTGCTCGCTGTTCTCTGCAAAACGTTTTTCGTCAAGCCATTTTAAGGTCGGTAATAAATCGTTCTCATTAAAAGGGTTTCCTTTTTTGATGTTTTTCGCCTTGATCAATAAATCGGTAATGCGGTATTGGTCGCGTAATCTTTCTGGTAGTTTATCTGGTTTTAGGATTGCAAGGTAATTTGTCGCCAGAAAATCTTTGTTCTCCATCCACGATAAATAAGCTGCGGTTAAAGTGCCTAGCTCAGGCTGCGGATATTTTTTTTCGGTTGCCAGTTTTACCGCAAAATTCCTGATTTCATTCAGTTGTTTAAGATTGACGGCTTTTAGACTGTCTTTATATTTAGAATTGCCATTATCCGAAAAATAATAATTATAGCCAATTTTGGCAATATCGTTCGCCTCGATAAGATCTTGCTCTAATTTATTTACTTCACGTACCAGCAGCGTGCCGTTAAGCTGGCTTTTTGGTTCGTACTGATAAACTTTATTCAGACTTTCTATACCCGAATCAGCATCTCCAAACCCGTTTATCGCCCAGATATTGGCTTTCTCGTTATTGGTTTTGGCATATTTTAGCGCCCCGTTAACTGGCGAGCTGGTGTAATAATAATTTTTATATGCCTGTACTCTTCGCTCTGGGTTGCTTGCAAAAACCTTCGAGAATAAAAAGGCAGATTCTTCAGGATTTCCCAACCTACGGGTCGATCCGGCATAGAGTGCTAATGCCCAGCCCTTAACCGCACTGTTTACCTTACTGGTTTTGATATACTTTTCGTAGGTCGATTTGCTTTCGGCGTGCAATCCTGCAAAATGAAACATCCGTTCAGCTTGGTAAGCGTAACGCAGTTTAAGAAAATCGTCTTTCTCTGCTTCTGTTAATTTTAGACCTTCTTGGGCTTTTGAACCCATGGCAGTCGTATCACGGGGATTAGGATCCCAAAGACTAAAATCCACATTGGCCAAAGGTTCACAGCTTTTGGCGAATTGATAATACTTTAGTGATTCTTTGCGTTTGCTTAACGCCTTGATAAAACTATTCTGTTGTAAGCTATCGGGTAATTGTGATGCGTTACCATCAAAATTAACGAGTTTTATGTCAGTTGCACTATCTGTTTTGTACATTACTTTTAGCACATCTTCTTTTTTAACATTGAGGTATTTTGCCCATTCACGACTATTGATATCTGGCTCGCTTTCTATATCCGTTTCGCTGTTGAGGTATACCATCTGGTTGTAGGCGAACGGAGAATATTCATCCCCTTCTATGTTGTTGTGGAAATAAGAAATGTAATAATCGTAAGGATCTATCTCACCGCCACAGGCAAGATTTACGGCAATTTCGCCGAAAAAAGTAATCAGGAATACACTAAAAATTAGCGATAACTTTTTGAACGTCTTCATTAGTAAAATGTTTTAAAAGGTCGGTGTCTAAATGGTAAAAAACGAGGTTCCGGTCTCTAGGGCTTAAATATCGGGATAAAAATTTAGAGGTCGAAAGTAAATCTTCAGTGGAAATCTGTTCCCACCTTACCACATCTCCTTTTTTTAACCCAGCTGCAGAATAATCAACCAAAAGATCATAAAGAATCGAATTTCCCCTCTGTTTAAAAAGTTTTTTATCCCCGATCTGGGTTTTGCCTATTCGTTTGGAGATACCCGCATATTGCCCGTTCCTGAATACCACTGCCCATTCGAAAATGGGTAAGGCCACATCAAGTGGTAAGGGATATTGTTCCAGGAAATCTTTTAAGTAGAGATCCATTTCGTGCTGATCCAGTATGGAATTTTGTTCACCATATTTACGCAGGTTACCCATATTATAACACATTAAAATGGCCTTTTCTACAGGAGGTACGCCGCTTGATACGATGTTTTTAACCTGATGCAACCGCAAGGTTACCGAAATGGTTTTTCCCTTTAAAAGCGGATTCGCCTTTAATTGTTCGAGAAATTTAAAATACCTGTTTCTGGTGCCTTTGGTCCAATCACAATCAATCTGTAATTCCATATAATTTTGCTTTCCTGCCTGTTTTACCTTTGCGGCTACAAATTTAACAATGCGATCTGCCATAACCGCTGTTTGCATGGTGTCAATCTTGTTAAAAACCTCGTTAACGATAAACACAACGGGGATAATGTCGATCTGTTTAGGTAGGGGATCTGAAAATTTAATCGGCGAAATAGGTACAGGTAGCTGCAGATCTGGATTAAAATCTACATCCATAATCCGCATGTACAAAGATTTAGATTTAAATTGATCAAGATAACTGGTTTCTTCCTTTTTGTTCTGATAATCCGTTTTCCAATAATAAAAAGTAGGGTGAACAATTGATTTTTGCATACACCCAAGGAAGAGAAACACAGAAATCACTAAAATACTTATCTTGCGCATATCAATTTTATTGAGCAAAAGTAGTATAAAATGCGAGCAGTTTTACAAAGAGTTACACAGGCAAGTTGCACAGTTGATGGTGAGGTTACGGGAGCGATTGATACCGGATTTTTAGTGTTGTTAGGCATAGAAGATGCCGATGCTTTAGAGGATTTGGATTGGTTAGCACAGAAAATTATCGGTATGCGTGTTTTTGGAGATGAAAACGGAATGATGAATAAAGCACTTGCCGATGTGAGCGGAGATATTTTATTGATCAGTCAGTTTACCTTATTTGCATCTACCAAAAAAGGAAACCGTCCAGGTTTTACAAGGGCAGCACGACCAGATGTGGCGATTCCACTTTACGAGAAAATGATTGAAAAGCTATCGGCTTTATTGGGTAAAAAAGTAAAAACCGGAATTTTTGGTGCTGATATGAAAATCGCACTTTTAAACGATGGACCAGTTACAATTTTGATTGATACAAAAGATAAGGAATAATTAAATTTAAACAATAGCGGCGTAACTTATTAAGTCTTTTTTTGTCAAAAAACAATATTAATTTATTTCCAAAATTTAACCTAAGCTAATATGAAGGGTAAAAATCCGAACCAGCTAGCGGAGTACAGTTGTCTTGTGTTTTTTCTGATTTTAAAGTTAGTGTTATCTTTTGTATTGGTCAATTCAGTTTACGAATTGCACCGTGATGAATTTCTGCATTTAGATCAGGCAAACCACCTCGCTGCGGGTTTCACCTCTGTTCCGCCGTTAACCTCGCTATTTTCATGGCTTATTAAAGCTTTTGGCAATGGATATTTCGTGGTAAAGCTTGTTCCTGCGTTATTAGGCGCCTTCACCATATTGTACTGCTGGAAAATTGTCGGTTTTTTAAAGGGTAACTTACTGGCCAAATGCCTGGTTGCTGTAGCTTGCCTGTGTTCTGCCATGCTTAGGCTAAATACCCTTTACCAGCCCAATTCTTTCGATGTTTTGGCGTGGACAGCTATATTCTATTATCTGTTAAAATATTTCGATAAAAACGAAGCCAGATACCTGTATGCCTTTGCCATTTTTGTCGCTTTAGGTTTTTTAAATAAATACAACATCCTTTTTCTCATAATTGGTTTACTACCAGCTATACTCATTACATCAAAACGAAAAATATTTACCGATAAACATCTTTATCTGGCCATTTTACTGGCGCTTTTAATCATTTCGCCCAATGTAATCTGGCAGATTAACAATCACTTTCCGGTGCTCGCCCACATGAAACTTTTACAGGCAACTCAATTGGTTCATGTAAACCGGATTGATTTTTTTATCGGACAGTTCCTCTTTTTTATCAATTCGATCTTTATTCTTTTAGCAGGCATTGGCAGCCTGATTTTTTATAAGGATTTCAGCAAATACAGATGGATTATTCTCTCCTACCTGTTTACACTTATTGTATTTAGCTATTTTAAGGCAAAAGATTATTATGCATTAGGCTTATATCCGGTTTTACTGGCTTTTGGTGCGCATTATTTAAGTCGGGTTTTAGCAAAGAAATATGTACTAACGGGATTACTGTTTGCTTTTAATATTGGCTCATTCATTTATTTGATACCGCTTATTATGCCAGTTTATAGTCCTGATGAAATTGTAGCACATCATAAGAGATTTGAACGGGTAGGTGCCTTGCGATGGGAAGACGGGAGAAACCACCAGCTGCCACAAGATTATGCCGATATGCAGGGCTGGAAAGAATTGGCAACACTTGTTGATGTTGCTTACGGGAAGGTTAAAGATAAATCTACCGTATTGGTACGTGCCGATAATTATGGCCAAGCAGGTGCGATTAACTATTATTCAAAATATAAAAATATAAATGCGGTATCGTACAATGCCGATTATCTTTATTGGTTTAAAATGGATAAACCGATCAAGGATTTAATTATGATCACCGAATGGAACGATGAAGATCCTCAGCGTAAGAGAGAGCAGCCATTTTTTGTCAAGATTACCAAAATTGGGGAAATAAAAACACCTTATGTGAGAGAAGAAGGTGCAGGTGTGTTTTTGCTCGAAGGTGCCAATATCAAAGTGAGCAGCATTATAAAATCAGAAATAGAAGAAGAAAAACATGACCATTAACGAAGCACAGGAAACCGTAGACCATTGGATTAAAACCACAGGCATCCGCTATTTTAACGAACTCACTAATACCGCCATTTTGATGGAAGAGGTTGGAGAAGTAGCCCGTATTATGGCCCGTAAATACGGCGAGCAGTCATTTAAAAAAAGCGACGAAGAGGTAAACCTCGCCGATGAAATGGCCGACGTGATGTTCGTTTTAATCTGTCTGGCTAATCAAACAGGCATAAACCTTACCGATGCTTTAGAAAAGAACCTTGAAAAAAAGAGCATCCGCGATGCAGATAGGCACAAGAATAATGAGAAGCTTAAGTGAATTATTGAGTGATTGATTAGAAAAGAACCTTGAAAAAAAGAGCATCCGCGATGCAGATAGGCACAAGAATAATGAGAAGCTTAAGTGAATTATTGAGTGATTGAATTTTGACTGAGTGAATGAAGGGTATTTAATAGCATTCAATCATTCTTTTGGCTTAGCCAACGAACTCCATCAAACTCCTATATGCCACAAAGCGGTTTTTGTATCTTTCGTTTAGTTCAGCCTGTAAAGCAGGTGCAAATATTTCCTGGTATTTATTGTAATGATCTAATGTTTCGGCAACGTACTGTGCGCAATAGGTTACCCCTTCGTTCGGTGAGTCTACAACCTTTAATAAACGGTTGGAAATAAACATACCCGTAGCCATCACTTCAGGGATATGAACATCTTGCATCCACTGTAACCACTCTTCGGCTGCTGCATCATCAAGGATGAGCGTAACATTATATAAAAACATGGCACAAAGGTAAATAATATATAAATGTTAAAAAATTGATGATAATGGATTTTATTCTTTAAAGTGGTGTCAATCTGTTAAATTTGACGAATCCCATTGTTTTTAAGCATGATACGAACTAACGACTCTCAAAAAATAGACAATTCCACACGTAATTATATTTATACTGGGTACCTAACTGCAATTTTCGGCGGCATTTTAGGGCTGATGATTGGTTGGGATTTAATGAAGAAAAAGAGAACATTAAATACTGGCGAAAAGGTTTTTTCTTATTCACTAACCGATAGGCAGCATGGCGCCAGAATTTTAATTTTGGCAGCAATTTGCTTCGTTTTGTTGCTAACCTTAACTATTATTGCATTAGATGCCTAAGCCATCCATATCCAGAAATGATTGTCATTACCAAATCTTCTACTACAAAAGAGCTTGAAGGCATTCTTGAGCTTCAAAAGCAAAACTTAAAGAAAGATTTAACTCCAGAACAAATAAAAGAAGAAGGCTTTGTTACCGTTTCGCATTCGCTTGATGATCTGGAAAAGATGCATCGGCACGAACCCAACATTATTGCAAAAGATGAAGAATTGGTAGTGGCTTATGTGTTAGCAATGACTGAGGAATCTAAAAATGATATCCCAAGATTGGTTGAAATGTACGAAAGTTTCGATCACATGCAATATCACGGTAAATCCATTTCTTCTTATTCCTATATCGTTGTAGGGCAGGTGTGCGTTAGTCAGGCTTATCGTGGTAAAGGTTTGTTCGATCAATGTTATGGGGCTTATAAAGATTATTTTAAATCTAAATACGATTTCGCAATCACCGAAATTGCAAGCATCAATTTACGGTCAATGAATGCACATAAACGTATTGGTTTCGAGGTTATTCATACTTATACAGATCACAGCGCGGTAGAATGGAACGTTGTGGTTTGGGACTGGAAACGTTATAGCGTTTGGCGTTGAGGGTGTGGGGCAATTAACCAGTTACAACAATTAACCGATTAACCATTACGAACGCACTAATGACTAATGAACCATTGAACTAATCAAACTCCATCTCCGCGTAAATTCCTAAACCTTTTCCTGGCTTCGGCACTGAACATGCTCCCCGGGTAATCCGTAATAAGTTTCTGGAAATAGATTTTGGCCTGCGCAATGTCGTTCAATTTCTTTTCATAAAGATCGCCCAATGTAAAAAGTGCATCGTCTGTCCAAATCCCATCTTTAAAATCTTCAGTTACCTTTTTCAAGATATCGGCTGCCTTTTGGAAATCGTTGGCTTTGATGAGAATTCTTGCTTTACTCATCATTATCGCGTCGGTTAGGCTATTTTGTGGAAACGCTATCGCAATACTATCCATTTTTTTAACTGCTCGTTCAGGGAGGTTTCTGAATAAAAGCATCTCTGCATCGGCATACATTTTTAGTGCGTTGCTATCAGCAGGGGTTTGAATATTATCGTTAATCAGTAGACTCAGATTCAGCGCATCGTTTGCAATGAGTTGTGAAGTCGCAGCCTTTAAAACTAAGCATTGGCCATTGCTGTATTCGAAATTACCCTGATAAAAGGAAAGTTTTGCGCTCCTGAAGCGTGCTTCATTTCCTACGGGTTGCCCCTCAAATTGTTTGCTCACTTGCTCGTACACTAAAAAAGCTTCCCAGGGTTGGTTGGTTAAAATATAAATATCGCCTAAATCGAGTTTCAGTTGGCCTAACTCCTGATCGTTAATGCCAGGCATTTTTATGGCTTCTTCCAGTTCTTTTTCTGCACTACTGGGTTGATTTAAATAGTAAGCCTGCAAGTTTGCGAGTTTTTTTATCGCGAAAAGTGTGTTTCTGTTCTTGCCGTTTTCGTCCAGTAAGGCCTGATAATCTTTCGCTAACAGATCAAGGTCGGCTACTGTATATTTCCCGTTGGTGCGCAGGTTATACTTGGTATTGAGCATTTCTATTTTTGAAGGAAGATAATACTGGTTATCTTTTCCTTTAGTTAACAGGTAATCGTAAGCTTTAATCGCTGTTTCGTATGCGCCATTGTCAACAAATGTATAAATGGCATTAAACAAGGTACCTCCATCAGCTTTGGTGCGTTTATCGTATGCAATTAGTTGGCGCAGGGCCATATCAAATTCCTGTTGTTGAATATAGTTCCAGGTAAGTAACTGAATATAAATTTCGGCATCGGGCTCTTTCTGTATTTTCCTTAAAATGGCTGCCTGAAAGGTTTGGTAATCGTTTTTGTCCTCAAAAATAGATGCCAGTACGGCTTCAGCCTGCGGTAAAAGCTGCGGCATGGTGCCCATGGCATCAAGGTACTCTTGCATGAGCATGGGCTTATCCTTTTTAAAACGGTAGATATTTAATAGCTCAAAGGCAAAGAGTTGATCGTTGCCCAACAGTTTTCTTCCCTGCTTAAAAGTTTGAACCGCAAATTCATAATTTTCAAAACGATAAAAACTATTGGCTAAATTCCTGATCTTAAATTCATCTTTCGGAAGTTTATTAATAACATCGGTAAAAATCTTGTTTGCCGCTTGTACATCACCCTTCTCTTGATAAAGTTTGCCCAATGCTATTGGATAAACATCACCCTGTGGATTTTTTTTTATTTCCCTTTTAACCACTTTCTCCGCAACGTCATAACGCTTCAGTTTAACCAATGTATTAAAGTAAATGTCGAAATAGGCTTCGTTATTGGGTATGGCATAAAGTTTTTCCAGTAGCACAACTGCTTTTTCATAATCACCATCATTATAGTATTGAATGGCCAGGCTACTTTCATCAGGTGCAATCTGTTGATTGGGACGGAAGATTTGTGCGTTGGCCCAAAGAGATAGAAATAAGAATATGATGAAAAGCAAGCGGTTCATAAACCCTAAATTATAAGTTTTAAATGTAACATTTTAATACATCTTTAGCTAAAGCATCAATTGATATTAAACGTATTTTAAATGTTACCTGTATTTTATTTTGTAGGTATTTTATAAATACTAAATTGAACCACGACTTATTATTGATTGCATAAGTAACATTGTTGGTGTAAATCGCAGTTAAGTTGTTATGATACTTATTTTTGTCATCCCGTAAAGGATTTATTTATGCTAAAAAAGATTTTTCTATTGTTAATGGTTGCATTGATCTGGGCCTGTAAAGGCGCTAACAATGATACTATTCCTGTGGACGACTTTTTTAAAACGCAGGATAAAGCCTATTATCGCATTTCTCCGGACGGGAAAAGTCTTTCTTATTTAAAGCTTCATGATAAAAAACTTGATCTTTTTGTTGAAGATCTTGCTACTGGAAATAGTCTTCAGTTAACCCATTTGAATGGGAAGAATATTAGTTTTCATTTCTGGACCAGCAATAACGAGTTGATTTATTATACTGAAGATGAATCTAAAGAGCGTAAATCGGATATTTTCGTGATCAATAAAGATGGAAGCAAGCAGGTTCAGCTGAGTGCAAACGAGAAAAACAGGTTGAGGGTAATAGAAGATCAGTTGATTGATGATAAATACATTATTGTTGCATCCAATAAACGCGATTCGACAGTTTTCGATGTTTACCGCTTAAATGTTCGGAATGGTAAAATGGATATTGCAGCTAAAAACCCCGGCAATATTACCGAATGGATGACAGATAACAGAGGGGTGTTGAAAATTGCTGTAGCGAGTGATGGGGTGAACGAAACTTTAATGTACCGGGAAAACGAAAACCAGGCCTTTGCTCCGGTAATTACCAATAATTTCGAAACCACTTTACAGCCAGTTGCCTTCTCCGAAAGCCAACCTAATATACTTTATGTCATTTCAAATGTAAATAGGGATAAGAATGCACTAGTGGCACTCGATTTAAAAACTGGTAAAGAGAAACAAGTGCTTTTTGCAAACGATACCTTAAATGTAGTAGATGCAAAATATTCGCGACCACAAAAGAAAATGCTTTTTGTAACCTGCGAAACCTGGAAAAAGGAAAAATATTACCTGGATGACAGTACGAAGATTACCTATTCCAAAATAGATCGGCTTTTGCCAGGTACCGAATGGAAAATTATGGATAAAGATAAAATGGACAAGGTTTTTGTGGTAAGAACATTTACTGATAAAAATCCGGGTTCCTATTATCTCTATACCGTTAGCGAGAATAAACTTAAAAAACTAACTGATATTAGCCCATCTATTAAACAGGGCGATATGAGTGTCATGAAACCAATCTGTTTTAAAAGTTCGGATAATTTAACCATTAACGGTTATTTAACCTTACCCAAAAATAAAAAGGCTGTTAATTTGCCTGTAGTGGTTCTGCCACATAATGGCCCTGCAGGGAGAAATAGTTGGGGCTATAATGCAGAAGTTCAATTTTTGGCTAACCGTGGTTATGCTGTTTTGCAGGTAAACTATCGTGGGTCTACCGGCTATGGTAAATCTTTTTATGCCGCTGGTTTTAAGCAGTGGAGCGATAAAATCCAGGAAGACGTTAACGATGGTGTAAAATGGTTAATTGCCAAAAAAATTGCCAATCCTAAAAAAATCGCCATTTATGGCAATGGTTTTGGCGGTTATATTGCATTAAATTGTTTGTATAAAAATCCCGATCTTTATAAATGTGGTGGATCAAATTCAGGAGTAATCAATTTGTTTAGTTACCTGAAAACCATCCCACCGTTTTTAAAAGCGAATTTGCAGATGTATTATGAAATTGTTGGCAATCCGGTAACAGATACCGATTATATGCGGTTTGCATCACCTGTTTTCCATGCCGACCGGTTTAAAGCGCCTGTGTTTATAGCACAGAATCCTAAAGATCCTCGTGTTAATGTAGCGGAAGGTGTTCAGTTTATTAAAGAGCTGAAAAAACGGAATGTTCAGGTTACCTATATCGAAAAGGAAGAAGGTCCAAACCCTATAGTACGTCAACAAAGTAGAACTGCTCTGTACAAAGCATTAGAAGAATTTTTACAGGAAAATCTAGGTAAGAAATAGGGTATGGCCTTAGATAAAAAAAGTGGATATCGTAAAAATTTCTCGCTCGGTATAACCTTCATTGTACTCATTTCCATTCTTTTTATTCTATCGCTTTTTTTAGCGTTTAACTACAGCAAGAAATCGATTGAGAACGATTTTGTATCTGAGAAAGTAAACGTGCTAGAGCAGAGTATTAAGCCTTATAACGATTTCTTTCAGAATAAAATGCCCGAGATTTCGTATTATAGTGGCTTTTTAGATTCTTCTACAGCAGCAAAGTTTGTAGATACCGTGATGTTAAAATATCCTTTTATCTCGAAGGTTACTTTTTACGATACAGAGGTAAAGAATGTTCCCGTAAAAGATGGGATCAACGCAAACCACTTAGGTATTGGCCCTAAATCTATTTTTCAGTTTGGCAAAGGTGTTAAACCCGATTCGGTAAAATTATATTCAGAAGATGATACCAGATCTTTTAATGTGGGGAGCGATTTTAATGCAATAGCCATAAAACTTGCCACTTTTGTTGAGGATCTGGATACAGCATCGGTACCTACACAAGAGGAATTGTTTACTAATTTTTCTATCGTTAACTCGAATGAAAATAAAATCACCTATTTAAATATTCCGCGTCGGGAAGATTTAAGGGCCTATAAAGATATGATCAGACGGAAGTTAAATCCAGCGCCTGTTTATCAACAGGATGTACTGGTTTTTAATCTCGATGCACATAAAATAAAGATCATCAATACCAGGCCATTGTTGTACCAAACGATCAGGATTGAGCCGTTGACTTACGATCCGATTGATACTTCTGACGAAAATATTAATACCGAAATTGCTCTGCCGGGCGCATTTTCTGATTTTAAACTCTACCTTATTTCATCAAGATCTTACATCAAGAAAGAAATTTTTATTTACTTCATGCCGATCGCCCTGGTGCTTTTATTGGTATACGGCGTACTTTTATTGGTTGCTTTTTTGATTTACCGTAACCTGAATATCAATAGCAAAATGTTTAAGCTGCAGTACGATTTTGTGAATAACCTTACGCATGAGTTTAAAACGCCCGTCAGCGTGATTAAGATTGCGGGAAACAATATTAAAAGTGCTACTACATTAAGCCAGAGGGAACAGCAACTTTATGGCAAGATACTGGATGAAGAAGCCGACAAGCTGAATGGCTTAATGAACAAATTACTGGCCTTTACGCAGATTGAAAATAAGGCGATTAAGCTGAATCAGGAAGAAGTTAATATTGTAGATTTTATTGAAAGTACCATCGAATCGCATACATTAAAACATCCCGATTTTAATATTACCTACGAGGTGGTGGGCTTTAAAACCTTTATTACCGATCCGGTATTATTGGGGAGTTTATTCGATAATCTGGCAGAGAATGCCTACAAATATTCGAAACCAGAACAGAAAAAATTACACATTAGTGCAAAGTTGATTAAAGGGGTGCTGGTTTTTCGGTTTGCCGATAAGGGAATAGGTATCGCAGCATCAGAATTAAACAATATATTTAAGAAGTTTTTCAGGATACAGAATGAATATAACCAAATGGGCAGTGTAGGCCTGGGTTTGGCATTCTGCAAAGAACTGGTTAACTTTATGGAGGGAGAAATCTCTGTAAAAAGTAAAGTAGGAAGTGGTACTGAATTTAAGATTGTGCTGCCTTATAATAGTTAAATTTTAGGAGTTGGAAGGTTGTAAAGTTGAGTTTAACCCTTTAAACATTACAGCGTTTCAACATTACAACCGCATATAAAACACACATACAAATGTCAAAAGAAGTAAAAATATTAATTGTAGAAGATGATGAAAATCTTCGCTTTCTTGTGGCCCACCGTTTAAAGGCTGAAGGTTATACTGTGCTTGAAGCAAATGATGGCGAAGCTGGTGAAAGAATGATTGTTGCCGATCAGCCTGATATTGTTTTATTGGATTGGATGATGCCGGGTAAACAGGGTGCCGAAGTTTGTGAGAATGTGCGCAAGCAAGGATTCGAAAACCTGATCATTATGATGACTGCTAAAGCGCAGGATGTTGATAAAATTGACGCCTATAACTTTGGTGCATCTGATTATATTACCAAACCATTTAATATGGATGTTTTGGTTGCGATGTTGGAGAGTAAGGTGAAATTTATTGTGAATAAAGATACGGCCGAAATTCACCGTTTTGGTAATATGGAACATCATCCAAACATCCACACGTTGTTTAGGGATGGAAAGAAGATCGAGTTAACGATATTGGAAAACCGTATCCTCCTTTATTTCTTGCGCAACCCAGGTAAAGTTATCAACCGTGATGAATTGATGTTGGTGGTGTGGGGCTACAACTCTGATGTGAATACAAGAACGCTTGATATGCATATTGTGCGTTTACGTAAGAAGATAGAATTGAACCCTGATAATCCGCAGTTATTACAAACTGTTAGGGGGGTAGGTTATCGCTTTAACGCGGGATAAATATAATTCTTGAATGAGAGAATGATTGAATTAGCGAATGTTTTAGGCCTGATGCCGATATTCTCTCATTCAATCATTCAAAACTCACTCATTCAAAACTCACTCATGTTTAGTCTAAGCCCTCTTCAAAGTAAATATTGTAATCTCAGGTAAAATACCAACCCTGCCCGGATAACCTAAAAAGCCATAGCCCACATTAACATAAAGCTGTTGTTTTTGCTCCTGGTACAAACCCGCCCATTCTTTGTAAATGTATTGCACCGGGCTCCATTGAACCTCTTTGAAACGAACGCCAAACTGCATTCCGTGGGTGTGTCCGCTAAACATCGCATCTATTTGTGGATATTTCTTTAAAACCTCTCCACGCCAGTGCGAAGGATCGTGACTAAGCAAAAGTTTAACCGGTAAATCGTCTGTATGCTGAACTGCAAGCTCCATTTTTCCATATTTAGGGAAGCGGCCCATTCCCCAGTTTTCAATACCTAAAATCCCGATTTCTTCTCCATCTACTTTTAATCTCCGGTTTTCGTTCATTAGTAAATCGTATCCCATTACTTTATGCACATCAACCATATCTTTCAGGTTTTTTACCTTGGCAGGAGAAGATTCTTTGCCAAAAAAATAATCACCATAATCGTGGTTTCCCAATGTTGAATATACACCTAGAGGTGCTTTTACTTTCGAAAATATATCCTGATAATCTCTTACCTCGTTGGTAAGGTTATTCACTAAATCGCCGGTGAAAAAAACGAAATCGGGTTTCTCGCCCAATAGCATTTCTACACCGCCCTTTACGGCTGTTTTATTGTAAAAGCTTCCAGAGTGGATATCCGAAATCTGCCCCATGGTAATGCCGTCGAAAGCTTTGGGTAGGTTAGGGAGGATTAAATTTACCCGTCGTACCTGATAATCGTATGCGCCAGAAATAATGCCCCAGCTTAATGAAGTTAAGGGTACTGCTGCTGCCACCAATCCGGCCTTAACCAAAAACTCAGAGCGTGAAATGGGTTCTGCTGTTGTATTTTGTGCTGTAGAAACTTCACTTTTTTTGTTCCTCCTGAAAAATTTAATGAATAACCTTCGTAAATCATCCAAGATCAAAAATGGAAGCATAGCCAGTTTACAGGCAACGGTTAAAAAGAAGGCAACCAAAATAATAGCTCTTAACGTAAGGAAAAGGTTGAGGTAAATGCCGCAGAAAACGCCGAAAATTAAGAGTAGGCTATAACTCCAATAGGCAATAGCGAATACTTTTTTAGTGGTCGGTTTCCATTTTTTAAAAACAGCGATTATGGCTTTGTAACAATAAATATCAAAAGCAATGATGAATATGCAGGCGGCAATGATGAAAGGTAGTCTTCCCATACGATCGGGTTATTCGGGTTAAATTAAAAAATAAGACAGGTTCTTTTGACCCGTCTAAATTAAGTATTTGAAGTAAATATATTATTTAATATTCGTTGAGGATGATCTAAAAAGGCTTTGTAAACCCTGTAAACTTCCGATTCCTCATATTTAACCTTAGCTATTTTATTTCCCGACATTTCGTATATCCAGGCATTGGGGTAGGATAATAAGATCGGAGAGTGTGTGGCTATAATGAATTGGGCATTTTTGTTTACCAGATTATTAATTTTGGATAACATGGCTATTTGTTTAGTAGCAGAAAGCGCCGATTCGGGCTCATCGAGGATATAAACACCATTGCCCCAAAATCGGTTCGTAAATAGTGACCAAAACGATTCCCCGTGCGATTGTTCGTGTAAGGAAATATGCCCATATGATTCTATCGCTTGCAATTTATCAACCTCACTAGCAACATTATAAAAACTTTCTCCCCTTAAAAAGAAACCATCCTTAATTTGTTTAAAACTTTTAGTTATCGCTAAATAACTATGCAAAACTGAATGTGTTTCTGAAGTTCTAAAGTTGAAGTTTTTACTGCCACCCTCTGCATTGAAACCAAGATAAACTGCAATAGCTTCAATCAGGGTCGATTTTCCAACCCCGTTTTCGCCAGTAAAAAATGTAACATTAGGATGGAAGTCTAACTTTTCAAAAGATTTTAAGCATGGAATATTAAACGGATACCCATTAGGAAGGTTCTCTTGTTTTAACCTTAGCGATAAAAGATATCCGTTAAACTCCATTGATTTTATCTGAAATCGTCTTCGTCCTCTTCTTCGTCAAATTCGGCGTTAAATAAACTGCCAAACATATCAGAGAAACCGAAGCCGCCATTTAAATAATTTTTGCTTAATTGCGAATATTCAGCTAAACCATGCAATACGAACTCCATTAACAATAAAGTTTGATTTTCGCTTAATTTAGGATGAAACTTCTTTACCAGATCGTATAAACTTGGGACCAGCATCAGCGCTTTTTTATACTGTGCATTGGTTAAAGCATCGGTAACATCTACATTGTTGCCTTCCGTAAACCATTCAGTTACTTCGGTATAAGGATTGGCCGTTTTACTTTTCTTTGCTTTTTCAGGATCAGGGAAGTAACGCGCAAACAACGTTTTAACCGCTTTACCGATTAAGGTTGTAGCTACATGCGCTGGCCCTTCCAGTTCGCCTTCGTAAACCAGTTCTATTTTACCGGTTATTGCCGGGATAATTCCTGCAAGGTCAGATAAACGTACAAAAGTATTTTTCTCGTCTGCAATCAGCATTCTTCTTTCAGCCGTGCTGATTAAATTTTCATAAGCCGAAATGGTTAATCTGGCTGAAACACCCGATTTCTGATCGATATATTCACTTTTACGTGCCTCAAAAGCAATCTGCTCGATTAAATCCTTTACCAAACCATCGGCCTCAATATTGGCTTTTTGATCGGTGGTTAATTTTGCCTCTTGAAAAGTAATTTTGCGCGAAATTTCGATGGTTTTAGGATAGTGCGTCAAAATCTGACTTTCAATCCTATCTTTCAAAGGTGTAACAATGCTTCCACGGTTGGTGTAATCTTCAGGGTTTGCGGTAAATACAAACTGAATATCCAGGGGTAAACGGAGTTTAAAACCACGGATCTGGATATCTTTCTCCTGCAGCATGTTAAATAATGCCACCTGGATACGGGCCTGTAAATCCGGAAGCTCATTAATCACGAAAATGCTGCGGTGTGCACGCGGAATTAATCCAAAGTGGATTACACGCTCATCATTATAGGTTAATTTCAATGTTGCGGCTTTAATGGGGTCAACATCGCCAATTAAATCGGCAACAGTAACGTCGGGCGTGGCCAGTTTTTCGGTATACCTTTCGCTACGGTGCAACCAGGCAATTCCGGTATCATCTCCTTTTATGGCAATTTCGTTTTTAGCATACCAAGAAATCGGGTTCAACGGATCATCAAAAATTTCACTCCCGGCCACGTATGGTACATATTCATCCAATAGGTTTACCATTAAACGGGCAATCCGTGTTTTAGCCTGCCCACGCAAACCTAAAAGTAAAATATTGTGGCGCGATAAAATGGCCGTTTGCAATTCAGGAATCACCGTTTCATCATAGCCGATAATGCCCTCAAAATCGGTTTTTTTATCGCGGAGAACTTTAATCAGATTTTCCCTAAGCTCTTCCTTTACAGATCTCGATTTATATCCTGTGGTTTTTAATTCGCCTAATGTGGTGTTTTGCATCTTTTAAAATGGGTTTAAGGTTTAAGGTTTAGGGTTTAAGGTTGCAGCACGCAACATCAATCGCTAAATCTTCCCTTGTTTAAATGTTTCTAAGACTCGTTAAATAGGTCTTTTCGGCTTTAGGTTTTACCTTAAACCTTCCACCTTTTGCCCTCTACCTTATTTAACCGTCTTACGTCTGTTTTTAATGTAATCTTCAAAAATGTATTCGCCCAAGCCATTTAATGAGCTATAAAAAGCCCTGCCGCCATTAATTTCTGTAAACTGGCGCACAAACTGTTGCAGGTAAGGGTCTTTGGCAATCATAAATGTAGTAATCGGGATCTTCAGGCGCTTACATTGGGCAGCCATGTTTAAGGTTTTATTAATTACCTTCCTATCCAAACCCATACTGTTTTTATAGTATTTGCCATTTTCTTTTAAGCAGGTTGGTTTTCCGTCGGTAATCATGAAAATCTGCTTATTATGCGTTTTCCTGCGACGGAGTAAATCAGCAGCCAATTCTAATCCCGCATAAGTATTGGTATGGTAAGGACCAACCTGTAAATAAGGTAGGTCTTTCACGCTAATTGGCCAGGCGTCATTTCCGAAAACCACAATGTCTAAAGTATCTTTAGGGTATTTCGTTTTAATCAGCTCGGCCAAAGCCATCGCAACTTTTTTTGCAGGGGTAATCCGGTCTTCGCCATATAAGATCATCGAGTGCGAAATATCGATCATCAATACGGTAGATGTTAAGGTTTTAAAATCCTTTTCCTCTACTTCCAGATCGCGATCGGTTAAGGTGAAATCACCAATCCCATGGTTAATCTGCGCATTGTGGATAGAAGCCGTCATATCAATCTGATCCAAACTATCCCCAAAGCTGTATTCGCGTCTATCGGCATTTTTTTCTTCACCAACTCCTGATTGGTTACTGTTGTGATTTCCCCGTCCTGACTTTTTTAGTTTCCCGAAAATTTCATCAAGGGCCGATTTGCGGATAGTCTGTTCGGTTTTGGCTGTAATTTTAAATTCCCCAGATTGATTGTCTTCCGTAAGATAACCTTTGTCTTTCAGATCGTCGATAAAATTACCAATGCCGTAATCGTTATTGGTTAGTTTATATTGTTTGTCGAGCTCGTTCAGCCAGCTTAAAGCCTCTGCTGCATCTCCAGCTGTATAATTCAGCAGTTCGCTAAATAATTTCAGCAACTCATCAAACCCACCCTTTGGCGTATCGCCCGGCTTATAATCAGAAAAACGAAAACCTCTCATGTGCTTGTATTAACGATTTATCGAAGATAAAAGTTTCGCTTTGTATTAATTTAAGCGCGGTGTCATATTTGGAACAAAGCAGAAAGGTAAAAGACCAAAGCAGATTGAACTGCAAATTGCCAATTTAAAACTGTCAAACTGATCTGGGCGTTTCCCAATCCCGTGAAAAACGGGAAAGGGGCGGGCTTTTCAGGGCTGCGCTTCGCTTCGGTACCGATAAAGACCTGTGAAACAAGCAAGCATACCGTAATTAAATAAAAACAGATGCTTAATCGGTACTGAACCCTTACAATCCCTAACGCAAAACCCACCGTTTTAGGGTAGACCTCGCAGGTTTTTAAAACCTGCGAGGTCTACGAAGGCTTACCCCAAGGCCATATGATAAATCTTTTTATTGTACTCTGGATTTGCGCCAGGCTGAGAGGCTACAAATGCCCCAACTTTGCAGGCGTTATCTAATGTGGTCTCCATAGGGTAACCTTGTAGGTAACAGGCAATAAATGTGGCTAAAAAGGCATCACCGGCACCAACTGTATCGGCCACTTGTACTTTGTAACCAGCATGTTTAAACAACTTGCCATCTTTTAACACACAGGCGCCTTTATCACCAAGTGTGAGACAGATGATTTCAATGTTAAACTGACTGGAAAGTTGCTTTAAAAGTTGCTCATCGGTATTGCCAGTTAAAGCAAACGCTTCTTTCACCCATAAAATTTCATCTTCATTTATTTTTAGGATATCCGCTTTTGCCAAAAGCGTTCCAATTAATTCTTTTGTATAAAAAGGAGCACGGAGGTTTATGTCAAAGATTTTAGTCTTTGCATTTTCTAAGAGCGTAAGGATAGTTTTTTTAGATTCTTCCGCTCTACAGGTTAAGCTGCAATATACCAATGCATCTGCCTGTTTTACGGCGGCTATGTTTTTATCGTTGATTTTGATGTCATCCCATGCTACAGGTTGTTTAATCGTATAAGTGGCCTGATGGTTTTCATCCAACCGCACAACAACCGTACTGGTTGGTAACTCGGTGTTTACCTGAATCAAATCAGTTGCAAAATGACTGCTGGCTAGAAAATCAAATAGCTCTTTTCCATTTTCATCATCACCAATTGCGCTAATAAAACTGCTATCTATACTTTGTTTATGCAAATTAAGCGCAACGTTCATGCTCGAGCCGCCAGCTTTTTTACCCTCTGGGAAAACATCCCAGAGTATTTCGCCAATTGTGATTACTTTATTTTGCATAGGAGATTTATAGATATGTAAATAAAGAATTTTTACGCATGGAACAAAATAATTTGTTTCTTATCTTTAATTTTTACCTCAACTTAAATAACCATGAAAAGAATACTTGTAATTGCATTGTTTTTAACTTCTTTTAGCGCTTTTGCTCAAAATGCAAATGATAAACAAGCCATACTTAATTTACTCGAAAAGCAACGCACGGATTGGAACAAAGGCGATGTTGAAGCCTTTATGCAGGGTTATGAAAAATCGGATAGTTTACTTTTTGTAGGTAAAAACGGGCCAACTTATGGCTGGCAGAAAACATTGGATAATTATAAGAAGGGCTATCCGGATAAATCGGCAATGGGTTTTTTGGTGTTTGGAATTAAAAAGGTCGATTTTTTAAAGCCTGATCTGGCTTTTATATTGGGCAGTTGGAATGTTAAACGCGAAAAAGATGAACTTAAAGGATATTTTACCTTGTTAATTAAAAAAATTAAGGGCGAATGGAAAGTAGTTGCTGATCATAGCAGCTAAGGATGGAAGGTTTTGATCAAATCGTCATTCTCAACTTGATTGGGAATCGTAATGCAATAAGCTTATAGAATTGTCATCCTGAGCTTGTCGAAGGACCTGCCATAGCCCGTATAAGGCGTTTCGACAAGCTCAACGTGACAAACCTAATGAAACTAGGTTTATAATACAGCCTCTAGAATAAATTTAATGGCGATGAAATCGCCACTTTCATGCATCCCGATTGCAAATCGGGACAATTATTACTCCCCCAGCTTAAAATCCTTATAATAATAATCCTTATCTGCATCTGTTAACTGGCGGATTACCCTACATGGATTTCCTGCGGCAAAAACATTATCAGGAATATCCCTGGTTACAATACTACCTGATCCGATGACCACATTAGATCCGATTTTTACCCCTGGATTAATCACTACATTTCCACCGATCCAAACACTGTTGCCAATGGTCACTTCCTGTGCCCATTCATATTCCTGATCGCGTAAATGTGCATGAATAGGATGGCCTGCGGTATAAATAGCCACATTTGGTGCAATAAAAACGCTATTGCCAATGCGTACCTTGGCGCAATCTAAAATAACAAGGTTAAAATTTGCGTAAAAATTATCGCCAATTTCGATGTTGTAGCCATAATCGCATCTAAATGGAGGTTCCACATAAAACATCCGCTCTGTTTTCCCGAATAACCTTTTTAATAACTCTTTTCGTTGTTTGATAAATTTTGGCGCTAGGTTATTAAACTCGAAAACAATTTCACGCGCTTTTAATCTTTCTTTTGATAGTTCTTCGCCGCCAGCCAGATAGGCTTTGCCAGCCAGCATTTTTTCTTTTTCGCTAAGGATATTGTTTTCCATCTTAGGTGTCTGATTTTTAATTTCAGGTGTTTAAGCGCAATAATAACAAAAACGGGGCTATCGTAACCGATGCCCCGTTGTATTTTACTTTTTCAATACTTTTCTATGGTCTGCCTTTGGCTAAAGCCCTTTCGGCAATTTTAACTGCTTTTTTCTCTCTCCAGTGGGCGTATTTTTCTTTAAAAGTCATTTTGATTAAACTGTCTATCGCACCGTGGGTAAATAAGCTCCAAACGCTGGCTACTTTGCGCGTAATTGATTGATCCCAGGCTCTTAAACTTAAAGAGAACGATCCATCCAGGTATTTCATCCAGTGCCACATTCCGGTTGGCATAAATAAAGTATCGCCATGCTCCAGGAAAACTTCATAACCTTCTACACCATTCAGTGCCGGGAATTTTTCGAAATCGGGGTTGGCCACATCATAATCTTCTAAAGCATAAGTTGCATTTGGCAGGCAATACAGTCTGTCTTTCCATTTGTTGTCGAAAAGAACAATGTGCTTTCTACCACCGAAGTGTGTATGGAAAATATGCGGTAAATCGATATCATAATGTAAAAAGGTTACCGAGTTAGAACCGCCAAAAAACATAGCAGGCATACTTTCGATAAAACCACCCATTAAATCTTTTGGGATTTTTACATCATTGATTAAACTTGGTACTTTTTTAAACAGGTTAAAAAAGAATATACGCAGTTCAGTTGGCTCACGTTTGATCAGGTCAAGGTAATCGCCAAATTTCATATGCGCCGTAGCTGCATTGATCGGTTTAGATGGATCGGCTTTAGAGTTATCGTAAAGTGGAACTTCGAGTTCGCCACCAATTTCCTTTAAATATTCAGTCGTCCATTTTTCTCTGGCAGGCCAGTCTTTGGTTAGGCCCCTGATTACTAACGGACGTTTAGTTTTCAGATAATTTTTCTTAAAATCTTCGGGAGTGATGCTCTCAACGATATCAACAGGTTTTAAAATGAAACTCATGCGCTTAAAATCGGTTATTTGTGCCGAACAACAAATGTGTAAATTTTATTTTACAAAATTGATGTTAACAGGTAAATGTGACTAAAATCACGTAATCTAAAATTAGTAAATACTTAACAATTTAATAATTACGCCTCAACTTTATTTTTAACAATTTCGGTATATGCAGCGTCCCACAGGTCGATCCTTTTCTGCAAGGCTAGTATTGTAGTCTCTTCTGCTTCGGCCCAAAAGGCTTCATTTTTTTCACAGAGCTTCTCCATCATAGAGAGTGCCAAATGGCTATGGTGATCGCCATCTACTTCGATATGGCGCTCCAGGTAATATTTAAAGACCGAAACTTTATCAGCCTGGGTACTGTTCAGGTCATTTACCATGCTAAAAAACATGTTTGGAATTAAATCCTCGCGGCCAAAGGTAAAACTTGCGGCCTGTAAATGTGTTTTTCCACTGTTTATGGTTTCGAAAGTCGCATTTACAAAATCCTTTGCCGCTGCAGGAACACTCGCTTTCGTGAAAGCCTCATTAAAACTTTTCCCGCTTTTTAGTTCCTGTAAAAAGATATTGATGGGTTTGGTGTTGGCACCGCATTGATCCATAGCATCTAAATATAACTCGAAGTGGCTTTTAATCGCTCCATTGGCATCCACATCCGATTCTTCACCGGCCACAATTTCATTGATCAATTGCCGGGTAACAGGATCGCCTACGGGGAACCATGGCAAAGTAGTACAGGTTAAATTAATTTGTAGGGCTTTAAGCAACGACATAAAATCCCAAACGGCGAAAATGTGGTGTTCCATAAAAATCCGGAGATCTTCTATTTCACTAATGGCCGAATAAACTTTGTGGTTAATGATTTCTTGCCTAAGCGGCTCTATTCTTTCCTGGATTTTTATAATGTTAGGATGCATGTATTTAATGAGTGAGTGTTTGAATGAGAGAATGTTTGTATGTGGGAGGTAATTCTCTCATTCTATAATTATCTATTTTGGTAAATTCTTTTCTAGCGCTCTGCTCGCTCTTTTAACTGCAAGTTCTTCATTCCACTGCATGTATTTTTCGCGGTAGTTTGCTTTCATAAAGTCGTCAAATTTACGCTGTAAAGTTAAGTGTAAAACAAAGTTGTAAGAATAGTAACCTTTGTAAAAACTAAAACTTTATAAACAGCTGACAATTAAATAAAAAACGTCCTTACTGTTAAGTAAGAACGTTAATATGAAAATCACACAGGAGGTGATGTAAGTTTTTAATAAGGATATCTTTTAAATATTATTTCGGCATTAAAACAGTATCGATTACATGGATCACGCCATTTTTTTGGTAAACATCTGCAATGGTTACAGTGCTCATTCCGCCTTTTTCATCTTTTAGCACTAATTTTTTACCTTCCATCCAGGCCCAAAGTTTACCACCTTGTACTGTGGTAAGTTCAGCTTTGCCGCCACCAGCTTTAATTGCTTTTGCAATTGCTTTGCTATCCATTTTACCGGCAACAACATGATAAGTTAAAATAGTAGTAAGCGTTGCTTTATTTTCTGGTTTAACCAGATTGTCAACAGTTCCGGCAGGAAGTTTATCAAATGCAGCATTTGTTGGTGCAAAAACAGTGAAAGGGCCAGCACTTTTTAAAGTTTCAACCAAACCTGCGGCTTTTACTGCTGCAACCAGTGTAGTGTGGTCTTTTGAATTTACAGCATTATCTACAATATCCTTAGTCGAATACATGGCTGCGCCACCAACCATTGGATTTTTTTGAGCGTAAACTTGAGTAGTGAATGCCATGGTAATTACGGCAAATGCGGTTAAGATTAAATTTTTCATTATTTCTAATTTTTAAGTTTCTGTTATTTGATTCCATTTACGATAGCTTACAGATACTTGGTTTTTAGAAATAAAAAATAATTTTTAATGTGTTGATTGTTAATGATTTAAATTTTTATTTTTTTTAATTTGTAAAGGTGCGGTGGTGGTTCTTCGGGTGGGCTAGCCCCGTTTTTCGCTAAATCTTTTGGCTGTTCTTCGACTCCGCTCAGAATGAGCGCCAAAAGGATATCGCTTCAACCAGGTTTAGATCAATTGGGCTCGCCCCTAAATCGCATCCTTTTAAACTTGGTGGATCACGCTTAACGCCAACCTCAAAACGCAGTGCTAGTTCACTTTCGCCGTTCTTACCTTTTTAGAAAAAAGCTTAGGGAAAAAGCGTTTCAATAATACTGCTCTGGTTTCTTTTCCGCCAATATAAACCTCTTCCTTTTTATTTTTAACAGCTTGTACAATTTGTTTTGCACATTCGGCAGGTGTCATGGCATTTTCATGTGCATCGCCCATCTTATTAAGTGGGTTACCATCTCCCGTAAGTGCGTTGTAGGTAACATTTGTTTTGATAAAACCTGGACAGATGATGGTAATATCGATGTTTTTATCGTAAACTTCCGATCGGAGCGAATCGAAATAACCATGCAGCGCATGTTTTGAGGCCGCATAAGTAGAGCGGAATTTCGTGCCGAATTTTCCAACAAGGCTACTAATTACAACTATCTGTCCACCACCGTTAGCGATCATCAAAGGTAAAACTGCTTTGCTCAGTACAACTGTTCCCCAGAAATTGGTGTCCATAATCTGTTGTTCTGTTTGCAGGTTGGTTTCGAGCGCTAAACTCCGCTGACTTACGCCGCCGCTATTGATCAGTAAATCTATTTTTCCAAAAATACGGATGGCATCGGCAGCTTTGTTTTCAAGTGTAGCTGTTTCGCTCAAATCGAATGGTAAAACATGTACATTAAAAGAATTTTGGCAGTTTCCTTTTACACGGAATAGTTCGTCACGATTTCTTCCTGAGATGATCAGTTTATTGCCAGCTTTAAAATATTCATATACCAAGGCCTCTCCAATACCTGATGATGCACCTGTAATCCATACAATTTTTGACATATATTTTAATTAATTATTGAATGACTGAGTTTTGAATGAGTGAATGTTGTTTAACCGGCTAAATCAGTCAGCTCTAATTCAATCCTTCTCAATTCACTCATTCATCTCCTACAATAAACAATTCCGAAGCAATATGATCGGCAAATAATTTTCCGTTTTGACTTAAACAAATTTTATCCCCATCAATGATCAGCCAGTCTTTATCCTCGAAATTTTTTAGGTTGTGTTTTGTTTCCGCTAAAAAATCTTTCCCGAAATCGGTATTTATTTTTTGTAAATCAGTTCCCCACATCGTTCTTAACGAAGTCATGATGTACTCGTTAAATCTGTCGTTTAAACTCAGTTCTTCAACAATTTCAGGAAGCTTGTTATGGCCTAACGTTTCCATATACAACGCGTTATTGGCAGGGTTCATATAGCGGTTTTGGCCATTAAAACCGTGTGCCGATGGGCCAATGCCAATATAATCTATTCCCTTCCAGTAATTGGTGTTATGCACTGCATAATGATCGGGTTTAGCAAAATTCGAAATTTCATAGTGTTCAAAACCTGCATCAACAAGTTTATCCATCAAAATTACAAACTGAGCGGCGCTTTGGTTATCGTTTACGGGAGTTTGTTTTTTATTTTTGATGGCGTGGGCTAAAGCTGTCCGAGGTTCTACCGTTAGCGCGTATCCCGAAATATGCGGAACCTCCAGCTCAATTGCTTTTTGGATATTACTTAACCATTTTTGATCGGTGAGTAAAGGATAGCCATAAATTAAATCGAGGGTTAGGTTTTCAAAACCAGCATCCTGACTTCTTCTGATACAATCTTCCGCTTCTTGGGCCCGGTGCGCGCGGTTCATCCAGGTCAGATCTTCATCATAAAAAGACTGTATGCCCACACTAAAGCGGTTAACGGGCAATTGTTTCAGTTCTTTTAATTTCTGGGCGGTTAAATCATCTGGATTGGTTTCGATGGTAATTTCAGCATTTGCATCAACAGAAAAAGTGTGGTCAATGGCATCGAAAATCTTTTGTAAAGCTGCCTGCGATAAAATAGAGGGTGTTCCGCCGCCAAAATAAATGCTTCCAACCTGTCCGCCAATCCGATCTTTTTTCATTTTGATCTCTTTGCAGATCGCATCAACCATTTCATCAGCATATTTTAAAGAAGTGCTGAAATGAAAATCGCAATAGTGACAGGCCTTTTTACAGAAAGGGATATGAATATAGATACCGGACATTGATGCAAAGATAGCGAAGTTAGGTTTTCTTTATTGTCATAATATTTAGTTAGGTAGTTTGAACGGTCGCATAAATTTTAGAATAACAAGAAAGTAAAGCTATATATTTACTTTTTATTGCTTTTGTAAAGTAATAGCTTTACCTGCGTTACTAGTTAAATGAATGAAACTACTTTCGCATTTCTTTGCTACTGTAGTTTTTTAAGTGTCTTTTCCCATCTTTATCTCCATCCCAAACGTTTGTGACCGCTGAAATTTTATGTGGAAGTTCTTTCTGTTTAATAATCTGGATTTTTGCGATCCTTCTAAAAGTTTTGTTCCATCGCCTTTTATCTAGCTTTTCTGAAGTCGCAGTTGTTATTCCGAATATTGGCGTTTTCTTTTTTGAATTGGACATTGTTTAATGCGTGCTATTTTTGCATTATTGCTAAAGTTATTAATTAATCCATTTATTTTCTTTAGGTAAACCATGATTATTCGACTACTTTTGCATCCTTAAGTTTTGATTTACAGCATGCCGAAATTTATTTTCTTTTTGTTCGCGTTTGTGTGGTCTGCTAATCTTGTAGCAGCACAAGAAATTCCTGTTCAAACAGATAGCGTAGCTGTAAATCAATATCAATATCGAAGATACCGGCCCGATTCGGCAACACTCGCCAGACAGAAATTTTCGACCGATTCGCTTGTTCACCATACCTGGGTGCTTCCTGATAGTTTAGTTAACAAGGGGGCTCTGCTTGATACCATCGAAAAGGAATATCTTTTTCCTAAACTCGATCTACTGGCCTGGCAAAAGAAATACCAGCACTTAAAGAAAAAGGCAAATCCCTATCAATTGGGCACAAAAATCCCAAAAGGCAACGTTGGTTTGCTTGGATTTATTTTTGGCATGCTTATCATCTTTGCCATTCTAAAAAATGCTTTTTCGAAACAATTATCGGCAATCGTTCAATCGTTTTTCAGCAACAGGATTTTGAATAATATTAACAAGGAAGATAACCTGTTTAGTTCGTGGCCATTTTTGTTGCTTTTTGTGCAGTTTGGTTTCGTTTTTGGAATGTTCTTTTTTCTGGTAGCGCAGTGGAATGATATGTATCAGGCAAAAGATGGGTTTAAGTTCTTTTTTAGTATATCGATTACTATAATTGTTTTTTATGCCCTCAAACTGGTTCTTTTACGCTTTTTGGGGTATCTGTTTAATGTACAGAAACCGGTGGGCGAATACATCTCAATTTTGTACCTCAGCTACTTCAATGCATCCCTACTATTTATTCCTTTAGTAGTTGCTTTCGCCTTATCGCCACTTAAATACGGCGGGGTGTATATCGTGTTGGCATTCTTACTGTTAGGCATTATTTTTGCTTTTCAGCTATTGCGGGCAGGTATAACGATACTTTCTAATAATAAGTTTTCTAGAATGCATTTATTTTTGTACTTTTGCGCCCTCGAAATATGTCCTATCCTAATACTAATTAAAACGATAGGACTGTAGCAGGAAAAAGGAAAATGCAAGAAAAGAACGACTCTAGAATCCGCAAAGTAAAAAGTATTTTGGTTACTTTACCAAAACCTGAAACAGAAAAATCTCCTTACTACGATTTGGCCAAAAAACACAACTTAAAAGTTGATTTTAGGTCCTTTATTCATGTTGAAGGTGTGCCCGCAAGAGACTTTAGAAAGGATAAGATTAACCTGGCCGATTTTACGGCAGTAATTTTTACCAGCCGTAATGCAGCAGATCATTTTTTTAGAATTTGTGAAGAAATGCGTTATGAAGTGCCGGCAGAACTGAAGTATTTTTGTCTGTCTGAGACTATTGCATTGTATCTGCAGAAGTATATCCAGTATAGGAAGCGTAAAATCTTTTTTGGTAAACAAACTGCAGCAGATTTAGCAGAGGTGCTAAAGAAGCATGCAAACGAGAAGTTTTTATATCCTTGCTCTGATATGGCTACCGAAGACACGATGAAGTTCTTGGAAAAAAGTGGGTATAATTTTACCCCTGCAGTTTTGTTTAGGACAGTAGTGAGCGATCTATCTGATTTAGCTGAAGTATTCTACGATGTTATTGCATTTTTTAGTCCGTCAAGTATCCAGTCGTTGTTTAAAAATTTCCCCGATTTTAAACAAAATAATACACGGATAGCTGCTTTTGGAACTAACACGAGTAAGGCTTGTACCGATATGGACCTGATAGTGGATATTGCTGCGCCAACCCCGGGTGTTCCGTCTATGACGATGGCTATTGAGAATTACATCAAAATATCTAATAAATAATACGATAAATAATTTATTTTAAGTCAATACAATAAATGCGTAACTTTACTGTTAGTAAGAGAGTTACGCATATTTTTGAACAAAATATAAGGCTGTTGGAGACGTGTTAATCTAACTTTAATTGTCTTTGAGTGATGATTTAACGTAAAATATTTGCTTTTGTTGATAATTTCAGTGATTTTTGATAAAATTGCTCCTAATCGTGCTGTGCACACTATAAAAAATATGAAGAAAATCTACCTTCTAGCTATTGTAGGTATAACTGTAATGCTAGCAAGCTGTGGCCATGTCGGTCAAGGCGAGCTGGTTGGTGCTTATAACCGAAAATTTAAAAACGATAGAATCCCACTAGGAATGGTTTATGTGCCGCCAGGGCATACCCCACTTGGAGGTTCGGATGAAGATATCACCTTTTCTCAGAATGGTCCAAGTAAAATGGTTACCATTAGCGCGTTCTTTATGGACCAGACCGAGATTTCCAATGCGGAATATCGCCAGTTTACCAACTGGGTACGCGATTCAATTGCAATTGTGATGATGGGCAACCCTCAACAATTTATGGTTACGCCAAAGGGAAATGCCGCAAATGCTGTTGGTGGAGAGAAGTACATCGATTGGAGGAAAGTTGGACCAAACGGTGCCAACATTTGGCGTAATAAAGGAAAAGGAGCAGCAGCAGCCCAAGTGAGCCAACTAGATGGGATGTATTACTCAGGTTTAGACGCACTTCCTGGAAAAAAAGAATTAGATGTTCGTAAATTCGAATATTCTTATGCCGAATTAAATATGGAGAAAGCTGCTCTGGGGCATAAAGACCCAAACAGCAAACGCCAGGATTATATCGATCGTTATAACGTTGCTATTTATCCTGATACCATGGTATGGAAAACAGATTATTCTTATTCACAAAACGATCCTATGGTACGTGGTTACTACAACCACCCTTCTTACGATGATTATCCTGTAGTTGGTGTAAGCTGGGAACAGGCAAAAGCATTCTCTCATTGGAGAACAAGATTGTACGATGGAGTTGCCACAGCAAGAAAATTACCTGCAGGATCCAGATCAGATTATAGATTACCAGCCGAAACTGAATTTGAATATGCAGCAAGAGGTGGCAATACCAAAACCAAATACCCGTGGGGCGGTCCTTATATTAGAAATACAAAAGGATGTTTACAGGCTAACTTTAAACCAGGTCGTGGCGATTATTCGAGCGACGGGGGTATTTATACCGTAGGTGTTAGATCGTATTTCCCTAATGATTATGGTTTGTACAACATGGCAGGTAATGTTTCTGAATGGACATTAACTGCGTACAATAAAGGTGCAAGCCCATTATTGCACGATTTGAACCCGAATTTTACTTATGATGCTGGCGCAACGGACAGCAAATACAAAAAGCGTAAAGTAGTAAAAGGTGGTTCCTGGAAAGACACAGGCTATTTTCTACAAAACGCTGTAGCAACATACGAATATCAGGATACACAAAGATCATACATTGGGTTCAGATGCGTTTCATCTTATCCTGGTACCGACTTAAGACATTAAACCAAACAAACTAAAAACTAAAGAAAAACATCAAAATTTTATGGCAGCAAAGAAACAACCAGGCTGGTTACACGTAGCGATTTCATGGGGAGCAAGTATTGTAATTATCGGAGCGTTATTTAAAATTCTACACATTGGTGGAATTGTAGGTAGCTATATGATCGGGCTTGGTCTTGGAATAGAGGCGATTTTATTCTTTTTAACAGGGTTTTTTCCACCAGAGCCAGAACCAGCTTGGGAAAGAGTATATCCTGAATTAAAACCAGATTTTAAAGGAGAATTACCAACTGCATCAGCAAGACCGGTTGCAGCAACAGAATCGAACACGGCGGCCTTAGATAAAATGTTATCAGATGCTAAAATCGGTCCTGAATTGATTGAAAGCTTAGGCTCTGGTTTGCGTACTTTTGGTGATAAAGTAGCAACAATTTCTAATGTTGCAGATGCATCTACCGCAACTAATGAATTTACAGGCAAAATTAAAACAGCTTCAGCTGGTTTCGATAATTTAAGTGCATCTTTTGATAAAGCTACAGCTAATTTGAAAGCGATGGGTGAGAGCAGTGTAGATTCTCAGGCTTATCACGATCAGGTTAACAATTTGGCTAAAAATTTATCAGCTTTAAATGCAGTGTATGAATTAGAATTACAAGATTCGAGCGCGCATCTAAAATCGATGAATAAATTCTATTCAAACTTATCATTAACCATGCAGAACTTTAACGAATCGATGGAAGATTCGAAACAGTTTAAAGAAGAGGTGAATAAGTTGGCTAAAAACCTATCATCGCTTAATGCAATTTATGGCAATATGTTATCGGCTATGAACGGCCCACGTGTATAATTTGTTTAGTTTTTAATTTTTAAAGGAAAAGCTACATCAAACATGGCAGGCGGAAAAGAAACAACAAGGCAGCGGATGATCAATATCATGTATTTGGTATTGTTGGCTATGCTCGCCTTAAACGTATCAGATACCATTTTAGATGCATTCAAAAATATCAACGATAGTTTGGATACTTCTAAAAACAATGTAAATACAAGTATTAATCAGTTATTTTCTGCCTTCGAAAATTCGAAGTTGAAAGAAGAGCCAGCCCGTGCACAGCCAATTTACGATAAGGCAAAACAGGCACAGAAGGCGGCTGATGATTTGAATAATTATATTGAAAGCATTAAAAAAGAATTTACCCAGGCAGGTGATGGAATCGATCCGGAAACTGAAGATTTGGTAAATAGATCAAATCAGGATATTGCACAGAATATCATGATTAATCAAAAGAAAGCAGATGAGTTGAAAAAGAGAATTAACGCCACACGCGAAAAATTAATCTCTTTGTTAGACCCGGCTGATAGAGCGAATGTTTCATTCTCTCTCGAAGCTAAAGATCCTGCAAGAAAAAGGAAAGGAAACTGGCAGGAAACTTACTTTGGTGAGGGAACACCATTAACTGCTGCAATGACAATTTTAACCAAACTGCAAACAGACACTAAAAATGCTGAAGCAGAAGTAGTTAAAAAATTGTTCGGAAATATGGATAAAGCACAGGTTAATTTGGATCAGTTTGCAGCTGTTGCAGTAGCACCTACTTCTTACGTAATCCAAGGTCAGCCGTATACTGCTGAGGTATTTTTAACAGCCAGCGATTCGAGATCAACGCCTGATATTACCGTTAATGGAAGTAAGTTATCTGTTAAAGATGGTAAAGGAACTTATAGCGGTGGTACAAGTAGTGTTGGCCAGTTTACCTGGGTAGGTACCGTTCGTGTTCGCCAAACCGATGGTCAGGTAAAAGAATATAAAACCCAACCACAAACTTATCAGGTAGCGAAACCTTCAGCATCTGTTTCCTCAACCAAACTGAATGTAATTTATGCAGGTATTGCTAATCCATTTACGGTATCGGCGGCAGGTTTTCCATTAGAGAGTGTTCGTGCTTCCATTTCAGGAGGTTCAATGTCTGGTGGTAACGGAAACTATAATGTTAACGTTCCGGGAAGCATGGTTGGTCAAGAAGTATCCATTAATGTATCCGCAAATAACGCTGGTAAAACGGTTAGCTTAGGCTCACAAAAATTCAGGGTTAAAGCTATCCCTGCTCCGGTAGCTAAGGTTGGTGGCCGCGCTGGAGGTGATGTAGCTTCAGTACAGCTAAAAAGCGAAACTGAAATTGAAGCAGATCTGGATGATTTTCCTTTCGATGTTAAGTTTAAAATACAACGTTATAAGTTAACCATTATAAAACCTCGTTCTGATGCTGTTACCATTCCTGGTAGTGGAGGAAGTTTCGCGGGTGCAGTTAAGGGTGCAATAAACTCAATTACGCCTGGTACAAGAGTATTTTTTGAAGATATTGTTTCTGTAGGACCAGATGGTCGTCAAAGAATTTTGCCTTCATTAGCGTTTAGCGTAAAATAAAAAGAAGATGAAAAGGATTTTAAGTATTGCTATTTTAGTGTTGTTAACCACGTTTGCTTTTGCACAAAAAAAGCCAACCAAGTTAGCACCAAAGAAAGCTGCACCAGTAGTTGCTGCACCCCCTGTGGCAGATACGGTGAAAGCCCCTGTTAAAACAGCTAAAAAGAAACTTAAGGTACCACCTAAAGATGGTTTTTATGCCCGTAAGGACATTGACAGTACTGAAATGGTTCCTTTGGCTGATGTGAGGGAAGAGGATGTTTTTTATGCAAAACGGATCTGGAGAGAAATTGACTTACGTGATACGGTTAATTCAGCCTTAAAATCGCCTAAATCTCGATTAATTGATGTACTGATTGCCGCAATTAAGAAAGACGAACTAACAGCGTATTCGCCGATTGATAGTGCGTTGAACGAAGATGATGCTTTTCTTAATCCAATGTCGGCAGATTCTGCTTCCAAATCGGCTTTAGGAACAGCAGAGGTTTCGAACAATAAAACCGGAACGGTTACTACTGTAGTTAATGATTTTAATCCGGAGTTATTCTTGAAATTCAGAATTAAAGAAGACTGGATTTTCGATACCAAACGTTCTGTTTTCGAACCCCGTATTGTAGGTATTGCACCATTAAAATACAATGAGGTTTCTAAACAATGGCAACCGGTATTTTGGGTGTACTATCCAGAGGCCAGAGAGATTTTAACGAAGAAACGTTTAATCAATACCAATAACGATGCTTCAGCATTGAGTTTCGATGATTTCTTTATCCGCCGCTTATTCAGCAGCTATATTGTAAAAGAATCAAATCCTGGTGACAATAAGATCAGAGATATCATTACCGACCCTAGAGAAAGGTTGTACGAATCAGAGAGGATTAAAAAATCAGTTCTTGATTACGAACAAGGTCTTTGGGAATACTAAATATTACGAAAAAGCTCCGATGAAAATCGGAGCTTTTTTGTTTGCACCACATCCACTCATTACGAACAAAAGAGTTGAGAAGAACGGGAAGATAAGTCAATCTTTAATTCTTAAGCTGGCTCAGTTTGATGATGCCAATTTTCTTTGAGGATAAAATATTTTATAGGTTATCTGTTGTTGATTCTATTACACTTTGGATAGCTGCAGGTACATTTGATAAAATATCGTAACCAGTTGCAGATTCTACAGCATTAACTGTTGTACGATATGTTTTCCAATTGGTATTTAAACCATTTGTATTCGGCATATTTACGGTAATTACCCTTGTAGATGAGGTAATACGGCTTAAATCGTTATTGCCGTTGGATAATACCACAATAACTTTCCAGGTATTAGAAGGTACATTAACTTTACCATTGTCGATAGTATAAGTGATGCCGCCATTGCTTCCTGTACCGCCCGATCCATAAGAACCGCAAATAACATATACTTCGTTACCTGCTGTTACCAGCGAGCGGGTGTAGTTTTCAAGATCGGCCCATGGTCCTTGGTTATTATTTGGTGCCTGAGGCATCATGTTGCTCATTAAGAACGTAGAAGAATTTGCGGCTACAGAGGCTGTTCTATCTGCTGAAGGGCAGTTATGGCCACGATCAAAACCTGAACCTGAATAGCTGCTGCTCGATACTTGGTACCATCCAGAAGGCAAAGTATTATCTGCTCTAAAATCGTCTTGGCGAGGAGTTGAACCTAAATCAGATGATCCAATGTGCCAGCTTACCCAATTAGGTGTAGCCCTTGTTTTGCTGTAAGAAAGTGTATAATAAGTGCGTTCCATCAGGTAATTTTCTGGATAAGAAGTACTGGCAACAGCATTGCTTGGGTTACCCATTAAAAGATGACTGTTATCTCCTGGTGTGGTAGGCGGATTGGTTATATCGCCAGTGGAAATACTTAAATCGTCTATGTTGATGCGGGCAGTACCGCCACTGATTTTACGGATCTGAAAACGTACATTCCCAACAATTGCAGTATTGAAGGTTACTGTTGATAATGTTGTGGTACTACTGGTAATGGTACTGCCTGATTGTAACCAGCTTGAGCCACCATTGGTAGAATACCAAAGCTGCCAGGTGCTATTGGCATCGGTACCGTATTTGGCATGGGCAATACTTACCACATCAGCTCCGTTTACGTCGAAATTCATACTCAATATACCGGTATTGCGTATTCGGACTGATTGACTGCCGTTTTTTGCATCTGCAGCAAGGTTTCCAATTAAGGCATCGTTAAGGCTCCAGCTTCCACTGCTTAAGGTTACTGATGCCGTGGCATAACTTCCTTTTGTGCCAGATTCAAAATCTTCAGGAAAACCTGCAGCAATAGCCTGTGTGCTGGCAGTAGCGGTTTTACTGTTTAATTTTTGTTCGAATAAGTTGGTTTCAGGTTGAAATTGGTTTTCCTTTTTACAGGCAGCGAGGCCAAGGCATAGGACGGCCAGTAAGCTTAATTTTTTTAATGCTTTCATGTTTAGTTTGGGATTATTTAATGGATGGGATTGATTGCTTAGGTTTCGACAGCAAATGTTTCAATAACTACACAGTTGCCATCTTGTAAATAGCCGGTAATCAGAACAGGTATTCTACTGGCACCCTCTAATCTGATGACCTGTATGTTGGAAAGGTTTTGCTTTAATGAAGAATAAAACGCTGTTATTTTATGGGCATTTTCTACCATAGATGCATCGGATGCATCTACCTTTGAAACGAGGTGGTTGAAAAATACAGCGTGATCCAGGTGTTTTAAATTGGATGGAGTTGAATGGTATTGAACTGCAATTTTTTGCAATAGTTCTGCAGGAGGGACTTTACCCCAGTCAGCCGCTTTAAAAGGGCTTTCTGATTCGGTAAAATACAATACACCCAATAAAAGCTTGGTAATTGTAACCAGGATGTTGTTACTCATGTAAATTAGGGATAGATGTTTACTTGTATTAACAGTCCTAATTTATAGATAAAGTATTTAAGGCATACCAAGAAAAGATTAATATTGTGTTAAGATTTTTACACGCTGGTCTGTTGGCGTTTACGGCGCAGATTTACGCTTCTTTAAAGTGGGTCAGCAAGGTAATTACCTGTTTTTTATTCAATACTTCTGCCAGTTCCTTTTCGGTAGCCTCTTTAATTTTTTTAACCGATTTAAAATGGGTTAGCAGTTTATCCGCGGTAGTTTTGCCGATACCTTCAATCTGCTCCAGTTCTGTTTTAAGTGTCCCTTGATCGCGTTTCTTGCGGTGGAAGGTAATCCCAAAGCGGTGGGCCTCATCACGTAGCTGTTGGATCACTTTTAAGGTTTCCGATTTTTTATCCAGATACAATGGATAGGAATCGCCAGGATAGAACAGTTCTTCCAAACGTTTGGCAATACCAATTACGGTAACTTTATTTTCTATGCCCAATAACTTTAAACTCTTCAGAGCCGACGAAAGCTGCCCTTTGCCGCCATCAATGATGATGAGCTGAGGCAACGTCTGGTTTTCATCCAACATTCTCCTGTAACGACGGAAAACGGCTTCTTCCATGGTCGCAAAATCGTTAGGACCCTCTACCGTTTTCACATTAAAATGGCGGTAGTCTTTTTTCGATGGTTTTGCATCTTTAAAAACAACTATTGCCGAAACCGGATATTTCCCCTGAAAGTTGGAGTTATCAAAACATTCTATATGTTTTGGAAGCTGGGTTAAACGCAGATCTTTCTGCATGGTCGTTAAAATACGATCGGTGCGTAAATCGGGATTTAATTTTTCGTATTGATTAAGTTTCTCTTTTTTGAAGAACAATACATTTTTCTGCGAAAGCTCCAGAAGTTTTTTCTTTTCGCCGAGCTTAGGTACAGTAAATTTTAAACTTTCATCCTCTAACGAAGGCTCAAAAGGAACAATAATTTCTTTTGAGGTGCTGCTGAACTTCGTTCTGAATTCTAACATGGCCAATGTTAAAATTTCGTCATCACTCTCATCCAATTGCTTTTTAACTTCGATGGTCTGCGTCTGGATAATCGTTCCGTTCATCACTTTTAGGTAATTTACAAAAGCATAACGTTCATCCGATGCAATACTCACCACATCAACATTGGTAATGGCGCTATTTACCACAGTAGATTTACTCTGGTATTTCTCCAGTACTTCTAATCTCCTTGCATATTGATGCGCCAGTTCGAAGTTCAGGTTTTCTGATGCCGATTTAATGATCCCTTTAACATCTCTGATTACATTTCCGATTTTGCCATTCAGGATCTCTTTGATCTCACCTATATTTTTATCGTAGTCCGTTTCGGTCTGGTAATTCTGACAAGGGCCTTTACAGTTGCCGATTTGATATTCCAGGCAGACTTTAAATTTCCCTTCAGCTATATTTTTTTCTGTTAAAGGTAAGCTGCAGGTACGAAGGGGGTAGGTTTCTTTAATCAGATCCAAAATAGTATGCATCATGCCTATCGAACCATAAGGGCCAAAATAGGTAGAACCATCTTTAATCACTTTCCTTGTCCAGTAAATCCGAGGATAATTTTCGTTTTTAACAATTATCCATGGATAGGTTTTGTCGTCCTTTAGGTTGATGTTAAATTTTGGCTGATGTTTTTTAATTAAGCTATTTTCGAGTAACCAGGCATCAATCTCGGTATCAACAATGGTGAATGTAATTTTACGGATTTTGGATACCAATACCCTTGTTTTGCCATTAAATTGGTTTCTGTCGCTATTAAAATATGAGCCCACACGGTTGCGCAGGTCCTTCGCCTTTCCAATATACATGAGCTTTCCATCAGCGTCCCAATATTGGTAAACACCGGGTTTATGCGGAATTGCGGTTAATGCTGTTTTATGGTCGAAACTGCTCATTATTTACAAAAATAGGATTCGAGAGGGATAATTTTGATTAAGTGGACGTCGGTTTAGTGTAATTTATAATTTAGGCGTGCCCCAATCCCGAAAGATCGGGAAAAGGGTCAGGCTATCCGTTACAATCTTTTGTTGTCTTTCGGCTACGCTCAAGGCGACAACAAAAGGATTTCCACTGCTATCCTTCACGCAAATCCCAAAGCATTAAAATCCCAACTTCTCATCCAATTCTGTTGCGCCTTCTTCCTGTTGTTGATATTGGTTACAATCAAAAGTAATGGAAACCCCAGATTTTGGTGCCTCAAAATCCGCATGACTGATTTTTAACGCAGGATTGGCATAGACTCTTTTGATAAAACCAGCAAAAATTGGTAAAGCAGTATTGGCACCTTCACCCTGGTTGGTACTGATAAAGTGGAATGCCCTATCTTCACAGCCAGTCCATATACCTGTTACCAATTGAGGAGTAATGGCCATAAACCAACCATCTGAGTTATTTTGGGTAGTACCCGTTTTAGCTCCGATAGGTGCGTTTACTTTGTATTTATAATTCAGCCTCGATCCGGTTCCGTTAGTTACTACACCTTTTAACATTCTGGTCATTACATAAGCAACCTCTTCACTCATGATCGGTTTTGGTATTTCCTTTTGTGAAAATAATACCACCCCATTTTTATCTTCTATCCTTAATAGATAAATCGGCTTGGTATAGGTTCCTTTGTTTGCAAAAGCGCCATAAGCGCCTACCATATTATAGATTGACGAATCGAATGTCCCTAAACAAATAGATGGAAATGCCGGAACATTAGGAATGCCCATTTTAGTAGCTAATGTAGACACGGCCACAGGACCAACCTGTTTCATTAAATAGGCGGTAACATAATTTTGAGAGTAAGCCAGGGCTTTTTGTAAAGTAATGCTGCCCGGTAGAGGTTTACCCGAATTTCTTGGCGTCCATGGTGCTCCATAGCCATCTATCGTTACTGGTACATTTGGCACAGTGTAACAAGGAGAATAACCATTTTCAATTGCTACGGCATAAGTGAACGGTTTTGCGGTCGAACCCACTTGTCTGGTCCCCATTTTAACCTGATCGTATTTAAAATGTTCGTAATTAATTCCCCCAACCCATGCTTTCACATGTCCATTAGTCGGGTCCATGGTCATCATAGCGTTACGCAACAACATTTTGTAGTAACGAACGGAGTCGATCGGTTTCATTACCGTATCAATATTACCCTTCCAGGTAAAAATGCTCATTTCTGTTTTGGTGTTAAAATCATCTTTAATTTCATCGTCTGATTTACCTTCCAGTTTTAAGGATTTATAACGGTCTGATCTTTTAATGCCCTGTTCAATCTGTAAAGCTTTATCCTTAAAAGGGTTTCTGCCTTTCCAGCTGGCGATAAACTGCGCCTGTAAGATCTTCATATATTCTTTTTGCGCCTCTTCGGCGTATACCTGCATATCATAATTCAATGTGGTATAAATTTTCAAACCATCACGGTCTAAATCGTAAGGTGTGCCATCAGGTTTGGTAATCGACTGCTCCTGAAAAATGTTTTTAATATCATTCTTCAGTACCGAACGGAAATATGGTGCAATCCCATCGTTAACTGTTGCCGCATTAAAATGCAGGTTTAAAGGTTTTTCTTTTTGCTCGTCAAATTCTTGCTGGGTTAAGAGCTCCGATTTAACCATCATGGCCATTACGGTATTTCTGCGGTCTCTTGATCGTTCGGGGTGACGGGTTGGCGAGTACATGGTTATCCCTTTTTGCATCCCTACAAGCGTTGCAGCCTCTGTTAAAGTAAGTTTATCAGGGGTAGTGTTAAAATAAACCCTGGCAGCCGATTTTATGCCATAAGCCTGGTTACCAAAATCAACCGTGTTTAAATACATGGTAATAATTTCTTCCTTGGTATAGTTGCGTTCCAATTTAACGGCAACAATCCACTCTTTAAACTTGGTTAACACCAGCGAGAAAAAATTCAGGTTCGATTCTCTAGGGAAAAGATTTTTTGCCAATTGCTGTGTAATGGTACTTGCACCTTGTTTTTTACCGATTAAATTATAACCGATAATGGTGAAGGTACGTTTGAAATCTATGCCCGAGTGTTCTTTAAAGCGGGTATCTTCCGTCGCGATCAGCCCGTTGATTACATTTTCCGAAATATCTTTATAAGTAACATTCGATCTGTTTTGAACAAAATAGGTGCCTAATGGCCGGCCATCCTCGGCAATAATTTCTGAAGCCTGGTTGCTTTTTGGATGTTCGATATCCCTGAAAGAAGGTAGCGCACCAAAAAGGCCCAAGCCTACCATCGAAATGAAAATAGCAAACAGGGCAATTCCCCCGATTAGTATTTTCCAGATGATTAAACTATATCTTTTTGTTTCTTGTGCAGAAAGGGACTTGTTCATTTTGTGTTGTTATTTTCCAATCACCTCCAGAATAGAAGATTTGGATGCAAATTTATTAATTTTTTATAGAATAGGTTTTTCTCCGCCAGCTTAAACCATATTACTTTATTTGTAATTGTCTTTTAAAAACTCCAGGTACTCGTTAATGCGCGATCGGTCTGTTAGCTTTTCGAAGTTTTCTTTGCTGATGATAAAGCCTTTATATAAGTTAGCTGGAACTTTCATAATGTTCTTTAACTGGCCTGTAATGCTTGATTCGTAAATTTTGGCGTCTTCAAGATCGATAAAACTCGTAATGTAAATCAGCTGATCATTATCTAACTCTACCAATTTATGTTCCAAATCATTATCGGGGTAATTACCACGGTTAAACTGGCCTATTCCGAAACGCGATGAACTTAAGGTTAAAGTTGCGTCGGCAACATCGATCACATAATAATACTCTTCTGATTTAGCTGCACTAAAAATGCTGACCGGTTTGTTAGGATCGGCCGGTTTAATCTCAACAGGTTTAGATACAGTGGTAGGGTCTGCTGTTTTTACAGTGGCATTATCAGTTACTAAGGGTTTTGTTGGAACGGCAATTGGTGTAGCCTGACTTACAAAACGTGGCGCATTTGGATCAAAATCGATAAGGGCAAGCGGCCGTTGTTTAAACTCTTCCAAATTTGCCTCAATATATTTTAAATGATCGCGGACCAATGGGGTAATAATTTTATCGTTTGGATAAAGCGTGGTAATCAAATTAAATTCAGTAAGCAGCGCATCAACCTTAGCGGTGCGGCCGACAGCAATTGCTTTTAGATAGGCATACTGTGGTGCTAAATCATTGTTAGGGAAAGCCGTAATGTTATCATCCGCCTGTTTTACTACCCCTGGATAATCTTTTTTCGCATAAGCATCAAAGGCTACATTGTAGTTGTTAATGGCAATGTTTTCCATTTCAGTTTGTTTGGCCGAGTATGATGGATCTAAGATATTCTTTGCAAAATTAGATTCAGGGAACTTAGTGAGCACCAATTGTTTATACTGATCTGATTTTACTTCATCAACACCCTTGTAATTTAGATGTAAACTGTAGTAAATGGCAACTAAGTGGTTATTGTCCGGATATCTTTTAATTAGTTCCAGGTAAATCTTATTTGCTTCCGCTTTGTCGTTTAGCTCTTGTTGATAGAAGCTGGCGATTTCGAAATAAGCATCAATGATTTTTTGATCGGAGGTAGCCAATAATGCGGGAGTGGTTGGCAAACCATCCAAAAACTGTTTTTCTAATGTGGTTTGGTCTGCAGCTGTTTGATTCGTTTCTCCATTTGCAGGCGTTATTCCTGTGGCTACATTTCCTCCTGCCAAAACCTGATTGGTTTCCTGGGCTGATGAACGGATGCTTTGTCGCCAGTTATCTTCCAGCTGTCTGTTGCCCCAGCGTTTTTTGAAATCGCCAAAACCATTGCTTATTGCAGCATTGTTATTAAAGTAAAAGGTGTTCCCCGCAGTATTATTCGAAGCATTTAACGATCGATTTGGGAATTCAGGATCATTTAAATATTGATTGCTGATTACCCCTCCAGTATTGCTCACCTCAACTTTAGGTGTTAAATAAGCTTTAACCTTAGCCTCGCGCTCGCCTGCAGGAAGTTTGGCAATAGCCTGGGCGGTATGTTCTTTGGCAATAATGGTATACCTATCAGTTAAATATTTCAGGTTATCGGCCTTTTTAACAATGTTGTCGTAGTCAGGAAAGTTTTTAGGTAAAATCATCACCGTACTATCGTAATACAGTTTTGCTTTAATGTAGTTGTTAAACGCTTTAAAATTTAAGTCGGCAATTCTTAAATAGGACAAGGCCTTTTGAGTTTGGTTTCTGGTGCTTTTTGCAACTGATTTGTGGTAATTTTCTTCGGCTTTTACAAAGTTTCCTTCTGCAGAAAAGAGCTCTCCAACCTGATAATAAATCTGATCGGTATAATCGAAATTCTTATCATCTTTTAACAAAGCAAGCAGCTGTTCTTCCTTATTCAGTTTTACGCCACTGAGCAATGCCCTTAGTTTAATGCGGTTTAAATTGGCATGAAAATACATCTCGAACGGTGCGTTGCTTTTTTCAACCTTAGTGAAATTGGCATAAGCATCCTGAAGATTTTTCTCTTTCTCCTGCAATTGGGCAAGGATAAAGCGCCAGCGTATACGCAGCTGTTTTTCTGCCGGAAGCGTAATTGCCGATTCTAAAAAAAGAATAGCTTCTTTATTGCGTTTTTGATAAATACGCATTTGAGCGGCAGTGGCTAAAGGTTCTGCCAGATCTTTCTTCAGCTCGTCAGAGGCACGCAACATGGTGTCAATAATTTTATCGGCAAGCACCATATTGTTCAATTGCATTTGGCTACGCGCTTTCCAGTTCATCGCCATAATGAATGTTTTTAAATCGTTATTATAGGTTTTTGCTGTATAATCGAAATATTCTGATGCGATAAAATAATTGCCTTTTAAATAATTTGCTTTACCCAAAAGCATATAGGCATCATCAATATAATTACTGAAACTTTTATCGTTTATAACGGTTTGTCCTTTTGTAATTACTTCATCAAGCTGTTTATTGGCTATTCCTGGTGTGAGTACCAGATTTACCTGCGGCTCTGGATCGAGGTAAACGGGTAGGGTTTTCTCATAATTATCGGCGTAACTTTGTAATAGGCTCTCATTGTACTCGGTTAGTAAAACATTGGAGTTGTAGATATAGTTATACCTTGCCGTTAAGTTTTGAAACCTGCGATCTACTGCTGTATCTTTATTTGCGACACAGCCATAAATAAGGAGGACACTTATAAGGATGAAGAAGGGATTTAAGTTTTTGTTAGCGTAATTTTTCAAGTATGATAAATCTCTTAGGTGGATATACAATAAACAATATATGTAGAAAAATATTTTATTTGGTAACAAATTTTAATTATTCAAAGTTAATTTAATTATTGCATTAAAAAATGGAAAATCCGAAAGAAGAAGATACAAAGAAAAAGGTAAATGCGGCCGCCAAATATTCGGCCATTGGCTTCCAGATGATTGCTACCATTGGCCTGCTTACTTTTATTGGCTATAAGATTGATGAGTACAGAAACAGCAAAACTAATTTAATTACTGCTGCTTTTGCTTTGGCAGGGGTGGGGATTGCATTATACCAGGCCATTAGGCAGGCCACTAAATAATTGCTAAATGGCTGTATTGTTAGATTGTTGAACGAGATGAGCCCAACAATGAAGCAATTTAACAATCCAGCAATAGAACAATTTACCTCAGTTAACCGATTAATCAATTTAAACAGTTAACCAACCTTCATAATAATTATCTCCCACACTACTTACTTGATACTAAAAACCTTACCTTTGCAAAAGTTTTTATCTGCTAAGAAATTATACATTGACTCTAGCCAAATTTACCAGTATCTATTTCATTTTCGTAGGCCTTTTAATAGGTGTAATTGCCGTTTTACCTGTCGTATTTCCTGATAAACAATTGTTTGTAAATAACTTTTGGGTGATGTTTGGCTTTTTGGCCGGCATCACTTACGTGGCTTATATGCTTGTGGATATCGGTATAAAACGTGATCCGGAAGTAGGTATAATGGCTATTATGGGATCAATTGCGGTGAAGATGATTTTTTGTATGGCTTTTGTGTTGATTTACAGTATAAAAGCGAAGGGGATTGGGCTAATATTTCTGCTTAATTTTTTTTCTTTATATTTATTGTTTACGGCCTTTGAAATTTACTGTTTGTTACGTAACTTGCGCCACCAAAATTTAAAGTAAAAAACTGCCAATAAATGGATTGTAACCAAGTTTTTGTGTCGAAAGTTAAAAGACTAATTGTTGTTTTTACGCTTTTAATCGCGTTTTTATCTATCAAAATTGATACTTTCGCTCAGGTTGATAGCGCTGTTGTTCCTGTTGATAGTGTTGTAGCCGGATCTGCCGAAGCAGTTTCTGGTGAGCATGGCGCTGCTAAGCATGGTGAAGAAAAATTCGAGCCAACTAAGGTAATTATGGAACACATTGCCGATTCGCATATGTGGCATCTTTGGGGGCATACTTCATTGCCTCTCCCTGTAATTTTGTACACTAGTAACGGGCTGGAGGTTTTCTCTTCTGGTAACTTCCATCATGGAGAACATGATTATAATGGTAAATACAATAACTATCGCTTAGAGGAAGATCATGTAAAGGTAGTTGGTGCTGATGGAAAGGTCGATGAAGAAGCTAGTAAGTCTGTTTTAGATTTCTCAATTACTAAAAACGTTGCCGCGATGTTCGTGGCGATTTTGATTATTTTAATTGTATTCATTTCAGTCGCTAGGACGTATAAAAAACGCGTTGGTAAGGCGCCAAAAGGTTTACAGTCTTTAATCGAACCGATCATTGTTTTTGTAAGGGATGATATTGCTAAGCCAAACATCGGTCATAAGTATGCTAAATTTATGCCTTACCTGTTAACCGTATTTTTCTTTATCTGGTTTAACAACTTGTTGGGATTGATTCCGATTTTCCCAGGTGGTGCTAACGTAACCGGTAACATTGCCTTGACTTTTGTAATGGCATTGGGTACTATGATTATTGTTAATATCAACGGTAATAAATATTACTGGAAACACATTTTAACACCTGATGTGCCTTGGTGGTTATATCCGATTATGATTCCTGTTGAATTAATTGGTATCATTTCTAAACCTTTCGCTTTAATGATTCGTTTGTTCGCAAACATTACTGCTGGTCACATTATCGTATTAAGTTTAATTTCCTTAATATTTATTTTCGAAACGGCTTGGATTTCTCCTGTTTCAGTGGCATTCGTAATATTTATGGACGTGTTAGAATTGTTGGTGGCATTTTTACAAGCCTTTATTTTTACATTATTAACTGCCTTGTTTATTGGTATGGCAGTAGAAGAACATCATTAATAGAAAACTATTTTTTACAAATTAATATAAATTAAATTAGTTATGGTAGGTTCAATCGCGGCAATTGGTGCCGGTTTAGCAGTAATCGGTGCAGGTATCGGTATCGGTCAAGTAGGTGGTAAAGCAATGGAAGGTATTGCTCGTCAACCAGAAGCTGCATCAAAAATTCAGACTGCAATGATTATCGCTGCTGCCCTTATCGAGGGTGCTGCTTTATTCGGTGTGGTAGTTGCATTATTAGGAAACAACCCTCAGTAATTCACCTGAAAAAATTAGGTTGGGTATTTAACGATTGGTTATTTACCCAATCTTATTAAAGAGATTAAGATTAAAAAAATTAGATAAAATGGATTTAGTAACCCCAAGCATAGGATTAATTTTTTGGACTGGAATATCGTTCATCTGCTTATTGATATTACTTAGAAAATTTGCATGGAAACCTATTTTAGGTGCTATTCACGAACGTGAGCAAAGCATTGATGAGGCACTTAACAAAGCTGAATTAGCCAAACAAGAAATGGCTCGTTTAACCAGCCAAAATCAAGATTTGATGCAACAAGCTCGTGCAGAACGTGATGAGATTTTAAAGGAAGCTAAAACTTTAAAGGATGGTATTTTAAACGAAGCTAAAAAACAAGCCCAGGTTGAAGGTGCTAAACTGATCGAGAAAGCTAAAATCGAAATCGAGAACCAAAAGAAAGCAGCTTTAGCTGAAGTTAAAGACCAGGTTTCTTCATTATCATTAGAAATTGCAGAACGTGTTTTACGTACCCAATTGGATGATAAAGCAAAACAAGAAACTTTAGTAGCTAACTTGTTAAAAGACGTTGAATTAAACTAAGCGTATTGCGTAAAGCGATAGCGTACTAAACGCTAACCGCTAAACGCCAACCCAAAAGATATGTCAGAAATTAAAGTTGCAAGCAGATACGCCAAATCATTAATAGACCTAGCCGTTGAAAACAACGCGTTAGAGGTTTCTTATAATGATATGGTTTTGTTTGAGCAAGTGGTTGATGAAACCCCTGAACTAGAAGCAATATTAAAAAACCCGATTGTACCTTTAGATAAAAAGACGGGTATTTTGAACGGTATTTTTGCTGATAAAGTAAGTAAACTAACCATCTCGTTTTTCAAGATTGTTGTAAGCAAAGGCCGCTCGGCGATTTTATTTGCTACAGCAAAACAGTTTATACAACAATATAACCTAATTAAAGGTATTGTGACTGCTGATGTAACTACTGCAAGTGCTTTAAGCCCTGCAGCTAAAGAGCAGATTATTGAAATTGTAAAAAGAGAATTAAAAGCTAACCAGGTTATTGTTAACGAAAAAATTAACGAAAAACTAATTGGTGGTTTTATATTAAAAGTAGGCGATAAGCAATTTGATGCAAGTATTGCCAGCGGTTTAAGTAAACTGAAAAAGGAATTTGCGCAATAGCGTAGGGCGATAAGCGTGTAGCGGAAAACGCCATGCGCCAAACGCCAAAAAAATAGAATTGCGTAAGCGGATGGCAAATAAATGCCAAGCGCCATGCGCCAAGCAAAAACATTTACAAAAAGATATAATTAAAATTATGGTAGAGGTAAGACCAGACGAAGTATCGGCAATTATCAGACAGCAATTGGCGGGCTTCAAATCAGAAACCGAACTGGAAGAAGTTGGTACCGTGTTGCAAGTGGGCGACGGTATTGCCCGTGTTTACGGTTTAACTAAAGTTCAATCGGGAGAATTAGTTGAATTTGCAAACGGCCTACAAGGTATCGTATTAAACCTTGAAGAAGATAACGTTGGTGTGGTACTTTTAGGTGCTTCAGACGAGATCAAAGAAGGTGATACGATTAAACGTACCAAAAAAATTGCCTCTATTAAAGTTGGTGAAGGTATGCTTGGCCGCGTAGTGAACACTTTAGGTGAGCCTTTAGATGGTAAAGGTCCAATCTTAGGTGAAACTTACGAAATGCCTTTAGAGCGTAAAGCACCAGGTGTAATTTATCGTCAGCCGGTAAATGAGCCTTTACAAACTGGTATTAAAGCAATTGATGCAATGATTCCAATCGGTCGTGGTCAACGTGAGTTGGTTATTGGCGACCGTCAGATTGGTAAAACTGCCGTTTGTATCGATACTATTATCAACCAAAAAGAATTTTATGAAGCAGGCCAGCCTGTGTTCTGTATTTATGTTGCTATCGGTCAGAAAAACTCTACTGTAGCTAACATTGTACGTACATTGGAAGAAAACGGCGCTTTACCATATACAGTTGTTGTTGCTGCTTCGGCTGCAGATCCTGCTCCAATGCAGTTCTATGCACCGTTTGCAGGTGCTGCAATTGGTGAGTTTTTCCGCGATACAGGCAGACCAGCTTTAATCGTTTATGATGATTTATCTAAACAGGCTGTAGCTTACCGTGAGGTATCTTTATTACTTCGTCGTCCACCGGGCCGTGAAGCTTATCCAGGTGACGTTTTCTACTTACACAGTCGTTTATTAGAAAGAGCTGCGAAAATCAACTCTAACGATGATATCGCAAAAGCGATGAACGATTTACCTGAATCGATTAAACATATTGTTAAAGGTGGTGGTTCATTAACAGCTTTACCGATTATCGAAACTCAGGCAGGTGACGTATCAGCATATATCCCAACCAACGTAATTTCGATTACTGATGGTCAGATTTTCTTAGAGTCGAACTTGTTCAACTCAGGTATCCGTCCGGCAATTAACGTAGGTATTTCGGTATCACGTGTGGGTGGTAATGCGCAAATCAAATCGATGAAAAAAGTAGCAGGTACTTTAAAATTAGATCAGGCTCAATACCGCGAGTTAGAGGCTTTCTCTAAATTCGGTTCTGATTTAGATGCTGCAACGAAATCGGTTTTAGATAAAGGTGCACGTAACGTACAAATGTTAAAACAAGCTCAGTTTACACCTTTTACAGTTGAAAAACAAGTAGCTATTGTTTATGCAGGTACTAAAAACTTAATGCGTAGCGTACCGGTTGATAAAGTAAAAGAATTCGAAACTGAATATTTAACGCAATTGGAATTACGTCATCCAGAAACTTTAGCGGCATTAAAAGCTGGTAAATTTGACGATACCATTACAGGTGTTTTAGATACAGTAGCAAAAGAGATTTCAAGTAAATATTAATAAGATTTGAGACATGAGATTTGAGATTTGAGATTGGGCCGGAAACGTCTCACATCTTATATCTCACATCTCACATCTAAATAAAGAATGGCTAATTTAAAAGAAGTAAGAAACCGGATTGCATCGGTACAATCAACGCAGCAGATTACCAAGGCTATGAAAATGGTTTCGGCAGCTAAGTTGAAACGTGCTACCAATGCAATTATCGCTTTACGTCCTTATGCAACTAAACTGAAAGAGATTTTAGGTAATCTATCAGCAAGTTTAGAAGGGTCTTCATCGCCTTTTATACAAGAGCGTGAACCTAATAAGGTTTTAATTGTAACAGTATCATCAAACCGTGGTTTGGCTGGTGCTTTTAACATGAACGTGATTAAAGCGGCCAACAATTTAATTGCTGAGAAATATAGCGAACAGTTGAAAAACGGTAATGTAAGCATTATTTCTATCGGTAAGAAAACTCAGGATTTTTACGAAAAACGTAATTATAACGTAATTGGTAATAATAACGAAGTATACGCTGCTTTAACTTTCGAAAACGTAACCAAAATTACCGATGCGATTATGGCCGGTTTTGTTAAAGGTGAGTTCGATAAAGTGGAGGTTGTTTACAATCGTTTTAAAAATGCAGCGGTTCAGTTTATTACAACTGAGCAATTGTTGCCTTTACCAAAAGCAGAAGGAACAAAGGTTGAAAGTAAAACGACCAATGTTGATTACATTCTAGAGCCTTCGCAAGAAGAGATTGTAGGACAGTTGATCCCTAAATCAGTTAAAATTCAGTTATACAAAGCCGTTTTAGATTCTCATGCTTCTGAGCACGGTGCACGTATGACATCAATGGATAAAGCAACTGAAAACGCTGGAGAATTATTGAAAGCCTTAAAACTTTCATACAACCAGGCACGCCAGGCAGCAATTACAACTGAGTTAACTGAGATTGTGAGTGGTGCAGCAGCATTGAACGGATAATTAGTTTGCAGCTCACAGTTCTGAGTTAGCAGTATTGGTTATATAAAATACAAAACCCATTTCTTAATTGGAATGGGTTTTTTGTTGTTAATACAGTCTGTAATCCAAAATTATTATGTTTTTTATGGATTATTGAAAAAAAGAAGCAATAATCTTTGACCCCTGAATCTAAGTGAAAGGGGCAAAATTAAAATCCTCTAACTGTAAATAAGCTTATACTGAAGCAGAAACATTAGCCTTATCGTAAGCGGTAGCAGAAACTTTTCAAACAGTTAAAATTTTTATAAACACAAAGCCCGCCTCGGTTAGGAACGGGCTTTGTGTTTTATACCGATTGTTATAAATTCCCAAGTGTAGAACTAATTCCTAGTTCCCCATGTGCGCCAAGCTGAATTTTAGTATCGTTATTTACTGAGAGGATGTTATGCATAGAATCTTTTTGCCAGAACATATCATCAAAACGAAAAGCTTTTCCTTTCACAATGCCACTAATGTTTGTAAGCTGCAATAAATTTCCTGTAGCCTGTAATTTAACATAAATAGTATCAGAGAGCCCATTGGGCTTTAATACTGATCTCACTGTATTAGCAGGTAGGTTTACATAAGAATTCAGATCCAGATCGAAAGCGCTGTTGTTTTTAATTTGGTAACTGATATCCCCCGGAAGTATCCTTACTTTGATCTTACTAGTCTTGTTGTAAACGGTCAAAGTCACTTCGAAAATGCCAGAAGTCTTGTACTGATGTGCAGTTTTACTTCCTTTGGTTTCAATAGTTCCATCGCCGTAATTCCAAATATAATTGCTGCCTGCAGTTGCATCTTTTGCATTAAGCTCAATTTTTTGCGTTAAATACAATGATTTTTTGTCAATGTTAAAATCGGTTGTACTAATTTCGGTTGTGCCGATTTCTGGATTTGATTGTTTCTTGCATGCAGCAAGGAAAAATAGGGCAATAGCTATCCCTAGTAGGCTTTTAGATTTCATAATAAAATGATTTTATTTGTGTGTATTCAAAGCTAATAAATTTACTATAACTAAAAATTTAATCGATTAAATTATTCGCGATTTTTTACCCTGAATTTATTGAGACATGATTTAATGATGTTTAATGAATGCCGCATCACAGGAGTTTAATATCTTTGGGCATTAATTTCAAATCATGAAAAAACACCTGCTTATCGTTATATCGTTTCTGCTACCACTTGTTGCTGCAGCTCAAAATCCAGCGAGAGATTATACCAATGCGGTACTTTGGCAGCAAACTTCGGGCGAGTATAGAGCACTATGCTTTCAGGCTTATAACTTTGCCCGTTTATCATTAAAAGATGCTTTATGGGCAGATACCAGCAAAAAGCCAAATTGTGTGATTGTTGATATAGACGAGACGGTTTTGGACAACTCGGCTTTTCAGGGACATGAAATAAAAAAAGGACTAAGTTATATTCCCGAAGACTGGACCGAATGGACAGACCTGGCTAAAGCTGATACTGTTCCGGGGGCTTTGGCTTTTTTAAAGTTTGCCGCATCAAGGCATATCGAAACATTTTATGTAAGTAACCGCAATGAAAAGGATTATACCGCAACATTGAAAAACCTTCAAAGCTTTGGCTTTCCATATGCAGATGATGCGCATTTAGTGGTTTCGAAAGGAACATCAAATAAAGAACCGCGCCGCCAAAAAATTACTGAAACGCATAATATTCTCTTGTTATGTGGCGATAATTTAAGCGATTTCAGCAATATTTTTTATCGTGAAAATAAAAATACCTTTGAACAGGTAAACACAAATCAACACCTGTTTGGCACAAAGTATATCGTGTTGCCAAACCCAATGTACGGAGATTGGGAAAAGCCTTTGTATCAGGGAGAAAAACTTAGTGATAAGGATAAAGCGAAACAAAGATTAGAACGATTAAAAAGTTATTAAGTTTTATAATTATTCAGCAATAAGTATTACTTTTGCAGCATCATAAAAATAAACATTATGGAGAACAACGAATTAAAGCACAATACAGAAAGTATGAAAACGGCTAACCAGCCAGGAATTTATAAATTAATAATTTTTGGTGTACTGGTTTGCATGGTGGGTACTTACGCGCGTTTCGCTTACGATTCGTGGCAAGTATCTTTAGCATCCTGGATTGTTTTGTTCATCGGTGCAATTATTGCCATTAAAGGTGTATTTAAAATATTAGACGCATAAGCCAATTGCGATCAAGATATAAAGCCGGTCATGTTCATTCATGATCGGCTTTTTTGTTTATAGGCACAAATCCATCAGATTTTAAGTCCTGCAGCCCTCATTGAGGCCATTAGAATAATATTACTTTCTTTTTTGAAAAGCAAATTCAGAAGCATTTAGGTTACAGCAGTCCCGCCATTTGCTTTAGCCCTGATGAAGAATCAGGGGCTATCGCGACTGTCGGGTTTAGGATAGAAAGGTCTGCCTAAGTAATTTAAACCTGACAGGAGCGGGCACCGAACGCAGAGCGGTAAAGCGGATGGCAGGGCTTTCGGAACCGATGTACACAGTAACCTGCTTTTCAAAAAAGACACATATTAAAGACGCTAGGCAAACCTCGCAGGTTTTCAAAACCTGCGAGGTTTATAATAACCGAAAAACCCTTCCAAACTCCCTTCTTACTAGGCTAAACTCAGTATTGGGTTACCTAAATATAATTCTGGTATTAAGGGAAACACAGCGTTAAAAGCTAACCAAAACGCTGCACTTCTTATGGCCATTTGAAGCAAATATTTAAAATGATTATTTATTTAAAAACACACAATCATGAAAAGGAATATTATTGCTATAGCCATAATTTTGGCCCTATTTGGCTGTAACGCCGAAAAAAAAGATTACGCCAGTACTGACAAAGAAAGTATGGCAGATACTACTGCTACAGTAGAGTTGCCAGCCGAAAAAATTATTAAAACTGCTGATATGCGTTTTAGGGTTAAAAATGTTCAAAACACCAAAGAACAGCTCAGCAAAGCCATTAAAGCGGAAGGAGGTACGGTGGCTGAGTTTTCTATTGAAAGCTCCATCCAGGAAACCGATAAGGTTAAACAATCTACTGATTCGTTAAAAGAAATTACCTCCTATCGTACGCAAGGTTATCTGGTGGCTAAGGTTCCATCTGATAAACTAGACGAATTTACCAATACCATCGCAAAAATGGCTGTTTTTGTAGATAACCAATCGATGAAGATGGACGATCAAAGCATTGCTTATTTAGCCAATAAACTAAAGGCACAGAACCGAGTCGATGCGATCGAAAAGATCAATAAAGTAGCCTCAAAAAAAAGTGCCAATGTCGAATCATCTCTTTATATCAAAGACGATTATGTAGATAGGAAAATCGAGAATATGCAAATCGATAGCCGTGTAAAATTCAGTACCATTACCCTTAATTTTTATCAGGATAACACCGTTAAAACAATGATTGTTGCCAATGACAATCTGTACGACTACCGTCCGGCATTTATTAACAGACTTTGGTTGGGTATTGTAAATGGTTGGACAATTTTTAAAGAAATCATCATCGCAATTTCAAATTTATGGATGTTGATATTAGTAGGTATTGCAATCTTCTTCACTATAAAATATTTTATTCGTAAGAATAAATTAGCAATGGATGAAGCGACTAAAAATATGATTGATCAGGCTAGGCAGTAAGAATCTATTCCTTCAACTACGCTACCAATGACAGATTAAATAATCGATCGTCATTCCCGCGCAGGCGGGAATCTTAAAGTTTATAGCATTAGGATTCCCAATCAAGTTGGGAATGACGATACCTCGTGACCTATCATCGTTATTCGCTCTCCTTCGGTTGGTGATTCACCAACCGATATTTATTTCTTTGCTTTAACCACTAAACCTTTAACCTTGGTTTTGTTATCACTTACAAAAGATTCCCAGCCCGAATAGGTTTTGGATTTCCCTCCTGAGGTAATTTTTTGAAAAGAATGGCAAACGGCTACAGCCAACCCATCAGTAGCATCTAAAAACTCTGGCGTTTCTTTAAAATTTAACAAGCGTTGCAACATGGCTGCCACTTGCTCTTTAGTGGCATTTCCGCTGCCGGTAATGGATTGTTTGATCTTACGTGGAGAATATTCGGTTACCGAGATATTTCTGGAGAGTGCAGCCGCAATGGCAATACCCTGGGCGCGACCCAGTTTTAACAATACCTGAATGTTTTTTCCATAAAACGGTGCTTCGATGGCCAGAACATCAGGTTTGTACTGATCGATCAAAATCACTGTTTTTTCGAATATCCGCTGAAGCTTAAGAAAAGGATCATCCAAATGGGTCATCTTTACCACCCCTAAACTGATCAGTTCTGTTTTATTTCCCTTCTCTAAAATTACGCCATAACCCATCACCGCTGTGCCTGGATCAATGCCCATAATAACCCGCTCCTTTTTTTCGTTCAACATTACAGCAATATTAAGCATATTTGCAAACTAAAAAGATAATCTTGACAGGCAAGAACAAAAAAATATTATCAATCTTCATCAAAGCTGCAATCGTAATATTTGCTTTTTGGTTTATTTACCATAAGCTCGTTGCGAATAAAAATCTGCACGATTTCAGTACATTATTAAAAAATATCCCTCAAACAGAAATTATTACGGTAATTGGTATCGTGGTGTTATTGATGTTTGTGAATTGGTTTTTGGAGGCGGGAAAATGGAAATACCTCATGAGCCACATCGAACCTATCAGTTTTTATCGCGCTATCGAATCGGTATTTTGCGGATTAACACTGGCCATTTTTACACCCAACAGGCTAGGAGAGTATGGAGGAAGGGTATTTTTCCTGTCACCTAAAAGAAGGATTGTGGGCATAGTGGCCATGAGTGTGGGCAGCATTGGTCAACTGGTATTAACGAATGTCTTTGGAGCCATTGCAGCCTGTTTTTTTGTTTATCGTTTTATTCCTATCGACCGTGTACTTTTTATCGCCATGGTATTTCTCGCGGTATTTTTCTGCCTGTTTTTCCTGATCTTCTACTTTAACATCCGATGGTTAAATGGCATTTTGCTTTCATTTAAATTTACCAGGAAATACAAGAAATTTTACAGCATTTTAGCGAGGTACCGAAAAAGGGAACTATTCAAAATCATAATCTATTGTTTTGTTCGCTATTTGGTGTTTAGCTCGCAATACTTCATCTTGTTTGTATGGTTGGTGCCAGGTTTGCATTATGCAGATATCATCATGATGACCTGTTTGCTATTTTTGGTACAATCGGCATTACCGTCACTTGATCTTTTTGATGTGGGTATCAGGAGTGTTACTGCTGTTGAATTATTTAAACACGTAACTGATCAACATGTGGCTGTTATTGCATGTACTGCAAGTATTTGGCTCATAAATATTATAATTCCTGCTATCTTAGGCACTTATTTCGTTTTTAAACTCAATTTTTTTGGAAATCTTAAATCTAATTAGTCTAGTATCTGCTGCTTTAACCTTAATCTATGGTTTTTTAGTCCTTAATTTTATCAGAGGATGGCATAACCTGGTTTATTTTACACCACAAAAGTCCGATCCTCAAACCAAAGTTTCTATCATTGTTGCCGCAAGGGATGAGGAAGCTAATATCACCAAAACCATTGATGACCTGGTTGCACAGCGATACCCTAAGGTTTTAACCGAAATTATTATTATCGATGACCATTCTACCGATCGTACGGCAGAAATTGTGTTAAGTTATGCAGACCGGAATGTGAAACTGATTAAGCTGAATGAAGATAGGGCCCTGAATTCATACAAAAAAAAGGCTATACAAACTGCAATAGGGACTTGTTCTGGCGATCTGATTATCACTACTGATGCCGATTGCAGGATGGGCGCAGATTGGCTGGCTACCATTGTAAACCTATATGAGCAGAAAAATTATAAAATGATCTCCTCTCCAGTAGCCTATTTTCAGGAGAAAAGTTTCTTTGAGCGCCTGCAGTCGTTAGAGTTTCTATACCTGATCGGCTTGGGGGCGTCTACTATTGGCAATAAGGAACCCTCTACCTGTAACGGAGCAAATTTAGCTTACGAGAAAACAACCTTTTATGAAGTTGGTGGCTTTCAGGGCATAGATGACCTGGCTTCAGGTGATGATGAGCTACTATTACATAAAATTGCTGCCAAGTATCCTGATCAGATCGGTTTTCTCAAAAATAGAGAAGCCATTGTATATACGCATGCAAAAGAAACCTTGGGCGCATTTATTCAGCAACGCAAACGTTGGGCTTCTAAAAGTACCCGTTATAAAAATAAGGCCATTATCGTTTTAGGGGTTCTGATTTGGATCTTTAACCTCACTATTCTGGCAAACTTTATCACCGGGCTTTTTATTCCGGGTTTTTTGACCATCACATTTTATCAACTATTGGTTAAAATGATTTTAGAAACCTTATTTTTATGGGATGTAACTGGCTTTGCAAAAAGGCGCAGTTTACTCATTTTAATCCCGGTTTTAAATGTACTGCACGTACTTTATATGGTGTACATCGGCATTGCTGGAAACAGTGGCAAATACAATTGGAAAGGCAGAATGGTTAGATAATGGATAATAGCCCATCAAAAAAAGTATGGTTAAAGTTTAAACGGAATAAATTTGCCTTCGGCGGATTGGTCTTTATTTTACTTTTGATGGTAATGGGTATTTTGGGTTATTTAATTATGCCTGATGATTCTCCAAATGCGAACGTTCAGATTCTCCAGTTAAACAAAAAGAAACCCGGAAGTACATTTACGTTTTTAATTATCAGTAGGAGCCCGAAAGTAGAAAAGCTTAACTTTTTCGAAAGAATGTTAAACGGGCAAACACCAACTTTTAAAAGTATCCCGATTACTTCTTACAAGATAAAAGATAAAAATGTTTTTGTACAGGAATATATTGGTGATGATGAAAAAGCCAGGGAAACGAAGTATGAACTTAAAGATTTGTGCCCTTCTTGCGTAGTACCCTCCAAAATAGGGAGCCCGCAGGCGCTTTTTGAAAAAAATAGCATTTATAAAAAGACTTATATTTTAGGCACAGATATTTACGGACGTGATTTATTAAGCCGGTTGATTTTAGGTATCAGAGTTTCGTTATCTGTAGGTTTAATGGCCGTGCTCATCTCTCTTTTTATAGGCGTGAGTTTAGGAGCCATTGCTGGCTATTTTGGTGGTCGCGTAGACGCAGCCATCAGTTGGTTTATGAACGTAGTTTGGTCACTGCCCTCGTTACTGTTGGTAATCGCCATATCATTCGCTTTAGGCAAGGGTTTTTGGCAGATTTTTATTGCGGTAGGCTTATCAACCTGGGTCGATGTAGCAAGGTTGGTACGCGGGCAGGTAATGGCTTTAAAAGAAGTCGAATTTGTAGAGGCCGCAAGAGCCTTGGGCTTTAGCACGAGCAGAACCATTATCAAACATATACTACCGAACATCGCGGGGCCAATTTTAGTTGTTGCCTCATCAAATTTTGCCTCAGCCATATTGCTGGAAACAGGGTTAAGCTTTTTAGGCTTTGGCGCTCAACCACCTATGCCAAGCTGGGGGAGCATGATTAAAGAACATTATGGTTATATCATTATGGATGCAGCCTACTTAGCTGTTTTGCCCGGTTTAGCCATTATGTTTACTGTTTATGCCTTTAATGTGCTGGCCATAGGCTTACGCGATGCATTTGATGTAAAAGGACAGAATGTAACTGTTTAATCATTGTCATAAAAAAAAGCAGTACCAATTATGATACTGCTTTACCCTTAAAAACAAAAACTTATGCTGTGGCAGTCAGTGTGTTTCCTGAAACAGTAAGCGGATAAACTTTTAGCACACTCGTGGTGCCACCATCATTTGGTTGGGCCAAAATGCTACCCGAAGTGGTATAACGCGAACTATGCAGGCCACATTGAATGTAATTGCTGGCCTGGATAAAACTCAATGCACCGCCCTGGTGTGGGCAAACTGCTTGTGTGGCCACAAACGAGGTGCTGGCATTCGCTGTTGCGATACGAATAAACAATATGCTGTTTACAGTGATAGATGCGCCAACGGTTAGTAATTGCGTACTCAGATCCACACTTGCGGTAGTACCCGAAGGAACACCACCACCATTAGGTTTGTCGGGTTCTGGGGCATCACTCTTTTTACCGCAAGCAGAAAAGCAAGCGCCGGTGCAAACCATGGCAACACCCAGCCCCAATGATTTGATAAATTCGTTACGTTCCATAATTGTTTAGGTTTTTATTTTTGGTTGAATTTGATCTACTTTGCTTTCTTCTTATCGAAAGAGAACCTTCGGGCAATACTAAAACCCCAACGGTATTGTCCCTTCAGCCAAGAGGTATTGGTATCGGTAATAAATTGCGATTCCTGTATGGCCGTGGCATTGGTGAAATTAAGGTGGAAAATATGACCGCCAGTTTCAAACTCCAGTCCGGCACCAAGTGTCTTATAATATTGCGTTCCCAAGGTGTTTTCGAGGTAGGCTTTTTTATCTTTATCTCTGAATGGAATGGTATAATCGGCAACAAAAGCCATCCGTTTAGTGATCTTAATACGCCCACCAACAGACAGTGCAAGCATATCGTTCTGATCTCCAAAAACAGTAAAGTTGCGGTGTACGTACGATGGCATGACCAGCATCGAGAAGTTCGAATTAAATTTACGGGCAATTACCGCTTGCACCACATAGGTCAAACGATCTTGAAATTTGCTGTAAGCATTCACCGCTGTCGGATCAGTTGAAGCTTTTACGGCTGCAATGGTTGTACTGCCAAACAATGTTACCGCTACGGGTACTTTTTCATCATCTGTTTGTTCCAGTAACCGATATTTTAAGTTTCCTTCATACAATTGTGTTACAACTCCGGCGCCTTTTGCCCTGGCTAAGCCTACAGAAAGTTTATCGCTGATTCCATATTCAAAACCAATGCGGATGTCGGTAGATTGATCCAGACCGAAAAAGTTTTTAATTCCGCCACCAGATCCGGCAATGTCTCCAAACCGGTGATCTACCCTGAAATCCATCTCATTTTTGTAAATGGTTTCATTGGTTTGTATGTTAATGAGTTTGGTTGCTTTAAATGTGGCCTTTACATTCTTTTTTTCTACAGGCATCTGCAATGCATTTTCGAGCGAATCCTGTGCAGAAGCAACTATTGGTAAACAAAGGGCAAACAAGTATAAAAGTGATTTTAGATGATATTTCATAAGGTTTTATTTTTTAGGTTGATAAGTAGCCGTCATTTTTACCTGTATGGTTTCGGCAATTTGTTTGAAAACAATTGTTGGGATTTTGATGTCGTGATCAGCAAGCTTTACGTTAAAAGCTGAAGTGGCCTTTATTTCATCAGTTGTAATCACCAGTGAACCTTTGGCTTGATATTCTTTGCTAACCCCATGGATCTGTAGATTGCCTTTCACCGTGATCGGATAGGTTCCAGGTTTCGAAAAATCAATCTGTTCTATAATTTTTCCTTTAAAATCTGAAGTCGGATATTTGTCGCTTTCGATATAATTCTCGTTAAAATGTTCTTGCATCAGTTTTTTCTTAAACTGATAAGAAGTATTGTTGACCTTGAAAATGATATCGTTGGTTTTGATATTGAGAGCCGAAGCCCCTGTTTTGCTCTGTGCATCTATATCCTCTACAGGTGTCGAAGAAAAAAATGAAGAATTTACGCTTTTACTTACCCATATCTGTGCTTTTACGCCTGTGCATAAAAACAAGGCTATTAAGGTGAAAAATAGTCTTTGCATTGGTGTATTTATTTAAATTTTTAGTGGAACCATTTGGATTTAGCGTTAATTTTTATTGATTATTCTGGCATACCTTTATCAAACCATGCTTTTAACAGTGCCTTATCGCTCTCCGATATGGTATTATTGCCTTTAGGCATTGTTTTGGTAACAAATATGGCATTGTTTACACGCACCTCTTTTGCTGATGAAATGCCATTAAAAAGCCAGAAACCCTTCGCACCACCATTAGCACCATGGCAACCTCCACATTTGGTTTGAAACAATGCTCCGGTAAAATTAGTGTAAGTTACATTTGCTGTAGTTACAGTTGTTGGGCCAGTAGGTGGTGGAGTTTCAGGTTTTAATTCCTCTGCTTGTTTTTTAGAGCAGGCAAAAAGCAGGGCAGTAATTGCGGCGAATAAAAAGATTGAATTTTGTTTTTTCATAGGTATTTAGTTAAGATTAAAATTAGTGGTAGATTCATTTCTATCATCTCTGATTGTTGGGCAGTGCAATTGAAATTTTTGCGGCAATAGCCGCATTGTTTTTTGCTTTTATCGATAGGCATAACATAATCAGAAATGCCGCAAATATAATTGCGATAACTTGTTTTTTTGCAACCATATCCGAATTTTTTAAGATTTATGTTTTGTTTATTTGAAAACTATCGCTGTTTTTGTAATAACCATAGGTTTTTAAATAATTTTTATTGAAATCTTAGTCGTTACGTGCACTTTTTGCAATTGGTTGCCTGCAATAAAAAAAAATACAAAAAAAATCCGCCCCGATTTTAAATCGGGGCGGATTTCGAGATAAATTGTATCTAAAACCTAATTAAAATCTTCGGCTTTTAATGGAGGATTAATTTTAATGTCTTTAATTACAACTGAAAACTCCTGAGAACCTTGTGGGGTTGCCGCCGATTGAGTTAAGGTAAACGGAAATAATACATCGCCAACTTTCTTGTAGTTCGAATATTCTGTAGATTGACTAATTTCAGCCCCACCTTTGGTCGTGGTACTTTCATCTTTTAAAAGTAAACCCGATTTGGTATCGTAGTATTCAGTTTTCTTTTTGCCCGATGGTGAAATGATATTCAATTTAAATGCATCAGCAGTACCTACCTTTGCAGTTCCGGCCGCTTCAATTTTCGTTCCATCAGTTGCGTAGTAAATTTGACTACCGTAACCTTTATCATCTTTCTTTTCAGCCAGGTCATCGCCAGTTAATTCAGCCTTTTGGCCCATTTGCATCGCATAGCCCGTTTTGCCATTATAAACCTGTTTCATCACGGTTTGGCCGCCCATAGAAATCTCCACGCTGCTTAAGTTAGGCGCCATGTTTTTAATGGTAACCGTAAGCTTTTGACCTTGCATTTCCATTTCGCCACTTTGCTGTAATGAAGTAATTTTTTTAATGGCTTCTTCACCGCCAATGGCTTTAATGTAGTTTTTGATAATTTCTGCAGGAGCAGCTGTTGGTACAGCAGTAGCTTCGGTTGCTTTAACCGCATTCGCATAGTTATCATAAGCCTGTGTTTTAAAACCTACCTTAGTTAAGCCTGCCGCAAACGCATCAGTTTTACCCACAATAACAATGCGAGTATTATCGTGGTTAAAGTATTTTTTGGTTACCCTTAAAATATCATCGGTTGTTACGGCATTAATCTTTTGTAAATAAGTGCGGTAAAAATCCTTTGGTAAGTTATTAATTAAGATATTACTCGCAAAACCTGCAGTTCGTGCCGGATTTTCTAAGCCTAATGCAAACGATCCGTTGAAAAGATTTTTCGCGTTCTGTAATTCATCAGCAGTTACCTTTGTAGTGCGGATCGTGTTAATTTCTCTTAAAAATTCCACCACTGCACTGTCAACTTTTTCGTTTCTAACGGCTGCATTGGCCGAAAATTTAGATTGGAAACGGCCTGAGCCTGTGCTTGAATATGCACCATAAGTAAAGCCATGTTTCTCGCGGAGGTTATCAAATAATCTCGATTCAGAGCCACCACCTAAAATCTGGTTTGCCAATAAAATCGGGAAATAATCTGGGCTGCTCATTGGCAGGTCGATTAAGTTCACAACTGTAATTTCAGATTGAACAGCATTGCTCACATTAATGATGTCAACTTCTGTTTTGGCAGGATTAGCAACTTTAGTAAGTACTGGTAAAGTTAAGGCAGTTCCTTTCCAATCGCCAAAGGCTTTCTCTGCCAAAGCTTTTGCTGCTTCTGGTTTAATATCACCTACAAAAGTTAAATAACCTCTAGATGGGGTAATGTATTTCTTATAAGCTGCTTTTACATCGTCTAAAGTAATGCCTGTAATAGAAGCCTCCGTTTCAAACTCTCCATAAGGATGGTTTTTACCATAAGCCAATGCATTTACCACACGTGCTGAAATGGCTTTTGCACTTTTTTCGTTAGATTTTAATCCAGTAATGGTTTGCGATTTTAGTTTTTCGAAAGATTCTGCAGGAAAAGCAGGTTTACGGATACTCTCCGCCATTAAAGCAAATGCCTCAGGAAAATAACGGGTTAAAGCAGAAGTTGAGCCCCCATATGCCCCTGCACTTACATCAGCACCAAGCTGATCTACCGCTTCGTCAAATTGTGCTTTTGTTTTAGCTGTGGTTCCCTCGTTCAGCATACTGCCCATCAAGCCTACTACACCTGCTTTAGCACCTTCAGTAATGGGACCTGCATCGATACTATAACTTGCTGCTACTTTTGGTAGTTTATGGTTTTCTACCACCAAAACAGTTATGCCATTCGCTAATTTATAAATCACAGGATCGCCAACGGTAATAATGGGTGCCGGACCTGGTTTTGGTTTGTGGCTTCGATCTATTGTTTGTGCTGAAATACCTTGAGCCAATAAGGAAACTGCAGCTATAATGAATAATTTCTTCATGTTTTTAATAATTAAAATGAAAAAGCGATCAGCTTATTTCTTAGGTAAGTAATACAATACAACTCTTTGGTTTTTGTTCAGGTATTTTTTAGCAACGTCTCTGATCTCCTCGCGGGTGATTGATCTGATTACCTCTAATTCCTTATTGATATCGTTTGTATCCTTATCATGGAAAGTATAACCATCGGCCAGGTTTTCGGCAACACCCAACATTTTACTGTTTGCACTTACGTAGTTGTTTTCGAATTTATTCTGCAGTTTTTTATAATCACTTTCGCTAATCAAATCGGTTTGAAGACGTAAAACTTCTTCATCAATATCTTTTAATAAATCGTTAAGCGGTGTATTTTTATTGGGTAAAGCTAAGGTGATATAAGCGCCATAATCTTCAAGCGAATAGTTAAAAGCAGCAACCTGCAGGGCAGTTTTCTTTTGATCGACCATTTTAGTGCTTAATCTCGAGCTTCCGCCTTCTGATAAAATAGAGCTGATCATACCTAAAACCTTGCTTTCTCTACTCTTCATTCCCGGTACGCGGTAAGCCGCGAAGATGGCCGGGATCTGAATGTTGGCATCATAAGCAGTATCGATAATTTCTTTGGTAATTTCTGGTAATTTGAATTCTTGACGAACAATTGGTGCACCTTTAGGTACTTCGGCAAAGTATGATTTTACTAAAGCTTTGGTCTTCTCTATATCTAAATCGCCGGCAATGGTTAAAACCGCATTGTTAGGCACATAATACTTTTTAAAGAAAGCAATAAACTCGCTCAATTTTGCTGCATCTAAGTGCTCCATTGAACCAATTGGCTGCCAACGGTAAGGATGCCCATCAAACAAATGAGCGAAAATTTTCTCTGTAAATTTTCCGTAAGGAGAGTTGTCTATACGTAAACGTTTCTCTTCTTTTACTACTTCATTTTGTGTTTTTACCCCACCTTCGTTAATTACCGGGTGTAACATTCTTTCGCTTTCCAGCCATAAACCCAGTTCCAATTGGTTTGATGGAAAAAGTTCATAATAAAAAGTACGGTCTTGAGAAGTATTGGCATTGTTCTGGCCGCCGTTACTACTCACTAATTTCATAAATTCACCTTTTTTGATATTATCCGAACCTTCGAATAATAAGTGTTCGAAAAAGTGAGCAAAACCTGTACGCTGGGTTTCTTCATCTTTAGAACCAACATGATACATTACCGAAACGGCAACTACTGGAGCGGTTTTGTCTTGGTGTAGAATGACATGGAGGCCATTGTCAAGGTCAAATTCCGTAAACTGTACTTTTTGGGCAGAAGCACTTAAGCACAGACCGGAAATGGCCAAAGCAAAAAGAATTCTTTTTTTCATAAGTTTATAATTGTTTTTTAATGATTATGAAGCTATCATTAGCATGTTTTTTTGTTATGATGAATAGCATGCTAATGATGGTTTCATTAGTAGTTTTTTTAAATGATTAGAAATAATCAAAGGCGAAAGCGAGCAACTATTTCATTAATAAGTTAATTTGGATTTTTCACTAGCGTGAAGAATAATAAGGATGGCCTAAATTATGGATTTAAACAAAAAAAAGCGAGTATTTACACTCGCTTTTTTTAATATATTTTATCTCCAGGCCTTGTATTGGTTAATTAAGCCGTTGGTTGAGCTATCGTGGCTCGAAATTTTTTCGCTGCCCTCCAGCTCTGGAAGAATTTTTTTGGCCAATTGCTTGCCAAGTTCTACCCCCCACTGGTCGAAACTAAAGATGTTCCAGATAATTCCCTGAACAAATATTTTATGTTCGTAAATGGCAACTAAACTGCCCAAAGTATATGGCGTTACTTTTTTCAATAAGATAGAATTTGTTGGGCGATTGCCTTCAAATACCTTAAACGGCGCAATTTTTTCAATTTCTGAATCTGATTTGCCTTCTTTCTTTAACTCAGCGGTTACTTCTTCTTCGGTTTTACCGTTCATCAAAGCTTCTGTTTGTGCAAAGAAGTTTGACAGTAAAATTGGATGATGATCGCCTAGTGGATTTAAACTCTGTGCCGGAGCAATAAAATCGGCAGGGATAATTCTGGTACCCTGGTGGATTAACTGATAAAAGGCATGCTGGCCATTTGTTCCGGGCTCACCCCAGATAATCGGTCCGGTCTCATAATCAACTTCATTACCGTTCCTATCTACGTGTTTACCATTGCTCTCCATATCTCCCTGTTGGAAATAAGCAGCAAAACGGTGCATATATTGATCGTAAGGTAAAATAACCTGTGTTTCTGCATTGTAGAAATTGATATACCAAACGCCTAACAAACCTAAAATTACAGGCAGGTTGCTTTCAAACTCGGCAGTTTTAAAGTGGTTGTCAGTTGCATGAGCTCCAGCTAACAATTGTTTAAAATTATCGAAGCCTATACTTAGTGAGATGGATAAACCGATAGCGCTCCATAAAGAATAACGACCACCAACCCAATCCCAAAACTCAAACATGTTCTCTGTATCGATGCCAAAAGCAGAAACGTCTTTAGCATTGGTGGATAATGCGGCAAAGTGTTTGGCAATATCGCTTTCTTTTCCGCCTTTATCCAAAAACCAAGAGCGTGCAGAGTGTGCATTCGTCATGGTTTCTTGTGTAGTAAAAGTTTTTGATGCGACTAAGAATAATGTTGTCTCGGCATTTAAATCTGCTAATGTTTCGGCGATGTGTGTGCCATCAATATTCGAAACAAAGTGAATGTTTAAGTGGTTTTTATAATGTTTTAGTGCCTCGGTAACCATAACCGGACCTAAATCTGACCCACCGATACCAATATTAACCACATCAGTAATGGCCTTGTCTGTATAACCTTTCCATTCGCCGCTAATGATGCTGTTGCTGAATTTCTCCATTTTAGCCAGTACTGCATTTACTTCCGGCATCACATCTTTACCGTCAACTAAAATTGGCGTATTGCTTAAATTACGTAAGGCAATATGAAGTACCGAACGGTCTTCCGTTTCATTAATTTTATCGCCGTTGTACATTGATTTTATAGCTTCATCCAATTTACACTCACGGGCCAATTGAATCAATAGTGCTAATGTTTCATCGCTGATGCGGTTCTTGCTATAATCTAGTAGAATATCTTCAAAAAAAACAGAAAACTTATTGAAACGATCTGCATCCTCAGCAAAAAGATCTTTAATGCTTTTTTGGTTAATATCTATAAAATGATCGGCTAAATACTTGTAGGCCTCAGTTTCTGTGAAATTTACTTTAGGTAACATAATCTTTGTTTTTTTGTAAAAGTAATAAAGCAAAAATTTAAAATGGTCTTTTTAATGTTCTAAATGAATAAGAATTTTTAATGTCGATTAAACATAGTAACTTTAATACACCATCCCTGTTAGTTCATCAATTATTTTAACCTTAAATTCTACATGATGTTAGAAAACTTAAATGAAATGGTGCGTGAAAACGTCCAGGAAAGCGTTGTAAACAACACTGCCATTCCGAACGAACAAAATGAAGCAGTAATCCAGGCTGCATCGGGTTCTATCTTCGATACGCTGAAAGATCAGGTATCATCAGGTAATATTGGTGCATTAACCGATATATTTAACGGTAATAAAGCAGAAGGTACCCAGGTTGCTGAGCAGGCTTCGGGGAATTTTATCGATAAATTAAGTGGCTTGGGCATTAATGCTGATACGGCGAAATCTTTGGCAGCAAGCATTATTCCGGGCCTGATTGCCAAGTTTACCCAAAAAACAAACGACCCGAACGATAGCTCCTTTAACATTAAAGATGTTTTGGGAAGTTTGGGTGGTGATGATGGTAAATTTGACGTAAGTGATGTAATTGGAATGTTTAATGGCGGTGGGCAGGCGCAGCAGCCCGGCCAAGCGGGAGGTGGCGGCATTATGGATAAGCTGAAGGGAATGTTTAATTAAGCATTTACTGATTTTTAGGATTCATTTCCTTCAGATCTACCTGTAAAAATATATACTTGAGAAGAGTTGTCAACTTTTAATAGCAAACCTGCCCATTAAAGTTGACAACCCTAAAGTCCATTCTGGAAACCTTTGCGTCGATGCCTGCAGAAATCTGTTGTTATCTGTTCAGGTAAGACCAAATCCCATCTCTCCTTAAAATTGTTTAGCTTAGGGCACCTAAACTAAATAATTCATTTATGAAGAAAATATTCCTGACTGGTTTTTCGCTACTGGCATTAAATTCTTTCGCCCAAAAATCAGATTTAAGACCATTGGTTTCGAAAAAGGCCGATGCCATCGAACAAAAAGTAATTACCTGGAGGCGCGATTTTCACGAACATCCTGAATTGGGAAATACTGAAGTAAGAACAGCTGGTATTATTGCAAAACATTTAGAATCTTTAGGTATTCAAGTAAAAACAGGCGTTGCCAAAACAGGCGTAGTTGGTGTGCTAAAAGGAGGGAAGCCCGGACCAGTAGTTGCTTTGCGTGCCGATATGGATGGTTTGCCTGTTACCGAGCGGGTAGACGTTCCATTTGCCTCGAAAGTGAAAACACAATATAACGGACAAGAGGTTGGCGTAATGCATGCCTGTGGACATGATAGTCATGTGGCTATTTTAATGGGTGTAGCGGAAGTGCTGGCTTCTATGCAAAAAGATATTCAAGGGACGGTGAAATTTATATTTCAGCCCGCTGAGGAAGGTGTGCCTGCTGGAGATGAAGGCGGGGCAGCGTTAATGATTAAGGAGGGCGTACTCGAAAACCCTAAAGTTGATGTGATTTTCGGTTTACACATCAATTCTCAAACTGAAGTTGGCGATGTAACTTATCGCCCGGGAGGTACAATGGCTGCAGTAAACGATATGAAGATTACAGTTACCGGCCGCCAGGCACATGGGGCTTATCCATGGAGCAGTATCGATCCGGTTGTGGTTTCGGCCCAGATTATTAATAGCCTGCAAACGATAGTAAGTAGGAATTTAAATGTGACCGAAAACCCGGGTGTAGTTACCATTGGCGCCATTAATGGCGGTGTACGGTCGAATATTATTCCCGAAAAGGTAGAAATGTTAGGTACAGTACGCAACTTTAGTAAGGAAGATGAGGCCATGTTTATCGAAAGGATTAAAACCATTGTAACCAAAACGGCCGAGGCAGGTGGAGCTACAGCTGAAGTCAAAATCCCCTATAGCAACCATTATCCGGTTACTTTTAATAATATTGCGCTAACCGAAAAGATGTTGCCAAGCATGGAGTCGACGGCAGGTAAGGATCACGTGAAATTAAAACCACCAGTTACAGGCGCAGAAGATTTCTCCTTCTTTCAGGAAAAAGTACCAGGTTTATTTGTGTTTTTAGGAGGGATGCCAAAAGGTAAAGATCCTTTAAAAGCAGCATCGCACCACACACCCGATTTTTATCTTGATGAAAGCGGTTTTGTTTTAGGGGTTAAATTATTATCTAATCTTACTTTAGATTATATGTCGATGAAGAAATAAGATGATTATTAAATCATCTTATTTCTTCACTGGCTTTTTACCAAACTGCCTAGGATAGTATGAAAAAGTTGCCATAAAGTATTGTTGTAATACATTTTGTGTGCCCAAAGTAAAACTGTTAGCGCCACCGTAATTAATGATGTTAGTGTTTTGATGAAGTAGATCCATAGCAGAGAACTTAAACTCGGCATTATTTCCTTTAAGAAAGCGATAAACCGCGCTGGCATTCCAGATGGCAAAATTAATACTGGCGGCACTGTTCGATTTGCTGGAATTAAAGCTAATGTTGCTGCTCAAGGTAAACTTTTTGGTCACATTATAAATACTGCTTAAAGACGTCGTTAAATTTAATCCGCTGTATTTGGTATTAAAGGCTTCCTGTTCCGACCGATAGGTATTAAAACCCTGCCCTACTTCAGTAGCAAACTTATCCTTGTAAGTATAGTTTAAACTTAGTTTCGCATTCGTATTTAAAGTATTTGAAAAACTGAATACGTCGTTTAAGTAACCTGGGTTTTTGGCGATATTGATTCCTCCATTTAAACTGAGTTGCAATTCAGTCGTTTTCAATTTGAAAGCTTTTCTTAAATATCCATCAACATTTAAATACTTATTTCCACTCGCATTGGCTAAGTATGCCGTACGCTTATTTTGGCTGTCTATAAAAATACTATCAACAATTGCATCATCAATTATGCCTGCCGAAACACTAAAGTTATAATTTAAGGTATTTTTGCTTTTCTGATCCGAACGATCGAAGTTAAAGCTGATGGACCTGTCAGTAGCTTCCCTGAGTTTAAGATTGCCCCGCTGTAAATTGTATAAATTGGTACTATCGGTTAAAGGCGCTAGTTGTTGTAAATTGGGTATAGTGATATTAGTTCTATAGTTTAATGATACTGAGTTATAAGATTCGCCATATTGATAATTGCTATAATTGATATTCACTTCAGGAACAAATCTGTTATAGGTTCGGTTAATGTTTTGTTGCACCTTATCCGATCTGTTATCCTGAAAAATAAAACGCTGTTTCGCGGAGATCCCGATGTTTAAACTTTTACTAAATCTGTTTGATAAACTCTTATGGAAAGATTTACTTAGGGTTAGGCCTGGGGTTTCATCAACAGTACTGGTTTTGGTGTTATTGCTTAAATAGGTATTTGTAGCATAAGCACTAGCTTTTAAATCTTCTACCAGGTTATGGTCATTACTATTATTAAGTTCTAAATTGTTGTTTAAAGATAAATCGAAGCCAGCAAGATTTTTATATCCAAATAGTAACGATTTTAAATTGGGTAGTTCTAACGATAGGGTCTGGTTAAAAGATTTGCGCTGTGTATCATAGCGTCTATCGTAATCGGTATTGGTGGCTGCGTTTACAAAAGATCTAAACGAGGTTAGATTCGATCTTTGGTTGTCATTATCATTTATTGATAGCCGATAATTTGCATTAAGACCGTTAAAACGGTGTTCTTTTCTGGTGATATAATTGGAGAGACCATACCTTATACCAAGACTAAAGCCTTTGTCGTTAAAATCATTTTGTGCTTTGGTGTTGTTGGTACTCGTTAACACATTTTGTCCGTTAAAAGCACTTCTTTGTGTATCGTTGTTTGAGCTACCATTGTTTAAAGACATCCATTGGTTAATGTTTAAACGGTGGTTCTTTTTAGTAAATTCTAGACTCGAATCAAAAGCCTGATTGGTTGATGCTGTATTTCCCCTGGTGGTATTGTTCTCGAATATCTGATCGGTACCATTAATAGAAGTTGTAGTTCTCGCATCCGATATATTTTCGTTGTTTTTGTTTTGAACAAAATAATTGGCATTTAACGTGCTTTTTTTCTCATAAGTGGGCTTTTCAATAAAATTATAAGTAAAAGTTACGCCACCAATATTCGGTTGGTTTATGCCTGATTGCCTGAAATCGGGCTGATACTCTACATTGGTAGTTAGTCCTTTAAAAGTACTATTGGCGGTTAACGATCTAATACTGTTGGCTGTTTTATTAATGTTGTTGCTCGCCCCTATAATACCGAGCTGCATTTTGGGCGAAAACATATTAAAACTTGCATCTGTTTCATATTTTTTGGTGGTGCCGTAACCCGCACCAATTTTGCCGAAGTAGCCGATGTCTTTGCCTTTCTTAAGTTTTAAATTAACCGTTAAGGTACTGTCAAGTGGGTTACTCTCATTCCGTTCCCGGTAAACCTGTACCTTGTCTAATGCATTTTTCGCAATGTTTTGGGTAGCCATTTTAATATCACCGCCGAAAAACTGTTTCCCGTTTACCAATAAGCTCTTTACTTCACGGCCGTTAACGGTAATCTGTCCATCGCCCCAAAGGGTTACATTGGGTATTTTGCGCAAAAGATCTTCTACAACCGCATTGCTATCCAATTTAAAGGCTGCGGCATTAAATTCTAAAGTATCGCCATTCATGGTAATTGGCGCTACCCTAATCTCTACATCCTGTAAATTGTTGTCTTTTATAGCGATAATTAATGTTTTTAAATCCAGTGCAGTTTTTCCGTCTATAATCGTGAAATTTTTGCGGAGTAACTGGTAGCCAACATGGCTTATTTCCACATACATTTTAGCATTTAATGGTAAATTTTTGAAGTTAAACTCACCATAGTTATTGCTCAGTTGATAGCTGACTAAAGTACTATCGCCTTTAAATAAAGATACTGTTGCCGATTTTAAATTGTAGTTGTGTGTAGTATCTCTAATAACGCCCTTTACTGCACCAATTTGAGTAGGATTAGCTTGCTGGGCTTTTGAATTGTAAGAACTGAATAATACTAAAAATACGATGAGGTAGCGTAAGATATGGCGCATTTAGATGGGGAAATTAATTTTGTTTAGGTTTAAGTTTAATAATAATGGGGTTACTCTTTTTATTTTGGGTTTTAAAGTAAGCTTCTAAATTGGGCGGGTATTTTGTTGTTTTACCCTCGCTTTGCTCTTTAAAAGTAAACATGGCTAAAGACGAATAATTGGTATATAAATAACCATTTTCGTACATATGAAAGCCACGATTTTTAAAATCATAAAAATCACCACTGGCATCGGTAACGGGTAAAAAAGAGGAAAGCGAATCGGGTTCCAGATCTTGTATAGAGGTTAGCTCAGTGGTTTTTAGGTTGTAAATAATCGCTTTTTTAACGCTTGGATCCCAGCCAAAATTGTTCATTTGGAGGTAAAGATTATCACCTACTAAATAAGGCTTACTTAAATCGTAAAAAACCTTTGGATTGTTTCTGAAATACTCCAATCTCTTTTTAACGTAAATGGGATTGGTTTTGAAATCAGTAGGAAAGGAATTTACTGCAGGAAGTATGATATGGTAAGCAAGCGAAAGTTTAGTGGTACTGGCCTTGAAGATATCGTATGAATAGTAGGTTAAAAAAAACAATTCATTTTCTGAGCCATATTGATATAACGATGAACCCGAACCTATAAATTCATCTGTTTCGTACCTTTTTGGGCTATAGGGGAAATAACCAATTGAATCTTTACCCTTGTTAATTATTCCCACTTCATAATAAGTACTATCCTTCCCCGTTTTTATGATAAAATCGGGTCTTACCAGAGTAGTTTGATTGGCCAGTTTGATGTCGCGGTTATTGCCCTGTTTATTATGCTCTTTGAGTGGTATCTTTTTGATCTGCCTGCCATTTAGATCGAAGTAAAAGGCATTGGGACGTGCGGAAATAACTATAAATTCGACATTATTCTCCTTTCTAGTGGTAAAGCCATAAAAAACTGTCTTGTCTTTGTTGCTTTTATCTTCTTGTTCTATTTTACTAGCGTTAATTTTTGAGCGAAACTTGCCATCTCTAGTAAAAATCAAGATTGCCTTGGTATCGTAATCAAAAATTACATAATTATCGTCTACGATTTTTAGCTGGCTAATATTTCCAAAAAGGCTCTCTTTTGTAGTTTCGAGGGGAATAAATTCTACTTCGCTAAAAACCTGAGAAACAGCCGCGCCGCGCGCAGTTTGAGGGTCGATACGCAATGTAGCCATTTCAGCGCTATCTATTTTACCTGTTTGTGCAAATGTTGCCGTACAGAAAAACAAATAACCTAAAATAAAAAAGAGCATTTTCATTTGTGTTGGTTAAGATGTTAATATTAGTTTGGATATTAACAGATCGATTTGAACTATGCTACTCCATTAATAGCATATGATTTAAATTCCGGCCGATCTGATAAATATTTTCGAAAATTAATCAATTAAATAATTAGTTGATGGTTCATTTTATGATTTTAACAAGTTTTAACAGCAAAGCTGCAGGATGAGTTAATTTATAGAAGCCTATGGTTAAAATGCAAGTAATTTGGTCTTAACTCAATCCTACTTAATGTCCTTAATTTCTCAATGGTAAAAGGACCTAAATTATTTTGTACACCATTAAGAAATGAAGATAGTTAAGGTTTTGGGTAGCGTCTCCTTAATAGTATCTCATAATTGCTATATTTGTTACCATGACCAAAGAAAATATTCAAGATTTAAGGGACAGAGTAACGTCGCTGAGGAGGTATCTTTGACGTTGATGAGCTACTTTACGCCATCCGCGAAGAAGAAAAATTAACAATGGCTCCCGATTTCTGGGATGACCCTAAAAAAGCAGAAAAAATTCTTGCCGAAATAAGTTCAAAGAAAAAATGGACGGATGGCTTTAACCAAACCAATAATGCGGTTGAAGATGCTGCGGTAATGTTTGAGTTTTTTCAATCGGGCGATGCTTCAGAAGCTGAGCTGCAAGACCAGTTCGAGATCAGTAAAACTGCCGTAGAAGAACTGGAACTTAAAAATATGCTCCGTAGCAAAGAAGACCAACTTTCTGCCGTTTTACAGATTACTGCTGGAGCTGGCGGAACTGAAAGCTGTGATTGGGCTTATATGCTGATGCGCATGTATATGATGTGGGGTGAAAAGAACGGTTATAAAATTACCGAACAGGACAGCCAGGAAGGGGAGGTTGCCGGTATAAAATCGGTAACGCTTCAGTTTGATGGCGATTTCTCATATGGTTATCTGAAAGGCGAAAATGGCGTGCATCGTTTGGTTCGGATTTCTCCATTCGATTCGAATGCCCGTAGGCATACATCTTTCGCTTCTGTTTATGTTTATCCCCTGGTTGACGATACCATACAGATTGATATTAATCCTGCTGATATAGAATTCGAAACATTTAGGGCTGGTGGAGCAGGCGGACAAAACGTAAACAAAGTTGAAACAGCTGTACGTTTATACCACAAACCTTCAGGCATTATTATTAAAAACCAGGAGTCGCGATCGCAATTGCAGAATAAAGAGAATGCTATCCGTTTATTAAAATCTCAATTATATGAAATTGAGGAACGGAAACGTAACGAAGCAATTGCTGCGGTAGAGGGATCGAAAAAGAAAATAGAATGGGGCTCACAGATCAGAAGTTATGTGCTGGATGATAGAAGGGTAAAAGATCACCGGACCAATTATCAAACCTCTAATCCCGATGCGGTTTTAAATGGCGATATTAACGGGTTTTTAAAAGCATATTTAATGGAATTTTAATCTAAAACAAATGGGAAAATCATCCATCCTTATCATGTTATTGTTTATGGCAGTTAACTATTCGAATGCCCAAGAAGTTGTACCGTTATATTCAGGTGAAATTCCGGGCGCTAAAACTACACCTGCTGATTATGTAGAAAATACTGAGGTACGTGCAAATGGTACCTTGAGTGTTACCAAAGTATCGGTACCTACGTTTACGGTTTTCGAAGCACCTAAAAATATCGCTAAAGGAACTGCAGTAATCATTTGTCCGGGCGGTGGTTATGGCGCTTTGGCATTTAGCCATGAAGGAACCGATGTAGCCAAAAGATTTAATGCGATTGGAGTTACCGCTTTTGTATTGAAGTACCGGTTACCGAGCGATCAGATTATGGTTGATAAAACTTATGGCCCATTGCAGGATGCACAGCAGGCCATTTACCTGATTAGGAAAAATGCAAAAAAATATGGGATTAAGGCCAACAAGATCGGGATTATGGGTTTTTCTGCCGGGGGGCATTTTGCCTCAACTTTGGTTGCCCATTATAACGATCTTAAGGTTTCCGATCCGGAAAAGATAGATCTTAGGCCAAATTTCGCTGCATTAATTTATCCTGTAATCAGTTTTGAAGAATCTGTACACACTGGTACGATGAAGAATTTATTGGGCCCAAATCCTGCTGATAGTTTGAAACATTATTTCTCGGCCAATAAAAATGTAACCAGGAAAACACCTCCAACTTTTTTTGTGCATGCTAAAGATGATAAAACTGTTCCTTTCGAAAATAGTGTTTTAATGAACGAAGCGTTAAAGCAGAATAAGGTAGATACTGATATTTATCTGTACGAAAAAGGTGGTCATGGTTTTGGTTTAATCAACAGGACTTCGGATGTAGATTGGTTTAACTTGTTGGCTGACTGGATGAAAAAAGAGAAATTTTAATATCTTTGCCGATATTTTAACCTCTTAACCGGAAATTTTAATGCATAAAACAATTAAATATGTTATGGTAGCTTTTGTTGCTATCATATCAATAGCAAGTTGTAAAAAAGAAATTAATGGGAACGCCAAGTTCGATCCTAATGGAAATGGCTGCAAACTAGCCAGTTTAAAGGCCGATCTTGATATTTTAGGCACTTACACACTTGCCTTCACTTACGACGCCTCTGGTAGGATTTCAAAAGCAACCACTACCGACGGTCAGACGAGTAATTATTTTTATACGGCAAATAAAATTACCGCTACCGATGGGGATGGGAATGTGTCTGAAATCGTTTTGGAAAATGGAAGGGCAATATCGAGTGGGAGTGATGGCGTTATTAGTGGAGGTGGGGTTAGTTATAGTTATACCAGAAAATACTCCTACAATGCAGATGGTTATTTAATTCAGGTGAAAAATTATTTAAACGGAGAATTAAATACAACAGATAACTTAACTTATGCTAACGGCAATTTAGTAAAAGCAGTTTCAGTTGATACTCACCTTGGCTACACAGAAACCACTACCTATGTATATTCAACAGAAAATGCGGTAAACACATACGAGATTGCGGATCCACTTTCTTATCATGTTGATTATTTTCCTGGTGGATATTTTGGGAAACAATCTAAAAATGTATTACTTAAAGGCACAGCAAAAACGGTAGACGGCGATGGTGATCCTTTTACTGATGCTGTTTATACCTTCGGCTATCAATACGATGGAAAAGGAAACGCTACATCGGTATCGTTTTCGGTGCTTTCTACTTTTTATCCAAGCAGTGGACCAGTTCAAACGGATACTTATAATGTAAAATATAGCTTAAATTATACTTGTAAATAGATATAAAAAATATCATTGAAAGCCTGATCATAACCATGATCAGGCTTTTGTTTTTGTGGGCTTTATTTCCGTCAATAAAAATTAAACACCTAAACATTTAGAAACAGAAAATAACCCGTATTAAGAAAAGTGATGTAAAAACGCTCATTTTACCACTCTTTTTTTACGATTTAGCCCCTCATTTTTTGATAAGCCTGCGTATATCTTTGCTTACAAGCATGTCGATTTAAAATTGAGATTATGTTTGCAGCCTAACCAAATCTTATGAAAAAAAACCAACCAAGCTTGTCTCCACTACTGTGGTTGCTGAGATCTTTTGTGTTGTTAATTATTGATTTACAGCCGATTGATCACATCCTAATGCCTTACAATTAACCAAATATTTACCTAATTCAAAAAAAATGAGAAATGAAAAAATGAAATGGTGTATGTTATTTACATGCATGTTTGTGGTGCTTTTATCTTGTAAGAAAGAGAAAGAAGAAGTTAAACAAGAAAACGGACAGGTTAAAGCCTGGGAAACATTAATAGATGGTAATTCTCTTGCCAACTATACTAATTTTGAGGCACAATGGAATTATAATTATCCCTGGGGTACCGATCATAATGGTTCTGCCCGCATGGTAGGGAGTACCTCAAATCATAACCAGATCTCGTTAAGCGGAGGTGTACTCACCATTAAAGCTACCCGCTTGGCTTCATCTCCAGGAAACAGTACTGCCAATGGTTTTACCAATATTGCTATTTGGTACAATTCAGGTGCTTGTTACGCCAAACAACAGGTTTTAATTAACGATCAGTTTCCCAGTTATACCATTTCTGGTGATTTTGCTGTACCAACCAGTAAAGGAACCTGGCCTGCTTTTTGGATTACCGGCGTTAATTCATGGCCACCTGAAAGTGATATTATGGAGTTTAAGGGCAATAACACAAATTGGCAGAATACTTATGATGGTGGTTGGGAGAATAAACTCACCGCAGTTTCTAATGCGGGTTCCTACCATAATTACAAATGCTGGTACAATAAGGTAAGTGCAACAGATGTAGATTGCCATTATTATATTGATAACGTTTGGGTAGCCAAGCATACCATGAGTAATTCGGTAAATAAACCCATGTGGCTAATCATCAATATGCAAATGGAAGGCGATAGCGGCTCTCCAGGCCCTTCTGGCAATACTTTCTACACAGGTAAAAATGTTTATATGGGTAGAGAAAGGGCTTTTTAATTTATAAAAATAAATATTCACTTTCGGAGGTAGCTTTATAGCTGCCTCCTTTTGTAGCATAAAATAAATATGAAAAAATGCCTAAGCATGTTTGCCTGTATACTGCTCTGCATTTTATTTGCACAGTGTAAAAAGGATGAAGTGTCTGTGCCAGAGAATGATGTTGATTTGGTAATTGCTAAAATTAATCTGTTAAGGCAAAGTGGGTGTAATTGTGGCACAGCGTACATGCCCCCAGTACCCACCCTATCATTAAATAACCAACTGCAAAATGCCGCAATAAGTCATGCCAAAGATATGGCACAACAAAACTATTTTGATCATTTATCTCTTGAAGGCGGTACTCCAGAGGAGCGTGCATTAAATGCAGGTTATGCAGGTGAATTTAGAGCAGAAAACTTAGCTAAGGGATATGGTCAGGCAGATCAGGTAATTGCTGCATGGAAAAATAGCGTGAGCCATTGTAAAGCCATGATGGATGCTAAAAGTAAAGAAGCTGGTGTAGGCATGGCCCAAAATTACTGGGTGGTAACCTTTGGTAATCCGTTATAATTCTTTTATCGTTTTATCAATCACATCCAATAGTCCATCGGTATAAGCATCATCTGTTAATTCCCAGAACATGATGCCATTTAATTTTTGATCAATTACATATTTGGTTTTCAATGAAATTGATTTCGGATCGTCAAAAGTGGCGAGGTATTTTGTTTGTGGATTATAATAATATGGGGCTTTGGCTTTCTCGTCCCAATAATAAGTATAGCCATTTTCTGCAGTGAACTGCTTTTTAAAATCCTTAAAAGAAACACCGCTTAAAAATTTGGTAGGCTGGTATAATCCCTGGTTGGCATCGATAGTGTTTTCAAAAATACGGGCGTAAAATGCTGCTCCTAATGCAATTTTTTGTGCGGGTACACCTAAATCTATTAAAGCTTTTACAGCGTAATCGCCTGATAAAGATTGTTGAGCGGTAGCATACAACGGGGTATGGTGGCCGCTTTGTGTCGCATATCCGCTTACCAGATCGTAGCTCATCACATTAACCCGGTTTACCAAAGGCATTACTTTATCCCATTCGAAACAAGAATCGATGCAGTTTTTTGTACCGCCTGCAGCAAAGCTAATTTCGGCCTTTTTACCTAATTTTTTACGGAGTTCTTTAATCAGTAAAGTGAAATTATGTTTATCATCAACTGTATATCTATGTCCAGGAAAACCAACTACTGCAGGGTATTCCCAGTCAATGTCTATCCCATCGGCATGGAAAAAATCGAGTATTTCTTTAGTTGTTTTGGCAAATGTTTTTCGTCCCTCAGCCCTGCTGAATACCTCCGAACAATCTTTGCAGGCACTCCAGCCACCCATTGCAATCATCACCTTTAAATCGGGATTTCGTTGTTTTAAAGTCACCATTTTAGTAATCAAGGCTGAATCCCTCGCCGAGCTTATGTTTAAACTATCACCCTTCAAATGACCGAAACTATAAATCAAATGACTCATTTTTTCGATCGGAAAGCTATCTATTACTGAATTATGTCCGGTGTAATAGGCAATAACGTTTGGTTTAATTGTTTTTTGGGCTTTTGATTGGATACTCAAAAATGATAAGGAGATGATGACTGTAATGCAGAACAGTACAGTAGGGGCGATAAACTTTCTTTTGTGCATGGGATCTAGTAAACTATTTTTCGGCAATAATATCTTGAAGTTCGTTCAATTCGGCAACTTTATCGGTAGCCCCTGCATTTTCATAAGCCGAAATCAGGTTTCTGATTACCCGGCGGATAATATCGGTATTGCTGCAAGGCCGGTAATATTCGGGCAGGGCCTCTAAATTAAGCTGGCGAAGAAACTGATCAACATCATGTTTGCCGAAGATATTACCACGGTTAAAAGCATTGATGTAGAAAAGCACACCATATTCAGTTCCTTCCTGTTTGCTATCGTCTATATAACCCAAAATAAAGTGCTGTGGCAAGTTTATTCCATACACAGGCAGGTCTAGTTTCTGTGCCAGGGTAGAATAGATAATGGCCAGCGAAATCTGGTTGCCTTTTTTGCTTTCCAGAACCTGGTTTAAATAAGAATTTTGTGGATCGTGGTGGTTTTTGGTATTGCCACCAAAACCATATTGTTGATACAAAACGTGATTGATCAGTTTTACTTTTTCAACCGAGCTCATTTCATATTGAAGGCCCAACCAGATATCCCTTTTAATTTCTTCCATCTGGTTAATTACCTTTTGCTCATCTAAATCCGGATATTGGTACCGGTTAATAATTAATGCGCCCTGCAATAAATCAAAAGCACCGCTTAAATACCATAAGCTTAAATCTTCTTTAACCGTTTTAAATTGGATCTGATGAACAATATTTTCAATTCGCTCCTGCAACAAGCCATCAAAAGACTGTTCCCAGGCATTTTCTAAAAAATGTACTACTTCGCCGCCATATTCAAGCAGTTTCTTTTCAACATGATGGAACACTTCCTCGTCAGGATCATCCAACAATTTTACTAAAGCACTTATCTCTGCGTTATTTTCCATAAAACATACCTACGTTTGCAGTGTTTAATTACTTTTGCAATATTATGCTATTTCAATTTATTACAGATTACCTTAAACACCGTTTAACAGCAAAAAGCCGACATGGAACGCACTCACCATTCGTGTACAAGCTCGCTGATGAGGTAATTTACGATTTTACCGACAAATCTGAATACAAAAACATAGAAGAACAACGAAAAAAACTTTTTAATGACGATTCGATAATCACTGTTACAGACCTTGGGGCGGGTTCTCACCTCAATAAAAATCGTACAAAAAAGGTAAGTCAGATTGCGAAGAATGCGTTGAAAAGTCCACGCCTGGCCAAACTGATTTACCGGTTGGCGAAAAATACAAATCCTAAAAGTGCTATAGAATTAGGCACTTGCCTTGGCATTACAACGGCTTATCTGGCCACAACAAGTGCTGATACAGAAGTGATTAGCATCGAAGGTTGCCCGCAAACGGCAGAGGTGGCGAGGAAAAATTTCAAGGATCTAAATTTAGAGAATATAGAGCTTCATGTGGGCAATTTTGATTTGATCCTACCCGATATTATTGCCAAACAGCCAAGTTTAGATTTCGTTTACATTGACGGTAACCACCGCAAGGATGCTACCCTGAACTATTTTAACTGGTGTTTGCCTAAAATTAATGAAGATTCACTGTTGATTTTTGACGATATTTATTGGAGCGAAGGCATGAAAGAAGCCTGGGCTGAAATTAAAAACCATCCTGATGTTACCATAACAGTAGATTTGTTCTGGATCGGCTTGGTTTACTTTAAAAAAGGACAGGCAAAAGAACACTTTAAGCTTAAATTTTAAGAAAATGGAAATCGAACCGAAATTAGAAGGTATCCAAAAACGGTCAGCGCTGTTTATTTTGTTGATTAGTCTTTTTTTAGGGATTGCTTTTTATTTGGTTTCGCTTTTTATTAAAATGAGTGTGCTTACACACATTATGCTGGGCTGGGATGCATTTTGTTTGATGCTGATTACCCTCCATTGGTATATGTTTTTTCATACTTCCGCTGCCGAAACACATCTTAAAGCGAAAATGCAGGATGAAACCCGGGGCGAAATTTTTGCCATTGTGTTGGTTTCTACCTTTGCTGGTCTGCTTGCCGTAATTTTGTTGCTGATTAATAAAGATATTGACCCACTCGATTTAGTAGTAGCCATAACAGGTATGTTTTTATCGTGGTTTTTGGTGCATACCACTTTTAGCATGCGTTATGCACATCTTTATTATGGGGATAATAAAAAAGGGCATTCAAATAAAAAAGGAGCAGGACTTGAATTTCCTGGAGATGATGAGCCCGATTTTATCGATTTCGCCTATTTTTCTTTCGTGCTCGGCATGACTTTCCAGGTTTCTGATGTAGAAATTTCAGATCGGAAGATCAGACGGCTTTCCCTTTTACACAGTTTAATCGCCTTTATCTTTAATACCGTAATTGTGGCATTAACCATTAATGCATTGGCTGGTTTAAGCAAATAAGTTTTAGCTAAGGCTTGGAAAACTTACGAAGTTTAGGAAGGCCAAAGCACAGGCGAACTTCGTAAGTTTGGCCTGGTGTGGGCGACACTATAGTAAATTTTAGTATTTTGGAAACGAGCAGTCCAGTTCTTTTGGCGGGCTTCAGTCCCGCTCTCCGTTCCTTCCGGTGAAGAACCGGAACCACTTTGATCGGGTTTAGTTACAAGGGTTAAATGCTTTTGGCCACATGCTAGAAGCAAGCCATTCGGTCATAAACCTGACAAAAGCGAGCATCCCGATTTAAGCACGATTCTTTTATTTTTATTGTGTGCTTGCTTGTTTCACAGGTTTCATCGGGATAAAGCGGATGGCAGGGCTTCATTTGCCAAGAACCACAAGCCGTTTGTTTTCAAATTAAAAATATTAGTGTTTAGGATTTGGAAATGAACAGTCCAGTTCTTTTGGCGGGTTTCAGTCCCGCTCTCCGTTCCTTCGGGTGAAGAACCGGAACCACTTTGATCGGGTTTAGTTATAAGGTTAAATGCTTCTGGCTCCATACCAGAGCAAGCCATTCGTTTTCAAATTAAAATTTACGATAATTTAAGTATTTGTAAATCAGTTATTTAATATTTTAAACTGATTTTTCAGTAATGTAACTTGTTTTTTAGTTGTAAAACTGAAAAATAAGTTATAAGTTTGGGTATGGAAGAATTAACCAAAGCGGAAGAGCGTATTATGCAGGTTTTATGGAAACTGCAAAAGGCATTTGTGAAAGATATTATTGATGAACTGGAAGAAGAACCTAAGCCCCCCTACAATACCATTTCCTCAATTGTTAGGCTTTTAGAGAAGAAAGGCTATGTTAATTATAAGGCCTATGGAAAAACTTACGAATACTTTCCGGCGATTACAAAAGATGAATATGCCAAAACTACCTTTTCGAAATTGTTTTCGGGTTATTTTGATAATTCTCCAACCACCCTTTTATCGTTTATGGTAAAAGAAGAAAAACTAAGTGAAAAGGATATAGAAGAAATTAAAAAAATCATTAACCAAGATCCAAAGTCATGATTTTAATTTACTTATTAAAGGTATCGGCCTGTACCATAATCTTTTTTGCAGCCTATCAGTTTTTACTGGCTAAACTTACGTTTTTCAACCTGAACCGTGCTTATTTATTAATGATGCTGGTGTTGAGTTTTAGTATTCCGGCAGTTACCATCGAAAACCGTCAGGAAGTAATGGTAGCCAGCCAGGAGATTCCGTCAAAAATAGCTTACAGCAACGATGGTTTTGTTGAGCAGGATTTTATAGATGAAGGTAATACTGCCAACACTACCATAAACTGGGATCAAGTGCTCATGTATGGTTACTGCTTGGTTTTAGCCGCCCTTGTTTTTAGAATGTTTTTTATGATGGTACGTATTCAGATTCAATTACGTAAACATGCCATAGACAGAAACGGAGCTGTTATCTTGGTCGATGCGAAATCAACCATAAAAAACTGTTCTTTTTTTAACCAGATTATTGTCGACTCCTCTTTGCAGCACGAAGAAAAGAATCTGGTAATTAAACACGAATACGTTCATGTGAAGCAGTTGCATGCTGTCGACAAACTTTTAGTCAATTTCGTTACTGCTCTCCTTTGGTTTAACCCCATTATTTATTTCTGGCGGAATGCCATCGATCACAATCACGAATTTCTGGCCGACCGTGAAACTTCTAAAGTTGCAGATAAGAAAGTTTATGCTTCCCTGCTCTTAAACCTGGCTATGCCAGCTAAAAATTTAGCCATTAATAGTTTTAGTAAACTTCCACTAAAAAATAGAATCATGATGTTGTATAAAGAACCAAATGCCAAGTTGCAAAAGCTTGCCTATTTAGCCATTGTTCCGGTTTTAATGATCTGCTGTATGGCATTTATAAACCGCAAAGAAATTATTGTTGAGAAAACATTAGCAGGGAACCAGGCTTCGGCAGATGCGCCCATAAAGCCAAATGTTTATGCCATGAGGTATTTAAACAGCAATATTAAGGTTAATCCGAATACTGCTTTTAATGAAGTAGAACCTACATTGGTTATTGATGCCGGCCATGGCGGAAAAGATGGAGCTGTAAGTGCCCTGGATGGACAAAAGGAAAAAGACTTAAACCTAAGGGCGGTAAAAATCCTAAAGGAAGAAGCAGCAAAAAGAGGGATTAAAGTAATATTAACAAGAAATTCTGACCAGTTTATTTCACTTCGCGATCGTTTACCGAAACAAGAGGCTACGGCTTTTATTTCCATCCATCATAATGCAACACTTGCAAATGCCGCTGTACCTTTCGGTGGAATTGAGGTTTATGTTTCGAAACAGAACAGCAATATTAAAACTGCGGAAGATCTGGGGGCTGGTATTTTAAGCAATCTGAAACAGCTTAAAGGGATGGAAGTAAGAGATTCATTAAAAAACGCAAACCTTTTGTTGCTCCGCGAATCTAAAATACCTGCAGTTTTAATTGAACTTGGAAATATTTCGGATAGTAAAACGCTGGAATATATCAATCAGGAAAAAAATATCCGAAGAATCAGCAACCTGATTTTAGATGGATTTGTAGCTTTTTCGAAACGTGGTTGTTAGTAAATTATAGCTATGGAATGGTTAACCTACCTACTCAAAGTTACCGCCTGTACGGTGTTATTCTTTGGCTTCTACCTGCTGGTTTTAAGAAAACTGACTTTCTTTAAAATCAACCGCTTTTATTTGCTGGCTACACTATTGCTTAGTTTTATTATTCCGGCTTTGCAGTTCGAAGTTAAGCGAGAAATAACAATAGTGGAAACTGAGGTTCCGGTTAATATACCTGAAATAAAACCCCTAACTCAAGCACCTGTTCAGCTCATTCAGCCCATTGTGGTGAAGTACCAGCCAGGGGTAGTGCATAAAATCGACTGGATGGCGGTGATGTATTACGTTTATGGTATTACAACTTCACTTTTACTGTTGGTTTGCCTGTGGCGTTTGTTCAGCTTGCTTAAGCATACCAATAGGTACACTAAAAATGGCGATGGCCTAAAGCTGATTACCAAAACAGAAGGTTTTACCAATTGCTCTTTTTTTAACTATGTTTTTATAAATGATGAAGATTTAAGTACAGCCGATTTATCGATTTTGCTCAAACACGAACAGGTTCATGCCAGGCAATACCATTCGATAGATAAAATTGTTTTAATGGTTTTTAAAGCCGTTTTGTGGTTTAATCCTGTTGTTTACTTATATGATAAAGCTTTAGAGCAGATACATGAATATGAGGCAGATGAAATCACTTCTACAGATTTTGGCAATCAGGAATACGCCAACCTCCTGTTAAAATTGACGATCAGCAAAAGTGATGTACCGCTGATCCACAATTTTGTGAAGAGCCCGATTAAAGACCGGATTAAAATGTTGTTCCACGCTAAATCTAAAAACATGAAGAAATTAATGTATTTATTAGCAATACCTGTTGTCATGGGACTGATCTGGTTATTTGCTGTTCAGGTGGTATACGCGCAAAATAAAAAGGAGGAGAGTAAACCTTCAAAAGATTTTTATAAGGGAACTTTGAAGGGAAAAGTGCTGAAAATTGGAAAAACTTCAGTGGGTGGCTATACATTCGATTTATTATCAGAAGGGAAAGTCTATGCGGTAGAAGCCACTGGCTTTAAAGAAAAAATTAAGATTGGCGATGGACTTATAGCCTACATATCGGGTAGGATTGCGAATATGAAGAGAATGAATAAAAGTGGTAAAGTTATCGCAGAAACAGATGGACCAATCTATAATCCGACAAAAGTAACAACCTTAACGGGAAAATTAATTTACGAACCAAAAATAGACAAGCATGCTTTTTTATATGAAGCCAATAAAGCACGTTTTGCTTCCTCTAAAATTAAATCAATTCAAAAAGGTGCCAATGGTAAGATTGAAAAGATTGTTTTGAATGATGGGTTTTTTACCATCAACCTAAACCTTAAAACACAGAACATAAAGGATGACAATTTTAAAGCTGGCGATAAGGTACTGGTTAAATTTATTGGAGAAAAGTTGATTTCAAAAAATACTTATAATACAGATAAAATGATTGTGCTGTATTCTGAACCTAAAAAATATACGATCAAAAATGAAGCGCTTTATAACCGGTTTTATCTTAGCGATGGCAAACAGAAGGTTGCTGCGATGAAAAATGATACAACAAAAGTTGGCGGACCAGTTGAGCCTAAAATCATTTCATTCAAAAAAATAATCGGTGATGTGAAGCATAAAGTTTCTTACATGGAAAATGCGGTTATCGATATTGTGAACTGTAGATTAGAAGCCGAATACGTAGAATTGGATCAACTTAATGGTAAAATGATCGCCAAAAATGCAGTATTAAAAGCCAAAGAAGGTGGATCTGCAACTGCTAAAATAATTGTATTTAATTTGAAAGACGGAAGCTATAGGGCTGAAAATGGAGAGGGTAAGGTTGGATTGAATATACATGATGCTGCGCATGAGAAGGATTTTTTAACAAAGTTGAATGACAAAGTAGAATATGTTGCCAAGGATTCTGTTAAAATGAGTAAGGATAGATCTATCGTATCTCTATTTGGAAATGCAAGGTTGTTCTATAACAAGATAAAGTTGTCAGGTTCTAAAATTGTTTACAATAAAAAAGATAATACAGTGCTTGTTAACGACGCCACCATGACCTCGGGCGATACTAAAGTGAGGGCTGATAGCTTATTTTTTGATATAAAAACAAAAAAAGCCAAATTATACGGTACTGATTTAAACCGTTAGATGTTCCGGTCTATTTTCTTTTTTATTGCTGTTTTTTGTGGCTTCTCTTCCCGGGCACAGTTTAACCTTTCGGGCAAGGTAACGGATAAGGAGTTTAAAACTTTACCCTTTGTTACGGTTAAGATTTCAGCACCTCAAAATAAAGTATTTTATACCCAAACCGATAGTTTAGGCACTTACCAATTCAAATTACCATCGGGGAAATATTCGGTTGTTTTTTCTGCAATCAATTTTAAAGCTGTAAACCAGTCATTTGCCTTAACAGAAGATACTGTAATTAATATTCAACTTCAGGAAAACCCAAACAGGCTTACTGATGTCCAGATCAATGCTAGAAAAGCTTTAATAGAAAAACAGATCGACAGGACCATTTTTAATGTAGAGAATAGCATTTCTGCTGTCGGAACCGATGCATTGGAATTACTTTCGAAAGTGCCTGGCGTGCGGGTTTTGAATGATAGGGTTTCATTGGTGGGCAGGGGTAGTATTAACATTATGATTAACGATAAACTGGTGCCCTTATCGGATGATGAACTGGCGAATTATTTAAAATCAATTCCATCAGGCGTCATTGCCAAGATTGAAGTGATTACCAATCCGCCGGCAAAATATGATGCCCAGGGAAATAATGGCTTGATTAATATTGTATTGAAGAAAGTTACTGCCGAAGGCTTTAGAGGGTCGGTTAATACTGTTTTTTCACAAGCTACTCATCCAACGGCATCAGGAGGTGGGAATTTGAGTTTTCGGAAAAATAAAATTACGCTCTCCTCAAATTTCAATATCAGAAAAGGATCTCTTGTGCCGTTTGAACAAAGTGACGTTTTTTATCCTACACAGAGCTGGAATATTGTAAATAAAGACCGGAATTTTAGAACGGTACCCAGCGGACAGATCGGAATTGATTATCAGGTCTCCCCAAAAACAGTATTGGGTTTATCATATAACGGTGGTTTAACCAACTTCCATTCCGAAGAAAATGTTAAAACCACTGTTTATAGCAAAACAGGTAATTTAGATTCGGTGTTGAATTCTGATGCCAATGCCAAAATCAGGTCTCATTATCATTCGGCCAATATTTATTTAAAACAGGCCTTGGATTCAGCAGGGAAAGAATTGACCATTAACGGCGATTGGTTTAAATACAATGATGATAAAAACAGGCTTTTTAACAATACAAGTTATTCCCAAAATGGAGCGATTATTCCGAATTCTTTTGTCGAATACCTATCAACCAGCAAACAAAATATAGATTTATATACCTTAAAAGTCGATGTAGACTTGCCCTATAAAACCTTTAAGTTATCCTTCGGTACAAAACTGAGCTTTATCAATAACCAGAGTGATCTTGCATTTTACAAAGCCCGTAATGCAATTTACGAATTAGATCTGGGCCAAACCAACCTTTTCAACTATCAGGAAAATACACAGGCCCTCTATGTCAATTATAATAAAACCATAAGGAGTTGGGATTTTCAAGCTGGGCTGCGTGGAGAATATACGCAGATTGATGGCATATCCGTTAATGAACAAAATCGAAATGAGTATTTCCGTCTTTTCCCTACATTTTACATCGCTTATCGTGCAAATGATAAAAGTACTTTTGCGCTTAATTATGGCCGTCGGATCAACCGACCTGCTTACCGTAAACTAAATCCCTTCCGTTGGTACAGCAACCAATATGCTTATACAGAAGGAAACCCTTTTTTGCAACCATCTTATAACGACAACATTGAAATTTCGCATACTTACAATAATGTTTTCACCACGAGACTATCTTTTAGTCATACCACAAACGGCTTTAATGATGTAAATTTTATTGATGCTGGCACTAATATTCAGGCAGCCAAACCTGTTAACTTTATTACAGGGTATCATTATCAGTTCAGCAATGCAGTTACTTTTAATGTGTTGAAATGGTTGGAAAGTATCAATCAGGTTGATGTTTTTTATAATACATCAAATTCCAATATCACGCAAACCCTAAGTAACCTGAATGGATTTGGTGCTTATTTTTCTACATTAAATCAGTTTGTTTTTAACCCATCGAAAACTATTTTAGGCGAGGCGAATTTCTGGTGCCAATTCCCCGCAGTTGATGGCTTGAACAAAAATAAAAGCCAATACAACCTCGATCTGGGTATAAAAACGTTATTATTTAACAAAAAGATACAATTGGCCATTACCGCTACCGATGTTTTAAAAACCAACCAATACCGTTTTAAGAGTTTGATCAATAATATCAGTCAGGAGTACAATAACTATTACGATAACCGCCAACTCAAGATTGCCTTCCGTTATAATTTTGGCAATGAAAAAATTAAACAGCAGGATAGGAAGCCGGGGAACGAAGAGGAGCGGAAGAGGAGTAATTAGGGATGTAGGAGAAAAGGTGCTGGCAAATCGTCATTCCCAACTTGATTGGGAATCGTAATGCCTTAGTAGGGTTTGTAGCTTGCATTAAGATTCCCGCCTGCGCGGGAAAGACGACCATTCGTTGTAATCTGTCATTGGTAACTTGGTTAAAGATCTTTCGACTACGCTCAGGATCACAAAACGAGTAGGTCAACTAATGAACAGGATCATATTACGAAGCCCTCCATCTTGCACACCTTTCGACTAAAACGCTTCTGCTAAACTGATGTAAAACCCGGCCTGGCGTTTTTCATTTGGTAATTTTTCGCCTATTCCATAATCTACCCGAACACTCAAGCCTTTTGCCGGATCGAAAAAGTAGCGACCGCCAAAACCAAAGTTTGGTTTTAGCCCATCGCCGTTAAACTGACCGTTTGCGAATACTTTACCTGTACCCGCAAAAGCTACAATGCCAAAACGGTTCATAAAACGGTAGCGGACTTCGGCTTGTGCCGCCATCAGGTTTTCGTCGCGGTAGCGGCCACTATAGTAACCGCGCATCATCTGGTCGTTGCCTAACTGTTGTAACAGGTAAAATGGGGTGCTTTTGCTTTGGATGGTATAAAAAATGCCCTGTACCCCTAAAACTACTTTTGGTGCCAGACTAAAGAAACCACGGAGATCTAGCTTAATCTGTGAGCCATTAAAACTTTCTCCGCCAAAAAAATCGGGTGCGTATTGATAGGTTGCCCTACCAAAAAAGCCTTTTGTTGGATAATTATTGCTGTTCCGTGTATCGTAACTTTGCGATGCACCGATCCAGGCTACAGATCCACCATCTTTATCCAAAATCTGTGGGTTGGTGGTAAAAATGCCTCCGGCTTCCTTGTCGATAAAATGGTAATTCTCAAAACCTAGCGAAACACCTGTATAAGCCTTCGGTAAGGTGTTCATTTCCGCATCGAAAAGTGTTTTAAATACCCGTTGGTCTAGTTTATCTTCATTTGCCTTTATTGCATTGTTGCCAATACCATAAAAATTAAATGGCTGGTTTTTGAAACGGATATCACCGATAAAATGATATTTATTTCCTTTCGTCCAGGCATCGCCTTTAAGCATAAAATTAGCTGTCTTTTTGGTAGAATAGGTTGTGTTCAAGGCGAAGTTGGAACTGCGGTTCAACGTATCTTTACGGTCTATGTAAAATGAATAAATGGCACCAACACCAAATTCAAACCCTGTTTCCTGACTATAACCAAAAGCTGGTAGAGGTAAAAAGCTTGCTTTACGGGTAGTATCTTTTTCGTTTGAGAGCATCTTTTTGATCAGTTTCATCTGTCCAAACGAACTTCCTGAAATGAGCGCAAGTAAAATAATTAGATAATATTTTTTCATTGCCACAAAGAAAAGGAAATTTAGTTATAGTTCATTCGTTCATTGGTCATTTGTTCATTGGTGACCGCAAACTGCCAATTATTGGTTAATCGGTTAATTGTTTAAAATGGTTAACTGGTCGCGGATATCTTGTAATTAATGTTACTTCAAGTGCTTTTCAAAAAAAGATCCTTCGACTACGCTCAGGATGACAATCGCGAGGGAAATCGGTTAATTGTTCAGTTAACCAATTTGGAGAGAATTCTTCTATTAGCGGTTATTTTATTGTTTTTTTGAAAGCAGATACAGTAGCATTTAGGGGCGAACAGTCCCGCCCCCGCTTCTGCTCCAATGAAACCTGTGAAACAAGCAAGCGCACAATAAAAAACAAAACAGACAAGTTCTTAAATTGGGAGCATCCCGCTACGGTCGGGTTTAGGTGGCGTGGCTTGCCGTACTATTTGGGGTTGCGAGAAGTCATACAGATCTGTGTTTTGTAGCTATGGGTTGGGACAAACTTTAATAATTGTAAGATTTAGGCCACCTAAACCGGATTATAGGGAAAAGCCCACAGGTGAGGTATCCCGATTCATCGGGACGGACTTGTACCGGAAAGCCGGACTACCTTTAATAGGGGCTAAGCAACTGCTTTTCAAAAAAGATCCTTCGACTACGCTCAGGATGACAATCGCGAGGGAAATGCGCTTTATGATTTTAACCGACTTTGGACTGAAAACTATGGACTTGGGACTAATTTAACGCTAAACGCCATGCCCCAAGCGTAAAACGCTTTTACCTTTCGGCCTAAATACCTATTTTTGCGGCAAACAATACAAAACGAAATGAGCAATACAAGAGGACCAATATCTCAGTTTATGGAGCGTAATTACCTCCATTTTAATGCTGCGGCAATGATGGATGCGGCTAAAGGATACGAAATGCATTTAGATGAAGGTGGTAAAATGATGATCACACTTGCTGGTGCAATGAGTACTGCAGAATTGGGAATTTCACTTGCAGAAATGATCCGCCAGGATAAAGTGGCTATTATTTCTTGTACTGGTGCAAACCTTGAAGAAGATATTATGAACCTGGTAGCACATTCACATTATAAACGTGTACCAAACTATCGCGATTTAAGTCCGCAGGATGAATGGGACCTTTTAGAAAACCATTACAACCGTGTTACCGATACCTGTATCCCTGAAGAAGAGGCTTTCCGCCGTTTACAAAAACACATCCAAAAAATCTGGATGGATGCCGAAGCTGCAGGTGAGCGTTATTTTCCGCATGAATTTATGTATAAAATGCTTTTAAGCGGAGATTTAGAACAATACTATGAAATTGATCCTAAAAATTCATGGATGCTTGCTGCGGCTGAAAAGAATTTGCCAATTGTAGTTCCGGGATGGGAAGATTCTACCATGGGAAACATTTTTGCATCGTATGTGATGAAAAAAGAACTTACCGCAACTACTGTAAAAGGTGGTATTGAATATATGGGTTGGTTGGCCGACTGGTATATTGCAAACAGCGGAGGCAAAGGAATTGGTTTCTTCCAGATTGGTGGCGGTATAGCCGGCGATTTTCCTATTTGTGTAGTGCCAATGCTTTATCAGGATATGGAAATGGAAAATATTCCTTTCTGGAGTTATTTCTGCCAGATTTCAGATTCGACCACTTCTTATGGCTCATATTCTGGTGCTGTACCGAACGAAAAGATTACCTGGGGTAAATTAGATATCCACACCCCAAAATTTATTGTAGAAAGTGACGCAACAATTGTAGCACCGTTAATGTTTGCCTGGATATTAAAACAATAATCATTAAAAATAAATAAACCAAATTGGTTTCTAGTATGCCCATTGAAGATAACATATCAAAAATGGGCATTTTTATTGCCTGAATGGCTTGAAATGACATTTGTTTAGAATGATTATAAATTGTATTTCCAGTCACTATTATGTCATGGGATTTATTAATAAGTTATACTTTTGTTCAAGTTTTGGTGGGGCTACCCCTAGTTCAGCATCAATTTCACAACAAAAAGTAAATTAAATAAGTATAAAGTGTTCATTATGAGAGATATCTCGATGATTTTAAAAAGCGTTTGGAAGTCGTTATTCGTATTTTCAGCAATTTCCGTAATAGCGGTTTCTACCGTAAATGCGCAGGATGCTAAAGAAGGAAGAACGCTTTTCAAAGCAAAATGTTCTTCGTGCCATGCGTTAGATCACAAAGTTATTGGTCCGGCATTAGAAGGAGTAAGCGATCGTCACCCTGAAGCGTTCCTGTTAAAATGGATTCCGAACAACGCGGCTATGATTGCTGCCGGAGATCCTGCAGCTGTTAAATTGTTTAACGATAACGGTAAAGTAGCAATGACTACCTTCCCTGAGTTAGATGATGCAAAAGTAAAAGATATCTTAGCGTACATTAAAGAAGGCGAGCCAAAAGCCGCTACTCCGGCAGGTGGTGTTGCAGTAAAAGACGAATCTACTTCAGGTTTATCAATTGCAGGTATTGTGGCTATCGTTGTATTGGCGATTGTTATTTTAGTAATCTTAGGCCGTGCTTCTAAATTGTTAGAACGCCTGATTTTACAAAAACAAGGTATCGAGATTGAAGAAGATGTGCCATTAAAGGTAGGTGTGCGCAAGATGTTCAAAAACAAGAAATTTGTAATGTTCTTTATCTTGTGTTTAATCATCTGTTTAGGTTCATTCGGTTGGATGGGCATGTGGAATACTGGTGTTCATACCGGTTACCAACCAGTTCAGCCAATTAAATTCTCTCACGAGTTGCACGCGGGTATCAATCAGATCGATTGTCAGTATTGCCACAATGGAGCATTTAAATCTAAAAATGCAACTATTCCATCATTAAACGTTTGTATGAACTGCCATAAAGCTGTTCAGGCGAGAGATAAATATGATGGTGAGATTTCTCCTGAGATCAAAAAAATCTACAATGCTTTAGGTTACGATCCTGAAACACAGAAATATGATGAAGGTAAAGCTAAACCAATGGAGTGGGTACGTGTACACAACCTTCCTGATTTTGCTTACTTCAATCACTCTCAACACGTAGTTGTTGCAGAAGATGCAATCCGTAAAGCAAAAGGATTACAACCAACAGAACCTGTATGTTTCGCTTGTCACGGTCCTGTTAATACAATGGAAGAAATTTACCAATATTCTCCATTAACCATGAAATGGTGTATTAACTGCCATAAGGAAACAGATATTTCTGGTCAGAAAAATAATGCTTTCTACGCTAAGGTTATCGAAGCGCACGAGAAGATTAAAAAAGGCGAGAAAATTACACCAGCGTTATTGGGTGGTTTAGAGTGTGGTAAATGCCACTATTAATAGATAGAGTTTAGTAAGAACGTTCGAATAAACAGTAATATAGCTTAAATGGAAAGCAACAAAAAATACTGGAAAGGCTTAGAGGAGTATAACAATACACCCGATTTTGTTAAGAATAGCAAAAACGAATTCGCCGAGCCACTTCCAATAGAAGATGTTTTAAATGAAGCAGGGTTAAGTACCGTTACCCCACGCCGCGACTTTTTAAAGGCGTTAGGTTTTGGTTTAGGTGCCGTTACATTAGCTGCCTGCCAAAGTACACCGTTAAAAAAATCTATCCCTTATTTGGTAAAACCTGAAGAGGTTACTCCAGGTATTCCTAACTATTATACGTCTAGCTTTAATGGCCAGAGTATTTTGGTTAAAACAAGGGAAGGTCGGCCGATTAAAATTGAACCAAATCTAAATGCGGGTCAATTTAACTGCGGTACGGATGCGAGAGCGCAAGCTTCGGTTTTAGATTTATATGATGTATCTAAACTAAAAGCGCCAGCTTTAGTAAAAGATGGAAAAGTTGAAGAAACTACCTGGGCAAAAATCGACAGCTTTGTAAAAGGCGAGTTGGCAAAAGCACAGGCGGGTGGAAAGAAAATCCGTGTTGTAGCATCAACCGTAAACAGCCCATCAACTAATGCAGTTATTGCGCAGTTTATTGCAAAATATCCTGCTGCTAAATTGGTTCAGTACGATGCGGTTTCTTATACTGGTATTATCCAGGCTAACCAAAACAGTTTCGGTAAAGCAGTTTTACCTAAATACAACTTTGATAAGGCCGATTTAATTGTAAGTTTCAGTGCCGATTTCTTAGGTACCTGGATTAGCGGAGAAGAGTTTACTGCTCAGTATACTGCTAACCGTAACTACAAATCGTTAGAAAATAAAAAAATGAGCCGCCACATTCAGTTCGAAAGTGGAATGAGCTTAACAGGTACCAATGCAGATACCCGTGTTCCGGTTAAATTATCGGAAGAAGGACCTGCTTTAATTGCCTTATACAATGCAATTACCGGTAGTGCTTTACCTGGCGGAACGTTAGGTAACAACACCACTGCCGATAAAGTAATTAAATTGGTAGCTAAAGAATTAGTACAAGCTAAAGGTAAAGGCCTTGTAGTTTGTGGTTCGAACGATGTTTCTACTCAGATTTTAGTAAATGCCATTAACGCCGCTATCGGAAGTTATGGTACTACTATCGATTTGGATAACCCTTGTTATTTATATGCAGGTAACGATGCCGAATTCAATGGCTTAGTTGCTGAAATGAACCGCGGCGAAGTTGGTGCTGTTTTATTCTTAAACAGTAACCCAGTTTACGATGCTGCAAATGCCAAAGCATTTACTGATGCATTAGCTAAGGTTCCTGCTAAAATTTCATTCTCTGATCGTGCTGATGAAACTGCAACCGCTTGTGATGCCATTGCAATTAACCATAACTATTTAGAATCATGGGGTGATGCAAACGCTTACGAAGGATATTATTCTATCGTTCAGCCAACTATCAACCCTGTTTTCAATAGCCGCCAGGCTGAAGAAAGTTTATTAACCTGGGCTGATGCTCCGGTTAAAGATTACTATCAGTTTGTACGCAGCAACTGGGAAGCTAAAATGTTACCAGCTGTTGGTTTGAAATGGGAAGAAGTTTTAGAAAAAGGAGTGGTTACTGCAACAGCAAAAACCGCTGGAGTATATTCATTCACACAATCTTTAGCACAAGTTGCTACTTCAATTGCGAATAGCAGCAAAGCTTTAGCTAAAGAAGTAGAATTACAGGTTTACGAAAGCATCCCGATGCGTGATGGTAAAAATGCAAACAACGCATTCTTACAAGAGTTACCTGATCCGGTTTCTAAAGTAACCTGGGATAACTATGTTGCACTTGCACCTAAGTTTGCCGAGAAATTAAAGGTTAAAGAATTTGATGTTGTAACGGTTAAAGCGAGCAACGGATATTCAGTAGATCTTCCGGTATTGATCCAGCCAGGGCAAGCACAAGGAACTGCATCTATCGCATTAGGTTATGGCCGTACCAAAGTTGGTAAAGCTGGTAACGATGTGGGTAAAAATGCTTTCCCTTTTGTTTCTTTTGTAAATGGAACTTTCCAATATGCTACTTCGGTAACCATTACCCCAACAGGCGGTTATTACGAATTGGCTCAAACACAAACTCACCACTCTTTCGAGGGCCGAGCAGTGATTAAAGAAGCTACTTTTGCGGCGTACTTAAAAAATCCTGGAGCTGGTAACGAAAAAGGCGAGCATAAAGATTACGATCTTTGGGATCAATACGAAAAACCAGGTAACAACTGGGTTATGGCAATCGATTTGAATGCTTGTACAGGTTGTGGTTCTTGTATTGTTGCCTGTAACGTAGAAAACAACATTCCTGTTGTAGGCCGTGATGAGGTTCGCCGTCGTCGTGAAATGCACTGGATCCGTATCGATCGTTATTATAGCTACGAAACTGCAGCTGGTGATGTAACCAGAGAGAAAGAAATTGCTAAGTTAGAAGACTTAGATCATGTTTCTGTGGTTCACCAGCCAATGTTATGCCAACACTGTGATCATGCACCTTGCGAAACAGTTTGTCCGGTATTGGCAACTGTACACTCAAGTGATGGTTTAAACCACATGGCTTATAACCGTTGCGTAGGTACACGTTACTGTGCGAATAACTGTCCGTATAAAGTACGTCGTTTCAACTGGTTTAACTACTGGAACGATTCACGTTTCGATAACTATTTAAATAACGAGTTTACCCAATTAGTTTTAAACCCTGATGTAACTACACGTTCGAGAGGGGTAATGGAAAAATGCTCTATGTGTATTCAACGTATACAAGGTGGCAAATTACAAGCTAAACTGGAGAAACGTCCATTAAAAGATGGCGATATTAAAATGGCTTGTCAGGAAGCTTGTTCAGCAAATGCGATTGTATTTGGTGATGCAAATGATCCAAATTCAGAGGTTTCAAAAGCATTACGTTCTGAGCGTATCTACTACGTATTAGAAGAGATCAATGTGAAACCGGGTATCGGATACATGACAAAAATTAGAAACACAGATACAACAGTACAAGCGTAAGCTTTAGTATAAAGAAAATACAAATTATGTCAGGACATAACGAATCAATACTTAGAGAACCATTAATTACCGGAGATAACATCACGTATGCAAAAATTACGGATGATATTTTAGGCCCGGTAGAAAACAAGCCAAATAAAGCTTGGTGGATTGGTTTTACCTTTGCTTCATTAGGCGCTTTACTTTGGGTGGTTGCAGTGAGCTACACCTTCTGGAACGGTATCGGAGCTTGGGGTTTAAATAAAACAGTAGGTTGGGCTTGGGATATCACCGGTTTTGTGTGGTGGGTAGGTATCGGTCACGCTGGAACACTAATTTCGGCAGTACTATTACTTTTCCGTCAGAACTGGCGTAACTCCATCAACCGTTCTGCAGAGGCGATGACGATCTTTGCGGTTATTTGTGCAGCAACTTACGTTGTATCACACATGGGCCGCCCTTGGTTGGCATACTGGGTTTTACCTTTACCAAACCAGTTCGGGTCACTTTGGGTAAACTTTAACTCACCATTGGTATGGGATATGTTTGCAATCTCTACTTACTTCTCGGTATCATTATTATTCTGGTACACGGGTTTATTACCAGATATTGCTACCATCCGCGACCGTGCAGTAGGCACACGTAGAAAAATCTATTCTATCTTCTCTTTTGGATGGAGTGGAAGTGTTAAAACATGGCAGCGTTTCGAAGCGGTGTCGTTAATCTTAGCAGGTATTTCCACACCACTTGTACTTTCGGTACACACGATTGTATCAATGGACTTTGCAACATCGGTAATTCCAGGATGGCACACCACGATCTTCCCTCCATATTTCGTAGCAGGGGCGATCTTCTCAGGTTTTGCGATGGTATTAACCTTATTATTGGTTGCACGTAAAGTATTAGGCTTAGAGAACTACATCACCATGTTCCACATCGAGTCGATGAATAAAATCATCATCTTAACCGGATCTATCGTAGGTGTGGCTTATTTAACAGAGTTTTTCATCGCCTGGTATTCGGGTTCTGAATATGAGCAATATGCTTTCATTAACAGATCTACTGGTCCTTACTGGTGGGCATACTGGATGATGATGACTTGTAACGTAATCTCACCACAACTATTATGGTTCAAGAAAATCCGTTTAAGCATCCGTGCTACCTGGATCTTATCTATCGTAGTAAACATCGGTATGTGGTTTGAGCGTTTCGTAATTATTGTTACTTCATTACACCGCGATTATATTCCATCAAGTTGGGCGATGTTTTATCCAACATGGGTTGATATCAGTGTATTCGTAGGTTCAATTGGTTTGTTCTTTACTTTATTCTTATTATTCTTAAGAGTATTACCATCAATCGCTATAGCAGAGGTTAAATTATTATTAAAAACTGCAAGTGAGCAAGCCAAAATGAAACAGATTAAAGAAGGGCATGAGAATAAAGAATACGTTGCAGAATACGTAGAGTCTTTAGAAAAATTTGATAGTGTTAAACAAGAAGATTACGCAAAAATATAACAATGAGTGATATCAAATATATTTTAGGCAGTTTTGGCGATCCTGACGAAATGATGCACGGCATCGAAAAGCTTCAGGAAAATAACATCAGCATTCATGATGTATATACACCGATGCCTATACACGGAATAGAAGCCAAATTAGGAATTAAAAGATCTAGAATCGATATCGCGGCATTTTGCTTTGGTATTACCGGTACTTGCTGTGCATTCGCTTTGATTTATTTCTGCGCAGTAATCGATTGGAGAGTAAACATAGGTGGTAAACCATCATTTGCATTACCGGATTTTATTCCGATAATGTTCGAGCTTACAGTATTATTCTGTGCTTTCGGTATGGTGTTAACTTATTATGCATCTACTCACTTATTTCCGGGAAGAGCACCAAGAGTGATGGATTTACGTGCTACTGATGATCGTTTTGTTATTGCAGTTGATGCAAAAGACAATGTAGAACATACTGTAATTGATGGATTATTAAAAGATGCAGGTGCTTTAGAAATAAAGTATAATGAAAGGAAGTACATTAGCTATGAATAAGAATAAATTTGTTTACACGGCGTTTTTAGCTATCGCTTTTGCAGCTACCTTTTCTGCTTGTAAAGATAAACGCAGTACTGGCTTAGAATATGCCAGAAACATGTATGATCCGATTGCTTACAATCCAGATCAACCAAACAAAAATTTTAAAGATGGTAAAACAGCTCAGTTGCCACCTGCACATACTAAACCAGTAGGTTTTACTGAATATGATGAGTATCCCAATACAAAAGAAGGATATGAAGCAGCAGGTGTGAGTATGGTTAACCCTTTACCAGTAGATACAGTTAATTTAGCTCAGGGTAAACACTTATTTACCGTTTTCTGTAGCCCTTGCCACGGAGAAAAAGGCGATGGACAAGGACACTTAGTTAAAATTGAGAAATTTAGTGGTGTACCTGCTTATCAAACAGGCGCATCGTCTAGAGGTGGTAACATGGTTGATCTTACTGCAGGTAAAATTTACCACACCATTACATACGGTGTAAATAACATGGGCTCGCATGCTTCGCAAATCTCACCAACAGATCGTTGGAAAGTGGTGATGTATGTTCAACAATTACAAAAAGGACAATAGTAAAGCAGAATATAAATGGGAACTCACAATATTAATTTTAGTGAACAGTTTGAGTTTACAGGTAAAGTAAAAACCTTAAGCATTGTTGGTATCGTTATCGGTATTGCGGCTGTATTGTTCGGTTTCTTAGCCGGCGATAAAGTAATGCACGAGCGTACTTTTGCTAACCTGTTGCTTATGGCATATTACTTTGCATGCGTTTGTATGTCGGGTACATTTTTCCTGGCTGTTCAATATGTAGCTCAAGCAGGTTGGTCTGCATCAATTTTACGTGTACCACAAGCTATGGCAAAAACATTGCCTATTGCAGCTGTAATACTTGTTGTAGTAATTTCGGCAGGTTTATATACACATAATCTATATCACCACTGGCATGCTGATGGATTAACTGATCCAAACAGCCCTAACTACGATTCTTTGATCGCTGGTAAGTCGGTGTTCTTAAATGTACCTTTTTTCTTAGGCCGCCAAGTGGTGTTCTTGGGTATATATAGTATATTTTCGATCATGTTTGTTAAGTTTTCTTACAATGAAGATTTAGCAGGTGGTTTAAATTCTTACAGAAAAAGCTTTAAAAATGCTTGTATCTTCTTGGTAATTTACGGTTTTACAACGCCAATTTTTGCTTTCGATACTGTAATGTCATTAGAGGCGCACTGGTTCTCAACCATGTTCGGTTGGTATAACTTCGCCGCTATGTGGGTAAGCAGTTTAGCTACTATCGCCATTATCCTTATCTTATTAAGAAGAGCTGGTTATATGCAATGGGTTAACAATAGCCACTTACACAATTTAGGTCAGTTTATTTTCGGTTTCTCTATCTTCTGGACTTACGTATGGTTTGCTCAATTCTTATTGATCTACTATGCAAACATGCCTGAAGAGACTGTATATTTCTACAAACGCTTTGAATATTACAAGTTCTGGTTTTTCTTAAACCTGGCCATGAACTTCTTAGCGCCAGTATTATTATTAATGGACAGAGATAACAAAAGAACAGATGCAAAATTATTGTTCGTTTCTATTGTGGTACTTTTAGGTCACTGGGTAGATTACTACCAAATGATTATGCCAGGAGCGGTAGAAGAAGGACATAATGGTTTTGGGATCATTGAAATTGGTACTGCAATAGGTTTCGTAGGATTGTTTACCTTTACGGTTTTAACATCATTAAGCAAAAAACCGTTAATTGCAAAGAACCACCCATTATTACAAGAAAGTTTGCATCATCAACTGTAGTGGTGATAGGATAAAGCAAATATTTAATTATTATTATAATTAGCAGTACAGCGTACTACTTTTAAGAAAATGAGTTTAAGAAAGTTTATAACGAATAAAACGACCGCAGCTTTAGCAGTATTGATTACTGTTTTTGCAAACACTAGCGTATTTGCGCAAGATGCAGCAGCAGGTGCTGCCGCGGCACCGAAAGTTGATATGGGTGAGGTTTATAAATCGGTAATATTTTATATTCTGGTTTTCCTTGCCGTATGCTTATTCATTGCAATTATTGGTAAAGCAATAAGAGTATATGAATTAAGCCGCGAAGCACAAGGTAAATCTGTTGGCATTAACTGGAACAGGGTACACGCAAGTTTATTTGCGCTGTTCTTGGTGTTAGGTTTATATGGTGTATATTGGGAATATACTGTGCATGGCGCCATGTTACTTCCAGCTGCAGCATCTGAGCACGGAAAGAAAATTGATGATATGTTTAATTTAACATTAATCATCACCACAATCGTATTTGTGGTTACACACATCTTGTTATTCGGATTTTCTTACATCTATAAATACTCAGCCAAAAGAAAAGCTTACTATTATCCACATAATAATACAATCGAAAAAATCTGGACAATCGTTCCGGCTTTAGTATTAACTGTTTTGGTATTAATGGGTTTCTTAACCTGGAGATCTATTTTCTTCAAAGTTGAAGATCCAAACAACAAACCATTACAGATAGAAGTTACTTCTGAGCAGTTTAAATGGTCTATCCGTTATCCTGGAGCTGATGGTGTAGTTGGTAATAAAAATTACAAGTTAACTACAGCTACCAACCCATTGGGTATCGATTTTAAAGATTTAAACTCTCGTGATGATGAGATGGCTGATGAGATGGTGCTTCCGGTTGGAAAACCTGTAAAGCTGATCTTAACCAGTAAAGATGTAATTCACAGTTTTTATATGCCTCATTTTAGAGTACAGTTAAACACTGTACCGGGTATGAGAACCATTTTTGAGTTTACGCCTACTAAAACTACTGCTGAGATGCAGCAAGAAACCAACGATCCTAACTTTAAGTACCTTTTCTTATGTGCTAAAATCTGTGGGTCAGGTCACTACAACATGCAAAAAGTTGTGCGGGTGGTTTCTGAAGCTGAATACAAAACTTGGATAGCAGAACAGAAAACATACTTAAACGACGATTTAAGAAAACAATTTAATTTGCCAGTGGCACCTGCGCCTGTAAAATCAGTAGCAGATTCAGCAGCAACAGATTCTACAGCTGCGAAAACTAACCAAATGGCTTTAAATAAATAATATTAAGCAGGAGCGAACGAATTATGTCAACAATAGCATTACACGACGAACACAATCACGATCACGCTGATCATGGGCATCATAAAGAGACTTTGATTTCAAAGTATATCTTTAGTATGGATCATAAAATGATTGCTAAGCAATTTTTAATTACCGGTATCATTATGGCGGTAATAGCAATGGGCTTATCAATTTTATTCCGTATTCAATTGGCCTGGCCAGATCAAAACTTCCCTTTCTTAGAAACATTTTTAGGTAAATGGGCAGAAGGTGGTCGTATTAAACCCGATTTTTACCTTGCACTGGTAACCATTCACGGTACCATCATGGTATTCTTTGTTCTAACGGCAGGTTTAAGTGGTACATTTAGTAACTTACTTATTCCACTTCAAATTGGGGCAAGAGATATGGCTTCGCCATTTTTGAACATGCTTTCATACTGGTTCTTCTTTACCGCTTGTGTGGTGATGATGTCATCATTCTTTATCCAAACAGGACCTGCATCTGGTGGTTGGACGGTTTATCCGCCACTATCGGTAGTTGCTAAAGCAATGCCAGGATCTGGAATGGGTATGACTTTGTGGTTAATCAGTATGGTACTTTTCGTAGCATCATCTTTAATGGGTGGTATCAACTACGTAAGTACAATTTTAAACATGCGTACTAAAGGTATGGACCTTTGGAAAATGCCATTAACCATTTGGGCTTTCTTTTTGACCGCTATTTTAGGTATCTTATCTTTCCCTGTTCTTGTAGCTGGGGTAGTATTAATGGTATTCGACCGTAGTTTTGGAACAAGTTTCTACTTGTCTGATATCGTAATGGGTACAGATATTTTACCAAATGAAGGTGGTTCTCCAATTTTATGGCAACACTTATTCTGGTTCTTAGGTCACCCTGAGGTATATATTGTAATTATGCCGGCATTGGGTATCTCATCTGAAGTTATCTCAGTAAACTCACGTAAACCAATCTTTGGTTACCATGCGATGGTTTACTCTTTAATTGGTATTACCGTATTATCGTTCATCGTATGGGGTCACCATATGTTTGTAACCGGTATGAATCCATTGTTGGGTGGTGTGTTTATGATTACGACATTGATTATTGCAGTACCATCGGCAGTAAAAACCTTTAACTACTTAGCTACATTATGGCGCGGTAACATCCGTTTCACGCCAGCAATGTTATTTGCTATCGGTTTAGTTTCATTCTTTATCTCTGGTGGTTTAACCGGTATCTTCTTAGGAAATGCTTCATTAGATATTAACTTACACGATACATACTTTGTTGTTGCCCACTTCCACTTGGTAATGGGATCTGCAGCAATCTTTGGTATGCTTGCAGGTGTGTATCACTGGTTCCCTAAAATGTTTGGTAGAATGATGAATGCTAAATTAGGATATTTACACTTCTGGTTAACTTTCATTGCAGCTTACCTGGTATTCTTCCCGCTTCACTTCTTAGGTTTAGATGGTGTACCTCGTCGTTACTATGCATTTACCGAGTTTGAATTTATGAAGAAATGGTTAACGGTTAACGTATTTGTAACATGGGCAGCTATTATGGCAGCACTAGCTCAGGTAGCGTTCTTGTTCAACTTCTTTTATTCAATCTTTAAAGGAAAAGTATCTCCTCAAAATCCTTGGGAATCGAATACATTAGAATGGACTGCGCCTGTTGAGCACCTACACGGTAACTGGCCAGGTGAAATCCCAACAGTTTACAGATGGCCATATGATTATAGCAAACCAGGACATCACGAAGATTTTATTCCTCAAACAGTTCCTTTCTCTCAAACCATGAGCTCTAACTTACCTCACGATTTTGAAGGAAATGCAGAAGCAGAAAAAATACAACAAGATTGGGAATTGGCTAACCCTGTTGAAGAAAGCAAGGGCTAGTTTAAACTTAAAATAAAATTTTAAAAGGGGTATCTGATTAAGTTTCTGCTTATCCGGATACCCTTTTCATCTTAATAGATATATGGTCAGCAGATCAGAACAACGTTTCATTAGCATTAATCTTATAACCATTGTAGTTACGCTATTGGTTATACTCGCCGGAGGTATTGTGCGCAGTACAGGGTCTGGCATGGGTTGTCCGGATTGGCCGAAATGTTTCGATCGTTACATTCCGCCAACTGATGTATCGCAACTTCCTGCCAATTATAAAGAGAAGTACGTAGCAGGTAGGTTAAAGAAGAATGAAAAGTTTGCCAAATATCTGGAAAGCATGGGCAAAGTAGCCTTAGCTGATAGTATTAGGCATGATAAGAGTATCACCATACCTGAAGAATTTAATCCAACTAAAACCTGGACCGAATATCTGAACAGATTGGCTGGGGTAGCCGCGGGGATATTCCTGTTTTTAACAGTTGTATACTCATTTGCCTACCGAAAAACGGCCAAACGAATTATCGTACTCAGTATCCTAAATCTTTTTGTAGTGGGATACCAAGGCTGGTTAGGTTCGATAGTGGTTTCTACAAACCTGGCACAATGGGTGGTAACCGTACACATGTTGTTAGCACTGGTTATTTTGGCGATATCTATTTATACCTATAATTATGCGAAGCAATTGAATAAAGCGCCTTCCGTAATTATGTACCGGATAGCGTGGTTAAAAGGTTTTTTGTTTTTTACCCTCGTAATCAGTATCGTTCAGATCGTATTAGGAACTGAGGTTAGGGAAGCGGTAGATGTTATTGCAAAGTCGCTCTCTTACGGGAACAAGAATACATGGATTTCGAAAGTAGGAGAAGTATTCTCTTACCACCGTGATTTAGCTATACTCGTAGTAATTGCCAATGCAGTAGTGTATAAAATGGTTATCGACCGTTTTAGTGGTAAGGCTGCACCGTTGTTAACCGCAAGGTTTATGTTAATAACGCTCCTCATACAGTTATTAAGTGGTTTTGCTTTAGCATATATCGCTTTCCCACCGGCAGCGCAGGCATTGCACATTTTGTTCTCTACGCTGTTATTTAGTTTACAGTTTTACCTGTACTTATTGGTTTACCGAACAAGTACATATAAACAATAATATTTAAGAAAATTGAAGCAATATCTTTCAGATTTTTCTAAACTTATCAAATTCAGGCTATCGTTTACGGTGGTGTTTTCGGCGTCGATCTCTTTTTTGATCGGACAGAAAATGCAGGTGGGTAGAGGCCATATCCCTAGTATTGATTGGGGAAACTGGTTAATATTGATTGCCGGAGGTTTTTTAGTAACCGCTGCTGCAAACTGCTTTAACGAAATTATTGAGAAGGATTTAGATAAGTTAATGTCTAGAACTAAAGATCGCCCTATGCCAGCAGGCAGAATGACTACCGGACAAGGATTGATCTTGGGGGTTTTTATGGCATTTTTAGGTACCTGGTTATTGGGGAAATTGAATCTCGAAACGGGTTTACTTTCTGTATTTTCGATCCTGTTGTATGCCTTTGCCTATACACCATTGAAAAGAAAATCGCCAATAGCAGTTTTTATAGGTGCTATTCCAGGTGCTTTACCACCGCTTATTGGATATTTAGCAGCATTCGGTAGTTTAAAAGCCGAAATGTTCCACGAAATTGATTATTACATTGCTGGCATTTTGTTTTTAATTCAGTTTGTATGGCAGTTTCCACATTTCTGGGCAATTGCCTGGGTTTTGGATGATGATTATAAGAAAGCAGGTTTTAGGTTGTTACCTACAAAGAAAAGAGATAAAACCTCTGCTTGGCTTACCTTTTTAAGTACATTAATTTTAATTCCGGTAAGTTTACTGCCAACACTATATGGTTTTGGTGGATATTACATTGCAGGTTTATCATTAATAGCCGGACTTATTTTTAGCTGGCTGGCTTTTAAACTTTTAATGAGCAGAGAATTGGCAGATGCCAAGAAAGTGATGTTCTGTTCGTTTTTTTACATCCCGGCAGTACAGTTGGGTTTATTATTAAATTTTATAGCAAAATAATTTATGGTGCTAACAATGGAAAAGATGCAGGATACGTTTGACCCAAAACCAAGAAAATTTATTGTTTGGTTATTTGTCGTATCATCAACAATTATGTTTGGTGGTTTTACCAGTTATTATCTGGTATTTGCCGCTTCGAAGGGAAAGGGGCATGGTTTGGTTTTACCAGATGCTTTTATTTACTCTAGTTTGGTAATTATTGCCAGTAGCATTACCTTGGTGCTTGCATCAAAGGCTTTAAAGAAACTGAACTTCAGCTTACAGCGCAATATGCTGTGGATTACCGTAATCTTGGCCATAGCTTTTGGAGTAATGCAGTTTAATGCCTGGGGAAGTATGGTAAGAACTGGTGCAACCCTGGTAGGAAATAACGCAGCAATATCATTTATTTATGTGGTATCTGGCATGCACTTATTACACATTATTGGTGGTGTTGGCCTTATTATTAATGCTTTAGCAGGAAGTTATAAAAGTCTGCCTGTTGCCAAAGTCCAATACAGAATGGAAATTGCTTCTATTTTTTGGCATTTTATAGATATATTATGGATATATCTGTATGTTTTTTTACTTTTGAACCGTTAAATTTGTTAACAAACTATTATACTATTTCCAAATGAATGCAGTATCACAATTAGATCAAGTTAAAACCGGACCATGGAATGGTGGTCGTTCTCCGTGGTCGGTAGAATATGGTAAAATCATGATGTGGTTTTTCCTTTTGTCAGATGCTTTTACCTTTTCATCTTTATTGATCTACTACGGCGCTCAGCGTTTTTCTAAATTAACATGGCCAGCTCCAGATAAGGTTTTTCAATCTATTCCGGGTATTGCAGAACATGGTTGGCCGTTGGTTTTCGTAGGTATCATGACCTTTATCTTAATCATGAGTTCGGTAACCATGGTTTTAGCGGTAGAGGCAGGTCACAGACGTTCTAAAAAAGAAGTTATCGGCTGGATGATTGCAACCATCATTGGTGGTTTCATGTTCTTAGGCTGTCAGGCAATTGAGTGGACTCACTTACACCACGATGGTTTCTGGTGGGGACATATTCCATCAGCAGAAGAATTAAAACATTTCTTCCTTAAACCAGAAGATGTATCATTAGTTGCTTCACAACAATTTGCAAACTTATTTTTTACCATTACAGGTTTCCACGGTTTCCACGTATTTAGTGGGGTAATCATTAACATCATCATCCTGATTATGACAATTAATGGAACTTTTGAGAAAAAAGGACATTATCTAATGGTAGAAAAAGTGGGTTTATACTGGCACTTTGTTGATTTAGTTTGGGTGTTTGTATTTACATTCTTCTATTTGGTTTAATTTATCATATTATAAAAATATTTTTATGTCAGAGCATACACATACAACAGAAGAGCACGGGCACGGGGATCATGCAGGTTTATCAAAAGGTAAAATCTGGAAAGTTTTTGGAATCCTTTTATTGATTACCGTAATTGAATTTATCATAGCGCTGGTATTAATTCCTAAAGGATATATGACCCAGCACATCGGTAATTACATTTATATTGCGTTAACCCTGTTAAAAGCATTTTATATTGTAGCCTATTTTATGCACTTAAAATATGAAAAGCTAGGCTTACAGCTTGCATTAACAGTATCATTTATTTTCATTATTTACTTTATTGTTTTAATGCTGATAGAAGGTGGGTTTTTAAACATCCACATGATGAACCATTAATGAAAAGAAGTCCTATAAAAAAGGTAATAATCCTGGTAAGCATTTTAGCTATACCGGGATTTTTGTTTTTTTACTTATTGCCACACTTTGCAAAGAACAGGTATAAGAGTTTACCCATCTTTGGTGAGAAAGTTGTCGCATCAACCTTTCATAGCGTAAAAGGGAAAAAAATACCAGATACCATTTATCACTTGGTTCCTGATTTTAAACTCGTAAATCAGCAAAATGATACCATCTCATGGAAATCATTAGAAAACAAGATCGTGGTACTAAATTTATTTTATACCGGCGCCAACAACCAGGAAACAAGTAAATACACCAAGAAATTATCTGATGGGTATGAGCAAAAACCTTTGGTTAAGTTTTTAAGCCTGTCTGTTGATCCACTTGATAAAGGTAGAATAAAAGATTTTGCCGAACAGTTTAAGGCAAAAGCTGGGAAATGGGATTTTCTGATTGGCGATACCACTCAAACTTATCCGTTAATCAGAAAAGGTTTGTTACTTGATGTAGTGGCAGATGAAACGAAAGAGAAAACCAATTTTATTTTTAGTAATAAAATAGTACTTATTGATAATCTACACCGTATACGCGGAATTTATGATGCCGATAATGTTGAAGCAAACGCCAGGTTGGAGGACGAAATAAAAGTACTTATTGCGGAGTATTTGAGGAATGTTAAAGACGGCAGATAGTTGGCTTAGCGGTTAGGGTTTAGGACTTAGCGTTTAGACTCCGAAGTCGACACAAAATAATAATAATATAAAAGAGATTTTAAAAACTCATGGAAAATAGCCCAATTGAGAAAAAGTATAGCAAGTGGATCATCATTCTTTCTATTTTTATACCCGTAGCTGTAGCATTTTTATTCGTGGTAAAGTTAAAGGATTTGGGGATAGATGCGCCAACTCTACCTTTTTTGCCGCCAATATATGCTACCATTAACGGAATTACAGCTGTACTGTTGGTGGTGGCTGTATGGGCCATAAAAAACGGTAAAATACAATTGCACCAAAACTTGATGAAAACCGCTATCGGTTGTTCTTTATTATTTTTGATAATGTATATCGCTTATCATATGACTACCCCATCTACTAAATTTGGTGGTGATGGTGCTATTAAATATGCCTACTTCTTTATCTTGTTAACGCATATCCTATTGTCGATAGCCATTATTCCACTGGTTTTGGTTACTTATGTAAGGGCATTGGCCGAGCGTTTCGATCGCCATAGAAAGATTGCCAGGATTACTTTTCCACTATGGCTTTATGTAGCAATAACCGGAGTAGTTGTTTATCTGATGATATCACCGTATTATTCATACTAAGGTTGTCCTACCTTAACTTTTGAACCCCTACCCTAAAAAGTGGGGGTTTTATTTTTAATTAATTTTTTACCGACTAAAATTTCTTAATCAGTATATTTGGTAAGGAAGCTTATTATCATAGTAAAATGTTTTAGTTTAAATCTTTCTTCTCTTTTAATGATAAATCTATTTATTATTACGCCTTAGAATAATGGAAGACATAGCAAATTGTGATGAACTAATTTTATGGCGCTAAGCAACGCAGACAAAGAACATGTGCTGATTGATAAAATCGTAGGAGGAGATGAGCAGGCTTTTTCTGTCCTTTTCTTCAAATACCTTCCTGTACTCCAAATTTTTGCCGCTAAGTTTACTAAATCTAATGATGCCGCTGAAGAAATTATTCAAGATTCATTTTTAAGGGTTTGGCTAAATCGCGATAAATTAGCAGAAGTAGATAATGTGAAAGCCTATCTATATAAATATGTTTCTAACGAATGTTTAAGCTATTTACGCAAGAAACTTAAAGATGATAGAGTTGTTGATGCATTTACTGCGAAACAACAAAATAGCCATAACAATACTGTAGAAACTATTAATTTAAACGAGGTAACGAAAATTATTGCTATTGCTGTTGAAAAATTACCTGATCAACGCAAAAATATATATCAATTGAGCAGACGCGATGGTAAAACCATACCTGAAATTGCAGAAATACTCAATATATCGCCTAATACGGTTAAAAATGCCCTGGTAATAGCCCTTAAATCGATACGTATACACCTCGATCAACATGGGATTGTATTCTTTTTCCCAATTGTTTTTTTCTTTTTGAAAATAAAATAGAAAAAAATTAATATCCCGATAGTCCTAATTTTCTTTTGCTGCTTCTTAGTATCAGAATCTTTATGGAAGAACGTATACATTACCTTTTACAACAGTTTACTGCTAAGACCTTAAGTGAGGCCGAAAGGGAAGAACTTTTAGTTTTGGCAGAAAACAGCACATCATTGCTTTCTGACGAAATCGTGAAAATGATTATCGTTGAAGAAGAGTATGCAGTTAATGTTGTTGAGGAAAAATGGAGCCCGGTTCTAAATAAAATTCTGGCGGTAGATAAACCAATCCGATCGCCTAAACGGATTTTAATGAACAGCTTAAAATGGGCTGCCGCTGCCGTTGTTTTTATTGTGTTTTCGTTCAGCGCTTACCTCTCTTTACAGAAAAAGAAAGAGCATGTTTTTGCTACTGACGTGGCGCCGGGAAAAAATAAAGCAATCCTCACCCTGGCCAATGGAAAGAAAATTTCACTTTCGGATGCGATGAATGGCGATGTTGCCAAAGAAGCCGGTTTCTCTATCACCAAAACAGCTGATGGCCATTTGGTGTACAACGTTGCCGCAGCAGAAAATGTAAATGATAGTAGATTAAATACCATTTCGACTCCAAACGGTGGTGAATGGCAAATCCAGTTACCCGATGGTTCTACTGTTTGGCTAAATGCAGCATCTTCAATTCAGTATTCGTTAAATATCGGGACAGCAAAACAGCGTGTAGTTAAACTAGATGGCGAAGCTTATTTTGAAGTAGCCAAAAATGCAGCACACCCTTTTATTGTTGAAACCGATAAACAAGCTGTTGAGGTATTAGGTACGCACTTCAACATTAATAGCTATAAAGATGAAAAGGTAACTAAAACCACTTTGTTGGAAGGAAGTGTACGTGTTTCGCATAATACTACCAATGAGAGCGAGGTGCTTAAGCCTGGGGAACAATCCCTAGTATCTGTTTCGGGTATAGCTATAAAAGAAGTAAATGTTGATGAAGCAATAGCATGGAAAAACGGCTATTTCATGTTTAACAACGAAAGGCAGGAAAGCATTTTACGCAAAGTTGCCCGTTGGTATAATGTAGAAATTGAATATGCCGATCCTGCTGCAAAAAATGTAATGTATTACGGAACGGTAAGCCGTTTCGAAAAAATATCGAAAGTGCTAACCAAATTTGAGCAAACTGGGGAAGTACGTTTTGATATTAAAGATAATAAACTAATTGTCTACAAAGAATAAACGAGAAAAGATGAGGGAGTAACTAACCTTTATCTCTAAAAATAACTAATTAATCAACTTAACCTAAAACTTAACAAATGATGAATAGACCTCGACAAAACTCCTGACGATTCAACGTTGAATAAATAAAAAAGGAGTGCTTGTAACACCCCCTTTATTATCTGTTTAGCTATTCCGTAACCCGGAATCGATTAAAAATCAATTACTTCTTGGATAACCGCGAAACGCTTTTTGGCGTCTAAACTTTATTGCGCTTCGCACAAAAACAGACTATTAAATGTACAAAATTTATATTAGAATTTTATGTACGCATCGACGCTACATACCTAAATTGCTATTAATTATGAAGTTAGTTACGGTCATATTACTTGCCTCGTTAATGCAGGTAAGCGCAGCTTCATTTGGCCAGCTGGTTACATTAAAAGAGAAAAATGTAACATTAGAGAAAATGTTTAGGGAAATCAGACAACAATCTGGTTACGATGTATTATTATCAAGTAATACCATTAAAAGTACTACTACTTTAAATGCCAACTTTAGTAAGGCTACCATAGATGAAGTGATGGCTAAAATTATTTCAGGACGGGATTTAACCTATACTATTGAAGATAAAACCATTTTGATCAAACCGGCAGATAAGTCAATCTTCGATAAAGTGCTTAGTTATTTCGTAGCAGTAAAAGTAACTGGTAAAGTAAGAGATAAAAGTGGAAGTGCTTTGCCTGGGGTAAGTGTACGAGAAAAAGGGGCCGCTAATGCAGTATCAACTAGTTCTTCTGGAGATTACACCATTTCGGTAAAAGAAGGAGCAGTTTTATCATTTAGTTATATTGGCTATAAAACCCTCGAAGTTCCCATAGGTGGAAAAACAGTTATTAATGTAACCTTAGAAGAGGATGCAGCACAGTTGAAAGAAGTAAATGTTGTTTCTACTGGTTATCAACAGCTGGACAGAAAATTATTTACAGGTGCAGCTACTCAGTTAAAAGTATCTGATGTAGAAAGATTGGGTGTTTCTGATATCAGCCGTATGTTGGAAGGACAGGTAGCTGGTGTTACCTTACAAAATGTTTCAGGTACATTTGGTGCAGCTCCAAAAATCAGGGTACGGGGTGCAACCTCTCTGTCTGGGGACAATAAACCGCTTTGGGTGATAGATGGTATTATTTTGGAAGATGTGGTTAATATTTCAAATGAAGCTTTATCCAGTGGTGATGCAAATACTTTATTAGGATCATCAGTTGCAGGGTTGAATGCTGATGATATTGAGAGTTTCAATATCTTGAAAGATGCAGCTGCTACAGCCATGTACGGTGCAAGAGCTATGAACGGTGTTATTGTGGTAACCACAAAAAAGGGTAGACAAACAGAAGGTACTCCAAAAATTAGTTATACTGGGAACTTTACAACTTACTCAAAACCAACTTACGAAGGAACAGACATTTTGAACTCAGACGAGCAAATGGCTGTTTTGATTGAGTATTTTAATAAAGGAGCTTATCAAATCCCAGGATCTTCAAGTGGCCAAAATGGAGGTATCTTTTATAAAATGTACAATGAGCTTTATAATTATGATCCGGCAACAAAAACCTTTGCTTTAAAATATGATAAATCAAGCGTTTCAAATTTCTTAAACAGATACGCGAATGCCAATACAGACTGGTTTGATATCCTTTACAAGAATTCATTGAAGCAGGAGCACTCTATGAGTGTAACCTCAGGTACAGAAAAGTTCCAAACCTATGCCTCAACATCATATTTGAACGATAAAGGTCAAACTATTGGTAGCAATGTAGATCGCTTTACCGGAAACTTCAGGGCAAATTTTGCACCCAGCAGTAAATTAAGCTTTGAATTGCTTACTACAGCTTCCATCCGTAACCAAAGAACACCCAGTGGTAACTCTGATCGTAAATCAGACCCGGTATATGGCAGCTACTATCGTGAGTTTGATGTGAATCCATATACTTATGCGCGTAACACAAGCCGCCTGATAACGCCATATGATGAGAATGGGAACCTAGAGTATTTTGTTAGAAATTATGCTCCATTTAATATTTTAAATGAGCTTGAAAATAATTATACGAAACTCCAGATGCTTGATATTAAAGTACAAGGAGGTGTAAAATACAAAATCATTCCTTCTTTAACTTACTCTATCAATGCCGCTTATAGGTTTTCTAAATCAGAAAGACAGAGTTATGTGTTAGAACAATCTAATCAAGCTCAGGCATTTAGGTCAGGTGGTGATGCCACACGCGACGGTGATAACCAGTATTTATACATAGACTCAGCTAATCCCACTGGTTTACCCACCAGTCTGCTGCCAACAGGTGGGTTTTATAATACTGCGGGCGACAACTTAACAAACTATTATTTCAGACACGATCTTGTATACGATAAGAACTTTAATGATAAACATCTCGTTAATGTTTTCGGTTCAATGGAGGTTCGGTATATTGATAGACAGAATGAATATTTTAATGGAGTTGGCTATCAGTATGAAAATGGCGGCTTAGTAAATCCAAGTTACTTATATTTTAAGCAGGCTGGTGAAGCGGGTAAAGCTTATTTTGGAATGGGTAACAACTACGAACGCTATGTTGCCTACATGCTAAGAGCAGCTTACTCATACAAAGGTCGTTATAGTTTTAATGCTACCACACGTTACGATGGATCTAATAAAATGGGTAGGAGCAGGAATGCAAGATGGTTGCCAACCTGGAACGTATCTGGATCCTGGAATGCTGATCAAGAAAGTTTCTGGCCTAAAAATGATATCGTAACTTCCGCAGTTTTAAGAGGATCGTATGGTTTAACTGCCAGCATTGGTAGTGCTACCAACTCGCTTCCCGTTTTTTATGATCAAATATCTAGAAGACAGTTTTTAAAAGATCAGGAAGTTCAAACCTATATATCAACGCTTCAAAATACGGAGTTAACCTGGGAAAAATCGTACGATGCCAATATAGGTTTAGATTTAAGATTCTTTAAAAACAAAGTAAATTTATCTGTCGACCTATATAATCGTAATATCCACGATCTATTGGGTAACTTGAATACTTCTGGTATTGGAGGCGAATTCACCAAAACCGCCAACTATGCGGCAATGTCTAGTAAAGGTATCGAATTCACTATATCGGGTTCGCCAATTAATGCTGGTGATTTTAAATGGGCAACCAATTTTAACTTTGCATTTAATAAAACAAAAATTACAGAACTAGATGCACTTCCTAATATTTGGAGAGCAGTTTCTGCAACAGGGGGGGCAGTTTTAGGGTACCCACAAAGAGGATTGTTTTCGGTTCAGTTTGCTGGTTTAAATCCACAATATGGTTATCCAACTTTCTACGGTGCAAATAGTACTGCCACAACGTATATTGGCCTACAAGGTGATGATATTGATATCTTAAAATATGAAGGTCCAACAGATCCGACAACAACAGGAGGCTTTTTCAATCAGTTCAGGTACAAAAACTTCTCTTTATCTGCTCTATTTAAATTCTCAGCAGGAAATGCATTACGTTTAGCACCATCTATCTCTGCTTCTTATTCTGATATGACAACTTTAAGTCGCGATGTGTTAAATAGATGGATTATGCCAGGAGATGAAAAAATTACGAACATCCCTGCCTTACTCGACCCAGTTTCTGCGGCGGCGATTGTAAGTTCTACAGGTTCTACAACTAATCCAGTATATCCTTATAACCTTTATAACTATTCTACAGAACGTGTTGTAAGTGGAGATTATATTAAACTTTCCAGAATTACTGCTAGTTATGATATTCCTAAGAAAATCACTTCAAAGTTTAAAATGACAAACGCTTCCCTTATTGTGGCTTGCGACAATGTGGCGGTTCTTTATGCCGATAAGAGACTTAACGGTGAAGATCCTGAATTCTTTTCTACAGGGGGTGTTGCATTACCGGTTCCAACACAGTTTACATTATCATTAAGAGTTGGATTTTAATTTAAAAGATTATGAAACTAATAAAATCAATTACCATATTATCAAGTGTAATGTTACTCGTATCGTTACAATCTTGTAAGAAATTTTTAGATGAAGTACCTGATAATAGAACAGAGATAACAACTGTTGCTAAAGTAGCACAATTAACTGCAACAGCATACCCTTCTGCTCATTATATCACTTTTGCAGAGGCTGCCTCGGATAATACCGAGGAAAAGGAAAAAGGTGTAGGGACTTTGAACGATCAATGGGATAAGCCGTATTATTGGGAAGACCTTTCAGGAACCGATACAAATAGCCCAGGGTCCTACTGGAATGGGTGCTATGAAGCTATTGCTGCAGCTAACCAGGCATTACAGGCCATAGAGAACGGCAACTTTGGTAATGCGGTATTGCCATATAAGGGAGAAGCATTGGTTGCACGTGCCTATGCTCACTTTATGTTAGCTGTATTTTTTGCAAAACCTTACGAAATAGGCGGGGCTAACAGTTCTCCTGGTGTACCCTATGTTACTGTACCAGAAACTGAGCCGATTAAGCAATATTCGAGAGGGACAGTTAAAGAAACTTATGATAAAATTAAAAAGGACCTTGAAGAGGGATTGCCTTTATTATCTGCAAGTGCTTATACGGTTCCTAAGTACCATTTCACGCCTTCAGCTGCACACGCATTTGCCTCACGTTTTTATCTATTCCTTGGCGATTGGCAAAAAGTAATTGATCATGCCAATTTAACCGTTTCTGGAAACGATTTTGTTAATAATATGAGGCCCGTTTCTACAACCTTGTACGAAATGACAAACAATGATTTTAGAGCTAACTATACTAAAACTGAGCAAAGAACAGCAATTATGCTCGGTAATGCTTATAGTACTTATACTTATGTAAATACACCAAATCATGGTATTGGCAATAAGCTGGTTAGAATGTATACTTCTCCTAACGTTACGGGCAAAATACTGGCAAATAAGGTTTACCAATGGAGTGCTGGAAACTATAATACGCTAAAGTATTTATACTATTTCTTTTACACAGGTCCGGGTATCGGTTTTCCATACTTGGTTGTTCCATTACTTACTGCTGATGAAACCTTAATGAACAGGGCTGAGGCTTATGCCCAATTGGGTAATAATGACGCAGCCTTAAAAGATATCAACGATTTTATGAAGGTTAGAATTAGAAATTACAATGCTGCTACCGATGTAGTCACCTTAGCTAAAATAAAAGCATTTTATAGTATCGACGATCCGAAACAGGGATTGATACAAACTATTTTAGATTCTAAAAAAGCAGAATTTTTGGAAGAAGGTATAAGGTGGATGGATATTGTTCGTAGTGGTTTAACTGTTAAACATAATATATTTAGTAATACTGGTGTAGAGAGTTTCATGGAATTAAAACCTGCCGATCCGCGTAGATTGTTTCAATTACCGAATGAAGTAAAGCTTTCTGGAGTAGAACTAAATCCAAGATAAATATGTTTATGAAAAATTTTATTAAAAGTTCATTAGCCATAATAATGATTTTGGCTATTGCTACCTCATGTAGAAAAACTGAGGATTTAGATGTTGATTTCAACAAGTATAATTTAGATATGCCTGAATCTAATACAGATTTGGATAAATGGTTAAATACAACCTTTCTAAATCCGTATAATATGAAAGTGGTGTACAGGTTCAACAGATATTATTATGGAGATGCCGCAGCCGATGTAGCACCGCTTAAGCCTGAAAATGTGCAGCCTATGATGCAAACGGTATTGGATGGCTATTTGGCGCCATACTTAAAAATTGCAGGTTTGGATTTCGTACAGCGTACAAATCCTAAAGAATGGGTTTTATATGGCTCTGCAAAATATCAAACCGATGGCTCTGCTATAGCAGGAACAGCAGCTGGAGGTAGAAGGGTTACATTATACGGACTTAACAATTTCAGCCTTTCCCCTGGCTTTGTAACTTCCAGATTGTATGTAATTCATCACGAATTTACCCACATTTTAAACCAAACTGTAGCTATTCCTATTGATTTCGAAGCCATATCTGGTGGTACGTATAAACAGCCATGGACACTAACACTAGCTCAAACAGCTAAAGATAATGGATTTTTGGGTAGTTATGCCAGTGGTAGCCCAACAGAAGATTATGCCGAAACAACCGCAACTTTATTGGTTTCAGGTCAATCATATTATGACAACTATGCCAATACAGCCAATGCGACTGCTAAAAGTAGACTTAAATTAAAAGAGGCAAACGTGGTAAATTATTTTACAACCGCATTCGGAATCGACTTTAGAAAACTGCAAAAGGAAGTACAGGACTATATCAAAACTACTTTAAAAGATCCATCAGTTTCTTTTGGCTATTGGTTAAACAGGAACCTGTATAAAAGCATGACGATTAATCTGGATAACGATGTAACCTATAGCCAATTTGGTATTTCTGATCAATTCAAAGCTGTTTATCAAAATTCTAAAACAGCACTTGCTACAATAGGTGGGGCAAATAGGGTGTTAAATTACATTAGATTTGATTTTACCTCAGGTACTGCTGCAACGGTTTATGTTAATTATTCTAATTCTGCCGGATCAGTCTTGGAGGCTAGATATGCTTTAAATATGGTAATTAATACGACTACTGGCGAAACCAAATTTACAACGGGTACAGCCGGAGGCACAGATGCAAGCTGGGTAGGAAATGCAAATACAGTTAAACCAGGAATACAGCCTTTATTGGACTATTTTGTTAATAATACCTTTGTTGCAGACTGGTTACCAGCTGGATATAATGCGGGTACTTATACCAATTTTGGCGGTTTTTATGTTAGTGGTACGCCTACAAACTATTTTTACGGTGCTTTAGGGCAATAAATATAACTGTTATGAAAAGAATATTATTTTTATTCACTTGCCTGTTAATATTTGCAGGCTGCAAGAAATCATCATTTGTAGCTAAATTTGATCAAGATCCAGAAATTAGGATGGGTGAAGCTATTGCAAAAGTAAAAACTACTTTAAGCTCTGCCGAAAACGGATGGATTGCTACTACACCAACTGCTGATGGAGGAGGATATAGCTTCTTTATGAAGTTTGATGCTACCGAAAACGTTAAGATGTATGCTGATTTAAATGATGCATCATCCAAAACAGAATATGCTTCATATTACCGAGTTAAGCAAGATCAAGGTGTAGATTTAGTTTTTGATACATTTAACTACATCACCATGTTGAACGATCCGGATCCTTCAACTTTTGGGGGAATCGCTAAAACAGGTTTTAAGAGTGATGTTGATTTTATTTACGATAGAATTTCTGGGGACAGTATTGTTTTTATAGGTAAAAGATACCGCCAGCCATTAAAAATGATCAAGGCAACTGCTGCCCAAAGAGCTGCTTATGAAAGTGCCGGATTAAAAACTGCTATTGATAAAATTAAAGATTATTTCAATACTTATGCGAACCCATATATTGAAGTAGTTGTTGGTGGTAGTGCGCTAAAAGTTGGTGTTTCTCCAAATGTTTCCAATAGCGTTTTATCTGGTAAAAGGATAGATTTAACAGGTGTTTTAGCTGATGGGTCTACGGTTTTTTCTAGTGGTCAAAAGTTTGCTTTTAACTTAACTGGTGCTGAAATTCTAAATGGAGGTCTAGTATGGCAAGGCATTACTTTTATCCGTCTTGCCTGGAAGGACGCAACGACCTTAGTTTTATATGATTCTACCGGAAAAGAATATATTATTAAAAATTCTGCAACGCCTATAGTTCCGCTTTATAGGCTATGGGGTAGTAAATATGGAGGTATGTTGTCCGAATATAAGACCATATATCCTGGAACAAGTACCAATGGAGCTACTATTCTAAATTATTTTCATAACGGCTTAACACCTGCCGTAACTGGATATAGTTTTAACTATGGTCGAATCAATTTTGCTTGGAACATTGCAAACAAGAGGTTAAACTTAAATGGCTTTAGTAGTCAAAATGGTGGAAGCTCTGGTTGGATAACTACTATTGTGTACAATTACACAGTTGATGCAAACGGGGTATACAAGTTTAGTCAATTTGCAGCTGCATCTGGAGGATATGTAACAAATTCACTTTCAAGACTACATGCTTTTTTATTGGCAAATAGTGTGACTTTCGATTATTATGTTGATGGTGCAAATGTTTATGGTAAAATGACAAGCGTTGAAGATCCATCAATTGTAATGACGTTTGTTTTGCAATAAATGCTCCGATATATTTAAAATCCCCCATTTTTGGGGACATTAAAGTCAGTGTTTTTTATATACGGAACGCTATAAATAATTAAAATCTAATTTTAATCTTTCTCTCCCGTAACCCTTGCCCTAAAAAGCAAGGGTTTTTTTATGACATAATTTTTAAACCCCTCCAAGCGTTTATGCTTATATTTGTAACGAATGAAGAAGAAAGCAATTTTTATCCTGTTTGTACTGGTATTTACATTCACGGTAAGTCCCAATGTTAATGCCCAATGTTCTATGTGTACCATTAATGCCGAGCAAGGTGTTAAAAACGGCAATACACAAACAGCAGGCTTAAATACAGGTGTATTGTACCTTTTATCTCTTCCTTATTTAATGGCTGTTATTGTTGGTGTGGTTTGGTATAAAAAATACCGCAAAAAGAATGTGCACCTTAATATGAAAAAGGAACCTTTTAATTTAAATTAAAAGTATGTCTGAGCAAACTACCTCAAAACTTTATGCCATTATACACTGTAAGTGTCCGCATTGCCGTAGGGGAGATATTTTTACAGGCAGTATGTATGGCTGGAACATTCAGCATACCAAAGAAATCTGCGGGCATTGTGCACAACGCATAGAAATTGAACCAGGCTACTTTTATGCAGCCATGTATGTAAGTTATGCGATGAATGTAATCGAAATGCTGTTCGCCAGTTTCATCACCTATTTAATTTTTGGTCCGCTTACCGATGCAACTTTCTGGCCTTATCTGATCGTTATTTTTGCAGGTTGTTTTATTCTGTATCCATTTAACTATCGATATTCGAGAATTATACTGCTCCATGTTTTATCGCCGAACATTAAGTATAAGCCATATTACGATAAGTAGTATTGGTTAATCGTTTAAATCGTATAAACTGGTTAATTGTTAAATTCAGCGATTAACCGATTAACCAGTTAACCCAATGCCCGTATGTTAAAAAAAGAAACCCTTAGTTTTATAAAAGACGTAGCGGAGAATAACAACCGCGAATGGTTTGCCGCCAACAAAGAAGTTTATGAAAATGCAAAGGCCGATGTACTCGGACTTGTAGCCAATATCATCCCGGAGCTGGCCAAAGTAGACCCGACACTTTCGGCAGAGATGGATCCAAAAAAGTGCCTTTTACGCATTTATCGTGATGTGCGCTTCAGCAAGAATAAAGATCCTTATAAAAATAACTTCGGCATATGGTTCTCTACCAAAAAAGGAGGAAACGAACCCGGTTATTATCTGCATATTCAGCCAGGGAAAAGTTTTATTGCCGGTGGATACTGGATGCCAGATGCACCACATTTAAAATTGATCAGGCAAGAGATTGATTATAATATAGGCGATTTTAAAGAAATTATTAACAACGCAGCCTTTAAGAAAAACTTTAAACTGGGTTTTGATAATGCACTTAAAAATGCACCTAAGGGTTATGATCCTGCAGATCCAAATATCGAATTTTTAAAATTGAAAAGCTTCGAGGCTACTACAAAAATCGAAGATGAAGAATTTTTAAAACCAAACCTCGTTAATAAGTTGATAAGTTCTTTTAAAACAGTACAACCATTAGTTGCATTTTTACGGAATGCCATTGAGCAATAACCAACTGTTAATTTTCAATGACCAACACCCAAAATAATCAATAACCGATAATCAATGTTCAAACTATAAAAGGTCTTGATACTTGATACTCAAATCTTGAAAATAAAATATGAAAAATACCTTTTTTGCATTTGCGTTACTCTTGTTTATCTCTTCAATTAGCTCTTGCGTTGTTCTTTCGCCTAAAAAGTACAAAGCCTTATTGGGCACTAAAGATTCGCTATATACTGCTTTTAACGAAGGCTTAATTAAAATCGAAAATTTAGAAAAAGAAGTAGGCAAGCTTAAAAAGGATACTACCTTAATGGCTGAAGAACTTCGCGATCTGCAGAACAATTACAATGAAATGGATGCAAGCTATAAAAAGCTTAAAAATAATTCGTCATCAGAAATTACCAAACTATCTGGAGACTTAGCTGCCCGCGAAAAACGTTTAAAAGAAGTAGAAGAAGTTTTGCGTAAACGTGATGAGGCAACCAATGCGCTGAAAGAAAAACTTCAACAGGCTTTATTGGGTTTTACCAAAAGCGGTTTAACCGTAGAGATTAAAAATGGTAAAGTTTATGTTTCGCTAACGGATAAACTATTGTTCCCTTCGGGAAGTATTATTATCGATGAAAAAGGAAAACAGGCCCTTACTCAATTGGCCAATGTATTAAAGCAACAACCAGAGATAAACATTGCTGTTGAAGGTCATACCGATAACCAGAAAATAAATAACCTGGGCCAGATTAAAGATAACTGGGATTTAAGTGTGTTAAGGGCTACTTCTGTAGTACGTTATTTAACAGAGAATGAGAAGGTAGAAAGTGTAAGGATGACGGCTACAGGTAAGGGCGAATTCCAACCGTTGGGTACCAACGCAAATGCAGATGGAAGAAGCAAAAACAGAAGGATAGAGATTGTACTTTCGCCTAAACTGGATGAACTTTATAACCTGATTAAATAAATATTTTACGCTATCGGTGGTGAAACAGCAACCGAAATTCAAGACATTTTAAGGATAATTTCTTTATGGTTAGAAAATGAAGGTGCAGCAGTTCTTGGCAGCCTTCAGTCCCGCTTTATGCTTTATACCGATGAAGAATCGGTATGTTCGCAACAATCGGGTTTAAGAACAAAGTTTGTGCACCCTGCAACCCTAAAAATGAAAAACTGTTTTGCCATTTAGCCCCGGTTGAAGCGTTACCCTGCAGCAACGAGGAACGAGGAAGCGAAGCGTATAAGCATAAAACGGGAAAGCATTTACTGATTTGCAGTGGCATTGCGCTCTATTAGGAAAAAGTATTTTAGAATTAGGAAATGGATGGCTTGTGGTTCTTGGCAGCCTTTAGTCCCGCTTTGCGCTTTACTCCGTTGCACTCCGTGTTCGCTGCAATCGGGTTTAAGAACAAAGTTTGTGCATCCTGCAACCGCGAAAATGAAAAACTGTTTTTGCCATTTAGCCCCTGTTGAAGCGTTACCCTGCCGCAACGAGGAACGAGGAAGCGAAGTGTAAAAGCGTAAAACGGGAAGAAACTAGATCTTTTATACAGGCCCTGCGCTCCATAAAAAAGGGATTGTAGGCTTTGGATGCATGTGTTTGGAAAAAGCATTGCGATAATTGCAGGGCTTTTTATAGGTTTTGATGCCTGCGGTACGATTTTAAAATTTTAAAGGTATGCTCGAACTCGTAACTGCTTAGGTTAGAATAATCGGGCATGGAGATTTTATGTACCGTTAAAAAGTTTAACAGTTCTTTAATTACGTTTGATACTTCTTCTGATTCTTCGGTATGTTTTAGGGTATCGATCTTACTTAATAACAGGGCAATCTCGAACATCTTAAAATCATTCTTTCCCGTAATACCCAAGCCGATATTAGTTTCTATAAGCGCTTGTTCGTAATTATGTGTTGCATTATAAAAGTTGGCTTTAAACACACTGAAGCTGGCCAAAATAAAATTGGTATAATAGGTGTAATCGCTGCTGATGATTTTATCAACAAATTGCATAATGCGCTGCGCTTTTTTAAAATAGTTGAGCTTGATATAGGTTTGACCTAAGTGAAGCAGTAAAAAAGAAGAGAAAACGGAATGTCTTACATAAAAAATATTGGGGTACTTAGTCAAAATAGCCATAATAAAGCGGTGGCATTCTGCATAGCTTTTTTGAGAAAATAAGGTAATTAATACCAAGCGGTAAGAGAGTATTTCGGTAGAAGTGATTTCTTCGTTTTTCTGTGGTTTACTCTGATCTATCTCCTGGCAAAGTTTTATTATTTTATCTTCCAGGGTTTTACTCTCGTTAGGTTTATTAACCAGGTTATTGTAGAAATAAAGAATTAAATCATAAGGATTAATTGGGAACAATTCATTTAATCTTTTGTAGTTCCGCTTTAGCAGCTGCATGGTATTGGCTAAAGCCACTTTGTCCACATCAATTAGATTAACGTTGCATTCTATTACGTGCAGGATAATCTGAATGTCTTCATTGAGTACATTCTCTGAAATGGTTTTGATGGTTTCTTTATACAGGTTGCTCATGGTTCGCCCTGTAGCCATAATGTCGATAAAATCGACGCCAATGCTTAACTTATTGAAATTAGAATTGGGTTTGCCAAGTTCGTATTTAGACACATAACAGATAAAATCGAAAGCACTGTTTTTTTCAATGTTGGTAAATTGCAGCCTGAAAATGTTTTTTAAGGCTGCAATTTCATTTCTGGTAATACAGAACCTAATTGCCCAGTTAAGTATATAGTCTCTCAGCGAGGTTTGGCCAGGGAAACTGTTTAATATATGCTCGAAAAATGATTTACAAGGCCTGTATTCAAACTTATCAGTGATCTGTATAAATAGGAAATAGGTATAAATATCGTCGTTTAAAAAGCGGACAATTTCTGTAGGGATGGCAGTACTTAATCTTTTTTCTTCGATGATGATCCCGGCATGCAAAAGTTCTTCGTATGCATCGGGATAACAATTGATATAACTCAGGATTTTTTCTTTAGAAACCCTTAATTTCTTATTTCCTTCTGAAATGCTATCGCTTATTTTTTTAAGGAGAAATACTTTTTCAGTGCTTTTTTTTGCCAGAAATACGCGTTTCTCTAAGAAATAACTAATTAATTCATAACGTAATAAAGGATTACTCAGCTCAAGATGGTGGTTCTCATCTTTGAGCTTAAAATAAACCTGTAACCAGAATGGTGTTTTAAACTGAGTTAATAGGGGCAGGCTTACATCTGCCCGGTTGATAATTTTGTTTTCTATATTGCTTAAGGTGTAGAGTACCTCATCAACATTTAACGATGGTACATTACTTAGGGTTTCCTCATCATAAAACAAGCCCGTATACCAGGCTTTAGTTAAAGATGCAGAACCGTAAATAGCGGGTTGAAGATTAATCCAACTATTCGTTCGCAGACCAAATGCGAGCTTAACAAAGTTGTTTTCTTCAATACTGTATAAAAAGTCGATAAACGTTTTAAAATAATTACCTCTTGCTAAATGTTCATCAATACCATCAACAATAATAATGAAACGGCCTTCTCTCTTTTCGGGATTTTTTTTAAAAAAACTGATTAACTCGGAAAGGCTCCCAAATTTAAATTCTTTTAAAAACCAGTCTTTTAAAGTATTTCCAGTTTGAATAATGGTATTAATACTGGTAGAGTTAACCAATAAAACGATGTCGTTTTTGTAGAGTGCATTTTCTGACAGGAAAAAATACTCTATCATGTGTGCAAGCAGTATCGATTTTCCCTGGCCAGGTTGAGCACTTATGGTTGTAAACTGGTAGTTGTTTTTTAAGAAATAATCAAAATCAGGGTAAAAAAAACTTCTGTTGGCGGTAGCACTAAAAGGAATGCCCGAGTTATTTTTATTTGCAATTAACGATATCTCTGTAACAGCATGTGCTTTTAGCTTTAAATCTTGCCAGATACTTTGAACGGAGGTAGTTTGGTTTTCCTTGTCTTTACAAAATGAGTCCCAATCGTTATAACCTATATATTGTGATAAGCTATTTAAAGTAAATAAAGAGAATTTATGTAAGGTGTTCGCAAAGCCAAAAAATCGTTTGATGGTTGTTTCACTTACGTAGTTTTTAGTTTCTTGAAATACATACTCGGAAATAATCTTACAATGAGCTGGGTCGATATTTCTCAAACCAGATTTTATAAGGACAAACTTCCTGAGTTCGATAAGGAGATCGTTAGCATTCATTAATTAACAGATGGGATGACTAGCGCTAATGTCATCATAATTTCACAATTGAAGAAATCTATTCTCTAAGAATGCCCTGTATGAATAAAATGAATGAAATGGGTTGCATAAAAATGAATAGCAATGGATAGGATAGGATGCTATTCTAGATTTAGATTTGTCATAATTATATAATGCACCAAAAAGCATTTACCAAACAAGCATTAGTACATAGTAAGTCTCTAAAATAACGCCTGACATGATGAAAACTCATACTTACTCGTCCCGCATAGGGATAATTAGCAATACCTTAATTGCAATCATCATTCTATTAACGCTCTTCTCCACTAAATCGTATGCGCAAACTAAAATTTTTGCAAATACTGCCACCAAATCGGATCATGTTGATAATGCAACAAATGCAACATTAAACAACAATGATTTTGCTACAGTTAATTCGTACGGTGGAGCGCTACTAGGTATAGGCGCATTCAGTGGAGAACTGGAGCTAAGTTATCCGGCACCAGTTGCTGCAGGAGTTACATCCTATATCAGAATAGATTTTGACGGCGATATCCTGAACAGATTACTCGGCGGTAGTTTAGGTACTTTATTGGCTAATGTAGGTGGGACAGTTATTCTTGGAAACCATTCGTTCCAGGTAGGCGCCAGAAACGGAACTACAGCCGTACCGCCAACGGGTGGTAATAGTGTAGACGGATTTTCTTCAGATAATTTACGCTTAGTAAAAGATGCAAATGGTTATTTTTACATTGCAATAACCCCTACACAGACTTACAATAGGGTGTTTATAAAAGATGTAACCAATGCACTTTTGCTTGGAGCTAGTAACAGTACAAAGGTTTATTATTCATTTTATACTTCAGGTAATGATCCTTGTGCACAGGCATTTACTACAGGGTATGAAGGCACTGGTATTACACTTGATGCCTTGCAATTGGGTAGTTCGGGGGTAACCAATAGCGAAAGGGCTATTGATTCGGATCCAAATAATTTTTCTCAACTTAGTTTAGGTATACTTGGCGTCGGTTCATCCATTAGCCAAAATTTTTATTTTGCAACACCATCAAATCCAGGTGACGATATTAACCTGAGATTTGGTACTACCTCTGCGTTGCTAACAGCAGGAGTTTTACAGAACATTTCGATAACCGCATATAATGGTGGTACCCAGGTATACACCGGATCAGTTCCGACTACGTTAAATTTAGATTTATTAGGTCTATTAAATAGTGGACAGCCGGTATCGATTCCTTTTTCTCCAGGCGCAAATGTAGTATACGACAGGGTGAAGGTAACACTAGGTTCGGTAGTTACTTTAAACCTTACACAAACGCTTAATGTTTATGGTGTGATCCGCTCTGCGGGCAGGCCAACACCAGCAAGCACTGCAATTGCGGCATGTTATAATAGTACAGTGGCTTTAAATGCGACTACGCCAAATACCAACGAATTGCTATGGTATGAGGCTATAGAAGGTGGACTACCAGCAGGCACCGTTGCTTTTAATGGTACTTTTACTACACCTCCATTAACCGCTACTAAAACTTATTATGTTGCTGCCAGAAGATTAGGTTGTACTGCTGAATCGACAAGGATTCCTGTTGTAATTACAGTAAACCCACAAATTATTTTTAACGGATCAACATTAACTAACGCAACACCAGGCTTTGCTTATGCTAAACAATTAGATGCAGCTACTGGCGGTACAGCAGGTTATACTTATGCTTTAGCAGCAGGAAGTACATTGCCAGCTGGTTTAACTTTATCATCAACTGGTGCAATTACCGGAACACCAACCGTAGCCAATGCTTACACTTTTTCAGTTGTTGCAACTGACAGCAAAGGCTGTAAAGCAACTGCAACTTATAATTTAACAGTAACAGCTTCATTGGTACTTACTCCAGGCGCATTGCCTGATGGTTTAACAGGAACGGTTTATCCAACGCAGACTATTCCAGCTGCAACCGGTGGAACAGGGCCATATACCTATACTGCAACCGGTGTACCTCCAGGTTTAACTTTTAATCCAGCAACAAGAGAAATTACCGGAACACCAACTCAACCTGGAATATATACGATACCAGTTACAGTTGTTGATGCGAATGGTAATACCATTACTTCAAATTATACTGTAAAAATTACTGATCCATTGTTGTTACCTACAGCCACCTTAGCTGACGGCACAACTGGTACAGCTTATACTACGCAGATTATTCCAAGTGCAACTGGTGGAACAACACCTTACACGTATTCGGCAACAGGTCTTCCTCCTGGTTTAACTTTTAATCCATCAACTAGAGCCATTACCGGTACACCAACAACACCAGGAACTTATACTGTACCAGTTACGGTAACTGATGCTGATGGAAAAACGGCAACTACAAATTATAGCATTACTGTAAATAGTCCATTGACATTGCCAGCGGCAACCCTACCAGATGGAACAGAGGGTGTGGCTTATGCTACACAAGTTCTGCCGGCTGCAATAGGCGGCGTTGGACCATATACTTATGTAGCCACTGATCTTCCTGCAGGATTAACATTTAATCCAACAACAAGAGAAGTTACCGGTACACCAACTCAGGCAGGTAATTATGCAATAAATGTTACGGTTACCGATAGTCAAGGTAAAACAGCAAGCAACACTTATCCAATTAAAGTAATTGGAACATTAAACTTACCTACAAAAACTTTACCGAACGGAATTGTTGGTACTTCATACTTACCACAAACGTTACCTGCGGTAACTGGTGGTACTTCGCCATATACTTATGTAGCTACAAACCTTCCTCCGGGATTATCGTTCAACCCAACTACAAGAGAAATTACCGGAACGCCAACACAAGGTGGTACCTATAATGTTTCTTTAACCGCTACAGATGCTAACAATAATAAAGCAACTACCAGCTACGCAATAACCGTAACAGTAAATGCGCCGGTTGTCGCTTCTGCGACTGTATGTACCGGAAGTACTGCAACTTTAACCGTTAGCAACCTTCAGCCAGGTGTAACTTATAATTGGTATGCTTCTACTGGAAGTACACCACTGGTAACCGGTAACAACGGCACTTTTGTAACACCTGTTGTAAATTCGGCAACGGTGTTTTATGTTGAGGCCGTTTCTGGAACAGCAATCAGTTCGAGAACATCGGTTTCGGTTTCGGTTAACCCGCCTGCAACTTTGGCTACGGTGACCACCAATAACCAGGTAATCAACTCTGGCCAAACCACAACATTAACCGCAACCGCTGATGCTGGAAATACCATCGCCTGGTTTGACGCACCTTCGGCAGGAACACAGGTTGGAACCGGGACTTCGTTCACTACCCCAGCTTTAACTGCAACCAAAATTTATTACATCGAAACCACAAGTAGCAATGGCTGTAAAAGTGCAAGTCGCGTTCCAGTAACTGTAACCGTAATTAACGGCGGTGGTGCAACAGCTTGTAATGCAGCAAATAGTCAGAATACAGGTATTAATGGTATCTGTTTATTATGTGCTGTAAATGGCGCAGGTAACTCAACAGATGCCGATGCCAACAACTTCACCAGGATTTCTCTTGCTGTAGGTGTTGCAGCAACAGGCTACCAACAATTAATTTTCCCATCAACAGGTGTTGCTACTGATAGCATCCGTTTAGATTTAGCTTTACCAACTGGTTTAGCTGATGTTGGCCTTTTAAACAATGTAACCGTTACCATATTAAATGGTACTACGGTTGTAAGAACAGTACAATTAAACGGTGGATTATTAAACCTTCAACTTTTATCGGGTAACCGCTTTGCTGCAACTGTTTTAGCAGGTGGCGTATACGATAGGGTACAGGTAAGTTTTGGCGCATTAGTTTCGGCTTTAACCAGCTTAGATATTTATGGTGCAACCGTAGTTTACCCTAACCCAACATTTATTGCTGGTGCGCAATCTATCTGTTCAGGTAGCACTGCAACATTAAGTGCAACTGCAAATGGCGGTACTACTTTAGCCTGGTTCGATGCACCAACAGGTGGAAACCAAGTAGGCACGGGTGCAAACTTTACAACTCCGGCCTTAATTGCAACAACTACTTATTATGTTCAGGTAAGCAAAGGAACCTGTTCAAATGCAACAAGAGTTCCGGTGGTTATTACCGTTAACCCAGCAATTGTATTTGCAGGCACAACTTTAACCAATGCAACAATTGCATCTCCTTACAGTAAACAACTTCCGGTTGCTACCGGCGGTACACCTGGTTATACTTATACTTTAGCTGCAGGTAGTACTTTGCCTGCTGGTTTAACTTTATCGCCAAGTGGTGTGGTAAGTGGAACGCCAACAGCAGCAGGTAACCCAACATTCGATGTTGTAGCAACTGATACTAAAGGTTGTAGCACAACTTCAACCTTTACTTTAACCGTAACACCAGCATTGGCTTTGGCTCCGGGAGCATTGCCTAACGGTGTAACAAGTACAACCTATACTACAAACGGAATTCCAGCCGCAACAGGTGGAACCGGACCATATACTTATTCGGCAACAGGTGTTCCTCCGGGATTAACCTTTAATCCGGCAACAAGAGAAATTACAGGTACACCAACTCAAATTGGAACCTTTACCATTCCTGTTACAGTAACAGATGCTAATGGCAATACCATTACTGCTAACTATACAATTAAAGTAACTGATCCATTGGTTTTACCGGCAGCGACTTTAGCTAACGGAACAACAGGAACAGCTTATCCAACACAAACTATTCCATCTGCAACAGGCGGATCAACACCTTATACTTATGCGGCAACTGGTCTTCCTCCGGGATTAACTTTTGATCCGGCTACAAGAGCAATTTCAGGAACACCTACACAATCCGGAACTTTCACAGTACCGGTAACGGTAACCGATGCTGATGGAAAAACAGCAACCAATAACTATACAATCGTAGTGGTTGACCCTTTATTGTTACCAGCAGCAACTTTGCCTGATGGAACTGAGGGAACAGTTTATGCCACACAAACCTTGCCTTCGGCAACTGGTGGTGTTGGTCCATATACGTATGTTGCAACTAATCTTCCGGCCGGATTAACTTTTAATCCAGCAACAAGAGAAGTTTCGGGAACACCTACACAGGCTGGAAATTATTCGATCGGTGTAACTGCTACAGATAGTGAAGGCAGAACCGCAAGCAATACTTATGCACTTAAAGTAATAGGGGTATTATCATTACCAGGTGCAACTTTACCAAACGGCATTGTAGGCACACCTTACCCAACACAAACCTTACCAGCAGTAACAGGTGGAACAGCTCCGTATACTTATTTAGCAACAAACCTTCCTCCGGGATTAAGTTTTAATACTGCAACAAGAGAAATTACAGGAACACCTACTTTAGGAGGAACCTTTACGATTTCTTTAACCGCAACAGATGCAAACGGAAACAAAGCAACAACAGCTTATAGCTTAACCGTAACGGTTAATGCGCCAGTGGTTGCTGCAGCAACTGTTTGTTCTGGAAGCCCAGCTACATTAAGCGTAAGCAATTTGCAGGCTGGCGTAACCTATAACTGGTATGCCTCTACCGGAAGTACACCATTGGTTACTAATAATACAGGTGTTTTTGTAACACCAGCAGTAACCGCTCCAACAGTTTTTTATGTAGAGGCGGTATCTGGAACTGCAGTAAGTTCGAGAACTGCGGTTAATGTTTCAGTTAACCCACCAGCAACTGCTGCAACCGTAACTACGAATAACCAGGTAATTAATGCTGGCCAGTCTACTACATTGTTAGCAACGGCTGATGCAGGCAATACCATTCAATGGTACGATGCTGCAACAGGTGGAACACAGGTAGGAACAGGTACTTCATTTGTTACTCCGGTATTATCGGCAACTACAACTTATTATGTAGAAACTACAAATGCCAGTGGTTGTAAAAGTGCAACCCGCGTTCCGGTAACTGTTACCGTATTAAATAACGGTGGTGGTACTGCATGTAACGCTGCCAACTCACAAAACTCTGGTATAAACGGAATTTGTTTATTGTGTGGTATAACTGGCGCAGGAAATTCTACTGATGCAGATCCTTCTAACTTTACCAGAATATCTCTTGCAGTAGGTGTAGGTGGCTCAGGTTACCAACAATTAATTTTCCCTAACGTTGGAACAGCTACAGATAGTCTTCGTTTAGACTTAGCATTACCAACCGGTTTAGCTGATGTTGGTTTATTAAACAATGTAACTGTTACCGTATTAAATGGTACTACAGTTGTAAAAACAGTACAATTAAACGGCGGACTATTAAATCTCCAGTTGTTATCAGGTAACCGCTTCGCTGCAACTATATTAGCAGGTGGTGCTTACGATAGGGTACAGGTTAGCTTCGGCGCATTAGTTACAGCTTTAACCAGTTTAGATGTTTATGGTGCAACGGTAATTTATCCTAACCCAACGGTAACAGCGGGTGCACAAACCATTTGTGCCGGAAGTACAGCAACATTAACTGCAACTGCAAACGGTGGTACAACATTGGCCTGGTACGATGCAGCAACTGGTGGTACACAATTGGCCACTGGCGAAACATTTACTACACCAGTTTTAACTGCTACCACTACTTATTATATTCAGGTAAGCAAAGGTGGTTGTCCGAACACAGCAAGAGTTCCGGTAACTGTAACGGTTACACCTGCATTACCAACACCAGTATTGGCAACAATAGCTAATGTGTGTGAAGGATCATCAGCAACTTTATCGGTTGCCAATCCGGATGCTGCTGTAACTTATAAATGGTACGATGCCGCGGCAGGTGGAAACTTAGTATTCACTGGCGCGGTATTCCCAACACCGGCATTAACAGCGGCAACTACTTATTATGTAGAAGCATCTCAAGGAAACTGTACAAGCACTAACCGAGCTGCAGCAGCAGTATCAGTAAATCCTCGTCCGGCTTTACCAGTCGTAACTGCAAGTTCATCAACAGTTAGCGCAGGTCAGACTGCAATTTTAACAGCTAGTTCGGCAGATGCAACCAATACTTTCAACTGGTACACTTCAAACACTTCAACCACACCAGTTTATGTAGGCGCAACTTATGTTACACCACCGCTATTAGCCACTACAACTTATTACGTGGAATCGGTTTCTACAAATGGTTGTACATCAGCAAGCCGCGTTCAGGTTACCATTACAGTTGATGGTAATGGATCTCCAAATCCAGTTCCTTGCGAGGCGGCAACAACACAAGTTAACGGTGTTAACGGCGTAGCTTTATTATCCGGTGTATTTAACCCGGCATTGGCTATTGATAACGATACTCAAACCGCATCTTCATTGGTAATGCCAGTAGGAGCGCTTGGTGCTTCAGTTTATCAAAGAGTTGGTTTTGGATCATTATCTAAAGTGGGTGATACGGTACGCGTTTTAGTATCATCTCCAGGAAAACTATTATCACTTTCGTTATTAGGAAACGCTTCCGTTACTACTTATGTTGGAACCAATAGCAATGGTGATTCTAGATTGTTAAATGATAACTTAATCAATGTTCAGTTGTTAAGCGGTAATACCCAGGCCTTAATCACTTTTGTCCCAACGAATGTTTTCGACGGAGTAGAGGTTAGATTAAACTCAGGTTTATTAGGTGCTTTAACATCAATCAATTTAAATTACGCACAACGCGTTTTGGTTGCGCCTACCGTAACATCAGCGAATGTTACTGCTTGTGTTGGCCAAACTGCACAGCTTGAAGTAAGCAACCCATCAGCAAGTTTAACCTACAGATGGTACGATGCTACAGGTACATACTTAACCGGTAAAGACGGTATCATATTTACTACCCCAGTTTTAACAGGCGATACTAAATTCTACGTTGCAGCAGTTTCTGCAACTGGTTGTGTAAGCTATAAAACAGTAGTTAATGTAACTACAAACCCTGCACCGGTAACACCAGATCTACTTTCAGCATCTGTAAATACCTGTCCGAATACATCAGTTACTTTCCAGGTTAAAAACCCAATTGCAGGCACAACCTATAACTGGTACGATGCTGCAACAGGTGGAAACTTAGTATTTACAGGCGATAACTTTACAACACCTTTAATTACTGCAAATACGAGTTATTTTGTAGCAGCAGTTAATGGCTGTGGTGCTTCATCAACCAGAACAGAGGGCAAAATTATATTAGGAACCATTGATGTTCCGGTAATTACGCCACCATCAATTACCATCAGCGAAGGTTCGGTTGCCGTATTAAAAGCAACTTCGAGTACAGCAGGTGCAACTATTAACTGGTACACTACTGCAAATGGTGTAGTTCCAGTATTTACTGGCGAAACTTATGTAACACCGCAATTAAGTGCAACCACTACATATTATGTAGAAGCTACTATTCCTGGCGGCTGTACTGCAACAAGCAGGGCAACTGTAACCGTTACTGTAATTCCTAACGGTACACCTGTAACCACACCTTGTGGAGCAGCTACAACAACAGTTGCAAGTGGTGTAACAGGAGTGGCATTATTGGCTGGAGTTTTCAACCCTACTTTTGCGGTTGATAATGATATCAATACAGGATCTAGTTTGGTTATCCCAGTGGGATTACTTGGCGCATCTGTTTATCACCATGTTGGCTTTACAGGATTATCAAACGTAGGCGATACGTTAAGAGTGAAAATTACCACTCCGGGTGCATTACTTTCGGTAGGGGTGTTAAACAACTTAACGGTAACCACTTTCCAAGGTACAACCAGCAATAACGATGCGGTTTCTATATCTAACCCATTAATCAGCTTAAAACTATTAACCGGCGGAACATCAGCCATATTAACTTTCGTACCAACCAGTAAATTTGATGGAACAGAGTTAAGATTAAGTTCAGGCCTTTTAGGGGCATTAACATCTGTTAATTTAGATTATGCTCAAAGGGTAATCACTACGCCAACAGTTACCACAGCTACAGCAAGCGCTTGTCAAGGATCATCTGCAACCTTAGGTGTTCAGAACCCTCAAGCAGGTGTAGTGTACAAGTGGTACTTAGGCACAGCTTATCAGGCAGGAAAAGATGGAGCAACTTTCACAACAGATCCAACTTTAACTGCTGGAACTTACATTTATTTGGTAACAGCTACGGCTAACGGTTGTGAGACTGTAGGAACCAAAGTAACTGTAACTATTTTACCTCCGGCAGTAACACCGATCCCATCAACTACCAACCCGGCTACAACCTGTATTGGCTCACCTGCTACCTTAAGTGTACAGGCTGTTGCAGGTATTACTTATAACTGGTACGATGCTGCTACAGGCGGAAACATGCTTGTAACCAACAACAGTAGCTTTACCACGCCTGCATCGCTTGCAGTAGGATTACATGATTACTACGTGGAAGCCGTAAGTGGAGCAGGTTGTTCAAACTCAACACGTACTAAGGTGTCTATCACTGTTAATCCATCAGCAGTTGCTGCCGATTTAACAGTAACCGGAACAACATCATTATGTGCTTCTGGTACAGCGGTGCTTACTGCAGCCAGTACAACAGTAACCAGTCCGGTATTTACTTGGTACACTGATGCTGCTTTAACACAGGTTGCTTTTGTAGGTGCAGTATTTAATACACCAGCCATTACCGTAACTACCAAATACTATGTTACCGTTAGCGGAACAAATAAATGTGCAAACACAGCAGGTAATGCAAAAGAGGTTACGGTAACGGTAAATCCTGTTGCTACGGCTGCAGATATTAACTTAGCTGGAACAAGTACCATTTGCGGAAGCTCTTCAGTTACTTTAAATGCAACAAGTACAACCGTAACCAATCCGGTATTTACCTGGTACAGTGATGCGGCTTTAACTACTGTAGCGTTTACAGGAGCTAACTTTATTACTCCTGCACTTAATGCAACCACTACATATTATGTAACGGTTAAAGGCGATAATAAATGTGAGAATACATCAGCTACTGCAAAATCGATTACCATTACGGTTAATCCTGCGGCTACTGATTCAGACATTGCCATTAACGGAATTGCATCAATCTGTAAAGGATCTACAGCGGCACTGTCTGCTTCAACAACAACAGTAATTAACCCAGTATTTACCTGGTACAGCAATGCAGCTTTAACTACAGTGGCCCATGTAGGTGCCAGCTTTACTACACCTGCGCTTAATGCAACCACCACTTACTATGTAACTGTTAAAGGCGATAATAAATGTGAGAATTTGGCTGCAAATGCTAAGGTTGTTACCGTAACAGTTAAAGAGTTTGCAACTTCTGCAGATATTGCGGTAAGCAATGCTCAAATCTGTTCAGGTTCTACTGTAATGTTAATGGCTTCGAGTACTACGGTTACCCAACCGGTATTTACCTGGTATAGTGATGCATCATTAACAAGTGTTGTATTTACAGGTCCAACTTTCACAGTAACTGGTTTAACTGCCACTACTACTTATTATGTAACTGTTAAAGGTGCCAATAAATGTGAAAACAGTGCTGCAGATGCCAAAGCGGTAACAATAACCGTTAATCCTTTGGCAACTGCTACCGATATTATTCTTAGCGGAAGCACAGTGGCTTGCGCAGGATCATCGGCCGTATTAACTGCAACATCTCCAACAGTAACCAATCCAGTATTTACCTGGTATAGTGATGCGGCATTAACCAATGTAAGTTTCATTGGCGCAACATATACTACGCCGGCTTTAACCAGCACCACTACTTATTATGTAACTGTAAAAGGGGATAATAAATGTGAGAATGCACCTGGTACTGCCAGAGTAATTACCATAACTGTTAGTCCGGTTTCTACCGCTGCCGATATAACCGCTACTGATGCAACAATCTGCTCAGGTTCTGGTACAACCTTGGTAGCAAGTACAACAACCGTTACCAACCCAACATTTACCTGGTACAACGATGCTGCGTTAACTTCAGTAGCTTATGTAGGTACATCATTCGTTACCCCTGTATTAACGGCAACAACTAAATACTATGTTACGGTTAAGGGTGATAACAAATGTGAGAACTCAGGTATCACTGCAAAAGTGGTAACTGTAAATGTTAATCAGGGGGCAACAGCTGCTGATATCACATTATCAACCCCAGCTAGAATATGTGGATCTGGAACAGCAGTAATCAATGCAAGTTCAGCAACGGTTACCAGTCCGGTATTTACCTGGTACAATGATGCTTCATTAACAAGTGTTGCCTTTACCGGCCCAATATTTACCACTCCGGTATTAACTACTACTAAAACTTATTATGTAACTGTTAAGGGTGCCAATAGATGTGAAAATACAGCAGCAAATGCGAAAACAGTAACTGTTACGGTTAGTCCAAACGCATTGGCAACAGATATCACAGTAAATGGATCAACTTCAGTTTGTGCAAGTACAGCCGCAACGTTAGCCGCAACAAGCACAACAGTAACCAACCCAATATTTACCTGGTATAGTGATGCGACTTTAAATACCGTAGCATTTACTGGTCCAGTGTTTACTACACCAGTATTAACTGCAAGTACAACTTATTATGTAACGGTTAAAGGCGATAATAAATGCGAAAATACTGCAGCAACAGCAAGGGCAGTAGCCATTACCGTAAATGCATTACCAAACAACCCAGTAGTATCTGTTCCAAATGGAGGCATATGTGCAGGTGATGGAGCCACCCTATCAGTAACGAATGCACAGGCAGGTGTTACTTACGAATGGTACACTGCAGCGGTTGGTGGTAATTTGTTATTCACTGGCACAACATTCAATGTAACAGCCTTAGCTGCAACAACAGATTACTATATTTTAGCAATCGGAACAGGAGGTTGTAACAACAATGGTGGCCGTGTTAAAGTAACGGTTACTGTTAATGCAAAACCAACAGTGCCAACAGTAGCTTCAACATCGGTTAATGTTTGTACCGGAAGCCCAGCTGTATTAACGGTAACAAGTCCTCAAACAGGTGTAACATACAATTGGTACACTACAGCTGTAGGTGGAACATTGGCTGGAACAGGAGCAAACTTTACCACTCCTGCGGTTAATGCAAACATCACATACTATGTTGAAGGTGCAAATGGAACTTGTATCTCATCATCTAGAACTCCGGTAAATGTAATTGCGCTACCAGTACCAGTTGCACCAGCATCGGTAACAGCAGCAAATGGAACACTTTGCGCAGGAAGCTCAACCATATTAACGGTTAATAATGCTTTAGCAGGATTAGTTTACAGATGGTATGCTGCAAGCTCTGGCGGCCCTGTACTGGCAGAAGGTATAACCTTTACTACACCAAACTTAACTGCTACCACAATCTACTACGTAGAGGCAATAGCTGTGGGTGGTTGTGCTAGTCCAACAAGAACAGGCGTTACGGTTAATGTACTGCCGGTATTAGAAAAACCAGTAGTAGTGGTGCAAAGCACAACACCAAACAGTGTAACCTTTGCATGGGCTGCGGTTGCTGGCGCTACTGCTTACGAAGTTTCTCAAGATAATGGCTTAACATGGGTAAACCCAACAGGCGGATCAACCGGAACTACTTACTTAGTAGCAGGCTTGAAACCAGATCAAAGTGTAACCATTATTGTACGCGCCAGAGGCCAGATTGAGTGCCAAACCAGTGCTAATTCTACTCCGGTAACTGGTAAAGCAGCTAATCCATTTGGAGATCAGGTTTACATACCAAATGCATTTACACCAAATAACGACGGTAAGAACGATACCTTCTTAATCTATGGTAATACTATATCAAGTGCCAAAATGAGTATTTTCACACAATGGGGTCAATTGATATTCCAATCAGATAATGTAGCAAATGGATGGGATGGAACTTTCAAAGGAGTAAATCAACCGATCGGAGTTTATGTGTACATGGTTGACATTACGTTCACCAATGGAACAACATCATTAAGAAAAGGTACAGTAACGCTGATTAGATAAGAAGAGGATTAATAATAAACAGATAAAATCAAAGACCATGAAAATACTATCGGCTTTAAAAATATATGTTGCAGTGCTAGGATTACTGCTGTGTACAGCTAAGTCCTTTGCACAAACTGATCCGCATTTTTCACAATATTATGCAAACCCGTTATATCTTAACCCGGCCTTAACCGGGGTAATAGACGGCGATTACCGTGCAACTGTAAACTTTAAACAACAATGGAGTGCATTAAACAGTTCTTTCTTAACAGGCGGTGCATCGTTCGATATGGCGCCAAAAAAGAACTTTGCATTTGGTGCAACCATTTTAAACCAAAGGGCAGGTGAGTTAGATTTTAACTACCTGTCTGCCCTGGTATCAGGTTCGTACCGTTTAAGGTTTGGTGCCGAGGGTTTACAGATGGTGAGCTTTGGATTACAAGCTGGTGTAATTAACCGCAGTTTCGATTTCTCTCAGGCCAGGTTTGGTAACCAGTTTAATCCAATTTCAGGTTATGATGGTGGTATGATGAGCGGCGAAACACTTTCATCTCAATCTTCTTTGGTTCCTGATGTAAATGCAGGTATCATGTATTTTGATGGTAACCCCAACAAAAGTGTGAACGTTTTCTTAGGAGCAAGTGCGGCACACTTAACCCGTCCTATGGATCGTTTCTCTGGTTCAAATTCACGTATCCCTGTTCGTTTTACTGCACATGGCGGTGCGCGGATCAAGGCTTCAGAGTTATTGGATATTGTACCCAATGCATTGTTTATGTATCAGGGGAATACAAACGAGGTATCTTTAGGTGCTTATGCTCAGCTTAATGTTAATCCATCAGCAAACATTTTGTTTGGTGGTAACTACCGCAATAAAGATGCTGCAATTGCCTTTGTTGGCCTACAGTTAAAGAATATGGTTTTCGGCTTAAGTTACGATATTAATACCTCTACTTTCAACCGTGCTTCTAACAGTAACGGTGGTTTAGAGCTTTCGATATCCTTAATTGGCCGTAACGGTCTTATTGGTCCAAACTTCTTTTGTCCACGTTTATAATTAATCAAATGAAAAAAATATTACTCTTTTTGTTAGTGGCATTTGGCGGTTTTGCAAACGCACAGTATGTGGTGAATTATAAAAAGGTTGCAGATACTTATTTCGAAAATAAGGATTACTACGCAGCATCTACTTTTTATAAAAAAGCCTTAAAAATTACTGGAGATAGTACCCAGGCCATTTTACCGTACGGTATGGAAAGGAAATCAGCAACTGATGACAAAGTGATAGACGATTATGAAGGATCGATTTATAACCTTGCAGAATCTAGTAGGCTGTATAGGGAATTTAACGAGGCTGAAAAATATTATGCCATAGCGATCAACTTTACCAATACACGTTTTAGAAAGGCGCTATTTTATTATGCAGAAAGCTTAAGGGCAAATAAAAAATTTAACCTGGCTATCGATGCTTTTCAACAGTTCATCCAAAAAAATCCTGGTGATGCTTTAGCTAAAGACGCCCAAAAGGAAATCGAATCGTGTAAGTTTGCGATCGAAGAAATGCGTTTTCCGCGCATGGTGCAAGTTAAAAAAGTACCTGGCAATGTAAATGGTTTAGGCTCTAATTATGCTCCTGTTAAAATCAACAATGAGTTGTATTTTACTTCATCCCGCCCGGTTGCTGTAGGTAGTAAAAAAGACATCGTTAAAACAGGTGCTGGAGAAGTTCAGGTATCAACTAAAAGCAATCCGTTCCTTAATAATATTTATACAGCTAAGGGCGAATTAACTTCGGCTGATATTGCAGTAAGAAAAATCGATATCAGTATTCCTAAAAACATGGAAGTTGCTGCTGCTACTTTTACTCCTGATGGAAATACAGTATACTTTACAGCCTGGAAGGATAAAGAAAAATATGCCATTTATTCTTCTAAAAAAACTGGTGATAAATGGGCAGACCCACAACCGGTTGGCTTACAGGTAAACAGTAAAGATTTTAATTCAACTCAACCATTTGTAACCAGCGATGGTAAATTCCTGCTTTTCTCATCTGATAGAAGCGGCGGTTATGGTAAGTACGATCTTTGGTATTGCACCGTTCGCGAAGACGGATCTTTAGGTCAGGCCGTAAACTTTGGCTCAACCATTAATACAGAAGATGATGACCGTGCACCATACTACAACCCATTAACCAAAAAGTTATTGTTTAGTACCGATGGTAGAATAGGTTTTGGTGGTCTCGATTTCTTTGAGTCAGAAGGTGATCTTGTAGATTGGACCAAACCAAAAAATGCTGGTTATCCGTTTAACTCATCAAAAGATGATCTTTACTTCACTGCAACAGATGATAAAGGAACAAAAGGATATATCAGTTCTGATCGCGAGTCATCATGCTGTTTAGAGGTATTTGAAGTGAAAAAAGAATACTTCTCAATTGCAGGTATTTTAACTGACTGTAAAACTAAATTGCCATTAGCAGGGGCAAATGTAACGCTTACCAATGCAGAAGGTGCTCAGAAAATTACAACAGGCACTGATGGTGTATACAGATTTAAAGTAGATTCAAAAAGACCAATCAAGTTGCTTTTTGCGAAAGATAATTATTTCGCAATTACTAAAAACTATCCTTACGAAGAATTGGCTAAAGCAGATACCTTGATTTATAAAGATTACTGTTTAAGCCCTTTCAAATTAGGTATCCCAATGGCTTTGGATAATGTTTATTACGAATTTAACAGCGCCGAACTTACGGAGCCTTCTAAAAAAGTGTTAGACTTCCTGATCCCAATTATGGAAGATAATCCTGAAATGGAAATCGAGTTGGGTTCTCATACGGATAATATTGGAACCGATGAGTATAACTTAGATCTATCGAACAGAAGAGCAAAATCTTGTACAGACTATTTAGAAAGTAAAGGAATTGCCGCTGCTAGAATGACTTCTAAAGGTTATGGAGAATCAATGCCGATTGCACCAAACGAAATCGTAGTTAAACGCAAGAAAAAAGATAATCCCGAAGGAAGAGCAAAAAACAGAAGAACAGAATTTAAAGTAACCAAAAAATAAAACACAATTAACATCCCGGTAAGCCATCTTCCTAAAAAGAAGATGGCTTTTTAATTTATATTAAATTGGCTGGGGATTTGTAACCTAGACCTATGTGCCCCTGAATTTTTAATGCACTATTAACGGATTGTGCGTATGGAACTGCAAACTGCAAACTGTCAATTGATAACTTTCTAAATTAATCTTTGTAATTTTCGCCCACATTTAAATTCAATGAAGCTTAATATTCAACCAACCGTAATTTTTAGAACACCTAAATTTTCATATCAATCTGAACTGGTAGATTGTTGGGAGGAATTAAAAGCAGCAATTGCAATATCTTCTGCAACATTTTACGAAACTATAAAAGAAGTAAAGGCAAACGAACTAAAAGATCTTCCACCTAAAGTTTATTTTACCATATGGAAATATTTTAACCGTGCGAAATTCCGGTCGACCCCATATGGTACCTTTGCCGGTTTTAGCTTGTTAAGCGATGCCATTAAATCATCGGAAAGCAGAATAGTAGTTGAAAAAACCCAAAAGGTACGCGAATTGGTTGATTGGCCTTATAAGAATAATATTCAATTGCCATTGGCAGAAGTGCTGCGAAAGAACTGCCTCATATTTAGTAATAGCAGCTATTATTTAACGCCCAACAGTATCCGGTATATAGCTTGTACCGATGGTATTTTTGAACTTGCCGAGTTAGATCAAGACGATTTTGTAAAGCAAATATTGGCTGCTTGCTTAACACCGATTAGGCTTAACGATCTGGCAAAACAATTAAATTTAAATGATGCTGAAACCGAAAACCTGTTTGCTTTGCTGCAGGATATGCACGATTTACAGCTTGTTTTTACCAACTACGATCCCAATATTATAGGGGATGATTATTTTGAACGTGTAGGGCTCACTGCTACGGCTGAGTTGCCAAAATATCTTATCGCGCAGCGCACTGCTTTATCGGGTGGTATTAATGAACGTTTGCTTCAGGCTATTCCAGGTTTGATCAATATACTCCATGGTGTGATGCCCGCAAAAGATCGTGATGCCCTTAGCCAGTTTCAGATCAGGTTTAAAAAGAAATTTGAAGATCAGGAAGTACCATTATTACTGGCACTAGATCCAGAAATGGGTGTAGGCTACGATGAGCTGGAGCAAGCTGGTCAAAATAGCGAGTTTATCACACGCTTCAATACTAAGCCGCCGAAAAAAGCGGAGGCAGAAAATATTAAAACGGCATTAAAAACCTTCCTGACGGAACAAAACTTCGAAAAAGGTAAAACTGTTTATCTGAACAAACTTACCTTGATACCGAATCAGCAATTAGCAGCCTTACCTAATTCATTTAGCATGGTAATGTCTGTTCACGACGATTTGATTTTTATCGAACAGATAGGTGGAGCAACATCAAATGCATTAAGTGGAAGATTTACAATGGCAGCCGATGATGTAACACAATATGCTAAAGACATTGCGGGCGCCGAACAACAAGCAAACCCCGAGGTTTTATTTTTTGATGTGGCCTATATGGTTGAGGCGAATGTAGATAATGTAAACAGGCGAAAACTGATTTATGGGCATCAATTATCAATCTTAAATTTTGATACCTCAGCATCGCCACTTGCCTTAAATGATATACAGATTTCAATTCGGGGCACAGAGATCATCCTTCGCTCTAAGCGTTTAAATAAACGGCTCGTACCAAGAATGGCTTCTGCGTACAATTACATCCGCTCAGATCTTTCTGTATTTAGGTTACTGTGCGATTTGCAACATCAAGGCATACAAACAAATCTTTCCTTTCCACTTGATACTATTTTCCCTGATTTGGATTATTATCCAAGGTTACAATATCAAAATATAGTTTTAAGCAGTAATAAATGGAGGATTAAAAAAGAAGCCCTTTTAGGTGCCGATCAAAAGTGGCTATCTGTCGCCAACTGTAGGTCATACTTGAGTAATTTAGGTGTTAGCGAATATTTTAAAGCAGGTATATCCGATCAAACATTATGCTTTGCACTACAAAATGACGATGATATAAATGCTTTTCTGCAATACCTGCAAAAACATGGGAGTACTTACATAGAAGAAATGTTACTGCCTCAAAACAGTATCGTGGTTGATGAAGCAGCTAAACCTTATTTAGCCCAGTTTGTTTTAAGTATAGGCCATGGCGAACAGATTTATCGGGGTTTGGCTAAAACATCAGCAAATGCTGAAGTAACGCGATTTTTCCTGCCAGGTAAAGAATGGCTGTATTTCGAAATTTATTGCCACCAGCAACGCGGTGATCAGATTTTGACAGATGTAATTGCGCCTTTCATATTCACTCATACTGATCAGGTCAAATCGTGGTTTTTTATCCGTTACAATGAAAATGGAAACCACATCAGGTTTAGGATTCAGCTAAACAATCTAAGGGATGGGCAGCTGTTAACATCAAAACTTATGGATAATCTGGAATTGTTTTTAAATTCAGGTTTGGTATCTGATGTACAGATTAAGACCTATAAACGAGAGTTAGAGCGTTATGGCAGCAACATGATCGAAGATGTTGAGCAGCATTTTGCTGTAGATAGTGAATTTGTATTATCGCTTTTAGAAACTCAGACTGATGATTTCAACAAATATAAATTGTGTAGCCTTTTGATTTCAAAGATTATTGGATCTAACATTATAGATAAGTTGGCCATCAATAAAATCGTGAGAATAATGTCTGATACCTTTAATGAGGAACATCGATTAGATGCTGCCGATTTTAAACAATTAAACAATCACTACCAGGAGTTTCGTAAAACTGAATGGAGGGCGTTAACAACAGCGCAAGAGCAGGAGTTCGATAAGTTTTCAGATTCGTTCATCAAAATTCTTAAACAATGTGCTCCCGAAAATGCACTAAAGCTATTAACTGATTTAATGCATATGCACGTAAATAGACTTTTCAGCAAAGATCAGCGGACACATGAAATGGTTATGTATTATTTTCTGCTAAAAGATATCCAGCGTCAAAATGCAATGAAAGCTTAACGGTTTAACTTGGCCAAGGGGTTAACAACAGCTACATTTATTTCAGTAATATATCGGTTAAGCGGGTCTTTGTAATACCTGAATACATAATCATTGCCATAAAAATTACTCAGGCGCTTGCTAATATTGTCAATCCCTACATGATGGCTTTCTGTCTGTTTGCCCTTATTATCATTAATCATGTTTATAGTACTGATATTAAGGTTGTCATTTTGGTAAGCAATTTTAATAAGGGCCTGTTGAGTAGAGTGTGAAACATTTCCATGCTTAAATATGTTTTCTACCAAAGTTAATAAGATAAGCGGTGGAAATCTTAACCCGAACATATCGCCCGTTACCTCAAGTTCCAGATTAATTGTGTTAGCCGTTCGAAGTTTATGCAGATTGATCAGGTGTTCAATTTGCTCAATTTCTTCACTTAGCGGAACCATTTCTGATGCTTCAGGACGTTTTAGGGCATAACGCATCATTTCGGCCAGATTCATAATTGCATCTGCCGCCATAGGTGCCTTTTTGCGGGCGTCGTTATAAATAAAGTTTAAAGTATTAAATAGAAAGTGTGGATTGATCTGACTCCGCAGATAATTATTCTGCGATTGCACAAGGTCGTTCTCTAATGCCTGTTTCTCTATCTGGGTAACCAGGTTTTGGCGTTCTAATGCTTCTACTTTCTTCTGATCCTGAAATGATTTGATAATGTAAACATAGCCAGTAGCAAAACCTATAAATAATAATGCCCTGTATATACCTGATAATATAAAACTACGACCAATAAAGTCCCAATTTTCACTTTCTATTATCCCAATTTTTCCAAATAACATTACAAGTACATAACTTACAATAACATAAGCTGTTAACATGAATAATATTAGTAACGAAATTTTTAAGAACCTGAAGGCTTCATTCTTGTTATTTAACACTTTTTTTAACAAAAATGAATGAGAATAGAAAGCAGATATATTAGTGATATATATAAGCAGATAGATACCGGCCGGTCTAAATTGTTTAGAAGTGTAACCTAAAATAAATACTTCATATATGATGTAAATACTCCAGATAAGCAAATGAAGTTTATATTTTTTATATAATATTTTGAGGGTTGAAAAAGTCATTTTTTCGCTTTAAATCTATTGAAATAGGGTTTTTATCTCCTAAAATTGGGGTTTTGTGTAAAAAAGTAGTTGTGGTTAATTTTACGCTGCATCTTTACAGAAATTAATAACAACAATAAATAATTATTAAATATATAATATCATGAAAGCACAACACACTACTAAACTTGCAAAAAAAACTGTTTTTGTTTATAAAAATGTTAAAGGTCAAAACAACTTTACTACTAACACTACAGGTGACCAAAGCCACACAGTAGTAATGACTAGCTGGATTGTAGACCTTTAGTTTATTGATTTCGATTAGATTTTAACAAACTGCTCTGTACATAGGTGAAGAAAGCTTCTTTATAACCTTCGCCAATTTGGATCATCTCGTTATTTACCAAACGGATTATATTTCCATCTACTTTTTTAATTGCCGCTTTAGCAACAATGTTCGATTTATTAACACGGATAAATGCGTGGTTTTCTAAAGCCTTTTCAATTTCCTTAAGTGTAAGGTAGGTAGTGTGGGTTTCAGATTTAGTAATAATCTGTATATAATTCTGTAGTGCTTTGATGTAAAGTATTTCATCAATGGCGATGTTAGAAAAAGCATATTTATGGTCGCCTTTAATATAAAGTGCCGCTACCTGATCAGCTTCTTTCGTAGTAACTTTGGTATTATTTGCTTCCTTTTTTAAAATCCTATCAATACCTAATGCAAATTTAGCAAAGGAAATAGGTTTTAATAAGTACTGATCTGATTGTACATCAAATGCCTGCAGGGCATAATCAGGATGAGCAGTAGTGAAAATCAAATATTTTGCTTTTTCTCTGATATTTTTAGCCAGTTCCAATCCATTGATTCCTGGCATATCAATATCCATAAACAATAAATCAATTTCGTCCTCAATACTGATCTCAGTAAGTGCTTGGACAGGGCTGGTAAAAGTTTTAAAAACTGTTAAACCAGGCATTTCTCCAATGTGGTCAGTTAATACTTCAATTGCATGTTGCTCGTCGTCTATAACAACGCATTTTAGATTCATGAGTATAAATATGTTTATTTTATTTGATTTGAATGCAAGTTAAATAAAAATGAATTGAATTAACAAATGCACCAAAAAACTTATTCCAGGTTTCGTCTAAAAAAAACATAGGTTTCGTGTAATATTCTGGGTGGTTGATGTAAAAAAATTATCCGGACCCCTTCTTTTTATAATCTTTATACTGTTTGCCAAAAACAAAATAATTAGGAGTGAAAACGACTAATTGTGAAAAACATCTGCCTGCCCAATCTTGTGTAGCCTGTAGATAATAAAATTAAAAACAGGCCATACAATACTGGGTTAAAGATTTATTAAAAACCAAAAAACAAAAATACCGAAAGCAAAAGAAACATTCCCCTACATCTACCAAGCCTCCACATGAAACACAACGAATACGAGTATTTACTTAATAAAATCTACTACAAGGGGATTCTAAAAAAACAAGGAATCAACGCAGATATGTACCAGAGAATGCAAAATGAATATAGCAATCTTGATGGACAAAACCTTGTTAAGGGCCAATTAGATGGCGAATACGCATTCAGAAAATCTTTTCTGGTTGTACGTAACTACGTTCAGCAGGCGATAAAAGATGGCATGAAAAATTTTCAGTTTACCATGCGCGCTAATGATATCAATAAATTGACTTATATGATCGATATGTTGAACAGAAATTTTTTTGATAAACAAAGTTTGGATCAAATTATTATCACTGCAAACTCGGTATTTAACCAATACAATTTAAAAAACTAACTACCTATAATAGATAACATCATGGAATTGAAAGACGAAATCGGGCAGTTTGCCGTAAGAATTAAGAAAATGCTTCCACAAGTTCAATCTGAGGATTTAACTAGGAATGCGTTAGTTATGCCTTTTATCCAAATTTTAGGATTTGATCCTTCTGAGGTTCAATCTGAAGCTGTTCTAGACTTCGGGGTTAAAAAAAGTAAAAAAGTTGATTACACCATTATGAAAGATGGCGAACCAACAATTTTGGTGGAATGTAAACACCATGCTGAAAATTTAGATATCCATGATTCACGCTTATCTAAATATTTCCGTAAAACAAAAGCTAAATATGGTTTATTAACCAATGGTTTGGTATACCGCTTTTATACAGAGAAAATGGTGAGATCAAAGAAAAATCAAGAGCCATTGTTCGAATTTAAAATAACCGATACTAAAGCGGCCACAATTGCCAAAATGATCGAAGACCATAAAGATTACTTCAATGTAGATCAAAAGCAGGCACCAATAGCAAGCTAAACAATATTAATTTTAATCTAAGAGTTCCCGAAAATTCTTACCTAAAAGTCCCGATCTAATCGGGACTTTTTTTTTGAGCTTAGCTTAAAAACAAAAGGGCGAAATCTAATCGATTTCGCCCTTTAAATTATAACAGGATTTCCTGATTAAATTAATTCTACACTTCTGCTTACAAAAGCTGTTAATTCTGCACCCGTTAACATACCCTGTGCTAAAAGTGCTAAATCTACCGCTTGTTTAGCCAGGTTGCGCTGCTCTTCTCCTTCAGCTTTTAAAATTTTACTTACCAATTTATGGTTTCCATTAATGGCAACCTTATAGTTGTCTGGCATCTGGCCATAAAAGCCCATTCCGCCACCCATTGCAGCCATATCTTTCATTCTGCGCATAAATTCATCCATGGTAATGGTAACTGGTAACTCTTCAGGGTGTAAAGCCACAATTTCTACATGCATACCTGGTTTGGTAATGGCTTTTTCAAAAATAGCAGTAACTTCTTTTACCTGATCTTCGGTTAAAACATGCTCGTTCTGCTCATCTTTCTCAATTAACTTATCTGCAACACTCGAGTCAACACGTTTGATTGATGTTTTCTCTAGCTTTTGCTCCAATTGATTAATAAAGTGATTGTCGATTGGCGAATCCAATACTAAAACATCGTAATCTTTTTTATTGGCCGATTGGATAAATGCATCTTGTTTAGCAGCATCATTGGTATATAAATAAACCACTGTGCCGTTTTTATCGGTCTGTAATGCGGTTACCTTCTCCTTATACTCAGGAAGTGTGAAAAGCTCATTTTTAGTGTTTCCAACTAAAGCAAAATCTTTGGCTTTATCATAAAACTTCTCTTCACTGATCATTCCGTATTTTACAAAAAGACCAATATCTTTCCATTTATCTTCGTAAGCTTTACGGTCTTTAGCAAATAACTCTCCTAATTTATCAGCAACCTTTTTAGTAATGTAGTTGTTGATCTTTTTAACGTTGCTGTCGGCTTGTAAGAAACTACGCGATACATTTAACGGAATGTCCGGAGAGTCGATTACACCGTGCAATAACATCAAAAACTCAGGAACAATATCTTTAACCTCATCGGTAATAAATACCTGGCGAGAGTATAATTTAATTTTGTTGCGCTGCATTTCGAAATCGTTTTTCAATTTAGGGAAATACAGTACGCCTGTTAAATTAAAAGGATAATCAACATTTAAGTGGATCCAGAATAATGGTTCTTCACTAAATGGATATAATTCGCGGTAAAAGCTTAAATAATCCTCGTCTGACAAATCTGCAGGAGCTTTTGTCCAGATTGGGTTGGTGGTGTTGATAATGTTATCAACCTCAACATCGTTATACTTCGCTTTACCTTCTTCATCTACGCCATCTTCAACCGATTCTGTTTTAGTACCAAACTTAATTGGAACCGGTAAAAATTTAGCGTATTTATCAAGAATTTCCTGCAGTTTACTTTCTTCTAAAAACTCTTCCGAATCTTTGTTTACATGGAGGATAATATCGGTACCACGTGTAGTTTTAGTACCTTCAGTAATTTCAAATTCTGTACTGCCATCGCAAACCCAACGTGCGGGTTCAGCGCCATCCTGATATGATAAAGTTTGAATCTCAACTAAATCTGCAACCATAAAGGCCGAGTAGAAACCTAAACCGAATTTACCGATGATTTCATTGGCATCTTTAGCATCTTTAAATTTCTCTACAAACTCACTTGCGCCAGAAAATGCAACCTGGTTAATGTATTTTTTAATCTCTTCGGCAGTCATACCCAAACCATTATCGCTAATGGTAATGGTTTTTGCCTCTTTATCAACCGCAACTTGTACCAATGGTTGACCAACTTCGCCATTAAACTGACCTAATGAACCTAGTCTTTTAATTTTCTGGACTGCATCTACTGCGTTAGAAACCAACTCACGAAGAAAAATTTCGTTATCAGAGTATAAAAACTTCTTAATTATCGGGAAAATATTCTCGGTGTGTATGGAGATATTTCCTTTTTCTTGTATGCTCATATGTAAATAAATTGTTTAATCTATATCCTGCATAACAAGGGTTGTTCCAAAAGAATTTGTTTGCCAAAATGACAGCCGCGCGAGTCGTCATTGCAAAGCCAATATTTCAATTGGTGTTAGTCCCGCTGTACCTGCTGCCCCGATGAAAACCTGTGAAACAAGCAAGCACACTATAGCATAATAAAAAGCAGTACTTAATCGGGAGCATTCGTGCCATCAGGTTTAGATCAGGTTGTGCTGTGCCAGTCGGAGGGGTTTCCACTCATAGTGCCTATTCCATGATTCGTGTATGATTCTGTGTGGCTATCTCATGATATAGATTGTCATCCTGAGCCTGTCGAAGGAGTAGATTAAATAGCCTTAGCAGAGCGTTTCGACAAGCTCAACGTGACAGTACTAGTTGTTTTTATTGCACAGTTTAAATAATGATTTGGAAAGCAAAGCCAGTATTTCAATCAATGTTAGTCCCGCTGTACCTGCTGCCGATTGAAGGATCGGGCATTCGTGCCATCGGGTTTAGATCAGATCGGGCTGTGCCAGTAGGAGGGGTTTCCACTCATAGCGCCTATTCTATAGCTTTATTCCAATTCCGTGGTCTGTGTCCTCACAGACTACCGCTAATATTTTACCAAGCAAAGATTTTAACCATGCTTCACTTGGTAATATGATGTTGTTTTAAGATCGATTTTTATAAAAATAAAAAAGCCAAGAAGATTTTTAAATCCTCTTGGCTAAATATTGTAAGGTTAGATTAACTTAATTGAAAAGAAAACTTGGTTTATCTTCTTCCAGTGAAAGAATTTTAGTGATCTTTTTAAGCAATACATCCATTTGGAATGGTTTTGATAAGAAATCGTCCTGACCGTAGTTTAAGGTTGTAAAATCTTTTGGATCGTATAAACCAGAAATCAATAAAATTGGAATTTTAGAGGTACTTTCAATTGATTTTAACTGCTCGCAGAGCACACGCCCATCGATATGCCCGAGAGAAATATCAAGTAAGATTAAATCAGGACTAAATTTTTCGATTCTATTAAAAATTTCTTCACCATCATTTAGTGCCGAAACTTTAAATCCTCCGATTTCCAGTATTAATTGTATGGTTTCTAAAACCTCAATATCATCGTCTACTACCAGTATTCTCTTCATATGTGTTAGCATTTGTATGCCGTTAAAAATATAACAAAAGTTTATGTTGTTATGTTTACAATCTTAAGGATATTTTAACAATAAGTTTATAGGAGCTAAAAATTAGACTTCGATTTTAACTCGCTTGGTGTACGATGCCTTCTTTATTTAAGATAAAATTAAATAACTCTTCAATGGGCTTCTGTAGTATTTTCCCAGGCTCAATGCCATTTTCTAATAACACCGAAATTAATGTTTCCTGGTAATAATAAGCTATGGAGCCTACAAAATGGCATGGAACGTTTTTATGTTTTGGATAATCTTTAACATTCGTATCTACAAATTCCTGAAAACCAGTTCTTAAAATATCCTGAATAAATGGATGGTCTTTGTGGTTGGCCATGAAACGGCTAAAACCTGCCAAATAGATATTAGGGAAGGGTTTTTGATATACGTTGGTAATAATTTGCTCCTTTTCTGCTGGGAAAGATTTTTTAAATTCTGCCGCTAAGTTGGATGGCATTTTATTGTACATATAGCTTAAAAGCACTTTTTTCCCAAAGAAAGTACCAGAACCTTCATCGCCAAGTACATAACCTAAGCCATGGTGGCCATCGTGGATTTTCTTTCCATCGAAATAACAAATATTCGATCCGGTGCCTAAAATACAATTTAAGCCTTCGGCATTTCCGCAGGTAGCATATACCGAACCCAGAAGATCGTGATCTACTGAAATAAAAGCATTACCAAAAACGGCTGATAGGCCATTTGAGACTACTTCATGTTTGTCTGGTGAAGAACAACCCGCTCCAAAAAAGTAGATTTCTTTCACCTCATCAGCACATTGTAATAAAGGTTCATTTTTAGAAATCAGCTTGGTAATTTCTTGCTCACTTAAGAAATAAGGGTTTATTCCAGGAGTGCTAAATTTAATGGTTTCGCCATTGTGATAGCCCATCCAATCGGTTTTTGATGAGCCACTATCTGCAACAAGTATCATGGGACTAAATATAAAAATTAATTAGATAAGTTTATATTTCCACTGATTTCTTTCAGTGTTGTTTCGGCAATTTTGGCCTGATATTGCATTTCGATGAAACGGTTCTGTGCATCTATTGCATTTCGTTGTGCTTCTCTTAACTCTAAAGGGGCTATGCTGCCTAAACGGTATTTTGCTAAAGTAATATCTAGGTTTTCTTTTGCAATATCTACATTTCGTTGCTCTAATTTAATCAGATCAAGGTAAGTGCTGTAATTTTGATAAGCGGTAAGCAACTGCGCGTTTACATCAAGTTTGGTTTTGTTTAAATTCAGGATAGAATTGTCGATCTCGATCTTTGCATTGCGTTCTTGCTGGCGCTGTAAAAAGCCGTTAAATAAGTTAAGGCTTGCCGTAACACCATAAGTAAGTCCGTTTGCAGCAAACTTTTGGTTAAAGCCCGTAGGGCTGGTACTGTTCGCCCTGCTGTATCCAGAGTTTAAACTGATAGATGGGTATCTTGCCCCACGTACTGATTTTAAGGTCAGGGAAGCTATCCGCTGATTGATAAAGGCGTTTTGTACATTCGGGTTCTGCTGCTCGGCCATTTCGGCCATTTTGCTAAAGAGGATACCTTTGTCTACATCAATGTTATTAACAACAGAAAACGAAGTACCTATATCTCTAACCATCAGTTGGTTTAATCGAACTTTAGCTACCTGTAAGGCATTTTTGGTCTGTAGGTAATTTGAAGTATCGGTATTATAATCAACCTGTGCGGTTAATACATCCAGTTTAGAACCGCGGCCAAGCTGCAGTTTTGTTTTGGCAATATTGGTGCGTAATACCGAAACATCCATAGCACTATCAGCTGCTATAACCAATTGCTGCTGTCTTACAATATCATAATAGGCTGTAATTACATCGGCTATAGTAGTTAAAATGGTTAGGCGTGCGTTTAATTCGCCTTGTTTTTGCAGTTCTTTTAAGCGATCGTAATTGGCGAACATACTAAAACCATCAAAAATGGTCCAGTTTAAATCGGCTCCATAACTGTTATTGGTACTTTTTGCTCCTGTAATTACCCGATCAGGACCAGTTGCAGGGGTTTGTCTGGTGTTCTGGATACTTCCACCATTGGTATAACTTCCGGTTAAATTGGGCAACATACCAGCATTGCCAATATTGGCATTGTTCTTTGCTATATCGACCTGGTTTTTATTGATTTTAATATCGTAATTATTCTGTAAAGCAATGGTAATGGCTTCCTGCAGGCTCAGCTGTTCTTGTGCAACGCCCGAAAGGGATAAGCTTAGCAGTAGGGTGAATATTTTTAATTTCTTGCTCATCTTATTCTTCTATATGTAAAGCTTCTTGTTCAAAACGATGGGCTTCTTTCAATTCTTTATTCGGTTTGTATGGTTTAGCCCAGTAAGAGTAAATAGCAGGGATTACAAATAAGGTTAAAACCAAAGAGAATAAGGTACCACCAACAATTACGGTTCCCATACTCATTCTACTTTTTGCAGCAGCTCCTAAAGCCAATGCAATAGGTAGTGCACCAATGGCAATCGCCAAACTGGTCATTAAAATTGGACGCAAACGCGAAACAGCAGCCTCCCGTATGGCTTCGGGGATTGGAATGCCTTTTTCTTTTAACTGGTTAGCAAATTCGACAATTAAAATGCCATTTTTAGTTACCAGACCAATAAGCATAATGGTACCGATCTGGCTAAAGATATTCCAGCTTTGGCCACATAACCATAGCGATAAAAATGCACCCGCAACCGCCATAGGTACGGTTAAAATGATAATAATCGGATCTTTGAAGCTCTCAAACTGCGCCGAAAGAATTAAATAAACGAGTAGCAGTGCCAAACCGAATGCAAAGAAGGTGTTTGAAGAACTTTCTTTAAAATCCCGCGATTCTCCACTTAAATCAGTAGAGAAAGTTTCATCCAATACTTTTTTAGAAATGGCGTCCATGGCATCAATACCTTCACCAATACTTTTTCCAGGTGCTAACCCTGCCGAAACAGTTGCTGCGATAAAACGGTTGTTCCTGTACAGTTGTGGTGGACTACTTTCTTCTTTAGCAGTAACCACATTGTCGAGCTGAACCAATTCGCCCTTATCATTACGTACATAAACCGAGCTCAAATCTAATGGATCTTTCCGGTCTCCACGATCGAACTGGCCAATTACCTGATATTGTTTTCCATTCATGAAGAAATACGAAAACCTTTGGCCACTTAAACCTAAATTTAAGGTTTGGGCAATAGCAGATATGGAAACACCTAAATTTTTGGCTTTATCCCTATCGATGGTTAAATTAATTTCAGGCTTGTTAAATTTCAGGTTCACATCCGAAACGGTGAATGTTGGATCTTTCGATACCGCATCCATAAACAAAGGAATTTTCTCCCTTAATTTTTCGAAATTTTGTGCCTGGATGATATAACTGATCGGTAAACCGCCACGGCGGCCAACTGAGATGGTTGGTTGTTGATTTACAATGGTTTTGCCCTCGGTATATTTCTTTGTAATGCGGGTAAGCATATCGGCAATGTCTTTTTGCGAACGCTTACGATCTTCAGGATCAGTTAAACCCATCCTTACAAAACCAGAGTTTACCGAGCCTGAACCACCGAAACCTGGCGAGGTAATGGTTATGTTCACATTTTTTTCAGGTACAGAATCGAGAACCAATTGGTTCAATTTCATAATAAACTGATCGGTATAGGTAAAAGATGCACCCTCTGGAGTAGTCGCATTAATATTTATCGCACTTCTATCATCATATGGAGCGGTTTCTTTTGGCAAAATCTTCCAGAATAAGAAAATTAAGCCCATACAAACCAAAATGATCGGAACGGATAGCCATCTTTTATCCAAAAATTTATTCAGGTTCGATTCGTAGGCATCATTTAATTTTACAAAATAGGGTTCGGTCCAATTGTAAAACCTGGATGGTTTATGTCCACCTTTTTTCATCAGGTAGGCGTTTAACATTGGTGTTAAAGTAAGCGATACAAAGGCCGAAACCAATACTGCTGCACCGATTACCACCCCGAACTCTCTAAATAAGCGGCCAACAAATCCCTGCAAGAAAATTACCGGTAAGAATACGGCTGCAAGGGTAATGGAAATAGAAATTACGGCAAAAAAGATTTCATTTGATCCTTTAATGGCTGCCTCGAAAGGCGACATCCCTTCTTCAACCTTTTTAAAGATATTTTCGGTAACCACAATACCATCATCTACCACCAATCCCGTAGCGAGCACAATGGCCAGCAAACTCAATACGTTGATTGAAAATCCGAAGGCGTACATGATAAAGAAAGTGAAAATCAACGATACCGGAATATCAATCAATGGTCTGAAGGCAATAGCCCAATCTCTAAAGAAAAGGTAAATGATCAAGATTACCAGTACCAATGATAAACCAATCGTCTCGGCAACTTCGGTTACCGATCGCTTGATAAATAGTGTATTGTCTAATGCAACTTTTAGCTTAATGTCTTGAGGGATATCGGCTTTTAGCTTATCAAAACGCTTGTAAAACTCTTTACTGATATCGAGGTAATTGGCTCCTGGCTGAGGGATAATGGCGATGGCCACCATCGGTCTGCCCGATTCGCGTAAAATGGTTTCTTCGTTTTCAGGCCCTAAAACTGCATAACCTACATCTTTTAATTTGATTACCTGGTTGCTATCTGTTTTCAGGATTAAGTTGTTAAACTCGCTTTCGTTGGTCAGTTTTCCTAAGGTTTTAACTGTCAGCTCGGTAGTAGCTCCGGTGATTTTTCCTGATGGAAGCTCTACGTTTTCATTATCTAAGGCGGTAACAATATCTTGTGAAGTTAAACCGTAAGCACTTAGTTTATTTGGGTCCATCCAAATACGCATGGCATATTTCCGTTGCCCCTGGATCTGTACGCTACTTACACCCGGAATGGTTTGGATACGATCAGCGATTACGTTTTCAGCGAAATCACTTAACTCCAGTGTATTGCGTTTATCGCTCTGGATGGTCATTGATAAAATCGGGTCAGAATTTGCATCGGCCTTACTTACTACCGGTAAACCGTCAATATCTTTTGGTAAGGTACGGGCAGCCTGCGATACTTTGTCACGCACATCATTTGCGGCCTCTTCTATATTTTTATCGAGGTTAAACTCTATGGTAATATTGCTTGTTCCCTGGTTGCTTGATGAAGAAATATTTCGGATGCCATCAATTGAATTGATCGATTTTTCTAAAGGTTCGGTAATTTGCGATTCGATAATATCTGAGTTGGCACCAGGATAGGAAGTTCTTACCGAAACCACCGTGGGGTCGATAGACGGATACTCGCGCACACCTAAAAAGGTATAGCCGATTATCCCGAAAAGGACAATCAATAAGTTCATCACAATGGCCAAAACCGGCCTTTTTATACTCGTGGTTGAAATACTCATTATTGATTGTATTTATTTTTTTTATGCTCGTTGTTCATTCTAAAACAATATATTTTGGCTTCTTTTGGTAAACCGGTGTTAGCCACAGTTAGCCTGTTTTGTACCTCAATAGCTGCACTATCTATATTTTTATCCATGTTAAATTCAACGATAATATTGCCTGCACCTTTTTGGGATGATGTTGATATTTTATGGATATTGCTGATTTTTGAAATTTCTTTTTGCAAAGGATCTAAAACCTTCATTACTGTAGCCGAATCTGCTTCAGCATAGGATACATATACCTGCATCGCGGCACGCTCTTTAGGGGTTTGCTTGCAGCCAACCAGGCCAAAAACCATATTCGCGACGGCAATAAAGGCTACTTTTTTGATACCCGTGGTTGAGATACTCATAATTGTTTAACCAAATGAACTTTTACCGGGGCATCTTTCTTTAACGCCATCGATCCGGTTGTCAAAACCGTATCGCCAACTTTTAATCCCGAAGTAATTACAATATTTTCATCGGTACGTGTACCAGCTTCTACTTTAACCTCTTGTGCTTTTCCATCCTTTTGGATATAAACAATCTTACCTTTTAAAACAGGAATAACTGCTTCGTTAGGGATAAGAATAGCATTTTGAAGGGTGTTTAAAGCCAGTTTAATTTTGGCGAATGAGCCAGGTAATAAAAGATTATCGGCATTTGGAGCCAGAGCCCTGATCTGCAATGTTCTGGTTGCAGCGTTAATTCCAGGTTCAATGGCATAAACCTTTCCTTTGTTTTCTTTAGAAGAACCATCAGTGGTAAAGGTAATTTCCGAATTGAGTTTAATCTGCCCAGCATATTTTTCAGGAACAGAAAATGTAATTTTAACCGGGTTGGTGCTCACCAAATTGGCAATTACGGTGGCTGGTGTTAAATATGTTCCTGCAGAAATACTACGTAAACCCACTCTGCCTGTAAAAGGTGCGCGGATAGTCGTTTTAGCCAGTTGTGCCCTGATTAATTGTGCCTGCGCCTGCAACGATTTTAAATCTGCTAGCGCTGTATCATATTCTTCCTGACTGATTGCACCTTTAGCCAAAAGTTGTTTTGCCCGGTTTTCGTTTGTTCCGGAAAGTTTTTGTTTGGTTAGTGCATCCTGCAATTGGGCCTGTATATCTCTGTCGTTTACTTTAACCAGTACACTTCCTTTCGATACCGTTGTACCTTCTTGAAAATAGATGCCGGTAACCAATCCTGATACTTCACTTTTTAATACAACAGATTCGTTTGCATCAATAGCGCCAGTTACCTCCAGATCATTATCAAACGATACCGGTTTTACGATGATTCCGTCAACTATCAATGGTGCAGAAGCGCCCCCTTTGCCACCAAGTTTGCCTTTTCCAGCTCCGGCAGATGCTCCGCCTTTCCCTTCGAGTTTTTTATTTGCGTTAATTCTGTAATAGACCAAATAAGCCAAGCCTATAGCTAAAACAGCATAGATAATATACCTTTTCTTCATGTTTCTTTTTGTGTCGTGCGTATTCCGAACATTAAAATAAGATTAATATTCTAGAATTAGAGCGTAAAAATATTCAAATAGTTTAGTCCTAAATTTGTTGTATTAAGGATGTTACCGATTTTAGTCCGAAGTCTGCAGTCTGAAGTCTACAGTTTGGGTGTAAATAATAGGTCATAGTCAATTATTATCCCTTCAAAAATCAACAAAAACATGCTTGGTGCCATTTGGGTACTTAAGCTCCCTGTATTTTCCGCAAATCGCCAAACGCCAAACGCAAGTTGAACCGAAACAACTATTTTACACCACATTTAGCTATTTTGTTCCAAAACCCCGTCAATAAATCTAAATTTGCAACAAAACACAGTCAATATCAATATGTTTAACAAAAAATCAATTTTAAGTTTAGTTTTACTACTAACGTGTATTATGGCAGCGAAGGCGCAGGTAAAAATAGGCTTTGAGGTTTCTTTTAAAGAACCACAGGCACACTATGCTGAAGTTCAGATGAATATTTCTGGCTTGGCAAAAGATTATGTAGATGTAAAAATGCCTGTTTGGACACCAGGTTCTTATTTGGTTCGCGAGTTTGAAAAAAGTGTAGAAGAATTTAAGGCTACTGCAGCAGGTAAAGCCGTAAAAGTTGAAAAAGTAAGGAAAAACACCTGGAGAATTTTCTCAGCCAAGGCTGCCAATATCCAGATCAACTATCGTGTTTATGCATTCGAAATCTCGGTGCGTACACCTTTTATCGACGAATCTCACGCTTTCTTGTCTCCAACAGGGATTTTTATGCATCCTGATGGCATGATCAAATCGCCAAGCACTGTAAAAATTATTCCTTTTAATACCTGGAGTAAAGTTTCTACTGGTTTAACACCTGTTGCTGGAGCGCAATTCACCTATAAAGCTACCGATTTTGATATTCTTTACGATAGCCCTATTGAAGTGGGTAATCAGGATATTTTCGAATTTACAGCTTCTGGTGTTCGTCACGAAGTAGCCATGTACGGCGGTGGTAACTACGATAAAGAGAAACTTAAAGTAGATATGGCTAAAATTGTAGAAAAAGAAACTGCAGTTTATGGCGAAAACCCTAATAAATATTACCTCTTCATTGTTCATAATTTCTTAAAAGGTGGTGGAGGTTTAGAGCACTTAAACTCTACCACTTTAGGCGCTACAAGAAACGCTTACAATACTGCAGAAGGTTATAAAGGCTTTTTAGGCCTGGTTGCACACGAGTATCACCACCTTTGGAATGTTAAGCGTTTACGTCCGGTGGCATTAGGTCCTTTTGATTATGACAACGAAAATTACACCACTAACCTTTGGGTAGCTGAGGGATTTACATCGTATTACGAAAATAAATACTTGCATAGAGCAGGTTTTACTGATGTAAACGAATTTTTGAAAGATCTGGCTAGCGGTGTTGGTACAGTATTAAATACCCCTGGAGCTAAATATCAGTCAGCTGCTTCATCTAGTTATGACGCATGGATTATTGGCTACCGTCCGAATGAGAATTCAAAAAACAATTCCATCTCTTACTACAATAAAGGAGAAGTGATCGGTATTTTGATGGATCTCGAAATCATTAATGCCACCAAGGGTGCTAAAAGTTTAGATGATGTAATGAAAGCCATGTATTTGCAGTGCAAAACCTTAAAACGTGGTTATACCGATGCAGAATTTAAAGCAATGGTTGAAAAGATATCAGGAACTAGCTTTACTAACTTTTGGACCAAGTATGTAAACGGTGTAGATGATGTAGACTATGTAAAATATTTCGCATATGCAGGTGTTGATGTTTCTACAGAAAATGCAACGCCTGGTAAACCGGTTAGTGGTGCAGCAGTTCAGTTGGCTACTAAAGGTTTAGAAGTAACTTCGGTTACCAGAAACTCAGCAGCTTGGGTAAGTGGTTTAAATGTTAACGATGTAATTGTACTGATTGATGGCTCATCACTAAGTGATGTACTGAAAAATGTGAAATTAAAAGAACCGAAATTTTCGCTAGATATTTTACCCATCATTACCGATAAAAAAATTGGCGATCAGCTAACGGTTAAGGTAATCCGCGATGGACTTGAAAAAGAAATTTCTTTAAGCTTGAAAGAAAATCCAAATGTACGCTTAAAGGCAGCTGTAAACGAAAATGCAACACCAGCCCAAAAAGCAGTGTTAAAAAAATGGACAGGAATTTAAGTCTAGAGTCTTAAGTCATTAGTCTTGAGTCCATCACTCGGGAAATAAAAAAATCCCGTAAGATTAGTTTCCTACGGGATTTTTTATGCCTTTATACTTTTGCTTTAGTCTTTCAGCGCTCAGCGCCAAACGCCCCCGCTTAAAAAGTATATCTAAAACCTAAGCCGAATCTTCCAGCGTTAAAATCGCTATCGTTGTCGCCAATGTAAAGTCTTGGTCTCCAGTCTAAAGCTAATGCCAACGGTGCGCCAGAGAATTTATAATCTAAACCAACCATCGGAACCAGGTAAAAACTAGAACCACCATCATACAATTGAATCGACGGACCACCACCTAAATACCAGTCTAAACCTTTTGCGCCAGGGATAGATGAATTGTATTGAAGAAATCCCTGGATAATTGTAGAGTTTCCACCAAATAAAACTTCACCTTGTAGTGCAGCTTTAGGGCTAAAGTGATGCCTAACTGAAGGACCAACCAATGTAGCACCATCACCAAAGTCAATGCCTAAACCTAGTCCGGTTTTATAGTTTTGAGCTTTAACGTTTGTTGTAGTAAGGGCAAACAATGCAATGCATCCTAAAATTGTAAATAACTTTTTCATAATTTAAATGTTTTGTAAATAATTATCAGCCTAACAACTTTAATGCCGTTTCTGTTTTTTTGGTAAAAATCCATAAGGATAAAAAACAATGCTTGCATAGTAATTTTGTAATCACTAAGTTTATTTAAATATTTTTTACGAAAAGTAAATACAGCGTTTTATTAACTACGAGGTATTATTTTTATTAAAAAGGCATATAGATGTTAATCTTTATGTTTGATTTTTTAACTTAACCAAATAATAAACAATTCATATGGCGGCAGAAATTAAACGGGTTTTTGATCTTTTGAAATATAGCCTCGAAAATCCAAAGCAAGAATTCATCAGCGGAAAAATTAACGGAAAATGGATAAATTATAGTACAACCGATTTTTGTACTGCCGTAGATAACCTAAGCCGCGGATTAATTAAACAAGGAATAGGCAAAGGGGGCAGGGTCGCTGTAATGTCGCACAACCGACCTGAATGGAATATTGCCGATTTTGCAGCCAACCAAATCGGTGCCTATCAGATTCCCTTATATCCAACCTTGGCCGAGCACGATATCCAGTTTATCTTAAAAGATGCAGAAATCGCCATTATTTTTGTAGCCGACGAAGATTTGTATAAAAAAATTAAACCTTGTGCCGATGCAATTAACCCAGCCATTAAGATTTATAGTTTTAACGAAATTACAGAAACCGAAAACTGGAATACATTAATCGAATTGGGCAAAGCGAGTACAGATATTGATTTGGAAAAATATCGTGCTAATGTTGCACCCGAAGATGTATTAACCCTAATTTATACATCTGGCACTACGGGTACGCCAAAAGGTGTAATGCTAACGCATCATAACTTGGTGGCAAATTTTGTTAACTCGGCTGTGGTGATACCCGAAGGCGTTAAAAAAGGGTTAAGCTTTTTGCCGCTTTCGCATATTTTCGAGCGGATGATCATTTATTTATATCTGTTTAATTATACAGGAGTTTATTATGCCGAAAGTATGGAAACCATTGTAGCCGATATTCAGCATGTAAAACCCAATGTATTCTCTACAGTTCCAAGGCTTCTCGAAAAAGTGTACGATAAGATAATGGAGAAGGGGAAAGCATTAACGGGGATTAAAAAAGGTATTTTCTTCTGGTCGGTAGCTTTAGCCGAAAAGTATACAATTGATGCGGGGGCCTGGTATAATTTCAAATTGGGGATTGCCCGTAAACTGGTTTTTAAAAAGTGGCAGGAAGCACTGGGCGGTGAAATTGTAGTGATTGTATCGGGTGGAGCGGCGCTAAATCCGCGTTTGGCCAGAATTTTCTGGGCGGCTGGTATGCCTGTTTTTGAAGGATATGGACTAACAGAAACCTCACCGGTAATTACCGTTAATCATTTCGGCGGAACCATGTTCGGTACCGTTGGTGAAGTAATTAAAGGGGTGGAAGTTAAAATAGCGCAGGATGGCGAAGTTTTAACCAGAGGGCACCAGGTAATGAAGGGTTATTACAACCGACCTGATTTAACCGATGAGGCAGTGGATAAAGAGGGATGGTTCCATACCGGAGATATTGGAGAACTGGTTGATGGCCGCTTTTTAAAAATTACAGACCGTAAAAAAGAAATGTTTAAAACAGCAGGTGGTAAATACGTTGCCCCACAAATGCTGGAGAATAAATATAAAGAATCAATTTTTATCGAACAGATTATGGTTTTAGGCGAAAATAGAAAATTCCCTTCTGCACTGATTGTTCCAAATTTCGAAACCTTAAAAACCTGGGCGGGAAGAAAGGGCATTACTTTTACCTCGAACGAAGAGATTATTAAAAATGAACAGGTGCTAGCTAAATATAACGAGGTTGTCGAAGCGGCAAATGTAGGTTTCGGTAAATGGGAGCAGGTAAAAAGATTTGCGCTGTTACCAAAAGAGTGGAGCATAGATGGAGGAGAGCTTACCCCAAAATTAAGTTTGAAAAGAAAAGTGATTACCGAGAAAAACAATGAGGTAATCGAAAAAATATATAAAGATGCAGAAAACTATAAAGCCCCTCAATAACATAAAAAAATCGTTAATATACCTAAGCGTTGTGCTGTTATTGGCTGGTTGCGTAACCGGACAATTGGGTAAAAACAATAGTGGTGAATATAAAAATGGGATGGTAGTTTCTGCCCATCCGGAAGCATCGCAAGTAGGTGTAGATATTTTAAAAAAAGGTGGGAATGCGGTTGATGCAGCTGTTGCTGTTCAGTTTGCACTTGCTGTGGTTTATCCAAACGCTGGGAATATAGGTGGGGGCGGTTTTATGGTGTACCGTGGTGCAAACGGCGAAATAAATGCCTTGGATTTTAGAGAAAAAGCAGCTGCGGCAGCTAGCAGAGATATGTATCTCGATTCGGCTGGGAATCCAATTATAGATAAAAGTTTATTTGGGCATTTAGCCGCTGGCGTACCAGGATCAGTAGATGGTATGGTAGAGGCACACAAAAAATATGGGAAGCTTTCTTGGGCACAGGTGTTACAACCGGCAATAAATTTGGCGCAAAATGGTTTCAAAATTACTAAGCGGCAGGCAAGCGAATTGAATGGTTTGCATAGAAAGTTTATGGATTTTAATCCCGATGGAACGGCCTTCGTAAATTTAGAAAGTACCTGGCAGGAAAATGATCTTCTGGTTCAAAAAGAGCTTGGCAATACGCTAAAACTAATCCAGGGAAAAGGTAGGGAAGGTTTTTATGAAGGTGCTGTAGCCGATTCGCTTGTGGCTGAAATGCAACGAGGCCATGGACTTATTACAAAAGAAGATTTAAAAAATTATCACGCCACCTGGCGTAAACCCATAACAGGCAACTATAGAGGCTATAAAATTATTACCATGCCGCCAACTTCAAGTGGAGGTATTGCCCTGATTCAATTACTGCAAAGTGTAGAAAATTTCCCATTAAAAAAGTGGGGGCATAATGCAGACTCTACAGTTCAGGTAATTGTAGAAGCCGAAAGAAGAGTGTATGCCGATCGGGCAACACATTTAGGCGACCCTGATTTTTATACTGTTCCACAACAGCAAATGTTGAGCGCCGATTATAATAAAAAACGCATGTCGAACTTTAACTGGGCAGCAGCAACACCAAGCAGCGCTGTTTTGGCCGGTGAAATAAAAGGGGCAGAGCACGAAGAGACCACACATTTCTCTATTGTAGACCGCGATGGAAATGCTGTTTCGATTACCACTACCTTAAATGGTTCTTACGGATCGTTAGTTGCTGTAAAAGGAGCCGGGTTTCTGTTGAATAACGAAATGGACGACTTTTCTGTTAAACCTGGCGCACCTAATATGTACGGTTTAGTTGGTGGCGAAGCCAATGCAATTGCACCCAATAAACGAATGCTAAGCTCTATGACACCGAGTATTGTAGAGAAAGAGGGAAAATTGTTTATGGTGGTGGGTACTCCAGGCGGTTCAACCATCATCACATCCGTATTTCAAACCATTATAAATGTAATCGATTTTGATATGTCGATGCAGTCGGCTGTGGCTGCTAAAAAGTTTCATCACCAATGGTTACCAGATGAAGTGTATATCGAAAAAGATGCCATCGATAGTTTAACCCTCGAAAAATTAAAAGCAAAAGGCTATAAAATTGTACCGAGAGGTGCGATTGGCAGGGTTGATGCCATCTTAAAAACTAAATGGGGCAATTATCAGGGCGGTGCCGACCCAAGGGGAGATGATAAGGCCATTGGCTGGTAGCGATTTCTCACATCTATTTTTTATCTTAGCATTAGTCAATCTTTTGCAATTCAATTAGTTGTGTGGTTTAAAATTTAAAGAGATGAAAAAGCGCATATTTAATCTTGCCCGAAATTACCCAGATTTACCCCAGGTAGATTCGGCAATCTCTTTTGGCCCTTTTATCAAATACCTGCAGCGAAAAATTAAAGAAGAACGAACTGTAAAATCTACCATTTATAGCAATGCCTTAAAAGAATTTAAAAAACAGGGAATTGATGAACAGGTTATCGCTATCGAAGATATTTATCAGCACGAATTACTGCTGGAACATATGTATGCCTGTCTTTCGCCAGCACTTTTAACAGAAGACCATCAGGCCTGGGGGCTTTGTGCACCAATGCAGCCCATTACTTTTTATGGAACGGAGCTGATGTACGAACTGCTTGAACATGAAGAAAAAGATCAGAATAGTTTTGCCGGGTCAAAAACGCTTGAGCAACATCAGCATGATCGCCTGCATTTTATCTATTCCTTCATTCTTAACGAATTATATGCATTTCATGTGCCTTTAAAAGAAAAATACCATTCAGGCATCAATGCCGATACCGGCTTGCCGGGTTACTTCCATATCGGTGTAAATGCCAGTTTTATCGAAGTTAAGGCTAAGCAGCCATTGCCCGATCTTAGCTACCGGGAGTTACAACTATATTTGAGTGACGAGTCTGGATTGGATAAGCTACAGCAGGTGCTGCCACTAACTCTTTTTGAGCTTAGAGGTATTTCGGTGCTTACCATTACCGATGTTACTGCCAAGCAGGCGGTAGAAAATATTAAAAGTATAAGATTGAGCCGTGTGCCAGGCAGTGAGGGTGTCGCTTATGGAGAGGTGATACAATCGCTTAAAGTGCTGGTGCAAAATGCCAATATCCAGTTCGATCTTTTTCCTTTCGTAAGGGTAAACAACAAAATGGTTTATGGGTATGTAAAAGGCGGAAGCGGTCTGTTGTTTTCTGTATGGGGTGAAGAAACTTTAAGTCCCGAAGCTTTTCGGCAGATTGCCGAAGGTTACGCCGCAAATCCGAATTCCTTTTACTCGCCCGATATCTGGGCCGAAAGCAAAGAGATGTTTCCCTGGTTAGACAGGTTTAGGGAGCTAAATGTAAAATCGATGGCGCTCCTACCTGTATTTCACAACCAGATTTTGGTTGGCGTATTAGGCATGCACACCTGGGTTGGAGAAACTTTCGACGAAAAAAAAATTACTTTATTGGAGCCCGTTTTAGCGCCTATTGCTCAACTCTTACAGGTCTATATCGATGAGTTTAATCTTGAGATTGAAAACATCATCAAAGAAAAATATACCTCTATCCAACCTGCTGTACAGTGGAAGTTTAATGAAGCTGCCTGGCATCACCTTTACAATAAGAAAAGGAATTTGCCACAGCGTAATGAGGATATTAGTTTTGCAGACGTTTATCCCTTTTATGGCGCAATAGATATTAGGAATTCTACTACTGAACGCAATGTAGCCAGTAAGGCCGATCTGAGCCTGCACTTGAGCCTGTTTCGAGAAACGCTGGAAGAGTTGAGCAAAATTTATAGCGATGCTTTGCTGGTAGAAATTATTTTTAACTGCAACAAGTGGAGTGATATTTTACAGGGCGACGAGTTGAACACAACTGATGAAAACAACCTCAATATTTTCCTTAAAGAAGAAACCAGCGATTACCTAAAGCTCATCTCCCAATCGCATCCTGATACCCAAAAGGTAATCGGTAAATATCTCGACCGCATTTCGGTGCCTCATGGCGAAGTGTATAAACACCGTCAGGCGCTGGAAACATCTATGCAGCTGATTAATACAGCCATTAACAATTATTTTGAAAGTGAACGCGAAAAACTGCAGGATTCTTATCCCTGTTATTTCGAAAAATTCAGGACAGATGGTGTTGAATACGATATTTATATCGGGCAGTCTATCGCTCCTGATCGGATTTTTAATCACTTCCATCTTAAAAATCTACGGTTATGGCAACTATCATCAATGGCTGAAATTGCCAAAATGGTTCAGCAGCTCCAGCCCGATCTGGCCGTTAAGTTGGCCACCACACAACTTATCTTTATCCATAACCATCCAATAGACATTAGTTTTAGGATCGACGAGCGGAAGTTCGATGTAGAAGGCGCTTACAATATCAGGTATCAGATGATCAAAAAAAGGATCGATAAGATACTTATTCGCAATTCGCAGGAGCGCCTTACCCAGCCCGATAAACTAGCACTGATCTATTTCAATAAAAGAGATATTGACGATTACCTGCCCTTTGTGAAATATCTGCAGGAAACTGGCGTATTGAAATCTGAAACTGAAGATCTTGATTTGGAAGATTTACAGGGACTAAGTGGATTAAAGGCATTGCGCTTAACTATTTTTTAAACATTTAATTTGGACTTCCTTAGTCTAATATCTTCAATAAGTTACACAGGCACCCTCTGCAAATATTTGGCGGTTTAGCTATATTGCGTTAGCTAATCAAACATGCCCCAATCGCTATGCGCAAACTATTTTCGCTGTTTTTATTTCTAACAGTTACAGTACAATTACACGCTCAAACTAATGAAGCCAGCCTGGTGAGTCCGCTGATTAATCAATACCAATCAGACGAGACCATGTTAAACCGTAAATATACGCTCAAGCGATCGGAAGAATACTTTAAGCGGATGGAACGCTTTTATGCTGAATGGAAAAAACAATTAAAGGCATTGCCTTTTAACAAGCTAACTGTAAATGAAAGGGTAGATTATATTTTGCTTAAACGCGATATCCGATCAGATTCGGCAAGTTTGCAACAGCACTACGCCGAATTTAGAAGCAGTATTTTTACTTTGCCTTTTGCCAAAATACTGTTGGATTTTGAAGCAAAGCGAAGAGTTGGCCAGCAACAAGATGGTAAAATTACCAAAGAACAATTCGAACAACTGAAAGAAGCTATTCAGAAAACCACAAAAGCAGTAGAAAACAAAGACCTGGCAGTTACGCCAGTACAGGCTTCTTGGGCGCAGGAAACCGTTAATCAATATCTGGCTGTATTTACCGAAGCTTATAAGTTTTATGATGGCTACGATCCGCAATTCACCAAAGCCACCAAAGCAGTTTATCCTGATGTAGTAGATGCCGTAAAGGATTATGCTGCTGCACTGGGTAAAATAGCTAAGCCGTCAAATGCCAAAGACGATGGAAGTGGCATTATTGGCAATCCGATAGGAAGAATAGCTTTATTAAGCAGCTTAAAGGATGAGATGATTGCTTATACTCCTGAGCAGATTGAGGCCATTGCCATGAGAGAATTTGCCTGGTGTGATGCCGAAATGCTTAAAGCCTCGCAACAAATGGGCTTTGGTAACGAATGGAAAAAAGCACTTGAAAAAGTAAAAACAGATTATCCTGAATTGGGGAAACAGCCTGAACTGGTTTATGAACTGGCTAATGAAGCCATAGACTTTGTAGAGAAAAATAAACTCATCGCCATTCCAGCCCTGGCTAAAGAAGGCTGGCGCATGCGCATGCTAAGTCCGAAGGAGCAATTATTTGCGCCGTTTTTTCTAGGTGGCGAATCCGTATTAATTGCTTATCCAACAGAAGACATGACCGAGGATGCCAAAATGATGACCTTACGTGGCAATAACAGGCATTTTTCCAGAGCTGTAGTTTTTCATGAGCTTATTCCCGGGCACAACCTTCAGTATTTTATGCAAAGCCGCTACAAGCCTTATCGCAAAGTATTTGGTACACCTTTCTGGACGGAAGGCTGGTCGCTGTATTGGGAGATGTTGCTGTGGGACCAGAATTTTGCAAAATCTCCTGAAGATAAAATTGGAATGCTTTTTTGGCGCATGCACCGTTGTGCGCGTATCATTTTTTCAATGAACTACCATTTAGGCAAATGGACACCTCAGCAGTGTATCGATTTTTTGGTAGATCGTGTTGGTTTTGAACGTGCTAACGCAGAAGCAGAGGTACGTAGATCGTTTACCGGAGGTTATGGGCCATTATACCAAATTGGGTACATGTTAGGTGGATTACAGTTCAGGGCATTGCACAAAGAGCTGGTACAAAGTGGTAAAATGACCAATATTCAGTTTCATAATCGCATACTCCGCGAAAATAATATGCCTGTAGAAATGGTAAGGGCCTTGTTAACCAACCAGCAATTACCCGAAAATTTCAGTACCCAATGGAAATTTGCCGGCGATATCAAATAGTATACAATTTTGGCGGATGTGCTACGGCATGAGGCAATAGATGATCAAAAAAAGGAGTGAAAAATATTTACCCATAATTTGCAGGAGCGACTTACCCTGTCTGATAAATTGGCATTGATCTATTTTAACAAGAAGGGTACCGACAATTACCTCCGCCCGTAAAATGTCAACAGGAAATAGGGGTACTAAAGTCCGAAACTAAAGATTTTGATTTTGGAAGATTAATAAGGTGAGGCGGATTAAAAGCCAGGCGTTTACTATTTATAACTTATTTTTTAGTTTGCCTGTGTGTTGCATTGGCGATTAGTGTTGAAAAGTTGATAAGTATTTTTACATGCTTGTATTTTTGGTATGGCTATTGCAATACGTGTGCCAACGCTTATTCAACGTTAAAAGAAAATTTATGAAACTACAACTATTTAAAACACTCCCAGTTGCACTCGCTGGTTTACTCATCGGGTCGGTTGCTTCAGCTCAAGAAAGCCCTGCAACTTCCGCAACAACGTTCAGAACATGGTCTATCGGTGTAAACGCTGGTGTACTTACTCCATTGTCACCATTAGGTGGGAAAAATGATTTCAGTAATAACAAATCAAGTTTAGGTTATGGCCTTTACATTAAAAAACAATTTACACCTTATTTCTCTCTTCGTTTAGATGGAGTTCGTGGTAAATTAAAGGGAGATAATACCGAGCCTTACGAAAGTGGTTTGGTAAACAACTCTCCAGTAAGAGCATTCGATACAGAGTTATCTTATTCAGGAAGTTTAAATGCTGTAGTAAACATGTTCAATATTGATATGTTTAAAAAAGAGAATACATTACAGCTTTACGCTTCTGCCGGTGCTGGTATCGCGGCCTACAAACCGACCATTACTACAGCAGCTGGAACTTCGACACTTAATGGTGGGGATAACATCAATGAGTTGATTATTCCTGTAGGCTTAGGGGCTAAATTTAAAATTTCTGACGCGGTTAATTTAGATTTAGGCTGGACTATCAACTTTGTTGATGGTGATAACTTAGACGGTTATTATAAAAATGGAAACGATAAATATAACTACGCTTACGCTGGTTTAGAGTTTGCTTTAGGTAGCGGAAAACAATTGGCTTTCCACAATCCGGTAGCTTTAACGTACGATGAAGCTTTAAAAGCAAAACAAACTGCAGAAGGTTTAAAAGCTGATTTAAACGCTCAAAAAGCTGAAAATGCAAAACTACGTTCAGAAATGAACGACATCTTGAAAGATACAGATGGCGATGGTGTTGCAGATAAATTAGACAAATGCCCAGATACACCAGCTGGTACTGTTGTTGATGGTTCTGGTTGTCCGTTAAAAACTCCAGAAAAAGTTGTAGAGAAAGTAATCGTAACCGAAGAAGATCGTAAAGTTGTTAACGAAGCGATTAAAAACTTAGAGTTCGATTTAGGTAAAGCAACCATCCGTTCTAAATCTTATGCTTCTTTAAACAGAGTTGCTGCATTATTAATCCAGAAAAACTTTAGCTTAAAATTAGCTGGCCACACAGATAATACAGGTTCAAAAGAATTAAACTTGCGTTTATCAAAAGATAGAGCAGAATCTGTAAAAGCTTATTTAGTTTCTCAAGGTGCAAATGCATCACGTATTGAGGCTACAGGTTATGGTATGGGTCAACCAATTGCTACCAACAAAACAGCGGCTGGTCGTCAACAAAACCGTCGTGTAGAGTTTACCCTTTACTAGTCTGTTTTAACACACATATTAAAGCGCCCCGAATTTATTGGGGCGCTTTTTTTTATATGCTAAAACCACCTAATGCTAGTCGTCGCGTCTCGCTACGACATAAGATAGTTCTGTAATGTTATGTTAGCATTTTTTAATGTCTTCATGAGACACTAAGACCAGATTAGTGCAAACCAGAGCTTTTTGTTTTAAATAGATTTTTATTTGTACTAGATTTCTACTCGATCGTCATGCTGAATTTATTTCAGCATCTTTCTAGCCAATAGACCCTGAAATGAATTCAGGGTGACGGCACTATTGTTTAATTGCATTTTCATTTTATTTAAGCGAAACAATTACTTTTTTGATTTCGCTTAAATCATTCATTTCAAAATTTGGTGATTGCGGATAAAAACGCTGGTAAATGATTTTATCGTCTTTGCTATCATAAACACTGATTATTTTATCATTAGAACGTTGAGTGTAAACTACATACTTAATATTCGTTTCAGTATTCAAAATTAAACTATCCAATTCCTTGTACGATACAAATTTGAGTTTATAATTATAAGGTTCTAAAACTACCCCCGATTGAGGCAAAAGAGTCAATTTGGATGAGAATACCTGCTTAATATACTCAGGCACATACAGCGTTTCTTTTGTTAATTCTGGTAAACGTACTTTATTGTAAAACTGGTAATCTAAATTACAATCCTTGTTTGCGAGCAATCCATCATTAATCTGTTTTAAATACCCTGTTAAAAATCCTGGCGACCAATTGAGAAAATTCGACTTGTTGTAAAGGGTTGATATAAGGTTATTTCTTATCGCCCTTTTCGAGCCAGTAGTAATGTCCTGAATTTCTATTTGAAGATTGGTACTCCGATCAGCAAAAAGTGTAACCGTCGCAAATACACTTTCTTCCTTTGTTTTAGGTTTTTTGGATGGACTAACCAGCTTTAATGCGTAAACTACGTTTACATTTTTGGTGCTATCCAGCTTATTGGCATAACCATCGAAATAGAAGAACGAATAGTTTGAAAGCGTATCGTAACGGGCAAGTTCTTCGGGTTTAATAATTTTATAAGGTGTAATCGTCCAGTTTTTTTTAATGGCCCGATCAAATTTTTCTAATTCAGCATAATCCGCATACTGTAAAGTAAACAAGGTTGTTGTTTTTTTAAATATCTCTAATTTTTGACTGTTTAAAAGAGCAGCTCCGAAATAAGATACCTGACTTTTACAAATTGTAGCCGATAAAATAAATAGGCTAAATAAGAGAATTCCTCTAGCTTTTAACATATTAAGTGTTTTCATTTTGTGTTTGACTATGATAAGAAAAATTTGACAAATATTTTGAATTTTTCTGTTGCATTAACAAAATACATTCATTAGCTTTGTTATGCAAGCATAATAAATTAGCAAAATGAAACAACAACAAACCATAGATTACCACATTAAGTTTGCCTGGCAAAATATGTTTAATAAGTACAATCAAATGGCATCTGGTTTTGGGATTACCCAGGCCATTGGTTATATGCTTATTAATATAGATGATGCCGAGGGAACTGCGGTTTCAAATTTAGCAGGCTTACTTGGGGTTAAAGCAACCAGTTTATCCCGTATGTTAAATAATATGGAAGAGGCCAACCTTATTTACCGTGAAACATCCGCAGGTGATAAACGATCGGTAAAGGTTTTTCTAACTGATTTCGGTAAAGAGAAAAAACAATTGGCTAAAGGTGTTGTTCGAAAATTTAATGAATATCTCGATGAGCATTTCTCTAAAAAGGAGAAAGAGACTTTTATTAACCTATTGATAAAACTAAATGATATCACGGTAGCCTATACTGTTGATTAACAAATATAACAATCAAATCTGTTTGGTAGGTTGCTACATAAATGATTCTATCAGACTAATGAAAAGCAAATAGATAATGAAACGAAGCATTAATAAAGTTGCAGTTTTAGGTTCGGGTATTATGGGGTCGCGTATTGCATGCCACTTCGCCAACATTGGTGTAGAGGTTTTGTTGTTAGATATAGCCCCCAAAGAGCTAAGTCCCGAAGAGCAGGCAAAAGGATTAACATTGGATAATCCAGCTGTAAAAAACCGGATTGTTAATACAGCTTTGCAAACGGCCGTAAAAACCAATCCATCGCCAGTTTATAGCAAAAAAGCATTAAATAAGATCAAAACTGGAAATTTCGACGATGATATGCCGAAAATTGCCGGTTACGATTGGGTAATTGAAGTCGTGGTCGAAAATCTTGATATCAAGAAAAAAGTTTTCGAGCAGGTAGAGCAGTTCCGTAAACCGGGCACATTGATTACTTCGAATACTTCTGGTATTCCAATCCACTTAATGGCTGAAGGAAGGAGTGATGATTTTAAATCGCATTTCTGCGGTACACACTTTTTTAATCCGCCCCGCTATTTAAAATTGTTAGAGGTTATCCCTACACCACACACGCAACCTGAAATTGTTGATTTTCTGATGCATTATGGCGATAAGTTTTTAGGGAAAACAACTGTTTTATGTAAAGATACTCCAGCTTTTATTGCCAATCGTGTAGGTGTCTATTCCATCATGGCACTTTTGCATTTAGTTGAAAAACTGGATTTGACAGTAGAAGAGGTTGATAAATTTACCGGACCAGCCTTGGGTAGACCAAAATCGGCTACTTTCCGTACTTCGGATGTGGTGGGTTTAGATACCATGATCAAAGTAGCAAAAGGACTTTATGATAACTGTCCGGATGATAAAGCACACGATTTGTTTAAACTTCCAGCATACGTGCAAAAAATGGAAGAGAACAAATGGCTTGGCGATAAAACCAAACAGGGTTTCTATAAAAAAACCAAATCTGCCGATGGTAAAACCGAAATCCTGGCGCTTGATTTAAAAACTTTAGAATACAAAGCACAGCAAAAAGTAAAATCGGCTACCTTAGAAATGACTAAACCGGTTGAAAATCTTCGTGAGCGTATGAAGATTTTTGCCAAAGGAAAAGATAAGGCGGGCGAGTTGTTCCGCCATTCTTCATTTGGTTTATTTGAATATGTATCAGATAGAATTCCTGAAATTTCTGACGAATTGTACCGTATCGATGATGCCATGCGTGCTGGTTTCGGTTGGGAGCTTGGCCCCTTCGAACTTTGGGATGCAGTTGGCGTAAAAGAAGCCATCGAAGGAATGGAGCAATATGGCAATAAAGCTGCGGCTTGGGTACATGAAATGCTCGATGCCGGAAATACTTCATTCTATAAAGTAGAAGATGGCGTTAAAAAATATTACGATATCCCTTCTAAAAGTTATAAAGCCTTACCAGGAACCGATGAGTTCATCATCTTGGATAACCTCCGCGAAAATAAAACCCTTTGGAAAAACTCAGGTGTTTCGATTATCGATCTGGGCGATGGCATTCTGAATGTAGAATTCCACACCAAAATGAATACCATTGGCGGGGATGTGATCTCTGGAATAAACAAAGCGATTGATATGGCCGAGAAAGATTACCGTGGTTTGGTAATCGGCAATGATGGTGCAAATTTCTCTGCCGGTGCAAATGTGGGTATGATTTTTATGATGGCGGTAGAGCAGGAGTGGGATGAATTGAATATGGCGATCAGAATGTTCCAGAATACTTCGATGCGCATCCGTTATTCTTCTATTCCGGTTGTGGTTGCCCCGCATAATTTAACCCTGGGTGGTGGTTGCGAATTCAGTTTACATGCCGATCACGTTCAGCTTTCGGCCGAAACCTATATGGGTTTGGTTGAGTTTGGTGTTGGCGTTATCCCTGGTGGCGGCGGAACAAAAGAATTTGCTTTGCGTGCTTCTGATGAGTATAAAGATGATCAGATTGTGCAAAATGCTTTGAAAGACCGTTTCTTAACCATCGGAATGGCGAAAGTTTCTACTTCTGGTTACGAGGCTTACGAGCTGGGCTATCTGCAAAAGGATAAATTCTCGATTTCAATGAACCGGAACCGCTTATTGGCCGATGCAAAAGCTAAAGCAATAGAATTGGCTGATGCCGGTTATACGAAGCCTGTACAACGCAACGATATCAAAGTATTAGGAAAGCAAGGTTTAGGAATTGTTTATGCTGGTGCAAATAGCATGTATGCGGGACATTTCATTTCTGAACACGATAAAAAAATATCCGAAAAATTAGGTTATGTGATGTGTGGAGGCGACTTATCGGCTCCAACAGAAGTAACGGAGCAATATTTATTGGATCTGGAAAGAGAAGCCTTTTTATCACTTGCAGGTGAGCGGAAATCGTTAGAGCGGATCCAGTCGATAATTACTAAGGGGAAACCGTTGAGGAATTAATGGATACATAGAAATATATGGGGTTTCTGCGACGTCACCCTGAATTTATTTCAGGGTCTTTCCAGGATAGATGCTGAAACAAGTTCAGCATGACGAACGCGAAAAATTAAAAAGATAATATTGGCTATTGCCATAAAAATACTAAAAATAATGGAAGCATATATTATAGCCGGATATCGTACAGCAGTGGGCAAAGCACCCCGTGGCGTATTCCGTTTTACAAGAGCTGATGATTTAGCCGCAGAAGTAATCAGGGCTTTAGTGGCATCGGTTCCGAATTTAGATAACGAACAGATTGATGATGTAATTGTGGGTAACGCTACTCCAGAAGCAGAGCAAGGCTTAAATATTGGCCGTATGATTTCGCTAATGGGTTTGGATACTGATAAAGTTCCTGGTGTTACGGTAAACCGCTATTGTGCATCGGGTTTAGATACCATTGCTACAGCAGTTGCCAAAATTAAGGCTGGCATGGCCGATTGTATTATTGCAGGTGGGGTAGAGGTGATGAGTGGAATGCCTTTTGGAGGTTGGAAGCTTGTACCAAATGCAGAAGTTGCAAAAAACAATCCAGACTGGTATTGGGGCATGGGCTTAACCGCCGAAGCAGTAGCTAAAGAATATAATGTGAGCCGTGAAGATCAAGATGCTTTTTCGTTAAAATCTCATGAAAAAGCTATTCACGCTATAAAAAACGGTCATTTAAAAGACGGTATTCTGCCAATCACAGTAAACGAAAATTACCTCGATGCAAACCTTAAAAAGAAAACACGTTCTTACGTGGTTGATACCGATGAGGGTCCACGTGCAGATACTACTCTAGACAAATTGGCGAAACTGAAGCCCGTATTCGATGCGGTTGGAAGTGTAACTGCTGGTAACTCATCGCAAACATCTGATGGGGCAGCTTTTGTGCTAGTGGTTTCTGAAAAGAAAATGAAAGAATTAAATGCAGAACCGATTGCCAGGTTGGTGAGTTATGGTATTGCGGGTGTTCCGCCACGCATTATGGGGATTGGCCCAATTGAGGCAATTCCAAAAGCGTTGAAACAAGCCGGTTTGAAAAAAGAGGATATCGATTTAATTGAACTGAACGAAGCTTTTGCCTCACAATCGTTAGCCGTAATCAGAACATTAGATTTAAATCCCGACGTAATTAATGTAAATGGTGGTGCAATTGCATTAGGGCATCCGCTGGGTTGTACAGGAGCAAAACTTACCGTACAGATCACGAATGAGCTAAAAAGACAAAATAAAAAGTACGGAATGGTAACCATGTGCGTAGGAACCGGGCAAGGTGCAGCGGGGATATTTGAGTTGTTGTAATTAGTATCAAGATGTGGGTATCAAGTATCGAGATTGAATAATAAGTGTAAACAAGTTTATAAAATCATCCCAGACATATTTGTATTCATAATTTAATACTAAAGCATATGCATAATTTTAAAGAACTAAAAGTTTGGCAAAAATCAATCGACTTAGCTGTTGAAGTTTATAAAGCGACATCACTCTTGCCGAATGAAGAAAGATTTGGATTGATTTCACAAATGAAAAGATGTTGGGTATCAATTTCTTCAAATATAGCTGAGGGTTCTGGTAGAGGAGGTGGTACTCAATTCAAATATTTTTTGAACATAAGCCAAGGTTCAGCTTTTGAGTTAGAGACACAATTGATTATTTCAAACCGACTTGAATTACTAGATGATGAATTATCAGCCGATTTGATTGAGAAAACTACTGAGATTCAAAAAATGGTTTATGCTTTGGATAGAAGTATCAAAGTATAAGCATTAAGGTTTGAGTATAAAGTGTCCAGATTGAATAAAAGAAATAATAGAAAAAATAATAAAGCGATATCAAGTTTTGAACACAGTTTTGATGCCTGATAATAGCTGCATAATATTGAAATTTAGTGATATCTAGTGTTAAGCTTTGTCTTGATACCTAATACTCGCTACTAGATACTAAAACAATGGAAACAACTGAAAAAAAGACAATTAAAGGCGGTGAATTCTTAATTAAGGATACCACTTATCAGGAAGTATTTATCCCTGAAGAATTTGATGAAGAGCAGCAGATGATTGCACAAACCTGTCGCGATTTTCTGGCGGCTGAGGTTTATCCCAATTTAGATAAAATTGACAAACAGGAAGATCCTGAACTAATGCCAACACTCTTAACCAAAGCTGGTGAACTGGGTATTTTAGGCGTTTCGGTACCGGAAGAGTATGGCGGTTTTGGTAAAAACTTCAATACTTCCATGTTGGTTGCAGATGTGGTAGGTGCAGGCCACTCTTTCGCCGTTGCACTTTCTGCTCATACCGGAATTGGTACCTTACCAATTTTATATTATGGTAATGAAGCGCAAAAAGCAAAGTATATTCCTAAACTCGGTTCGGGTGAATGGAAGGCTGCTTATTGCTTAACCGAACCAAACTCGGGTTCGGATGCGAACTCTGGTAAAACCAAAGCCACGCTGAGCGCCGATGGTAAACACTATATCATCACAGGACAGAAAATGTGGATTACCAATGGTGGTTTTGCCGATATTTTTATTGTTTTCGCTAAAATTGACGATGATAAAAACTTAACTGCATTTATTGTAGAGAAAGATTTCGGTGGCATAACCATGAATCCCGAAGAACATAAAATGGGTATTAAAGGTTCATCAACCCGTCAGGTTTTCTTTAATGATTGTCCGGTGCCAGTCGAGAACATGTTGAGCGATAGAGAAAACGGTTTCAAAATAGCGGTTAACATTTTAAATATTGGCCGTATTAAATTATCGGCGGCAGCTATTGGTGCTTCAAAAGCAACTTTAAATACTGCGATTAATTATTCGAATGAGCGGATCCAGTTTGGTCGCCCGATTTCTAAATATGGCGCTATCCGTTTTAAAATTGCAGAAATTGCCGCCAAACTTTACGCTGTTGATGCGGCGAACTACCGTGCAGGTCAGAATATTGATGATACTTACGATCAACTGGTTGCGGGTGGAATGGAATCTGGTAAAGCGAGGTTAAAATCTGTGGAGCAATTTGCGGTAGAGTGTGCCATTTTAAAAGTATGGGGTTCTGAAGCTTTAGATTATACTGTGGATGAAGGTGTGCAGATTTACGGTGGCATGGGCTTTAGTGCCGATGCGCCAATGGATAGGGCGTACCGTGATGCACGTATCAACCGGATTTTTGAAGGTACAAACGAAATTAACCGTTTGCTAACCGTTGATATGATGCTGAAACGCGCCATGAAGGGTGAACTGGATTTAATGACACCAGCTACAGCAGTTGCAGCCGAATTAATGAGCATCCCTGATTTTGGCGAAGAAGATACCACCTTGTTTGCTGCAGAGAAAAAAGTGCTCTCGAATTTGAAAAAAGCAACTTTAATGGTGGCTGGTGCTGCGGTTCAAAAATTAATGATGACCTTAAGCAAAGAGCAGGAAATTTTAATGAACATTGCAGACATGGCCAGTTATGTTTATGTGCTTGAATCTGCACTGTTGAGAACAGAAAAATTAGCAAGCACCCGCGGAGAAGAAGCCATTGCGGGTCAATTAGATCTATTAAGAATTTATTTGGTAGAAGCGGTTGATGGTATAGCCAAAGCGGGTAAAGAAGCGCTTTGGGCATTTGCCGAAGGTGATGAGCAACGTATGATGCTTGTTGGTTTACGCCGTTTTACCAAAGTAGAGCCATTTAATGTTAAAGATGCCCGTCAAAGAGTTGCCCAACAGCTTATTGAAGCAAATAAGTATATTTTTTAAGGTAGGTTTAGGGTAGAGGGTTTAAGGTTTAGGGTTTGGGTGCATTAACTCAGGCGCTAAACCTTTTTTGGTTTTTAATACATAGTGTATTTTTCATATGAGTTGTTTTTTATCTTATTTTGTCATGTTGAGCCTGTCGAAACACCTTAATCTGAATTTTAACAAATGCTTCGTTCCTAACATTGATAGATTCCAAAAGAAAGTTCGTCATTGCGAGGAGGAACGACGAAGCAATCTTACACTATGGAGTATAGCGACCGCATTAAGATTGCTTCATCACATTTGAAAAATTAGCTTAGTTTTTAAGGTTGTGTTATTAAAATCCTATTTTCGCGCATGTTTAAATTTAGATTACTTCCGATACTTCTTTTATGTGTAGCTATGGTTTCGTCTTGTAAAAAAGATGAAGACCCTGAAAAACAAATTACCGATTTCATCAAACAAAATAATATTAATGCAGTTAGAGACGATTCTGGCTTATATTATCAGATCATTAAACCTGGTTCGGGATCGTTCACTTATCCCAACAATACCAAAATAACCATTAAATATGAAGGTAGGTTATTAGACGGAACTGTATTTGATAATGGTGGTGGCAAAGAGCAAACCTTTAATCTGGCAGAATTAATACAGGGCTGGAGAATCGGTATCCCTAAAATACAAAAAGGTGGAGAAATAAGATTAATCGTTCCACCGGGTTTGGGTTATGGAAGCAGTTCGGTAGGCCCGATCCCTGGTAACTCTGTATTAGATTTTACCATACAGCTGTCTAATACACAATAAGCGTAAGACTAGGGATAAAAGACTAAATTCAAATCAAAATGCCTCTTTAGTCTTTTTGCTTTTGCCTTTAAGCTCCTTAAAATTGTTAAAATAGGTTAAAAATTGTAGCATCCGTATTAAAAGCTTATTTTTGCGATTGATGGTTAAGTTTAAATATTTTATACTCATGATCTGCTTTGCAGGGTGCTTAGCAGCCTGTAAAAAAAATGTGCCGATTGATGATTACGACCCTACTCCACAATTTAAGGCCGATACTGCCGCAATAAGTGCTTTTGTTAAGACTAATAATATCTCGGCTACGAAAGATGCCAGTGGTATATTTTATCAGATATTAGAACCAGGAACAGGAAGTGTGGTGTATGCAGCATCTACAAAAATCACTTCTGATTATGAAGGAAGATTATTAAACGGAACTATTTTCGATAGTACCAAAGGAACCCCAACCTCGTTTCTACTTGGTAACGTTATTGTAGGATGGCAAATTGGGATTCAAAAAATACAAAAAGGTGGTAAGATCAGATTGATAATACCTTCATATTACGCTTATGGGACGCAATCACCATCATCTTTGGTTCCGGCAAATTCAATACTTGATTTTACTATAACACTTACAGACGTACAATAATAAATGAACAAATTTACTAAACTTAGCCTATTCACACTTTTACTGGCTACTACAATCTTCAGCTCATGTAAAAAGGAATATGAGTCTATTGAAAGTGTAGATGATGCCGCTATCCAGGCTTATCTTAAAAAGAATAATCTTACTTTCACTAAAGATACAAAAGGCTATTATTATAAACTCACCGACGTAGGTTCTGGTGCAAGTGTTGCAAACCAAGATTCGGTTTATTATTCATATACTTTTAAAACCTTATCCGGGCAGGTGCTAAATCAAACATCTGATTTAATGATTCCAGGTACCTTTTTGGGTTATACAGATCGATTTACCATTAATAGTGTGTCATATGTATTCACACCAATTAGAGAAGTTTTAACCAAATTGAAAAGAGGAGGCAAGGCAACTTTAATTATGCCTTCTAGCATGGCTTTTGGTAGGAACGGCGTAAGTTTTTTAAATATTGGTTCGAATGAAAATATCCTTGTTGACTTAGGCATATATGCTGGGGCGAAAAGACATGAAATAGACGAATTTGAGATCAATAAATTTATTGCCAACAATAATTTAACACTGATTAAAGATCCTTCCAGAGCACGCTATAGCATTACCACTCCTGGAACGGGAACAGACGTAATTAATGTGAACTCTACAATAGTTGCTAACTACACCGTTCGCTATTTAGATGGAACAGTTTTACAAAGTAGTACCGATGGAACTTTTACTGATGTTTTGAGTAATTTATATAAAGGGTGGCAGTTAATATTGCCGGGAAAAGTAACAGCCGGGGGAAAGCTTCGTTTGATTATCCCTGCTGATTTAGCTAACGGGGTATCTCCTTTAGATTTCGATATTGAAATTGTAAAGGTTACGAATTAGATAAAGCCTCTTTAAAAACTTTTAAAACCCTTTCTCTTGCAAATGTATGCTCAACTATTGGTTGGGCATATTTTTTTGTCCCAAATTCTGGTACCCACTTTTTAATATAGTCGAACCTGGGGTCGAATTTTTTGGTTTGGAGTTCAGGGTTAAAAACCCTAAAGTATGGTGCGGCATCGTTCCCTGACCCGGCCGCCCATTGCCAGCCTCCTACATTGCTTGCCATTTCGTAGTCCAATAACTTTTCGGCAAAATAAGCCTCTCCCCAGCGCCAATCGATGAGTAAATGTTTGGTTAAAAAACTGCCCACAATCATGCGTACACGATTGTGCATCCAGCCGGTTTGGTTGAGCTGCCTCATGCCGGCGTCTACAATGGGGTAGCCCGTATTGCCTTCGCACCAAGCCTTAAACTCATCTTCGTTGTTGCGCCATTTAATTTTATCGTATTGTTTTTTAAACGAATCGAAAGCCGAATAGGGGAAATGCCAAAGAATGGTCATGTAAAATTCCCGCCATGCCAATTCTGAGAGCCTGACGTTCGATTTCGCTTCCAATGCATCTTTAACTGCTTTCCGGATGCTTAATGTTCCAAAACGCAAATGCAGTCCGATATGTGTGGTGCCATCAAGCGCAGGGAAATTACGTTCTTTTGCATAATCATCTAGTTTGTTTTTATAGCTGATTTTCGGGAAATCCAGTTTGCTCTTTTCAAAGCCCATCTCTTTTAACGTTACACCAGGCAAATGCTCAGTTTTAAGTAAATTTTCGAAGTATTTTTTAGTAGGATAAGCCTTTACATAAAAATCGTTAAGCTTGGCATGCCATTGTTTGTAAAAAGGTGTAAAAACAGTGTAAGGTGTTTTATCTGCTTTTAGGATTTCGTTTTTTTCAAAAATAACCTGATCCTTGTACGTTTTGAAGGCTATTTTTTCGCTGGTTAAAAATTCGGCCATGTTATCATCACGTTCGCGGGCATAAGGTTCATAGTCATGATTGGTATATACGCCCTTAACATCATATTCCTTTAAAATCTCTGACCATATTTTTTCGGGCTTGCCATATTTTACCAATAAATCTGACCCATGTAGCTGAAGTTCTTTTTTTAAATCCTCAATGGTTTGGTAAATGAAAGTTACGCGGGCATCAGCTATTGGAAGTTTATCCAATATGTTTTGATCAAAAATAAACAATGGTAAGATCGGATAACCACTTTTAAGTGCATGATACAAAGCAGCATTATCTGCTAAACGTAAATCGCGACGAAACCAGTGAATGGATATTGAAGTCATTAAAGGGGATTATAAGCAACTAAATTATTTTGAAGATTTGAACAATTAAGGAAGCGTCTGGAGCTGAGCGTTTGGCGTCGGTTAACCAATTTAAACAGTTAATCGATTAACCCTATTTGTACAGATCTTTTAATGCATGACCCAAATGGGTAAATTTAAATTTGAATCCCGCATCTAGAATTTTTTGTGCCGAGGTATTGTTGCTCATTAAAACAGCTTCTACCCGTTCTCCTAATAACAATTCCAGTGCCTTTTTCGGGACATTGATAGGCCAAACTGGACGATGCAAACGTTTGGCAATGGCTTTGGTTAACGCCTTATTGGTGACTGGGAAAGGAGCGCAGGCATTATAACAATTCTCCATTTTGAGATTTTCGATGGCTTCTATGTACATTTCTATCATATCATCAATATGCAGCCAGGGAGTCCACTGTTTACCAGTGCCTAAAGCTGCTCCGGCAAATAACTTAACTGGTTTATCGAGTTGCGGTAAGGCGCCGCCATGATTGCTTAAAACGATTCCGGTGCGGAGTTTTACAATTCTGAGGCTTAGCTTTTTACCTTGGTCTACAGCATCTTCCCAAAGTTTACAGCATTCGGCTAAAAATCCGTAACCGTTTGGACTTTCTTCGGTTAAAATTTCATCACCACAATCACCATAAAAACCAACTGCCGAAGCAGAAATGAACGATTTTAGTTGATGATCGGGCTTAGATTTAATGGCTTTAAAGAGTAATTCTGTCGATTTTACACGGCTATCGATGATCTGTTTTTTGCGTTCATCGGTCCATTTTTTATCGGCCACAGGTTCTCCCGCTAAATGGATAATGGCATCCACGCCATTCAAACAGTCAGCATCAATAGTTCCTTTGTAAACATCCCACACAAAATTATTCGGATTTTTGTCTTTCTTTCTCGAAAGTGTGTTCACCTCATAACCTTTGCATAGTAAATCTTTTTTCAGCTCAGTACCCACAAGTCCTGTAGCCCCGGTAATCAGAATCTTCTTAGCCATCTTTTTAAAACAGTAAAGATACAAAAGGGTTTTTATGGCTTCATTTAAAACGATATTAATTCAGTTCTAATTCTTTTGTTACCTATTTGTAAAGAATTATTTAGGGGTTTGATGAAGAAGAAAAATAAGATAAATTTGTAAACGCGTTCTTACACCCTTTTCGATAAAAGATGTCCAAAAAAATTTTAGTCTGGTTTAGAAATGATCTTCGCTTGCATGACAATGAAATGCTGGTCGAGGCGATTGCTAAGTCTGATTCGATTTTGCCTGTTTACATTCTCGATCGCCGTTCTTTTGGCGAAACAAAATACGGTACGTTAAAAACAGGTAATATTAGAGCGCAATTTATTTTAGAAAGTGTTTTAGGATTACGCAATTCTTTAAAACAGATTGGCGGTAACTTGCTTGTCGCCGAAGGCAACCCTGAAGATATTATTCCTCAACTCGTTCAGGAATATGAGATTACCGAAGTTTACCATCACCGTGAAGTGGCACGCGAAGAAACGCATGTTTCAACTTTGGTAGAAAATGCACTTTGGAAATTACGCATCAACCTGAAACATTTTATCGGCCATACCTTATATAATAAGGAGGACCTCCCTTTTCCCATTAAGGATATTCCCGACGCCTTTAACCAGTTTAAAAAGAAAATTGAACGCGATTCGATTATCAAGCCCTGTTTTTCGGCACCCGATCGGATTAACGTAGCCGAAGTGATTGACTGGGGGACATTATCTTCGTTAAAAGACTTTAATCTTTTGCCGCAAAAAAAAGATCAGCGTGCTGATTTTGAATTTGTTGGTGGCGAGGCCGAAGGTTTAGCCCATCTTCAAAAAGTGATTGTGGCTATGCAGCAGGCTGCAACAACCAAGAATTTAATTCTGGCTTCAAAACTATCGGCATGGCTGGCCATGGGTAGTTTGTCGCCACGGAAAGTATACTGGGAAATTAAAAAGATGGAAGGTGTGCCCAATACAAAAGCCATGTTCAATCATATTCTATTAGGCCTGCTTTGGAGAGATTATTTCCGTTTCATGTTCAAAAAATATGGCAATACTTTTTTTAGTCCGGATGGATTTGGCAGCCAGGGACTGATTGATGTTGTGAATGAACAGGATAATTTTAGTAAATGGAAGAATGCGCAAACAGGTTTTGCTGTGGTAGATGCGGTGATGACGGAGTTAAATCAGACCGGTTTCATCTCGAATATCGCCAGACAAACCGCTGCCTTATACCTGATCAATAATTTAGAAGTAAGCTGGATTTTTGGCGCAGCATATTTTGAAGAAAAGCTGATTGATTATAACCCCGCAAGTAATTGGGGGAACTGGGCCAATGTAGCAGGTGTAGGTAACGATCAGAAATCAAAAAGTGTTTTCGATCTTGATAAAAATATCAAAAACCTCGACCCAAAAGGCAGTTACTCCTTAACTTGGGCATCATAGTTGTAATGACTGAATGATGGAGTATTGAATGATGGAATTGAAATTTTATCGACTAATACAAGTGGTATTTTTGTTATTCTCTCATTCAATAATTTTCTCATTCAATAATTCTCATTTTAATCGAGATTTTTGCCATTTATATAAGGTAAAATTCTAATTTTGTAATGCTTATAGTAAACAGTTAATAATGGATAAATTATCTTATCTTAATGGCGCAAACGCCGAATATATAGAGTCTTTATATCAATCCTATCAACAAGATCCCGAGTCTGTTGAATTTGGTTGGCAGAAATTTTTTGAAGGTTTCGATTTTGGAAGAGGATCAGAAGCGCCTGCAGTAACAGCAGAAACTCCTGAACAATTTTTAAAAGAGGTTAATGTTTTAAATCTGATTGATGGCTATCGTAGCCGTGGTCATTTATTTACGCACACCAATCCGGTTCGCGAAAGACGTAAACATTTACCAACATTAGATCTTGCAAATTTTGGATTATCGGATGCTGACTTGGAAACCGTTTTCAACTCTGGTGTTGAGATTGGTATCGGTGCGGCAAAATTGAAAGACATTGTAGCCTTTTTAAAACAAACATACGCACACTCAATCGGTGCAGAATATAAGTTTTTACGTACACCTGAAGTGTTGAACTGGATTCAGCAAAAAATGGAAAGTGCACGTAATACCCCTAATTTCTCAATCGATGAGAAAAAACGCATTCTCCGGAAATTAAACGAAGCGGTAAGTTTCGAAAATTTCTTAGGTACCAAATTTTTGGGTCAAAAACGTTTCTCGTTAGAAGGAGCAGAAGCTTTAATCCCAGCTTTAGATTCAGTAATCGAAAAAGGTGCTGAATTAGGTATTGAAGAATTTGTAATTGGTATGGCGCACCGCGGTCGTTTAAACGTGTTAGCCAATATCATGCAAAAAACATATAAAGATATTTTTGCTGAGTTTGAAGGTAAAAGCTACAACCCAGATACGCCATTTGGTGGCGACGTAAAATACCACTTAGGTTATTCTACGGATGTAACTACCGTTTCGGGTAAAAGTGTTCACTTAAGTTTATGTCCTAACCCATCGCATTTAGAAACTGTTGATGGTGTGGTAGAAGGCATGAGCCGCTCAAAAATCGATTTCAAATATGGTGGCGATAACAGTCGTTTAGCACCAATTTTGATTCATGGTGATGCATCAGTTGCCGGACAAGGTATTGTTTACGAAGTAATTCAGATGGCAGGCCTTGAAGGTTATAAAACCGGTGGAACTATTCACCTGGTAATTAATAACCAGATTGGTTTTACCACCAATTATAAAGATGCACGTACCAGTACTTATTGTACCGATATTGCTAAAGTAACTTTATCTCCGGTTTTCCACGTAAATGGTGATGATCCTGAGGCTTTGGTTTATGCAATTAACCTGGCAATGGAGTATCGTCAGAAATATAAAAACGACGTTTTTATCGATATTCTTTGCTACCGTCGTTTCGGTCACAATGAGTCTGATGAGCCTAAATTCACCCAGCCATTATTATACAAAACAATCGAAAAACACCCTAATCCAAGGGAAATCTATATCGATCAGTTAACCAAAGAGGGTAAGTTGGAAGCCGGTTTGGCAAAAGAGATGGAAAAAGATTTCCGTGGTATTTTGCAGGAACGCTTAAACGAAGCTAAAGAATTTGTTGCAGGTAATGCTGAAGTTAAATTTGGTGGTGCATGGGCAGATTTGCGTATGGCTACACCTAAAGATTTCGAATCTTCTCCAGTTACTGCGGTTAAAAAATCTACTTTATTAGAAATTGGTAAGCGTATTACAGCTTTGCCATCTAATAAAAAGTTCTTCAAAAAAATCGAAAAACTATTTGCTGAACGTGGCAAAATGGTTAACGAAACCAATGTTTTCGATTGGGCAATGGGCGAGCAGTTGGCTTATGGTACTTTGTTATCGGAAGGTAAACGTGTTCGTTTAAGCGGTCAGGATGTAGAGAGGGGAACATTCTCTCACCGTCATGCGGTATTAACGCTTGAAGATAGTGAGGAAGAATATGTACCATTGGCAAATATTTCAGATCAACAAGCGGCTTTCGATATTTACAACTCACACTTATCAGAATATGGCGTTTTAGGTTTCGAGTATGGTTATGCCATGGCAAACCCGAATGCTTTAACCATCTGGGAAGCACAATTTGGCGATTTCTTTAACGGAGCGCAAATTGTTGTCGATCAGTATATTGCAAGTGCCGAAACCAAATGGCAACGCGAAAATGGTTTGGTAATGTTATTGCCTCACGGTTACGAAGGTCAGGGACCAGAGCACTCATCAGCACGTATTGAGCGTTTTATGGAGCTTTGTGCCGACTACAACATGCAGGTAACAAACTGTACTACTCCGGCAAACTTCTTCCACGTTTTACGCCGTCAGTTTAAACGCGATTTCCGTAAACCTTTGGTGGTATTTACACCTAAAAGTTTATTGCGCCACCCTGCTTGTGTTTCTAAATTAGAAGAATTTACCGAAGGTGGTTTTAAAGAAGTAATTGATGATGTAAATGTTAAAGTTGCTGATGTAACACGTATAGTTTTCTGTAGCGGTAAAATTTACTATGAGTTATTGGAGAAACAACAGGCTGATAAATTGAAACATGTAGCCCTGGTTCGTGTAGAGCAGCTGTATCCAACTCCGGTTGATCAGATGGAAGCCATCCAGAAGAAATATAAAAATGCTAAAGAAGTTTTCTGGGTACAAGAAGAGCCAGAGAACATGGGCGCATGGCCATATTTGTTCCGCAGGTTGTACAAAACAGCATTAAAAGGCATTGATGTAATTTCGCGAAGAGAAAGCAGCAGTACCGCAACAGGTTTTGCAAAACAACATGCTAATCAACAGGCTTATATTTTAGCAAAAGCTTTAGAGATTTCGGTAACGGATGATGTAAAGGATATCGCCAAAAAAGCAACAAAAAAATTAGTTCAGATCGATTAGGTGCATTGCGCTAAGCGTTGGGAGCGTGGCGTTTGATATTGATTATTAGAAGATAAAAAACATAACATTACAAAAATGAGTTTAGAGATAAAAGTTCCACCTGTTGGTGAGTCGATAACCGAAGTTGTTTTATCACGTTGGATAAAAAACGATGGCGATGTTGTTGAAATGGATGAAGTTATTGCCGAATTAGAATCGGACAAAGCAACATTCGAATTAACTGCAGAACAAGCTGGAACTTTAAAAACCATAGCAGCCGAAGGCGATACATTAGCCATCGGTGCAGTAGTTTGTAAAATTGAAGATGGTGGTGCGGCTCCGGCGAAAGCTGATGCACCAAAAGCTGAAGAAAAGGCTGTTGTTGCTGAAGATAAAACTGCAGCTCCAGTTGCCGAAAAATCAGACGAAAGCTATGCTACAGGAACTCCTTCTCCTGCTGCTGGTAAAATTCTTGCAGAAAAAGGAATTGACGCTGCTGCCGTAAAAGGTACTGGTGTTGATGGTCGTATTACTAAAGACGATGCTGTTAAGGCTGAGTCGGGTAAAAAACCAGAAGCACCAAAAGCTAGTGCTCCTGTTGCAGCTGCTGCTCCTGCAGGTAGCCGTGGCGAACGTCGTGAGAAAATGTCTCCACTACGTAGAACGGTTGCAAAACGTTTAGTTGCTGTTAAAAATGAAACCGCAATGTTGACTACTTTTAACGAAGTTAATATGAAGCCAATTATGGATTTGCGTGGAAAATATAAAGATCAGTTTAAAGAAAAATACGGTGTTGGTTTAGGTTTCATGAGCTTTTTCACTAAAGCAGTAACCGAAGCTTTAAAAGATTTCCCTGCGGTTAATGGCCGTATTGAAGGTGAAGAATTGGTTTACAATGACTTTGCTGATATTTCTATTGCAGTATCTGCACCAAAAGGTTTGGTGGTTCCGGTAATCCGCAATGCGGAAAGCATGAGCTTGGCTCAGATTGAAAAATCGGTTTTAGAATTGGCTTTAAAAGCACGTGATAGCAAATTAACATTAGAAGAAATGACTGGTGGAACATTCACCATCACTAACGGTGGTGTATTTGGTTCAATGATGTCGACTCCGATTATCAATGCGCCACAATCGGCTATTTTAGGTATGCACAACATTGTTGAACGTCCGGTAGCTGAAAAAGGTGAAGTGGTTATCCGTCCGATGATGTACGTTGCTTTATCTTACGATCACAGAATTATTGATGGACGTGAGTCGGTTGGTTTCTTGGTTCGTGTGAAACAATTGTTAGAAGATCCAGCTAGATTATTATTAGGTATCTAGTCTCTTTTAGCTTAAAATATTAAAGCCTCGACCATTGGTTGAGGCTTTTTGGTTTTCTAGTCGTCACTCTGAATTTATTTCAGAGTCCTAATAATCAAGAGATGCTGATCCCGAAGCTTGGGGATCAGCATGACGGACTAAAGAAATTTTCAGTTAATATATTTGGCTATGAAATTAACGTTCAACTCAAAATTTCTCTTTATTTTTCTCGCGATTCTCATCGTGGAAATCTTAATTGGCAAATACCTTCACGATGCTTTTATCAGACCTTTTGGCGGAGACGTATTGGTTGTTATCTTGATTTACGCATTTTTGAGGATTTTCCTTAAAACCAATAATAAGCAGTTAGCATTAGGCATCTTAATTTTTTCTTTCGTAATTGAGTTCCTCCAAAAGGCAAATTATGTTACCTGGTTTGGTTGGGAAGACAACAAATTAATGAGCACTATATTGGGCACTTCTTTTAGTGTTTACGACCTGCTCGCTTATTTTGTAGGTTATCTGATCTGTTTATTATTTAAAGATTGAGTTAATCATTTCATGCGTTGGTCAGGATTTGTAATCCGGCCCTATTATTCTTTTGGTTTGCAATCTACTTTAACAGTTATGTTAATGAATCCAATTTCAAGGATTAAAAATCCTTAGCTCTAAAGACGGGATTGCAAAACCCGACTAACGAGGGTTGGTCGGGATTTGTAATTCGGACCTATTGTTCTTTAGATTTGCAATCTACTTTAACAGTTATGTTAATGAATCAAATTTTCAAGGATTAAAAATCCTTAGCTCTAAAGACGGGATTGTAAATCCCGACTAACGAGGCTAACGAGGGGCGTGTCACCTTCTTTAAAAGTTACGTTAATAAATCACGGCTAAAGATTGAGATTTATATGCAAGTACCGTCATCTCGACTGGAACGTAGTGGAATGGAGAGATCTACCCATCCAGATTTAGTTTCGCTGAACACTTCGTGGTTCTCAACTTCGATCACTCCACTCCCAATGCCGATTACGTTGGCCTAAGTAATAAAATTAATAGAGATAAAGCTATTTAGATAACGCTTTAATTGGTTTTAAATCCAATTGTTTAAATTCTACTTCACTACCTTCTGCTTGTAAAGCAATTTGCCCGCTACTTGCAGTGCAATTTGTACCATAGTTTACCATTGTGCCATTTACCCAAACTTTAACTTCGTTATTCAAACATTGAATAACCATGGTATTCCATTCGCCAAGAGGTTTTTCACTGTCGTCTGTTAAATTTTTAATCCGGCGGAGTTTATTCCCATTTACACCCCAGTTTTCTTGAGGCCCACGTCTGGTAACCATATCTGGTACTGTAATATCTTCTTCGATACACCAGAAATCGCCAGCATCTTTATGTTGCATCTGCACTTCCAGCGATTTTGGAAACATACCATACAGTGCCCTTGGTGTTGATGCATGAACTAAAACGCCACAATTGCCTGGTTTGCCAGCAAAGCGATATTGTACCGTTAACTGGTAATTTTTATAAATTTTATCGGTAATCAAGTGGCCCCCTGGTGTACCCAGACTTACCAAGATACCATTGCGTACAATAAATGGATTAATAGTGTCAGGCTTTTTATCCATTGGAGGTACATCTACATGCCAACCGTTTAGATTTTTTCCGTTAAAAAGGCTTTTTTGAGCAAATGATGAGCTGCTAATAATAACTAGTAGTAAAAAGGCATAGTAAAGTTTCATGATATATTTGGTTTTTGTATTCCAAATATATTTTAAAAAATGATGAAATAATAATAGCCGGAATAAAGTATAGGGAAAATAGTGTAAATGGTTGTCATCCTGAATGAAATGAAGGATCTTTATTGAGTGGTTTGAACTTTTGTATTTCTTTGATTAAGATTCTTCACTGCGTTCAGAATGACAGCGATGCTCCAACTCAAGAACTGGTCTTAGCGCCCCGCTAAGATTCTAATTTCAGTAATTCTTCGTATGGATTTCCCTCAAGCTCCAGTAATTTAGCAAATGCTGGCTCCGTTTTATAACCTTGGTTTTTGAGATCAATGATGTCCTGCCTAAATTTTTTGCCCTCGGCTAAGAGTAATTTGTGTTCAATGAGCATATGCCGATAAGCGTTTTGTTGTGTGGTAGGCGTATTTTGTCCGAATATTTCTATTTCGAAACCATCAATGATAAAATTCGCTTTAATCGCGTCGAATTTAGGGCTTTCATGAATGGTGAAGTCTTTTTCAGATCCAAACAGTTCATTTAATTTGTCGATAAATTCATTTTTATCAGAAACTTCGCAGATAATATCCAAATCGCTGTTTTCGATATCGATATTGATTGGAATGGTACCCACAAGTATTGGATGGTAAGGGATAAGCTTTTCTAGAACCCGATTATCTGTTAAAGCATGATAAGCTTTTACTTGTTTTTCATTGCCAGATTGGAGATAAGATATATCGAGGAAGTTGATCATTTATATTTGCAATGGGTTTTTAACCTTTGTTTCTTGCTGTGCCCAAAGTTACTAAACCCGATAGTATGAATGCCAATGCGTTTTAATTCTGCCCTAATTTTTTCTGAAGAAACTGAAGCAAAGCACAAGCTGCATTGGCAGAAAGGATAGCGGGAAGCAGCTTAAATATTGATGCTGGAATTGCTTTTCAAAAACTATTATTACCGTCATTGCGAGAAGGAACGACGAAGCAATCTTTCGTACTTTCGGATCTTGCAATAAAGATTGCTTCGTCGGCTGAAAAAGCCTACTCGCAATAACGATTCTAAAAAAAAAGCCCATCTCAATTAAGAAATGGGCTTTGTATATTCAAGCGCTTAAGATGCTGAATCAAGTTCAGCAGGACGAAACGCAAAATTAATCCTCTACAATCTCACTGTTGATGCTCACATCGTCTTTTACATCTTCTTTAAAGTAGTTTTTCTGGAAGATGAGGATCAGTATCACACCAACTGAAATGGCTGCGTCAGCAAGGTTAAAAACGGGTCTGAAGAAAACAAACTCTTCGCCTCCCCAAATCGGTACCCAGGTAGGGAAGTGGCCTTCTGCAATCGGGAAGTAGAACATGTCTACTACACGACCGTGAAACCAGCTTTCGTAACCATAAATCTTTCCGTAAAATACAGAATCGATAATATTTCCTAGTGCGCCAGAAAAAATCAGTGCAACATTTAGAATTAAACCGCGGTGATATTTATGCTTAATCAGATAATGTAAGCCATAACCAATTCCTGCAACAGCAGCAATACGGAAAAGTGATAAGGCTAATTTGCCAAATTCACCACCAAACTCCATCCCAAAGGCCATCCCATTATTTTCGGTAAAATGGATAATACACCATTTGCCAATAATATGGAACTCCTGACCGAGGTACATGTGCGTTTTAACCCATGTTTTCACCAGCTGATCGGCCAGTAAAACTAAAAAGATAACAATTAAAGGTTTTGTATAGCCTTTCATTAACTCTGCTTTAATTTAGCTTCCATGCTTAAAGTTGCATGAGGAACAGCGCGTAAACGTTCTTTTTGGATTAATTTTCCGGTTTCGCGGCAAATACCATAAGTTTTGTTCTCGATACGCACCAATGCATTCTCAAGGTTGTCAATAAATTTTTTCTGACGTGCAGCCAATTGATTGATCTGCTCTTTTTCCATTGTTGCAGAACCGTCTTCTAATGTTTTGTACGCACCTGAAGTATCTTCTGTTCCGTTTGCGTTTGGATTACTCAAAGAAGTGGTTAAAGAGTTAAGTTCCTCTTTCGCCATGCGTAATTTATCTTGAATTAATTCTTTAAATTCTTGTAATTCACTGTCTGAGTAGCGTGTTTTGTTGCTGTTTTCCATGTTCTTTTTCTAATTTTCTAATATATGGATTTATATTTTAGTTACTGAAATGCTTAACTCAACATCGTCGATAACGATTTTGTTTGCATTATTTACAGTATCTGTTAATTCAAATTCATCGGCCAATATTTCCGCGCAAATGTAATCCTTGTTTTTGGAAACTGCGCCGGCCACCAAGTTATCATTTTGTAACGAAACTTTAATCCTATCTGTTACTTCAAAGTTTAATTCTTTTCGCAAGTTTTGGATACGGTTAACCAATTCGCGAGAAATACCTTCTTGTTTCAGCTCTTCTGAGATGGTAACATCCAAAGCAACAGTTAAACTGCCCAGGTTGGTTACCTGCCATCCTGGAATATCTTCGGCAAAAACCTCAACGTCATCATTTAAATTGATGGTAAATTCTTCTCCGTTGCTTCCAACTACGATAATGAAACCGTCGTTTTCTAAACGTTGGATATCATCTTGATTGGAATTTTCTAAAGCCTCTTTAACTAAGCTCATATCTTTTCCAACTTTTTTACCCAAAGATTTGAAGTTTGGTTTCAGCTTTTTCTTAACGATACCATGCGTATCGGTAATGAACTCGATATGTTTAACATTCGTTTCAGAAAGGATATAATCTGCAACCTTTGATATTTTTTGTTCGAAATCGCCACTTAAAGATGGGATTAAGATTTTCTCAAGTGGTTGACGCACATTAATGCCAGATTTTTTACGCAGCGATAAAACCATCGATGAAATATCCTGGGCGTAAACCATACGCTCGTTCAAATCGGTATCTATTAAACTTTGATCAGCCTCTTTCCATAAAGTTAAATGTACCGACTGCTCTGCATGTGCATCGGTAACGGTTAAGTTTCTATATAACCAATCGGCAAAGAAAGGCGCAACAGGACTCATCAACTGTGCCAAGGTTTCCAAACAAGTATATAATGTTTCGTAAGCCGCACGTTTATCATCTGTCATTTCGCCTTTCCAGAAACGGCGGCGACTTAACCTGATGTACCAGTTACTCAACTGTTCATCAACAAAAGCCTGAATAGCACGGGTAGCTTTCGTTGGTTCGTAAGTGTTGTAACTTTCATCAACTTCGTTGATTAGGGTTTGCAACAACGATAAAATCCAGCGGTCTAATTCCGTTCTGTCTTCAACTTTGCTTAAATTATTTTTATCGATCTCGAATTTATCGATATTGGCGTACAGGGCAAAGAAAGCATAAGTATTGTAAAGTGTTCCGAAGAATTTACGGCGCACTTCAGCAATTCCATCAATGTCAAATTTTAGGTTATCCCAAGGATTTGCATTAGAAATCATGTACCAACGCGTGGCATCAGCACCATACTCGTTAATGGTTTGGAACGGATCAGCTGCATTGCCCAAACGTTTAGACATTTTTTGTCCGTTTTTGTCTAGTACCAGCCCATTCGAAACCACATTTTTGTACGCTACTTTATCAAAAACCAATGTAGAGATCGCATGTAACGTATAAAACCAGCCACGGGTTTGGTCTACGCCTTCGGCAATAAAATCTGCAGGGAAATCTTCATTTCCATCAATTGTTTCTTTGTTTTCAAAAGGGTAGTGCCACTGCGCATAAGGCATAGCACCAGAGTCGAACCAAACATCAATTAAATCACTTTCGCGGCTCATTGGTTTGCCTGATGGAGATACTAAAATAATTTTGTCGACCACATTTTTATGTAAGTCGATCAAATCATAGTTCTCTTCAGACATGTTTCCGATTTCGAATCCCTTAAAAGGATTTTCTTTTTGGAAACCAGCTGTTATAGATTTTTCAATGGCATTATAAAGTTCCTCAACAGAACCAATTAACACTTCTTCTTTTTTATCTTCAGTTCTCCAGATTGGCAAAGGAATTCCCCAGTATCTCGAACGTGATAAATTCCAATCGTTAGCGTTTTTTAGCCAGTTTCCAAAACGACCCTCGCCAGTTGATTTTGGTTTCCAGTTAATGGTTTCATTAAGGTCGAACATTCTGTCTTTAACATCTGTAACTTTAATAAACCATGAATCTAAAGGGTAATATAAAAGTGGCTCATCAGTTCTCCAGCTGTGTGGATAACTGTGAACATATTTTTCTACTTTAAAAGCTTTATTTTCTTCTTTTAATAAAATAGCAATTTCTACATCAACCGATTTTTCAGGTGCTTCGCCAGCATTGTAATATTCGTTCTTTACATATTTGCCTGCAAAAGGACCAACATGTTTAGTGAATTTACCCTGTAAATCTACTAATGGAACGGGGGTGTCATTCTCATCTAATACCAACATTGGTGGTACTTCCGGAATGGCTTCTTTAGCTACTTTAGCATCATCCGCGCCAAAAGTAGGGGCAGTATGAACAATACCGGTACCATCTTCAGTAGTTACGAAATCTCCGGAAATTACTCTAAACGCATTTTCGGGATTTTGGTATGGCAATGCGTAAGTTAACAGTTGTTCATATCTAATGCCAACCAGCTCACTTCCTTTGCATTCGGCAAGTATTTGATAAGGGATTTTTTTATCGCCAGCTTTAAAATTTGTAAAATCTTCAACTTCATTGCTTTCAAAGAAAATTTTACTAAACTGCTTGCCAACCAGGTTTTTTGCCAAAATCACATTTGTTGGCAAAAAGGTATATTGGTTGAAAGTTTTGACCAGAACATAGTCGATTTTTGGTCCAACTGTTAAAGCCGTGTTTGATGGTAAAGTCCACGGAGTAGTAGTCCAGGCCATCAGGTAAATATCTCCAAATGCTTGTAAAAACGGAGGTAACGTATTTGCTATCGCCTTAAATTGAGCAACAATCGTTGTGTCTGTAACATCTCGGTAAGCGCCAGGCTGATTTACCTCATGCGAACTCAATCCTGTCCCGGCTTTTGGAGAATAAGGTTGGATAGTATAACCTTTATAGATTAATCCTTTATCGTAAATCTGCTTCAAAAGCCACCACACCGATTCCATGTATTTCGACTTATAGGTAATGTATGGATCATCCATATCTACCCAATAGCCCATTTTTTCGGTCAGGTCGTTCCACACATCAGTGTAGCGCATTACTGTTTTTTTACAAGCTTCGTTATAGTCTTCGATGGAAATAGTTTTACCAATATCCTCTTTAGTAATCCCTAATTCCTTTTCAGTTCCAAGCTCAACAGGTAGACCATGTGTATCCCAGCCAGCTTTTCTTTTAACCTGATAACCCTTAATTGTTTTATAACGGCAAAAAATATCCTTAATTGCACGCGCCATTACGTGGTGAATCCCCGGCATGCCATTGGCAGACGGTGGACCTTCGTAAAAAGTAAACGGATTAGATTTCGGGCGGGAAGAAATACTTTTTTCAAAGATATTTTCCTTTTTCCAAAAATCCAGTATTTCTTGCCCTATTTTGGCAAGTTCCAATTGTTTAAATTCGCTATACATCAATCAAGTACCTCAAAAAATTAAAGGTTGCAAAGTTAACAGAATTGACTGAATTTTGGTAGTTTTGATGTAAATACTTTTAATGTGAAATTATTTAATATCGGGCTTACATTGATGATTGTTGCCGTAATTGCCTTGCCAATTGTTGCGGTAATAAACCCTTCAGACCGGGATTTTGTACTTTATGCTTTTTATTTCTGTGGCTTGCTCGAACTAATCGGGCTTATTTTTGTTTTAATCCATATTGTAACACTAAAAAGAAAGAACCCATGATTAAGCTCTTAAAATTGCAAAAAGCCGTTTTCATCCTCATAGCTGGCGTACTTTCTTTTATCGCCTATAAAATTTTAGATGCAAATGAGGTAAAAGGAAGTATCTATTTACAAATGCTGGCTGGCGTACTCATCATCATTGGTGCATTATGGTTGTTATATCCAATTTTATTCGCCAAAAAAGATAATGATGGCAATGCCGAAATCATTACCGATCCAACGGTCGAAGTTTCGGTAGATGAAGAGGATAAAAAGCCTGCAGCTGAATAAACCTTACCCTCATAGCCTTTGGGTTTAAACCCAAGGCTATGAAAAAAATAAAATCCACGTAGGGGTAAATTTCTTGTGAGTTGTATTAGCTCTAAATAACAAATAGAGATAACTATGATTCCTGCATTAATTATTTGGCTCTGCAAGAAATATTTTGCTCCAAAAACCTATAAAACATTTTCTTCCAAAAAACCAATCAATCCAAAAAGCGCTGCTTCGCTGGTCTTTCTTATCTGTTCACTTTCATCGGTTTTTGCTCAGCAAAGTAAATTTAACATCAAGCGTAATGGCGAAGTAATCGGCCAGATGTATTTCCAACAGAAAGACGATGGTGATAATGTTTATCTCAAAATAACTTCGAAGGTACAAACCCGTTTCGTTTTTAAAATTGATGTGGAAACAGAGGATGTAGCACATTTTAAAAATGGCAAACTCCTTAGCTCAAATGTAAATCGGGTAGTAAATGGCAATGCAAAAGAGGCTAAGAAAACAAGTTGGATAAATAATGTTTATCAGCTTAAAACAGGCGACAAAACCAGTACAATAAATCAGCCCATCAGTTATAATATGATGCTACTCTATACCAAAGAGCCTGTTAATATCCCCGAAATTTATTCTGACAACTTTCAGTGTTTTATTCCCATTCAGAAAAACGGGGCACATCAGTACCGGATCAATCTTCCCGATGGGAATTATAACGATTACCATTTCGAAAACGGAATATGTAAACTGGTTGTTGTAAATCACTCCCTGTACACCATTAGAATGGAAAGGGTTTAGTATGGAAACAGTTGCAAATAAGTACCTGAGGGTTTTGGTTACGGGTGCATCAGGCTTTATCGGCCGGAAGTTAAGCTTTACCCTTGCAGAGATGGGCTACGATGTAGTGGCACTTTGCAGAAATGTTAAGCATCCCTTTCTTATTCAGCACCGAAATATCCAGTTTGTAAAAGGAGATGTTTTGGATCCTGAAAGTTTAGAAAATGCCATGAAAGATTGTTATCAGGTTTACCATACTGCAGCCATGGCCAAAATGTGGTGCCGGAATGAGCAGGATTTTTACGATGTGAATGTAATTGGAACAAGAAATGTGCTCAGCTGTGCATTAAAATTGGGTGTAGAAAAAGTTGTGCATACCTCAACTTGCGGGGTATGGGGACCAACACTAAATCTGCCGGTTTCAGAAAACGACCCAAGGGCAGTTGGCTTCCCGATCAGCTATGAACGCACAAAATACCTCGCTGAATTAGAGGTGAAAGAATTTGTAAAAAAGGGATTGGAAGTGGTAATTGTAAACCCATCAAGAGTATATGGCGATGGACCAATAACAGATAGTAATACAGTGACTAAAATGGTTACAGGTTATATAAATGGTACATGGCATTTTATTCCGGGCGATGGAAAAGCAATTGCCAACTATGCTTTTGTAGACGATGTGGTAGATGGGCATATTGCCGCCATGCAGAATGGCAGGAATGGCGAGCGCTATATTTTGGGTGGAGTTGATATTTCTTTTAATAGTTTTTTCGGCACACTAAGGCAGATCACTGGTAAAAAAAGAAGTTTGTATAAAATCCCGGTAGGCATTATTAAAGCTTACAGTTTGCTGGAGTCTTTAAAATCAAAACTTTTTAACCTTACCCCATTTTTTCTGCCAGCGTTTGCCGATAGGTTAAAATGTAATCAACAATATTCGAGCAATAAAGCCATTGCCGAACTAAATTATCGGATAACACCTTTTGCAATAGGTTTAGGAAAAACCATTAATCACTTTCAGTTACAAATGACGAAGACTAAAGCTGGGCTAAAAATATAAAATTGTCATCCTGAGCCTGTCGAAGGACTAGCTTAAATGTTTTGCTAAGCATTTCGACAAGCTCAATGTGACAAAATCGGATGGAATTTAGTGTTATACAGCTTTTATGTGATTCAAAAGTCGATAAAATCGACATTCTCCTGCATCCCCGTTACAAACGGGGACGATATATAAAAAGTATAAAAATGAAACAATTAACAGTATTGATTACAGGCGCAAGTGAGGGTTTGGGGAAATCTTTCGCTATCGAATCGGCCAAACGTGGTTTAGGTTTGGTATTGGTTTCGCTACCCAATAGTGGACTGGAATATTTAGCAAATTACCTGCGTGTAAACTTTAACAGTAGGGTGTTCTGTATCGAAATAGATTTGACCAAAAATACCTCCGCAAGCGAAATTTTTGAAAAATTAAGGGCGAATAAGATCGAGGTAAATGTTTTGATCAATAATGCTGGTTTAGGGAATTGGAGTTGGTTTGAAGATAAAAATGTCGATTTTTATAGAACACAGATCGATCTCAACATTACTAATACGGTGTTGCTTACGCGGTTATTTTTAAACCATATCGATAAAAGTACAGCAAGCTATATTTTAAATGTTGGCAGTTTAGGCGGACATTTTATCGTTCCAAAAAAACAGGTTTATGGGGCAACCAAATCTTTTATCGGTTATTTTACCCGTTGTTTGCAACTCGAATTGAGCGGTACAAATGTGCATATTAGTTTGCTTAGTCCTGGCGGCATTAATACGAAACCCGAGCTGTTGGTAATGAACAATGAATTAAAGGGGTTTGCAAAAGCGACGATTTTAGAGGCCGATTACGTTGCCAAAACAGCAATGGATGGTATGCTGAAAGGCAAGAAAGAAATTATACCAGGTTTTGCAAACCGTTTTTTGGTGGTGCTGGATAAAATTATACCGGGCTTTTTAAAAGAAATTATAATTAGGCGTAAATTGAAATCGATTTTAACAACATAGATTTGACCTGAAATCTGTAAGGTTTTAAAAACCTTGCAGGTTTAGCTTTATGAAAAGTAACGACACCAATCTTATCCGATTAATTAAAAGAGGTAATAAACAGGCTTTCGACGAAGTGTTTTTAAAGCATTTCAAAAGCCTGCATGCCTATGCTTTTACCATAATTAAAGAAAAAGATGATGCAGAAGAAATTGTTCAGAATGTATTTGTACGCATCTGGACGAAAAGAGAACAACTTAAAACAGATGGATTTTTGAAATCATTCCTTTATCGTTCGGTGCACAACGAAAGTTTAAATTATTTGAAACATCAGAAAGTGAGATCGAATTTTAAGGTTAATTATGCCGATGCTGTGAAAAACGATACAGGAAACTTAAATACAGAAATCATGGCAACAGAACTGGAAAAGAATATCCATTCGGCAATAAACGAGCTGCCTGAAAAATGCAGAAATGTATTTCAGTTGAGCAGGTTCGATCAGATGAAATATCAGGAAATTGCCGATGCATTAAATATTTCTATCAAAACGGTAGAAAACCAGATGGGGAAGGCCTTAAAGATTTTGCGCCTTAGGGTAGTAGATTTTTTGATCCTCATTTTTATTTTATTGAAATAAGTTTATGGATAAAAACTATACACCTATTAACGATGATTTGCTTGCAAAATACTTGCTTGGAGAGGCTACTGTGTCCGAAAGCGAGCGGGTTGAAGCGTGGGCAGCATCAAATCCTGACCACTTGAAACAGCTAGAAGATTTCAGGATGATACTAGAGAAAAGCAAACTGCAGATTGATCCCGAAATTGATGAGCATCAGGCTTTAGATCGGTTAAATGCTCGTTTAGAAACTGAAAAAAAAACAATCAGCTATACATTTATTTTACGTTGGGTGGCTGTGGTATTTATATTTTTTAGTGCTGGCTTATTTTTCTACAACAATTTAATCGGCAATAAAATAAACGTAAATAGTGGCGGAAATACTTTAACGCAAATGTTGCCTGATGGTTCTACTGCAATTTTGAATAAACAATCTGAACTTTCTTTCGTGGGAGGTTTTTTTAATAAAACCCGCGATGTTAAACTAAAGGGCGAAGCTTTTTTTAAAGTAAGCGCCGATAAGTCGAAACCATTTATCATTAGTGTTAATGATGTTCAGGTAACTGTTGTGGGCACCGCGTTTAATGTGAAAAGCGATGGGGCAGCTGTTGTTGTAATTGTAGAAAGCGGGATCGTTAAGGTGAACAACCGTAATGATAGTGTGCGTTTAACTGCTGGAGAGAAAGTAGAGCTAAGTCAAAATCAGCGGCATTTATCTAAAGGAGAAAATCAGGGTAAGTTGTATAATTACTATTATTCGAATGAATTGGTTTGTGATGGCACAGCACTTATCGACCTCGTTGCCGTGCTTAATGAAAAATTTAAAGCCAACATTGTTATTGAAAATCCTGAATTAAAAGTGCTTTCAATTAGCACAACTTTTAAAAACGAATCGCTTAAGGAAATCCTGACTGTAATTGCTGAAACTTTTAAAATCAAAGTTGAGTATAGGCAGGATATGATCAAACTTAAATAATAATCAATGCGTACGCTCAAAATTACTGTTCTTTTTCTCTTTATTTTCTGTTCCTTGGCGCGGGCTCAATCGAATTTGTCAAGGAATATTTCACTCAATATCGAGCGACAAAAATTAAGTGTTGTATTGGCGATGATAGAAGAGAAAGGTGGCTTCAGGTTTTCTTATAACAGCAATATATTGCCGGTTGATAGTTTGATCAGTATCCACGAAAATAACCTCAATATTGCGGAAACGCTTGATAAAATATTAAATCATAGGTTCGAATACCGCCAATCGGGGAATTTTGTGATTATCAGGTATGCACCGCTCGAACTGGTTTTATTGGTTAATGAATCGGTTGGTAACCCCGAACTTTATACCATTACGGGCCAGGTGGTAGATAAACAGACCAATAAACCAATCCAGGATGCCAGTATTTACGAACGAAACCTGTTGGTTTCAGAAATATCGGATGGGAACGGTTATTTTTCGATGCGGTTAAAAAACATTACACAGCCTATATCGCTAACGGTAAGTAAAGAAAATTATAAGTCTACCGTTACCCATTTTTTGGCAGAGGTGAACATTACCAATAGAAAAGAAAATCCAAGCGAAAGGTTTATCAGCGGAAATTTGGGCGATGTAGAAAATACCTGGCTGGGCAATACTTTGGTTACCGCACAACAAAAAATCCAGTCGATCAATATCGGTGGTTTTATCTCAAAAGCCCCGTTTCAGTTTTCGCTTATTCCTAGTTTAAATTCCCATGGCTCATTGAGCGGTCAGGTGGTTAACAAATTTTCGCTTAATGTTATTGGTGCTTATAGCGCAGGAGTAGATGGAGGAGAAATTGGTTTTATTTTTAATATTAACAAGAGTAATGTGCAGTATTTTCAATTTGCTGGGGCCTTTAATCTGGTTGGGGGGGATGTTCGTGGAGTGCAGATTGCCGGCCTGTTTAATTATGTGATAGGCGATGTTCGGGCGGCTCAGATTGCCTTGGCTTATAACCGCGTAGGCAAGAGTTTCGAGGGTTTCCAAGTAGGTGGAATTTATAATCATGTTAATCAAGATGTGAAAGGTATTCAACTTTCATTAGGACTTAATACAATAGGCGGAACCTTAAAGGGCTTTCAAACTGGGGCTTTAAACTTGGTCAGCAAAGATACCAAGGGTTTTCAGATTGGAGTCGGAGGTAATGTTGTAAGCGGTAGAACAAGTGGAATACAGATTGGTGGCATTGCCAATATCAACAAAGAAAGCAGTGGCGTAAATCTTGCGGTGCTCACCAATTTTACCGGACAAACTGCTAGTGGATTGCAAATTGGCGCAATTAATTATGCCAAAAACCTAAAAGGCGCCCAAGTTGGGATATTAAATGTTTCAAACGAAAATGATGGCTATTCAATCGGGCTGATCAATATTGCATTAAAAGGTTATCATAAATTTAGTTTCAGCACCAATGAAAGCACTAATTTTAATGTAGCTTATAAAGGTGGCAGCAAACGTTTATACAATATGTTAATGTTTGGCACGAACAAAAAATCAGCTGAAAAAATATATACCGGAGGCTTAGGTTTTGGCAAGGAAATGAAATTGTTTAAAAGCGTTTCAGTAAACCCCGAAATAAGTAGCCAATATGTTTACCAAGGGAGCTGGGATTACCTCAATCTACTGAATAAATTTGAGCTGCCAATAAATATCAGGATAAATAAATGGCTGGCCATACAGGGCGGTCCATCGGTTAATGTGTATTATACCAGGCAAAACACCAAAATTGGTGAGTTTGGATTGTTGCAGGAAAAACATAAAGATTTCTCTTTTAATAATTCGAGATATACAGGTTGGTTAGGTTGGAATGTGGGCTTGGTGATTTTATAAAAATAGCCTTGGGTTTAAACCCAAGGCTATGAATGATATCTATTCTGTAACCGCTAACTGAAAACTCCAAACTCAATTAATGGTCAAACTCACCGGCATTTTTAGCCGATTCTTCATCAGATACCAGCTTTCTTACTTTCTTTTTATCTAGCCATAATACCAGCGCGGGTAATAAAGTTAAATTGAAAATTAAAGCCACCAATAAGGTTATGGATAGGAGCAAGCCAAGTACTACCGTTCCTCCGAAAGTAGATGCCGTAAAAATTCCGAAGCCAAAGAATAAAATTAAAGCGATGTGCGTCATGCTCACGCCTGTTTCGGTAATGGTATCAGTAATTACTTTTGGTACGCTGAAATTGGTCAGATTTAATTCCTGTTGGTAACGGGTTAAGAAATAAATGGTCTGATCGGATGCTAAACCAAAGGCGATGGTAAAAATTAATATGGTAGAAGGTTTTAAGGAAATTCCAAAATAACCCATAATCCCTGCGGTAATAATTAGTGGAACAATGTTGGGCAACAGCGAAATAAACATGATGCCTAAACTCTTAAACTGCATCAGCCTTAAAAGAGAGATCAATACGATGGCGAGAGCTATACTTTCAACCAAATGTTTTAACATATAATCCGTCCCTTTAGAAAAGATAATGCTCGATCCCGTAAGTTCTACATCAAATTTAGATGGAGGCAAAATACTGTCGATCCGCGGTTTTAATTTGGCCATAATGGCGTCTAAACGTTTTGAGCCAACATCAGCCATTTGAAAACTGATCCTTGTACTTTGATTACCCTTGCTGATAAAGTTGGTTAACAAACTTGCATTTCCTTTGCCACCATTGGCGATGTAGGCCAGGATAAAGTTCTTTTCTAAATTATCTGGCAAGCGGAAAAAGGTAGAATCGTTATTGTAAAATGCTTGGGTGGCATACTTTAAACCCATATTTACTGAAATGGAACGCGAAAACTCCGGATAGGAAGAAATCATTTTTTCCAGTTTTTCCATTCTTTTCAGATTGGTTAAATTGAAAACGCCGTTCTTTTTCTTCGTATCTACGCTTACTTCTAAGGGTAAAATACCTTCAAAATTTTTCTCAAAGAACTTTAAATCCGTTAAAATCTCCGAGTTTTTAGGCAGGTCATCAACTACATAACCATTAACATTGATTTTCATCACACCGATAAAGGCAATGATGGATATGATAATCGTTCCGATATAGATCAATCCACTTTTGTGCTGCACCAGTGTATCGGTTTTGACTAATAATTTATGCAAAAAACCTTCTTCAACATGGTTTTGTGCCTTAAGTTTAGGCGCTGGCAAATAACTGAAGATAATTGGGATTAGACATAAACACATTAACCAGGTAATCATTACGTTTATAGAGGCTACACTGCCAAATTGCATCAATAGCTCACTTCCTGTAAAATACAATACGCCAAATCCAATGGCTGCGGTAATGTTCGCAATTAGGGTGGTAATGGCAATTCTTTCTATGGTTACGCTTAAGGCACGCTGTTTATCGCCGTCTTTTCTAAGTTCATTCTGGTATTTGTTTAACAATAAAATACTGTTTGGAATACCAATAATTACAATAAGCGGCGGAATCAGCCCTGTTAAAATAGTAAGTTCGAAACCAAATAGTACCAATGTGCCTATACTCCAGATAACACCCATCACAACCACTAAAATAGGGAAGAATACGGCATAAAATTTCTTGAAGAAAAACAATAAGATTAGCGCAGAAACCAAGATAGATAAGCCCAAAAACAATACGAATTCGTTACTTACCAATTTACTTACCGCGGTACGGATATAAGGCAAGCCAGAAATATGCACCTGTATCTTTGTTGTGGCCTGGAAAGCTTTGGCTTTTGCTTCAATTTCTTTTAAAATAGGGTTACGCTCAGCAGTATTTAAGATTTTGGTATCAAAAGTAATGGCCATTAAGGTAGCATTCTGACGGTTGTAAACCAGTCCTTCGAAAAAAGGATTGCTATAAATGGTATTCTTGATCGAATCCATCTCAGCATCAGTTTTAACCAAACCGCCAGGAAGCGGCTTTAAAACAAATTTTTGGTTTACAGTATCTTTTTCCAGTTGAAAAATCCTTCCTGATGATAAAACCTGCTTAATGCCTTTTAATTTCTGAATATCGTTAGAAAGCTGGACCCATTGGTTGTAAACTTCTTTTTTAAAAATATCAGGCGATTGTATTCCCACCACCATTACACTTCCATCTTCGCCAAAGGTCTTTTTAAAGGCATTATATTTTACAAAAGCACTATCGGTAACGGGCAGGATTTTGCTCCCTGTATAAGAGAGTTTTACATTTTTGGCCTGATAAGCCATGAAAATTGTGCCTAATAAAAAAAATACGATGATTGCGATACGGTTCTGAAGAATAAATCTCGATAGCTTAACCCACATGTGCAGCTTAGTTTAATAATAATATTAACGGCAAAACTAATCTTATTTGTAAAACGTGATTACTTTTTGCACAATTAAATTTGCACAAATAACATACTTTTGAAAAAATTGTTTTAATCGGATGTTGCACAAAGTTAGGGGCATTGTTTTAAAGACCACCAATTACAGTGAAAGCAGTGTAGTAGTGCAGGTGCTTACTGATAAATTCGGCATGCAGTCTTATCTAATTAATGGTGTTAAAAAGCCAAAAGCGAAGATTAAGATGAACATGCTGCAATCGCTCCATTTGTTGGATATGGTGGTTTATCATAAATCAAATACCAATATTCAAAGGGTATCTGAAGTTCGGCAAACACCTGTTTTTAAAAGCATTCCTTACGATATGATTAAAACCAGTATCGTTATTTTTTTAAATGAGGTGCTATATAAAAGCATCAGGCAACAATCAGCTGATGAGAGTTTATTCGATTATATTTTTAATTCGATTGCCTGGTTTGATGAAATTGAAGAGATCAATCCCAATTTTCATTTGTCATTTTTATTAAAACTTACCCGTTTTCTGGGTTTCTCGCCTAATGAGAAAAGGCGAAACGACCAGGTTTATTTCGATCTGCAAGAGGGCGAGTTTACTTCCAGACTGCCAATCCATTCTAATTACCTGCAATTGGAAGATGCCATCGGGTTTATTTCGCTTTTTCATACGCCACTTGAAAAAATTTCTGAAATAAAAATGAGCAATACACAGCGACGATTTCTGTTAGATAAGATATTGGTTTTCTATACCTTACATACGGCGTCGTTCGGAGTGGTACAATCGCATAAAATCCTGGAAACTTTGTTAAGTTGAAAAAAAAGAAAAAAAGATTTGCAGAACAGTTTTATAGCACTATATTTGCATTCCCAAACGGAGGATGGGACATTAAGTTTGACAAAATTATAAAAGGGAAATTAGCTCAGCTGGTTCAGAGCACCTCGTTTACACCGAGGGGGTCGGGGGTTCGAACCCCTCATTTCCCACCAAGCCTTTCAGTACAACTGGAAGGCTTTTTTATAAAACTTTGAGTACACCCAAAAAGGGAAATTAGCTCAGCTGGTTCAGAGCACCTCGTTTACACCGAGGGGGTCGGGGGTTCGAACCCCTCATTTCCCACTCAAGTCCTTCAGTTTTACTGAAGGACTTTTTTGTTTGATATTTATTGAAGCTGGCTCAGAGCACCTCGTTTACACCGAAGGGGCGTCCCGATTGGGATCGGGATCATTTCCCGCTAAGCCTTTAGTAAAATTAGACGGCTTTTAATTCATATAGAAATCACTTTCCTATTAAGATTTCTAAAAGCAATAGACATCCCAAAATAATTAAACAGTTGTTAAAGATGTTTTACACCTATATTCTATATTCCAAAACGCGCGATAAACATTATATCGGTTCTACTGTTAACCTAACAGTTAAAGAAGCACAATACAAATCATTCAGGTTTTACCGGGCATACTGGTGATTGGTTTATTGTCTGGTTCGGGATTTTTGATAATTTAAGAGATGCAAGAATTAAGGAAAACCAGATTAAAAAATGGAAAAGCAGGGTTATGATAGAAAAATTGATTGCATCAACTGGTTTATGTCACCTCCTTTATACCGTGAGGATCGTCCCAATTTCAATCGGGATCATTTCCCACTTAATTCCTAAGAGGCTGTATCATAAGTGTAACATTGTCATCCTGAGCTTGTCGAAGGACCTCTTTTAAATATCTTAAAGGCGTTTCGACAAAGCTCAACATGACAAATCTATCGGAAATACAACTTATAATACAACCTTTTTTGTTTGCGAAAATTATATTCGTCATTTCGAGCGGAGTGCAACGCAGTCGAGAACCCGAAGGCTCGGCGAAGCTAAATCTTTCTAGATAGATCTCTCTCCCGAAAGTTCGGGACTGCGCTTCAGTCGAGATGACGATTTTTCTATTAAATCCTGTCATTCTGATCAGATAGCTATCCAATCAGAAGACAAAATGGATTAAATACATTATTTAGGCTCCCACAACTCAATCTTATTGCCCTCTCCATCCATAATATGGATAAATTTACCATAATCGTAAGTTGCAATCTCATCGAGTATGGTTACACCGTTTTCTTTGAGTTTGTTTACGAGCCCTTCAATATTCTGTACACGGTAGTTAATCATGAAATCTTTTTTGGACGGCGAAAAATATTCATCCCCTTTTTTGAACGGACTCCATTGAAGTGATTCGACCTCATCAGGATTATTGAGGTTTCTGGATTCAAAACTCGAGGTGCCCCAGGCACTCATTTCAAATCCTAAATTTTTAGCATACCAATCTTTCGTTTCCTGCGGATTATCTGAAAAAAAGAAAATGCCACCAATTCCTGTCACTTTTGGAGTGGTATCTGCAGTCGAATTTAAGTCGTCTTTTTGTTCTTCCATGTTATTTTTCTATTTGGCTGAGTGTAAGTGTTGTTACAATCAATGTCGTTTTTGTTAATTTTTCTCAATGGCCCAATATAGCAGAAAATCACTTCTTCTAAAATATGTTTTTTCTTCACAGAAATGAGTTTAGATAGATTGTAATTTATGTTTTATTTATTTACCTTATTCAATTATATATCCGAAATTGCCAGCTGAAAATTGCGGCAAATGTTCGGTAAAATTATCAGGTTCATTTTCTTTGGAAACTACTTCGTGGGTATTTTAGCTGTTGCCCTAACGCTCGAAGCAACCTTCCAATTAAGGTTGCCACTTAATTCATTAAATTACTACCTGTTGTTGTTTCTGGCGCCAACCATCTATTATACCTACGCTTACAATAAGGTTTCTACCAAACCATCAACAACTAATCCACGCAATCAGTGGTATTTCAAACATAAAATGTTTATCAACTGGAGCCAGGCTGTGCTTTTTATTATTTGTATGCTGTTGGCCGTAAATCTGCTCTATCAAAACTTTCAGCATATTACGGGCCTGCCCATCAGTTATTGGATAGCTATATTGATCATCATCATTGCAGGCGGCTTATATTATGGTTTACTGCCCAGATCTTTCCTCAAATTTAATCTGCGCAATACAGGCTGGTTAAAAGCTTTTGTAATTGGTTTTGTATGGGCCTGCTGTGCCAATGTGCTGCCGCTGATTATGCTTAAAATTGAAACTGGGGTTGGCTACCACGATTCTGTATTGTGGACCTGGCTATTTATTAAAAACTGGATGTTCTGCACGGTAAATGCAATCATTTTTGATATTAAAGATTATCCAACCGATGCTAATAGACATTTAAGGACATTCGTAGTACGTTATGGCCTGCGCAGAACAATTTTCAGTATCCTGATCCCATTGCTGATTATAGGTTTAGTTTCTTTAGGCATATTTGCCAGTTACAAAGGTTTTGGATTGCCACAGGTTTTATTTAATGTGTTGCCTTTTATCCTGACCATTTATGTGGCCTATTCTATGCACCGCAGAAAAAATATCCTTTATTATCTGATGGTAATTGATGGACTTATTTTGTTTAAGGCGATATGTGGAATGATTGGGATGCAGTTTGTTCATTAAGTATAAAGACTAAAGCCGATATTATTTGAAAAGTTCAATCTTGATACCTAATTCTCATTACCTGATACTATGCTTAACAACTATGATAAAATAGCAGGTCATTACGATGCTTTAAGCCGTTTGGTGTTTTTTAAATCGCAGGTTAATGCGCAGGTCAATCAACTTCCATATATTCAGGAGAATAGCCATATATTAATTGTTGGCGGAGGAACCGGGTGGATCCTGGAAGAACTCTCGAAGACTTATACCGGATTAAAGATCGTTTATGTTGAAATATCCGCTAAAATGATTGCGCTTTCTCAAAAACGAAGCTATGAAAATAATCACGTTGAATTTGTAAACATCGGTATCGAGGATTTTAAAACTGATGTATTATTTGATGTAATTTTAACACCTTTTCTGTTTGATAACTTTGCCGAACAACGCGCTGCAAAGGTGTTTGTACAGTTAAATGGGTATTTAAAGAAAGATGGATTGTGGTTTCTGGTTGACTTTTCGTTAAATAAAACCAACGGAAACTGGTGGAAATGGTTGTTAATCAGATCGATGTATGGCTTTTTTAAATTGTTGGGCATAGTAGAAGCGTATCAGCTTATTGATATGAATTCTTACTTTTTCAAAGCCGATTATCTGATTGTTGAGGAACGGCTATATTATGGAAGCTTTATTAAGGCAACAATCTTCAGAAAATAAAAATGACATTCATTTAATGCAATTATGTTGCGTTTGATAATTCGTTTTGGATCTTTGTATTAAAAGATATAGATATGGATTTTGATGTAATCATAATTGGTGGAAGCTACGCTGGTTTATCTGCCGCATTAACTTTGGGTAGGGCGACCAGAAATGTTTTGGTAATTGATGCCGGTAAACCGTGCAACAGGCAAACGCCACACTCGCATAATTTTTTAACGCATGATGGTCATGAGCCTGCAGCTATTTCTAAAGCTGCTAAAGCAGAAGTACTGGAATATCCAACAGTTAGATTTTTAGAAGGGAAAGCCATTTCGGCCATACAAATAGATGGAGGTTTTAATGTTGGCATAGAAAACGGCGAAAATTTTACTGCACGAAAAATATTGTTGGCCACAGGTTTAAAAGATGTGCTGCCTGATATTAAAGGTTTGGCTGAATGCTGGGCAATTTCTGCTATACATTGCCCTTATTGCCATGGTTACGAGGTGAAGAATGAAAAAATAGGCCTGTTAATGAATGGCGAGCATGCATTTGAGATGGCCAAAACCCTGAACCATTGGAATAAAGATTTAACGGTTTTAACCAATGGTAAATCGCAGCTAAGCGCCGAGCAGACTGAAAAACTGAAATCCAAATCAATTAGTATTATAGAAGATGAAGTTGTTGAACTACTGCACAATAATGGTTATCTCGAAGATGTTGTTTTTAAGAATGGTGAAAAAATAGCCTTAAAGGCGATTTACCTCAAATCGGATGTTGAACAACATTGTAATTTCAACGAACAGCTCGGTTTTGAATTAACAGATTTAAAAATGATAAAAGTAGATGAGCAGCAGCAAAGCACTGCCAAAGGCGTTTATGCCGCAGGAGATTGTGCAACCTTGTTCAGGTCGCTATCTATTATTACAGCTGCAGGAACAATGGCCGCAGTGGTAATGAATAAGGAAATGATTTCTGAAGATTTTTGATCAACCATCGGAAATTTAAAATAAGATTGCGCCAACAATTGTTGCAATAAACATCGCTGCTATTACGATTCTATCAGCAGTAATCCATTGCGCTCTTGTAAGTGGTGTAATACTTTTTTTTTCGCTTTCTGCTTTGTGCCTGGAAAGCCTGAAAACTGATGTGTCTAATTTAATAAGCATAGGAATGAGTTTAATAGGGTTAATTTTCTTAAGACAAATCCCAAGCCAAAAACTAAGAAAAATGTTGAATTGTTAATAACTTATACTTTTTTGTTATTCCGCTGATATTTATACGTTTATCAGTGCAATTAGTTGGGTAACCGCTGATTAAGCTGTCTAGAAAATGAAACAGCTTAATCATGCTATCTGTATAGTAATGAGTTTATTACCTATCGTTCTGTTTTATCTTTCTGTGCTTTTAATTTGCTATTCTTTTTACCGTACCAGAAGTAAATGGCTAAACCAATAATTAACCAGACCGCTAACCTAACCCAGGTTTCCCAAGGTAAAAATACCATCATGGCAATACAGGTTAAAATGCCCAAAATAGGGATTAAGGGCACAAAAGGAACTTTAAATGGACGTTTAGCTTCAGGATTTGTTTTTCTTAAGATCAAGATGCCAACGCAAACCATTAAAAAGGCCAACAAGGTACCAATGCTTGTCATTTCGCCTACCACATTCATGGGGACAAATGCAGCAAAAAGTCCAATAAATACACAAAGTATAACGTTCGATTTATATGGTGTTTTAAATTTAGTATGTACGTCAGAAAACATCTTTGGCAATAAGCCATCCTTACTAATGGAGTAGAACATTCGCGACTGTGCCATTAAATCGATTAAAATTACAGAAGTATAACCGATCAAAATCGCCAAAATAATAGCCTGACTTAACCAGGCGTAAGGTGTTTTTTCGATGGCAATGGCTACTGGAGCACCACTGTTGGCAAATTCTTTATAATTGGCCAGACCAGTCATCACATGCCCGAACAAACCAAATAAAACCGTACAAACCACTAATGATCCAATGATGCCGATTGGTAAATCTCTCGCTGGATTCTTTGTTTCCTGTGCCGAAGCTGCCACGGCATCGAAGCCGATAAATACAAAAAACACTAAACCAGCACCACGTAAAACGCCACTCCAGCCAAACTGACCAAAAGTTCCGGTATTTTCGGGGATGTATGGATGGTAGTTTGCAGGATCGATATATTGCCAGCCCAGCGCAATAAAAACCAATACCACACCAACTTTAAGAAACACAATAATTCCATTTACAATGGCAGAGCCTTTGGTGCCACGGATTAATATGGCTGTCATTAATACCACCACCAATGCTGCAGGGATGTTTACAATGCCATTAACGGTAGAGCCATCGGCAAGTTTAGCGGTTTCGAAAGGGGATAAGGTTAATTGCGGAGGAAGATAAATATGCAAGCTGGCTAAAAGCCTGGTTAAATACTGCGACCAGCTGATGGCTACTGTAGCACAGCCCACAGAATATTCCAATACCAGATCCCAGCCTATAATCCAGGCGAAAAGTTCGCCCATGGTAGCGTAAGAATAAGTATAGGCACTGCCTGCAACTGGAATCATGGATGCAAACTCAGCATAACACAAAGCTGCAAAACCACAGCCCAATGCCGCGATAATGAAAGATAGGGTAACTGCCGGACCAGCGTGATTGGCTGCGGCCAAACCTGTAATGGAGAATAAACCTGCACCAAGCGTTAAGCCTACGCCAATTAAAATAAGGTTTATCGGCCCTAAGGTTCTTTTGAGCGTTCCTTCGCCGCTTTCGTTTGCCTCAGCAACAATGCTGGCAATAGATTTTTTCATGAAAATAAGTTAAGACGCTGCAAAATTATTAAAATATATTAAATCTATAGTATTTATATATTTAATTCCTCGAAGCCTGGACGGGCGTGTGCGCAAGCGGATCTTGGAAATCTAAAACGGTCGCTACAAATTTCTTCTTTTAGAAAATCTGCGTCCTGTTTTTCATGGGAGCTGCAGTCCCGCCATCGCTTGTAGTCCTCTCCCGATGAAAAATCGGGATGCGGGCTACCTACTCTGTCGGGTTTATTTACAAGGGGCTGTTCTGGCATTATCCCAAGATCATTACTAGTAATACCAGCCCTCTCCACCTTAAACCTGATAGAACCGAATAGCTCCCGATTTTATCGAATATTTTATATTTAAAGGGTATCTAAATCGGGACTATAGGTGATAGCAGGACTGTCGAAACCTAAGGAATACAGGCCCCTGCTTTACTAAAAAAAGCTATAAATACTTAGTTTTTATCTACCTAAACCTTAAACATGAAATTTTTATTAAAAATTAATTAATTAATAATCAGGTATTTATGAAATTACTTTAATTTATTTTAGTACTATGTATTGCATGGTAGTATATAAAACATATATCTTTGTATTATGATAGCAGAAAATACGCAAACACAAATGCGGAAGGGAATTCTGGAGTACTGTGTTTTATCAATCATCTCCCGGGGCGAAATATATGCTTCGGATATTATTGCCGAATTAAGGACGGCAAAGCTATTGGTGGTTGAGGGTACATTATATCCATTATTAACAAGGCTTAAAAACAATGGTTTATTAAGCTACAACTGGGTAGAGTCTACCTCAGGTCCACCGCGTAAATATTATACCTTAACCGAAGACGGTCGGGGTATTTTATCACAACTAGATCAAACCTGGCAGGAGCTGGCTTATGCTGTAGGTATTTCACAAAAAGGAGCCAATTCATAAATATTAAAAAGGAAATGGAAAAGACCATCATCATAAACATAGGGAACACGATTATTCATATTGAAGAAAGTGCTTACGAACTCTTAAAGGCCTACCTGAACGAAGTAAAACAATATTTTGCCAACCATGCAGATGACCTTGAAATTGTAACGGATATCGAAAACCGGATTGCCGAACTGTTAACCGAGCAATTGGAAGAGCAGAAAAAACAAGTGGTAGATTCGGCCAACGTAAATTCGGTGATTGCGCAAATGGGCAAGGTGCAGGATTTTGACACGGTAGAGGAAGGTGAAGAAGAGCCAGTGATCAATAACAGCTATCAATACCAATACACGGAGAAAAAACTGTACCGCGATATGGACGACCGCGTGGTAGCGGGTGTTTGTGCGGGTATTGCACATTATGTAAACGCAGATCCTAAATGGATTAGGTTGGCTACATTACTGATCAGCTTTGCTGGTGGATTTGGATTGCTGGTGTATGCCATACTCTGGATCATCATGCCAAAAGCCAAATCGCGTATCGAAAGAATGGAAATGAAAGGCGAACCTGCAAATCTTCAGGGTTTCCAAAAGAACTTAGATGAAGAGCTACAGGCCGTTAAGGAACGTTTGAGCGAAGTAAATAAACATGCTCAGCCGATATTTGCCCGTTTAGGGAATTTTATAGGAGAATTTTTCGAATGGCTTGGCCGCTTTATTTCGGGCACCGGAAAGGTTATTTTTAAAGTAATTGCGGGTTTTATCGTTGTATTTGGCGTACTCTTTTTAATTGCTTTAATTATTGGTACGGCCGCTTTTCAGGGGTTTTGGGATGCGAGTATTTACGAATATTTTCCCTTCTCTATTATTAATGAAGGAAATAGGGGGGCAATTTTATTTGGTGCATTTATTGTTTGCTTTGTACCGATTTTAGCCCTGGTATTATTCTCGATCAGGGTAGCTTTTAACAAACAGGCCATTAACAAAACACTTTCTTTTGCCCTGTTAATTATCTGGTTGGCCGGTGTAGCTATAACAGGTTATCAAGCAGCTAAAATATCATCAGAATTTAAGCAACATGCGGAGTTAACACAAACAACCGACCTGAAAGCTTATCCGGTGTATACCATCAATATTGATAAAAGTAAATATTTCAGTAAAGAAGATAGCGCGGCTTACCACATTGATGCGAACAATCGCCACCAGATTGTAGTTGACGATTTTGAAGACGGACCTTTTGTTTCGCCGAACCGTATCCGCATTGATATTAACAAAAGTGAAACCGGTGTTACCCGTTTAACACAGAAATACGAATCGCAGGGTAAAACTTTTCAAAGTGCCTTACAAAATGCACAGAACATTAGCTACAATTATGTAGTGAAAGATGCTGAACTGATTTTTAGTCCGCGGTTTCAATTGAGAAAAGGAACCATTTGGAGAAACCAGGAAGTAAGGTTAAATCTTGAAATTCCAGTGGGTACAAAATTAATTTTAAAGCAGGATGCTTACCGCTATGTTAATAATTACTGGACCTGGGAATGTAACGACAGCGAAAACGACCACAACGATTCTAGTGTATGGATTATGACGGATGATGGTTTGAAATGCGTTGCAAAATTAAAAGAAGAGGCGTTAAAAAAGGAAAAGTTAGAGCAAGAGCTACGTGATTTAGACCATTTGCACCAAGATAGGCCTAATGATACCCTTTATCAGGACTCTGTATCAAACCGGATTAAGGAAGTTAAGGAAGAATTGGGTATAGCGCCTGAATAATACGATCCGATAAACATCATAAAAGTACCTATAAGAAAAAACCATGAAAACATTATTTACGCTAGTTGCATGCTTTATGGCATATGGGGCTTCTTTTGCCCAAAAATTAAATAAACTTACAGGGAAAATTGTTGATGAAAAGACTGTTCCGGTATCGTTTGCGATTGTTAGGGTGCTGAATTATCCTGATACCACTGTGGTTAAAAGCGTATCGACCAATATCGAAGGAGCGTTTGCAATTGATCAGTTGAAAAGCGGCGAGTATGTATTGTCGATTTCTATAGTGGGTTTTAAAAGTAAAAAAACTAACCGTTTTTCGCTTAACGAAGACATGAAATTACCTGCTATCACGATCGAAAGTTTAAGCAAACAATTAAAAGACGTGAGCGTTCAGGGCAAAAAACCTTTTATTGAACATCAGATCGATAAAATGGTGCTGAATGTAGAGAACAGCATTATTGCAACAGGTGGTACGGCGCTCGAAATTTTAGAGAAAGCGCCGGGCGTACAGTTAGACAGGCAAAATGACCAAATTTTATTAAACAATAAATCAGGTGTAATGGTGATGATTGATGGGAAGAACAACTTTTTATCGAGTGCCGATTTAACGGTTTATCTAAATGGCTTAAGCAGCAGCCAGATTGCTACCATCGAAATTATTACTAACCCATCGGCTAAATATGATGCTGCCGGCAACGCGGGTATCATCAACATTAAACTTAAAAAGAACAAAGCATTTGGCACCAACGGAAGTGTCTCTTCAACCTATCGCAATGCAATAAGGGCTAACTTACCCACCAACATTTACGGATCGGAGCTTAACTTCAATTTAAATCACCGTGTAGAAAAGTGGAATTTTTTCACCAATGCAAATGCTTCAAAAAATAATAATTTTTCGAATTTATTTTTAGAGCGGAGCACCAATGCCAATGGTTTACAGAGTATGTTTAACCAGAATTTTCAAAAAATATATACAGGATCGCGGTTGGCCGCAAAACTAGGTGCAGATTATTACGCAGGTGAAAAAACAACCATTGGTATTATGCTTGATGGCAGTACGAATACACGTAAATTGGATAATTTCTCTCAAACCTTTATAAACGAGATTAAGGATGGAGTTGCCAGCAATAATTCGTTAATCCAATATTCTGATGCGAATACCCCAAACAAAAATTATAGCGCAAATTTTAATATCAGGCATGATTTTAAAAAAGAGGGCGCAAGTTTAAACTTTGATGCCGATTACTCAGGCTTTGATTACTCGGGTCTGGAAAATTTTAACACTAACTTTTACGATGAAAAAGGGACTGTTTACAACAATACGATCATTAAAAACGATAGTAAAACAGCCATTGATATTTATGCTGCAAAAACAGATTTTACCTGGCCGCTATCAAAAACTACAAAATTGGAAACCGGTTTAAAAAGCGCTTATGTAAAAACCAATAATGATTTTTTATCGTTGGCATTGGTAAATAATGAATGGCAAAATGTTGTAGGGCAAAGCAATAATTTTATTTACAAAGAAAACGTAAATGCAGCTTATGCAAACTTATCAAAAGATCTGGGTAAGTGGCAATTTCAGGCTGGTTTACGGGCAGAGTTTACCCAATCTACCGGAACATCTGTAACCAATAATACATCGGTAAAACAACATTATTTATCATTATTTCCAACGGTTTTTGTTAATCAGAAAATTTCTGAAAGTAGTAATCTACGTTACACCTATGGCCGACGGATAGATCGACCAAATTACCAGCAGTTAAATCCATTTAATTTTTACATGGATCCTTATACCATAGCACAGGGAAACCCATACTTAAAACCCCAGTTTACCAATAATTTTGAGGTGAGTTACAATTATAAAAGCGGATTATTTTTTTCATTGAGTTATGCTAAAACAAAAGATTTAATTTTAGATAGTAAAACCGCACAAAACGATAGCACCAGAATAGTTACTGTAGGCCAAGGGAATATTGGCAGCGGGGAATACTACTCGGCCGGGTTATCTGTTCCGGTAACCATTGCCAAATGGTGGAATTTGCAAAACAATTTTAGGGTTTCTTATAATAAATTTAATGACGATAATTTAGAGGGCGCCCCCTTTGTTTTAAGTAAAGTCTTCTACAATTTTAATACTGTAAATTCAATTATTTTGGGCGATAACTGGGCATTTGAAACCAATTTCTGGTTAAACTCACCAAAAGTTAGGGGTTTAGAACGGACCACTATTTATCAGTATGCTTTAAATATAGGTGTGCAGAAAAGTTTCCTGAACAAAGCTTTAAAACTTAAGTTAAATGTTGATGATATTTTTCAAACCAACTACTGGAAAGGAACGCTTGATTATCAAAATGTAAATTTAAGGGTGCAGAATAATTACATCAGTAGAAGAGTATCTTTCAATATCAGTTATAGTTTTGGCAACCAAAACCTAAAATCAAACCAGGACCGGAAAACGGCGGCAGATGATATTAAGGGAAGAGCTGGGGGTTAGTCTGGACTCTAAGTTTGGAGTTTGGAGTTGAGAGTCTGGGGGCGAAAGCTTGGAGGCAGAAGTTCCAGACCGACTGTGTTTCGCAATAACAGATTTGTCTCGGCATAAAAATAGAACGCCTAAAAAAGAAGAAATCATGAAAATATTACTTACGCTAGTTGCATGCTTAATAGCGTGTAGGGCTTCTTTTGCCCAGAAATTAAATACTTTGACGGGAAAAATCGTCGATGAAAAGACTGTTCCGGTGTCGTTTGCCATTGTTCGGATTTTAAATTATCCTGATACCACGGTGGTTAAAAGTGTATCGACCAATATAGAGGGCGCTTTTACAATCGACCAGTTAAAAAACGGTGAGTATCTGCTGTCGATCTCGATCGTTGGTTTTAAGCGTAAAAATACGGATCACTTTTCAGTCAATGGTGATTTAAAGTTGCCAGCCATCGGTATCGAAAGTTTAAGCAAACAATTAAAAGAAGTAAGCGTTCAGGGCAAAAAACCTTTTATTGAACATCAGATCGATAAAACGGTGCTGAATGTAGAAAATAGCATTATTGCAACTGGAGGCACGGCTTTAGAAGTGTTAGAGAAAGCCCCAGGCGTGCAGATCGACCGCCAAAACGACCAGATTAAACTGAATAATAAAAGTGGTGTGATGGTGATGATCGATGGGAAATCGAATTTCCTATCTGGTGCTGATGTTACCACATTGTTGAGCAATATGAGCAGCGATCAGATTTCTACCATCGAACTCATTACCAATCCATCTGCCAGGTACGACGCTGCCGGAAATGCAGGGATCATCAACATCAGACTAAAACGCAACAAAGCTTATGGTACCAATGGTACGGTTTCTGTTAATACTGGGCAGGGCATTATGCCCGATTCGCCCAGCGATTTGTTCCGTGCCGGGGTAAACCTGAACTTAAATCACAGGCAGGGGAAATGGAACATTTTTGGAAATGGTGCCGTGGCACGCAAAGCCCAATTTAACAATACGTTTTTAACCCGTACCACTTTATCTGAAGGTTTGGCCAGTTCACTTACGCAAAATTTCGACCGTAAAAATAAAGGTGTTGGTTTTCAGGGGAAACTAGGCGCAGATTATTATGCTTCTGAGAAAACCATTTTTGGGGTAATGTTGGATGCCAATACGGTAAACACCAAACTGACCAATTTTAGCAATACCAATATTAATGCAGTGCAGAATGGAACTTCGAACCTCAGCTATATTTTGCAGGATGCCAATTCGAGCTCTCCGGCGGCTAATTTAACGGCCAACTTTAACATTAAACACGATTTCGATAAAAAAGGCAAGAGCCTTACTTTCGATGTAGATTATTCGGGTTTCAGCAATAAAAAAGATGAAAATTTTTTGGCCAATTATTTAAATGCAAACGGCAACCCAACCAACCAAACCAGTTTAAGAAATAATACGGATGCCGAGATCAATGTGTATGCCGCCAGAACGGATTTCACTTTGCCGCTTTCTAAAACAATGAAAATTGAAACGGGCTTAAAAAGCAGCTATGTAGTTACGAATAACGATTTTATTTCTGAGCAGTTGGTATCTGGTGTATGGCAAAATGATCTGGGTAAATCGAACAACTTTGTATATAAAGAAAATATTAATGCCATTTATGGGAGTTTATCTAAAGAATGGAAGGTGTGGCAGATTCAGCTGGGTTTAAGGGCGGAGCACACACATTCTAATGGCACTTCTGTAACCGACCAGAAAGAAGTAGACCGGAACTATCTATCTGTTTTTCCAACGGTTTTTGTTAATCAGAAGATCAGTGAAAACCATAACATCCGTTACGCTTATGGCAGAAGGGTAGACCGTCCGAATTACCAACAGCTTAATCCATTTGTGTTTTACATGGACCCTTTGGCGGTTGATCAGGGAAATCCTTATCTGAAACCTCAGTTTACTGATAATTACCAGATCAGTTACAGTTATAAACAAGCTTCTTTTTCGCTGAGCTATTCGAATACCCGTGATATGATTACACAAATTAGTAAACAGGATGATGCCACCCGGGTGATCAGTGTAATCCGCCAGAATTTAGGCCGCTTCCAGAATTATTCTGCAGATTTATATGTTCCCATCAAGGTTACGAAATGGTGGAATATTCAAAATAATGTAAGTGTTTATTACAGCAAATTTAATGACGGAAATATTGAAGGTGCTGCATACAGTGCGGGTAAGGCTGCGGTAAATGTTTTTACCTCCAATTCCTTTACCTTACCTCAAAATTTTAGTATCGAAATTAGTGCATGGCTAAACTCCCCACGGGTTTCGGGTGTAGAGCAAACCACCATTTACCAGGGAGCTTTAAATGCCGGAATCCAGAAAACTTTAATGAATAAAAAGCTTAAACTCCGTTTAAATATGGATGATATTTTACTTACCAACCATTGGGAAGGGAAACTGGTTTATCAGAACATCAATATGAACGTAGTGAACCGTTACACCAGCCGAAGGGCAAATTTCAGCATCAGCTATAATTTCGGGAACCAGAATGTAAAATCAGCCCGGTCCAGGAATACGGCTACCGATGATATTAAGGGAAGAGCAGGCGGTTAGTTTTTTAGTCCTTAGTCTAAAGTCTGGGTAGTAAATCTCCCATTAACCAATTTATACAGTTAATCAGTTTAAACAATTAACCAAAAAACAATGAAAAATATAATATACAGTATCGCAATTTTATTTACCGCTTTAGGTTACGGATGCCATAATAGTGGCGGTTATTTATCTATAAATGCTACCGATAATGATACTAGTTTCAAATTTGAAGCAAAGTATGCCGAAGATAAAACGGATAAACTGGAAAAATTCCTGGATAGTGCCTTGAATAATGAACTTCCGTTAGATCAGAATATCGATCTGTTCGTAAACTTAAACGGCAGTGATAAGTTTAACCTTAAAGCCAAAAAAGGCTGGTTAGTGATCGACTTCGATAAGCGGAACAGCACTTTGGCAGGCTATATGAAAGTGAAAAAACTTACTGAAGGGATTAGACAGAAATTAACGGAATAATCGTGTTTTAACCGAAGATTGCAGAGAGAAAGCGCAGAGGACACTAAGTTGGGTGGTCTTCGACTATGTTTAAACTAACAATTTAATGCGATCGTCATTCCCGCGCAGGCGGGAATCTTAATTGTTTCAATGTATTTCCGCAGCTTTTTTAACCGCAAAGTACACGAAGAAAGGATCACTTAACTGTTTTTATACAATTCAATTTTCCGTCCATCGGGATCAATAATTATTGACATAAAACCAAATTCTGTTTGGGTTGGCTCTTGAACAAAATCAGCTTGTAATATATTTAATTCATACATCACTAGATCAAAATTTTCTATACCAAAACCTAACCTTAAGTTCCTGTCTGCTTCAGTTTGGTTTTTCGCCAAGGGATAAATTTCAAGAATAGTTCCCTTAATTGTAGCTGAATAATGATAAGGTGAACTATCGTGTTTATGATATTCAAATTTAAGCCCAAGTAAACTGTAAAAATCAGCTAGAAGTTTTGTATCTCTAGTTCGTAGTACCAGTAATCGAATGTCCATATTTACTTTTTTTTGAAACTATAAACTAAAAATGCTTTATACATAATCTATTCAAAGTGTTGTGTTTTCCTTAATGAATTTAATATCTGGACTTTCTGAAATTATCCAAATTTCAAATTCATAAGGTTTATGGTCTATCTCAAGGATTAATTTTCTTTGATTGGAGTTTAATTTTACGTTGTTCCCAATTTCTTTAATTGTTCCTTCACATAGTGAAGTATAAATTTCTGCCTGGGCATTCTTTATCGAATAGGGGAAGTATCGATCTTTCAAATCAGGATTAAAAGATGCAGCATTACTTTTTACATTGTCAATTGAGATTATTGCAAAACAATGATTTCGGGAGACCTTTACAGATTTTAGAGTGCCTGTAAATTCAATGTTGTTCTTTAGTAGCTTATCATTTTCAGTTTTTCGGCTTCTGCCCGTTTTATACCAGATAAAAACAAGTAATAACCAAAGGATAAAAAAGGCAAAAACAATTTTTGGGTGTTTCATCGTGTGAGAAGCTTGTATATTAATTTAATCCGCATAAATCCGTACAATCTGCATGTTTAATACATCAGTAAATCACAAAAAATTCATCTATTAATGCCCCATTCAAGGCGAAAACCAATCTATAATAACCTATTTTATTTCCATCTTGATCAATTTGGCTTTTGAAAGCAATCGCATCTCCATCAAGCAGTTCAAAATCAAGGTTTTCGGTTTCTATTGAAATATTCTTGTTGCTAATGTCTAAATCTGCACAGGTATTTTGATCCAATAATGAGTTGAAAGATTTGATATAGGTCTCAGATACATTGTAGTTTTCTATGAAATTTTTTATTTGCGGGTCGTTCATGATATTATTTCTATTCGTTATAAGTCAAAAGTTTTATTGCTAACCCACTAAATTTTATGTGTATATCTACTGATGCATTAATTGCCTATCTGTATTTTTTAAAACGTGCTGCAAATAACTTTGGAAATTGCTGTACCCATTTTTTTCAGGATGTTCAAGGTCTAGCATCTCTCCATTTCCCATATTGAATATTTGCCAGTCGTAAATTTTAGCAACTCTTACTAACTCAAAAAGTGCGGCCCCTCCATAAAGATTAAATACTTTATTGCTTACAGGCTCGGTATCAACAATATAATCTACAACGTATCCTTCGCCTTTTATTTCTCTCCAATTTTCGCTAGTAGTAATGTTGGTAAAGTGCTTTTCTAAAATAATGTTGAAATCTATTGCTACAAGTAATTCTTCGTCTACTTCTTCAATAGCACTTATTTTTTGCCTGGAGCTAAATATTACAATGTCCCAACTCATAGTGTTAGTTTAGGTTTGGTTTCTATCATCGCGCTTATTTTTCCTTGCAGATTTTTAAGTATTTGGTGTACTCATTCATAAACCGGTCGCGTTGTTTTTTATAGTCGCCAACACTCTCAAAATTTCTGTATTCCGGTTTCATATTGTTAAAGTAGAAGTAAACCGTTACACCGTTTCCTGGAAACATAATAAATGTTCCTAAGGTGCTGCCTGTTTCTATTGTTGCTCTGCTGAGTCCGTAAACTTTAAAGCCATTAAACTCAAGTTCGATCAAATCTTTAGTTTCCATACCCGTTGTATGTGAGTTTAAAAATTTCAGATTATCAATAAGGTTCTTTTTGTCCTGGTTATATGCTTTTTGTTCGGAAAGTTCAACTTTCAAGTTTACGAATGGAGCTTTCTTGTTGTTATTGTACAATATTCTATAACCATCTGTTCTGGTTACTTGAACTTGTCCAGCAGCCGTTGGTAGAATCCTTACCTTTTCTGAACTTTCTGGCAATCTGTCTGCACTGGCAGCAGTAAGGTTCGTTGCCGTTTTAAATGAAATATAACATGGTGTAATTTCATTTGTACTTGTAAAGCTTATTAAAAATGTTGCCAACAGAATGGCAGGAAACAAAGGCAATTTTGATTTCATGTTTTTAAGATCTCGTATAATTTAGTGGCAACAAGATAAAGAATTTTTAAACTTTGGTGCAACTAAATCAAGAAGTGCTAGCGCTACTGGCTTCGGTCTTGTATAAAGGACATTGTGAACTTATGCTTTCCGAAATTTAGATAGATTCATTTGAGACTTTTAAAGCACAAGTCTGGCCTTTACTTGGGTCGGAGCGCTAAGACTTGAGCTAGAATGGGGATATCTCTGTGATTTGTGGGGCACTTATCTATTAATATCTTATTCAGTAGTTTTAATCGTTCCAAATTAAAAGTCCGCCAATGTTTTCAATGTTTAGTTTTTCGATATCATTTATTTTATCAAGACGTTTTTCAAAATATTGAAGTGCTGTTTTAGCTTTTTCAACTGCTTTTTTGAGTTCATGTCGATCAATTGACAGCGTAATTTCTTGTGGTGTAGGTTGGAAGGGTTCATCAAATTCGTCAACCGAAAAATCAAATACGATATTGTCGCCATCAAATTTGATCTGTGGGGCAGGGTGTCCTTCGTAATAAGTATTTTGTAGCATTGAAAGTCTGTCCCAATACATGATATCACTCAGGCCTCCGCAACATTGAGGAAAATATTTGTCTTGCCCATCAATATTCAAAACATAACCGCCAAAAAATGTTGCAGCCTGTTGTCGTTCATATTTTCCATCTCTCATTTCTTGCGTATGGTCAATGACGAGTTTGGTTAAGTTGTTATCAGTAATTTCTGAGAGTTTATAGAATGGAAAACCTTTTAAATAAGGCGTCAGTTTATCATTAAAACCCGCTTTTCGAAAGCATTCTTGATGATAAGCGTTCCAAATTTCAGGATGCTCCCAATAAGGAAATTTGTCTGGTGCAGCTAGCCCCTGATTGTTATATCCGATTTCAATTACTGGTATCAAATCTATGAGCATGCTTGTTAATTTAGTTGCCACAAGTTAGGGGTTTAAGTTTACAGTTTTAAATTGACAGTTTACTGTTAACTTATCACCAGCTAGTGTTCATCAATCGGAACGGTAAAGGCATATGAATATAACAATCGCTATTCAACCTTGCCAAAAGCTACAAGCCCTCCTCAATAAACCTGACAGTAGCAGAAATCCTTTTTGTTGCTTCTTCGACAAGCTCAGGATAACAGCAACAAAAAGATTGTAGCGAATGGCGGGGCTGCGTTGCCCGAAAAGTACAGGACCACTCGTTTCCAAATCCTTTACCACTTCCAATTGGCTTTCTGTTAAACAACTAAGCACTTAACCATATAAGAAATATAAGGCCGTATAAGTTATAACACCCTAATAACGATCTTGTAAGCGGTAAAAATGGAAGATACTCCGGTAACCATCTTATATCAAATGCAAAAGGTCATAAAAACGCCTCGTTATTGTCACGATTGCCCCTCATGCGCGTTGCTCTTCTGTTGTAACTTTATCATCATCAAATCAATAGAAAATTAGATGAGAAAGATCAAAATAATGGAACATATCTCGCTTGATGGCGTGATGCAGCACGAAAACAGCGAGGATTTCGCACATGGCGGATGGACAACACCTTACCGGAGCCTGGAAGGTTTAGCAGCAGTATTGGAGGCGCAGGGTACTCACATCGATCTGTTGTTAGGCCGCAAAACCTACGATAGCTGGACCCAGTACTGGCCAAAGGCTGGAGATAATCCGATGGCGAACAGTTTAAATAACGGCAAAAAATACGTGGCCACTCATAGGCCCGACAGCCTCGAATGGGGACCTGTTGAAGATTTAGGCACTGACATCGTAAAGCGTATTCGCGACCTCAAATCAGCAGAAGGCCCTGACCTGATCGTGTATGGAAGTTCGACTGTGGTTGCTGTGTTATTGGAACATGGACTGGTTGACGAGGTTGTGCTGATGGTATACCCGGTATTGCTGGGCACGGGCAAACGTTTCTTTTCTGAAACCGCCAATGCGCGGGAACTGGCTTTTGTGAGCACGAAAACTACGCCTACAGGAGTGCAACTGAATACTTATCAATATGTTGGAGAACTGGGAAGTTAATTAGTTTGGAGTTGAGCGTTTGGAGTTTGGAGGCCGGAACGTCATTGCGAACCGAAGGCTAGGGGTTGTGAGGTGGCGTGAAGCAATCTATTTTATGGATTAGTCCGAAGTTTGGATTTCTAAAAGAGAACGAGAAGGGGATTAGTTTGGAGTTGAAAGGTTTTTTGGAGCGCATGGGCTGTAATCCTTGGGCTGGCTTCGGTCCTGCTGTCCGTTTCCCCCGATGAAACCTGTGAAACAAGCAATCACACAATAAAAAAAGTAAAAACTAGTGCTTAAATCGGGATCCACTTCCATCAGGGCTATTTAACATTGGGCTGTACCCCGAAACGAAGAAAACATATGAAGCAATCTGTTAGCGTATTAATCCGGGTTCAGGAGGGTGGGGGCGAAACCTAACATTGGAAGATTGGTTTTGGTACATCATTAAAAACGCCCATATTTTTGGGCATGAGCGCTTTTGTTTGTCATTATTCCTTAACGTTTAACGTCGGCTGGAGCATTGGTGGTCGAATCTGCTATTGAATCGGTGCTTGTACTATCGATCAATTTGTTCGTATCGGTGTATTTGTACATACTGTCGGCATTTTCCTGATCGGCTTTTTTACCACTACACGCTGACAACGCTAAACCAAAGGCAGCTACCAAGATTATTATTTTCGTTTTCATATCAAATGTTATTGGTGTACTTATATAATCCCTTTTAAAAGGCAATTGTTAAAAGAGGGTTTTGGTACGTCATTGCGATTAGTCGGAGTCAGGGGTCGGAGGTCAGAAGCCTGGACTTGTAAGCCAAACGATACGTCATTGCGAACCAAAGGAGAGGAATTGTGAGGTGAAGCAATCCAATCATTAAAAATAAACGATTTAAGCCCTATAATTAGATATCAGCTTATATCCCCTTCAATTCCTTATATGGTCAAATACCAATGTAAGTGGTGTTTGGTTTATCATTCCTTTAAACAAAATCAACCGGAAATCTTGATTATTCCCGGTTGAGTAAGCGATTTCTAACCTTTAGGTTCCGAAATATGAGCATTATTTGATATGGGCAAATTAATCTTTCACTAACCTTACCGCGGCACCTGTGGTTTTACTATAGTCGGTTACTCGCGGTTCGCTGTATTTGTTAAAGTCAAGATAGTAGGCAAAGCTGTCGCCGCTTGATTTGGTAGTACTCGACCACCAATAGCTTAACCATACCCCATACTTGAAAGATTGGCCGCCACCATATTCATCGCCACCTGCACTGCCATTGGTAAGTAAATTGAGACCTGAGGAGTTATCGCCATTGCCATGCGCAAATTTATACGAATCTTTTACGTCCCAGCCAGTAGTGCCACGCATTTTTTTACCGGCTACTTTTTCACCACCTAAAGCCGCAATAAGGGTTAAAAATTCACTGCTGCTAGGTACGTGCCAACCAGCAGGTGCTAAGCCACGGCGATCGGTAACCGCATAAAAGTTGTACAGCTTTCCGTATTTCTTTTCATTGCTGCTGTCGAAATTAAGGTAACAATAAGCGGGAATTTTTTCTCTGCTTACTTTTTCCCATTCTTTTTGGTTGGCTGCGTAATAAATCTGCTCGCCGTTTCTATAGGTGCTCACGTTTAAATTGGTACTTGTCCATACCTGGTTGCCAATTTTTACCTGCCCGGTAATTTCAGGCGAGGCATTGTATATTTCTTTTAACTGCGCCGCTTGTGCTGCATTACAGCTCCAAACAAAGTTGGTAGGTTGTATGCCGCCGCTTCTTTTTAAACATTCTTTAGTTGCTATTGCATCAGCTTCCTCTTTGGTTTTTGCTATACCCCAGCCAAATGCAGTACCCACATTACCGTTTATGGTGCGGTATGCCGCACAACCTGTGCCCGAATAGGTGAGCACAATGCTGCAAGATCCGCCACGTTTGTTGCATTCGTCAACCGCTTTCTTCTCGGCTTCTGCCCGGTTTGACTGATCGAATGAAAAACCATAATAAAACCCATTAGATCGGTCTATAGCCAACGCGCCATATTTGGTTTTAACCGGAACAGCCGTTTTGGTTGCCGATTTTTTTACCTGTGCAATTACAGCAGATGCCGTTGCCAATAGCACAAGCATTGGTGCCATTAGCAGGAGTTTGTTTATTTTCATGCCCTAATTTGTTTGTTTGTTGCAAGCAAATTTCCCCATCACACCAGTTAGCGTCAATACCTGTTATTGGGTATATTTTAATGAGGGTAGTGTGGAGTTGGAGGTTCGAAGTCTGGATTTCTTAAAAGGGAATTAGACGAGGATCAGTCTGGGTTGATAGGTTTTTTGGAGCGCAGAGGCTGTGATCCTTGGGCTGGCTTCGATCCTGCTGTCCGTTTCTCCCGAAGAAACCTGTGAAACAAGCAAGCACACAATAAAAAAGTAAAAACTAGTGCTTAAATCGGGATCCACTTCCATCAGGGCTATTTAACAATGGGCTGTACCTCGAAAAGACCCCCACTGGTACAGTTCTTAGTGGTTAGGAAGTGGATTGGATGATTTGTGCATTCACAGTATTTAGCTCATCAAGTTTTTTAATAAAGAAATTGATTTATAATTTAACGGAAGAACAAGTCATGCCGTTGCTAAGGTTGGGCGCTAAGACTTGCGCTAGAAAGGAGGAGTCGCTAATGGTTGTATTGTTTTAAGTCAATTTTGATCGTTTTATACTTTAGGTTCACCCCCTTAATATACTTTTCTGTAAAATATTTAATAGTAAGGATTTGCCCGTCAATAGTAGGATTGTCAAAAATGTATTCTGGGAACATGTAATTGTTATTTTTCATTCCCTTTTCGATTTCTCCTTTTTTGATTTTAATCCTGAACGATTTTTGAGTGTCGACATTATAGAGTGTTAGAGAATTAAAATCGAATTTTGGAATATGACTTCTGTTGGTAACAGAAACCACAAAAGGCATTTGACTATTGTCTGAAACGTAGATAGCTGTTCCAATTTTTTTTATTAGTTTACCAGAAGCTTTGCTGTATAAATAGTAATCGTCTGGATCGCAGCAACCAGAAATGACCCTGTTTGTATATAGGAATGTAGTTCTAAATTCTTGAAAACTTGTATGTCCAAGCCGATTAGTCAATTGTACTAATCCATCACCTAATGTAAAGATTGTTTTTTTCTCTCGATTTCTATTTTCAAAAGTTATCCATGAAGAGTCGCAGTTATAATTCCAGTATAGTTTTGCCCCATTATCTAAAGAAATTGGTTCACAAGAAATAATTTGGGCTAACAATGTATCCTTTGTGCAATCACAGTTTTTACTTGGATTTTTTTGAGTTATACTCAATTTAGTAGGGTGTTTATTAGTACAGGCAGCTACAATTAAAAGTAAAGCTAGAATATTTAGATAACGTTTCATAATATTGGAGTTAACATCGAAACATTTGGGTAGAATAGCTGGAGTTGTTCTAAAGATAGGGTTTTGGGATCCGATATACTAAAGTAAACCGAATAAAATTCATTTTATTTAGTCAATCGTTTTATATTTTCTCTCCAGATGTAAAGCCCGTCAAAAACACCGCCGGTTAAAAATGCCTCTAAAAATTCAGGGAATGAATTTGTTAAGGTGATTACATTTTCCACCTTGTTATAAATGTGGTAATCATTTCTGTCGACAGGATTTATATTGATTGTCCACATATCAGAATAGATTAAATATTCCGCAAAATGGAAATCATTTAGTTCCACTGCATAAGTATCTGGTTGGTCTATATTGTCAATAATTTCGTCTAATGGAATGATCCTAAACATATCTTCCTCTGATTCGAAACCATTTGAAAAGCTATAGAATTTAACTAAATCATCGGGTAATTTAACTCTCATGATGTTCTCAAAATCCAATATTTCCGTTGGGGAAGCTGGCGCATAAAGCATAATCCCAAGTTCTTCCTTATCAGCCATAATTCTGGCTATAATGTCTGTTATTGTTGGATGCATGAGTATTTGATTAGGATAATCGTCCTTATGAAATTTTGTAAATAACTATATAATTTAAATTCTATAGCCTATTTTCTTTTGTTCTTCACACGTGGCAGGCATGCGCCAGCGGAGGTATTATTCATCTATGTCTTCGAACGTTAATTTGTTGTTTTTCTTTTCAATTTCTATTTTCCTCCAGGTTGGTGCATATCCACTTCCATGTGGCTCAAAAAGTTCCCTAACATACTGTTCTTCTGTTTCGTAATTTGTAAATCTTTTAGGCCCATTGTAGTCGCGTTCCTGGTTATCAAAACGGGTTGTAACTTCTTCCTCTTTAGAGAAATTAGAAGCATTTTTTATCTGATTTATGATTCTTTGTTTATCATTAGGTGTAATAATCAAAGTAAAGGTGTGGTAATAGTCACCCACTCCCCAATCAGATTTATTCTCCTCAATTTTATAATTATCTTTTAGCTGAATACCCTGCTCCATTAGTAATTTTTCTGCATCTGTTTTCGAAAACAGCTCGTCTTCGAATACATATAAAACAGTTTTTATCAAGATCAAAAGTGTCAAAATTATGGAGATATATTTTCCAACCTTTGGGTAGCCCAATTTCTTTGGTAACCAATATGTAAGGTAAATAAGGGCTGTTATTAAGAAAAAAAATATAAATCCAATTATTATTATGATCATTTGTTGGCTTTAATATATCTGCATAAATGTTTAATTGAAGAGCGGACTTTTTTCATAAATGCTTCAGGTCAATAGTGTAAAACACAAGCGTTTTTAAGTTGATCGGTCATTTATAATGTCGAGTGGTGTAGCAAATGAACCCTTATTTGTAATATAATCTTTATCATCTTCGGTTAGTTCGTTTGTACCGAGTGCAATGTCTTCCCATACTTTTCCGTCTTTTCGTTTAAGTGCAAATTCAATTGTCTCAATTTTTGGTTTTTTGTTCAGTCCTAACATTGTCAGATCTATAAATTGGCCTTTTTTGATGTCTCCTTTCACGACTGTTCCAAGTAAGAAAAATTGTTTTCCTTTCAATTGATAAGCATTGTTAAGCTTAAACAGAGCAATGGTTATTGCATGCCAATTATCACCACAATGTCGGCATTGCCTTGCGTATGGAGTCCTTGCAAGTTTATTACACTTTGGGCAATTGTTAAGAAATACCTTTTCAGGATTTTCCGTCGTTATTCGTCTTGCTACATTCAACTCAAATTCATCATAGCCATGTTTTAGAAAATTAAGTATTTCGGATTCCGTTCTAATCCAACCTCTATTAGTCAAAATTCTTCTCATCTTAGGATCATCAGAAGTCTTATAGGTATGCATATGGTGTTTCAGTGCTAACTTTTCATTGTCAGTCATTAAGTTACTGAAGTAGTTTATAATATAACTTGCTGTCTCTTGGTCCATGTTAGGTTTTGTCGTAGTTGCTACCAATGCTTAAATATAGCAACTGTTATTTTATCAATTTCGTGATTGAGTAAATGAAGAGAATTTTATTTAAGTTAAGGGCAATGGCGTATACTAATGTGCATTTAACGAACCCAACTCCTTAAGCTATTTAGCGAGATTAATATATTTCCCCTTTTTATCCTATATTTATTTTACCAGACTTCTTAGCTCAGTTGGTAGAGCAACAGACTCTTAATCTGTGGGTCCAGGGTTCGAACCCCTGAGGGGTCACAATATCACTTATTGTATTTGAACGAAATATAAAATTAATCGTTTATGAACGATACTTTGCCAAAAGACCCTTCGGCTGATTTGCCGGGAGATACTGCTACTCGTTACGAGCAGTTTTTCGGCCCATTATTCTTTGAGCCCTATGCTATAGAAGTTGCAAAACGAATTCAATCCATTCCGGTTTCTGTAGTGCTCGAAATTGCGGCTGGGACAGGGCGTGTTACCCGTCATATTAGGGAGCATATTCCATACGCAGCAAAGCTGATCGCTTCAGATATTAGCGAGGAGATGTTGGCCGTAGCCAAAAAGACGTTGAGCCACCTTGATATTGACTGGCGAAATATTGATGCCCAGCAACTTCCTTTTAATGATAATAGTATAGATTTGGTGGTTTGCTGCTTCGGGTATATGTTTGTTCCTGATAAACCGAAAGCATTTGCAGAGGCCTATCGGGTTTTGAAACCAGGTGGCCTGTTTTTATTTACCACCTGGGATAAGCTGGAAAATAATGCGGCATCTTATTCTGCCAGATCTATTGCAATGAAATATTTAGAACACCCCTTGCCCGAATCGCATAATCTTGCAACCTCGATGAATAATGAAGCGCATATAACACTATTATTAAAGGATGCCGGCTTTGCAAAAATATCAATTGAAAAAGTAAAACTTTTTTCCGTAAGTCCAACCGCAAAAGAAGCTGCATGCGGTTTGGTAGAGTGGGGACCTGTTTATGAGGAGATCAAAAAACAGAATCCTGACTGTATAGACGAGATAAAAATTAAGGTGGAAAAAGAACTTGCTGAAAAATTCGGAGCTGCTCCCATGATCGCTCCAATAAGTGCTGTATTCAGTCAGGCGTGGAAATAATAAGAACCCCTTCCTCTCCGTAGTGTTCAGCGCAGCGTCACTACCAAGTAACACAGAAGATTAAGTTATGAACACGCAATTACGCTGCTAAAGTCCAAAGAACAGATCGGTATCTGGTTTTGTGTAGCTATTTGTTATGCATGCATTATAAATCTGTTATCTTTGCAGCTTTTATCAATTATCAGCATTCATTAACATATTCATGGGCAAAAACAGCATCGGCTCTACCATTTCGTATTTCTTTTTAGGCGAGTACTTTTCTGATGCCCTGCGCACCACCATTACTGTGGTATTGCCCATTATTTTATTCTTTTACCTGGGTAATCCTGAAGCGGCAAAAGGAATAGGGGTTGGGGCTTTACTGATCAGTTTAACCGATCTGCCCGATAACCGATTGAACAAGCTGAAAACAGCACTATCGAGTATTATCGTTTTTTTCGCCACCACGCTGGTGGTTTCATCAGTTTTAGATGATGTTTATTTAACTGCGGTGGTAGTAGTCATCGCTGCTTTCAGCTTTTCGATGTTTGTCGTATACGGACAGAAACTCTCGCTGATTGGTACCATGGCGCTGATTGTATGTACATTCGTGATGGGTCTTCACCCTGAACGACCGCTGTATTTTAGCAGTTATATCCTGGTTGGTGGAGTTTGGTATTATATCATCAGTTTAATCCAGATTTTAATCCGCCCTTACCGCTCACTTCACCATGCCATTTTCGAATGTTTGATGAGCAGCGCAATGTTCTTGAATGCCAAAGCCAAAAATTACGATGTGGATGAACCACTCGATCTGCAACAAAAGGAAGCCATAAAACTGCACATTAAGGTTAACCAGAAACATGAACTGATCAGGAACCTGTTGCTTACCGATAAGTACGCTATGAACCCCGATAACGTTAAAGGCCAACTGTTATTAGAAAGGGCGAGGTTACTGATCGATTTGTATGAGCAATTGAATGCCGTACATTATGATTATGCCTTGGTGCGCAAAACGCTGGCAACGGGCCCGAGTTTAAAACTGATTGCCACCTTGATTGGATTGCTGGCGAAAGAGCTTGAACAGTTGGGCAGGCACGTTCGGTCGGCCAAGGCTTATAAGGGAGAAGTGGCCACCAATATCGAATATTACCAGAAACGCGTAATGCTGTTGCAGGAAATGGAGCGTTTAAACGAAACCCAGCGTAAAATTGTATTAAAAGTGGTTTCGAACATGAACGATATTGTGCGCATTATCGAAATGATTAGGGGCAATGAGCGCACGCCCGAGAAACATTTACAAGAACTGAGCGGATCTATTTCTTATCCCTTGTTTGTTACCGGCGATCGCTTTTCGATCAGGGAACACGTTACGTTAAAATCGCCAATCTTTAGGTTTTCGTTGCGCTTGGCCATCTGTTTTCTGTTTGGTTTCTTGCTCATTTGGCAGTTGGAACCGAGCAAATACAGTTACTGGCTTTTTCTCACCCTGGTCATTGTGGCAAGACCTAAATTTTCGATTACCTGGAAACGGAACTTACAGCGGTTAAAAGGAAGTCTTGGCGGGGTCGCCGTCGGATTGATCATCATCTATTTTGTGAAGAGTCCGGCGGTGCTGCTTTCTTTTTCGGTGATTTTTTTATTGGGTTTTTATGCCTTTAACCGTTTAAATTATACCGTAAGTGTATTGTTTATTACCCCAGCAGTAATTTTAACGCTGGGCAGTTACCAAGGGCATTTCGACCATATTGTACACGACAGGATTATTTTCACGGTGCTGGGCTGTGTAATTGCCATTTTTGCTACCTATCTTTTCCCCATTTGGGACAGCCGCCAGTTGAAAGAGAAAATAAGCAAAGCCACAAAAGATAGTTTGCACTATTTGCAGGTGGCGATAGAAAGGAAGGAAAACCTGGGCGAGAATATTCCGCGCATGGCCAGAAAAAATGCCAACCTGAGTTTATCTGCATTAAGCGAAGCGATTGAATCGGCCAGTCAGGAGCCCATGCGGAAACATATCGATTTTAATGGTTTGTATGGGGTACAGTCGACCATTTACCAGATCAATGCAATTATTACTTCTATATACCTTTCGCTTAACCATAAACCAGAACAGGCTGATCCATTGTTGGTTAATCAGATTGTAGGTAACCTGAGTACTGCAGAGGTGCTAAAAAGTGATGCTAGGCCTCATGTTGATGCAATAGATGTTGATCATGATGACCATTCTACCAAACAGAAACTGGCACATATTGCGGCTTTATCGTTAGAATTTAACAGGTTTAGTGCTGGTTTCAGGGGTTAAATTTAATTGTTTGTCAGTCTGTCCAAAGGACTCCTACGGAGAGGGGAGTCAGGGCCCTGCTAGCTGTTGACTTTTGAGCTCTTTTTTGTTCCCGCAGATTAAGGTGATGAGCGCAGAAACTTCAAGATCATCAATTTTCTAGAGATAGATTAACTCGTTGAGCTTATATGAAACTTATATGTCTTATATGGTTCACAGAAAGAGGGTCTTCGACAGACCACATTGACAGACTCCAATAAAGTGGTCGTCATTCCCGCGCAGGCGGGAATCTTAAAGCGCTCGCTACTAGCGATAGTTGTAAGATTGCTTCGTTGGCTGAAAAAGCCTTCTCGCAATGACGATAATCTGAGGAGATTTAATTTTTTAAATTCTCCTGTCATTCATATTGATTTTTATACATAAATTACCCCTCAGGATGATAGATTCTAAAAATCAGCGTCAGCGGGAACCCCCTTTATACTAATCATAGCAAATTGTTCGTTAATAACCTTCAACAGCCTTAGCTTGATAGCGGATGCCCGCAAGGAGAACCTTTGAACGATTTTTATTAAAAAGCTTCATTTCAGGGTTGTTAAGCGTTCTTCTTTAAAATTAAATGCATTGATTATTAGTGTTTTATTATTCTTTTAGTTAATTAGTGTTAATTATTTAGAATAATTCTAAATAAAGACCTATATTTGTTCATCATTATATTTGGTTAGTTGATGATAACAAGACCTGTTTGCCTGCATTACTCAATGCAGGCGAATCAGGCACTACTCCACAGTAAATTTCAATCTATTTCTTTTACATACGTACAGTAATAAATTTGATTGAATTGATAGTAAAAAATAGGATATTGGTATATTGTGAGCCTTTAAACATCCTTATTCGCATGAAAAGATCATTTTTAAGCTTCCTTTTGATTTCTTTTTTAACTGTAACTGCTTTTGCCCAAAAGAAACCTAATTTTTGGGATGACGTGCAAACCATTAAAAAATACGATCAAATGTACAAACCACCCGTTCATCCGGTGTTGTTTGTAGGAAGTTCATCCATCAGGAAATGGGACGACTGTACACAGATTTTTGCCAAATACAATGCTTTAAACCGCGGAATAGGTGGTGCTGTAATTAACGATATTACCTTTTATTTAAATGATGTTGTTTTTCCTTACCAGCCTAAGCAGATTGTACTGTATGTGGGGGAGAACGATTTACCAAACGAAACGGTTACACCTGATACTGTTTTAAACCGCACCATCCGTTTAGTGCAGGCCATTAGGGCAAAGTTACCAACGGTGCCTATTGTTTACATCTCTATTAAACCAAGTCCGAGCAGGGATAAATTTAAAGCAAAGGCAGTAGCTTCGAATGCATTGATCGCAAAATTTTTAGCTAGAGAGGCCAACACGAAATTCGTTAATATATATCCATTGATGCTAACCAAAGACGGGCAGCTTAGACCAGAACTTTTTGTTGGAGATATGTTGCACATGAATGTTGCTGGTTATGCCATCTGGCGAAAAGCGGTAGAACCGTATTTAATGAAATAGTCATTTTTTACCAACTAAGAGATTCTGATCAAGATATTTTTCTCTAATTATTTTTACCATATAAGACATGTAAGAACATATGAGCTTACATGTCCTTAAATTCTTATATGGTTAGAAACCTTTAGGATGTTGCGCTTTAAAATAAAACAACATCTTTTTTTACAACCTAAAAAGGCTGTCTCATAATTATAGTTTGCTTCGAATTTGCCAAGTTGTCCAAAGGACTTCTACGGAGAGCCTGTCGAAACGCCTTATGAGACATCTAAAAAAGGTCCTTCGACAAGCTCAGGATGACAATTTTATATTTATAATACAGCTTCTTTTAATTTCATTGCACAGTCCCAGCAAACTAGCCCCGATTGAACGGAAAGCCCGCAATCTTGATTTTTCATCGGGAGAGGACTTGAAGTAAAAGCGGGACTGAAACAACCCTAAGCACTACAGGCTTTGTGCTCCAAAAAATAAGATTAAATTTTCTCACCACCTCAAGCAAATACCCCCCTAAGGTGTCGCTGCCACCAGATTACCCATCATTTTACCATATAAGAGATATAAGAACACATAAGCTTTCATTTTACCATCTAAGGCAACTTGGCACACCTAAGAAAATAAACATTAGCTATTTCATACTCATAATGATTTGTTTTAGTGGATGCGGTAAGCAATGTTAACCGGAATTAAAATTATATATTTATTATTGCGTGCGAATGATCCCTAACCATATGTACAAACTTCTGCTTGCCGTTACTTTTCTTCTGATGGGCTATCATGCGTCGGCCCAGGATCTTTTGGGCATTCCGCAGATTGTAAATTACAATAACGAGCAGTACAACGCAGGGATGCAGAACTGGGACGTTAAACAGGATAAAAACGGGATTCTTTATTTTGGGAACAATGAGGGGCTGCTTACTTTTAACGGTCGCTATTGGAACCTGTTTCGCTTACCTAATTATACCTCGGTACGCTCCATCGGGATCGACTCTAAAAACCGGATTTATGTAGGTGGACAGGATGAATTTGGTTTCTATTACCCCAATGAGAAAGGGATTTTAAAATATACTTCGCTTTTAAGCCTGCTACCCGAAAACCTGCGGAAACTGGCTGATATATGGGACATCTCGATTATCCACGACGAAGTTTTTTTCAGGTCGAACAATTCCATTCTGCATTATAAGGATGGGGTGATTAAAAACTATAAACCCAGTAAGGCCTGGCTATTTATGGGCATGGCCAATAATAAAGTGTTTGCCCAATCGGAAGAATCGGTTTTAATGGTTTATGAGCAGGAAATGTGGAAGCCTTTTTGTGCTGATCCGGTTTTCAAGAAATCGTCTGTTACAGCTATTTTACCTTATAATGGCGATACTTTGATGGTTTCTACGTTAAAGGGCGGTTTTTTTCTATTGATTAACCATCAGCTTAAACCCTTCAAAACCAATCTCGATCATGTGTTTTTTAACGACCGGATTTATTTTGCCAATCAGATCAATCAAAATCTGTATGTAGTAGGCACCACCTCTGGAGGGGTATATATTATGAACAAAGGTGGAGAACTGATTCAGAAATACAATTACAGGGAAGGTTTGCAGAACAACAACGTAAGGGGAGTACTGCAAGACCGCGATAAGAACATGTGGTTGGCTTTAGATGATGGGATTGCCTATGTGGCCATAAATAGCGCTATTAAAAGTATTTTTCCTGACCGTAATAAACAGATTACGAGTTATGCATTTAGGAAGTTTAACCAATCAGTTTATATTGGTACATCGAACGGTTTGTACATGACCAAAGTTAATCCTGCTGCCGAAGATTTAAGTTATGCCACCTCGAATTTTGAGGAGGTGAAAAATACTAAAGGGCAGGTTTGGGGGCTTGATGAGATTAACAGTAAGCTGTTGCTTGCACACGAGGAGGGTACACTTTTGGTGCAGAACAATGTAGCTAAGCCGCTTTACAATTTACCAGGCACCTGGTTGTACCAGACTTTAGATCGGGTTTACCCGAGCAGCGAGGTTATTGCAGGCACTTATTGGGGTTTACAACGCTTAACCTATAAGGATGGGCTATTTAATAATGGCGGAAGAATTGACGGCATAAATGAGCCGCTGCGGTTTCTTGTAGCGGATAATAATAACCCCGATCATATCTGGGCATCGCACCCTTACCATGGGGTATATAAAATAGAATTGCAGCCCGATCATAAACGTGTACTGCATACCACCATGTATACTGACCGCGATGGATTACCTTCTAAATTGTACAATTATGTGTACCATATAAAAAACAGGGTGGTAATTGCAACTGTTGATGGCATTTATGAATATGATAACACGAAGAAAAAATTTGTCCGCCTAAAATTATTGGCCAATGCCATAAAGGGTATTTCGGTGCAATATATGAAGGAGGATAACGACGGGAACATTTGGTTTGTAAGCAATAAAAAAGTAGGCGTAATCGATTTTAGCCGGCCATCAGGATCGAATCCTTTTAGTATTTTTTATTTGCCCGAGTTAGATGGCAAAGTAGTAGGCGGCTTCGAATCTATTTACCCCTTGGATAGTAAAAACATATTTATTGGAGCCAATAAGGGAGCCTACCATATTAACTATGAAAAATACATCGAGAACATAACCAAACCAATTGTAGTGCTGGGGCAGATTAAATTGCTTGGTAAAAAGGATAGTTTGGTTTTTGGAGGCTATTTTACAACCAAGGGCATCATTTCTGCCAAACAGGATCAGAACGAGATACCTGAATACACCAATAATTTAAATTCAATGCATTTCGAATATTCCTCAACGTTGTTCGAGCATGATAAAAATATTAAATTCAGTTATCAGTTGGTTGGTTTCGATAAGGAATGGTCGGCATGGAACACGAAAAGCGAAAAGGACTATACCAATCTACCTGCTGGGAAATATACTTTCAATATTAAAGCCAGAACGGATGTAGGTAACGAATCGGAAGCGGTAGGCTATACTTTTGTCGTGCTGCCAGCCTGGTACAATACCATATGGATGAGGATTTTTTACCTGATTTTGATTGTGCTGTTAATTAGGTTGATTATTAGATGGCAGAAGCGAAAACACATTAAAGAGCAGGAGCGGATGAGCTACCTGCATCAGCTGGAACTGGATCGGAACGAAAAGGAAATTGTTAGGCTGCAAAACGAAAAGTTAGAAGCCGATGTAAATTACAAGAACAAAGAACTTTCTACCATGACCATGCACCTGGTACAGCGTGGCAAAGTATTGGCCAAGATTAAAGAAGTGATATCGGCTGTAATTAAAAACCACGATATAAATGAGAGCTCACCAAGTTTCAGGCACCTCATCAGGCTAATTAAGGATGTGGAAAAGAAAGACCAGGAACTGGACCATCTGAGCGTTCACTTCAATCATGTAAACACCGAATTTTTCAATAAACTGAAAGACCTTTACCCTGATTTAAGTCAGAACGATTTAAAGTTTTGTGCTTATTTGTCGATGAATCTTTCGTCAAAAGAAATGGCGCAGTTGATGAATGTAACCATTAAAGCCATCGAAGTGGGCCGATATCGCTTAAGAAAGAAGCTCCAGCTTAAGCCAGAGACTAATTTATATGAGTTCCTGATCAACATTGCCCGCCAAAAAACACCTTAAAACAATGTTTTCGTTACAAATAAGAACGTTTTTAGTTAAAATAGCTTAAGTGTCTGGTATTCAGTTTGATTTCATTTTCATTGTAGGGCTTATGTAGGCCTAAAAATCTTCTTTTTTGGTTAATTGAGTGCTGCTGTATGGTTTGTGTAGTAGCGTAAAATTGTTCAATTGTACTGCACGGTTATAGATTTGATTTATGAAACGGGCTACCAAAAGCCCCGGTCATTAACTAACCAAATATTAACTTAAAACTAATTTCTATGAGAGGAAGATTTACATTCGTATTCTTCATTTACTGTATCATGGCATTTCCGCTGGCCTTATTGGCACAAGACATTCCGGTTACAGGAAAAGTAACAGAACAAAATGGTGCCCCTTTACCTGGCGTAACGGTTAAGCTTGATGGAACTACCAAAGCTGCATCTACAGATGCCAATGGTGTTTTTAGCATTCAGGCACCTGTTGGCGGTAAATTAACTATCAGTTTAATTGGTATGGCAACGCAAACGGTAACCGTTCCTGTAGGCGGCCGTATCAATGTTTCGCTTGCAGCGGATTCGAAAGATTTAACGGAAGTTGTAGTGGTAGGTTACGGTACACAAAAGAAAAGTGTCGTAACCGGATCTATTTCTAGCGTAAAGGCAAAAGATTTAGAAACGATGCCGATTAACAGAATTGAGCAGTCGCTACAAGGTAGAACATCTGGTTTAACTATTGCAAGTGGAAACGGGCAACCGGGTACCAGTTCTACGGTTAGAGTAAGGGGATACACTTCTTTCGCATCGTCGGGAAATAACGATCCGCTTTGGGTTGTTGATGGGGTTATTGTTGATAATGGTGGTATCGGTTATTTAAATCAATCTGATATCGAATCGATTGAGGTTTTAAAAGATGCCGCATCGCAGGCCATTTATGGTGCACGGGCTGCAAATGGAGTAATTATTATTTCAACCAAAAAAGGAAAAGCAGGCGGGATAAACATCAATTACAATGCATTTTATGGTACCTCGGCTCCGGCTAAGAAACTCGATTTGTTGAATGCAACAGATTATGCCATCATCAGAAATGAATCGGCCGTTAATTCTGGGAAAGCTGCACCTTATGCAAATCCTGCATCTTTTGGGGTTGGCACAGACTGGCAATCGGTAATCTTTAATAATGATGCGCGCAGACAAACACATGAGTTTAGTGTATCCGGCGGAAATGATAAAGCGAATTATTATACATCCTTTGGTTATATAGACCAAGATGGTATAGTTGCAAGCCCGATTTCGCAATGGAACAGGGCAAACGTTCGTATAAATACTACTTTTAAACCGGTAAAATGGTTAACCTTTGGAGAGAATATGGGGTATAGCCACTCCGTATCGAGCAGTTTGGGTAATACCAATAGCGAATTTGGCGGACCTTTAAGTTCTGCTATCAATTTAGATCCTATTACACCTGTAATTGAAACCAATCCGGCTATTATTGCTGCCTCGCCGTATACCTTGCCAAATGTTTTAAGAGATCCGGCCACTGGTTTTCCATACGGATTGTCGAGTGTGGTTGGACAAGAAATGAGTAACCCACAGGCATACATGCAAACCAGACTGGGAAATTATACCTGGGATCATAATATTGTTGGAAACGTATTTGCAGAGATTCAGCCTTCGCAGGAATTTAAATTCAGATCATCTCTTGGAACAAAGGTTGCATTTTATGGAGAGGACCGTTTTACACCTCTTTTTTACTTAACCTCGTCAACCAAGAATGATAAGGCATCGTTTTACAGGGAGATGAACACGGTGTTAAACTACAACTGGGAAAATACCTTAAGTTATACCAAAAACATAGGTAAACACCATGCTTTTGCCATATTAGGTCAGGGCTATTACCTGGATAATAATAATCGTGGCATAAATGTAAACTTTGCCAACGTAATTGCGACAAACTTTTACGAAGCCAATATGAACTATAAACCAATTGCGGGTGATAGAACCAGCGATGGTAGCGATGGTACGGCGCACACCATTAACTCGTTGTTTACCAGGGTAACGTATGATTACGATGAGAAATATTTATTTACAGGTATTATCCGTCGTGATGGATCTTCGCGTTTTGGTAGCAACAACAGATTTGGTTACTTCCCATCGTTCTCACTAGGTTGGGTACCAACCAAAGAGGGCTTTTGGAAAGAAAATAAAGTGATTAATTTCTTGAAAATCCGTGGGGGCTATGGTGTTACCGGTAACGATGCCATTGGCGATTTCAGGTATGTTGCGTTGGTGAACAGCGGGCGTAATTATACTTTTGGTACTACAGATATAAGTACTATTGGATGGAGTCCGGCTGCCTTGTCAAATCCTGATTTGAAATGGGAAGAAACCCGTCAAACCAATATAGGCTTCGACTTAACCTTATTTAATAATTTTAATCTATCGGCCGAGTATTATAAAAAGAAAACCGTTGGTGTTTTGCAAACGCCTGATATCCCATTATACGTTGGGGCAGCAGGTGGAGCAGCAGAAAATGTTGGCGACATGCAAAATACAGGTCTTGAGTTCGAAGTTGGCTATAAAAAGAAAATCGGCGAGTTTAACTTAGGCGTTAATGCAAATCTATCGACATTAAAAAACAAGGTGACCAAGCTGTTGCCAGGAAAAACTTTTATTGAAGATAATGCACAGAGCTTTCAAACCATGGGTAATTTTACCAGAACAGGTTTAGGCAGATCTTTCAACGAATTTTATGGTTACGAAATGCTGGGTATATTTCAGTCGCAGGCAGAAATTGATGCATATAAAGGACCAAACGGCACTATTTTGCAACCTACAGCAAAGCCTGGTGATATTAAATATGCCAATCTAGATGGTAATGAATCTATTACCGCTGGCGATAGAACCTATATTGGCAGTCCGCTACCTAAGCTTACTTATGGTGTTACCGTAAACCTGGCCTACAAAGGCTTTGATATGGTGGTGTTTGGTAATGGTGTTGCGGGTAATATGATTTTTCAGGGCTTAAGACGTTTAGATGTTACTTATGCCAACTGGCAAAGTTCAATTTTAGACCGTTGGACACCAAGTAATCCTTCTTCTACTGTACCAAGGGTTGTAGAAACAGATCCAAACGGAAACAACACAAAATTCTCGAAAAAATACCTGGAAAAAGGCGACTATTTTAGGTTAAAAACACTTCAGATTGGTTACAATCTTCCTTCAAAAATTACGCAGAAAATTGGTGCACAGAAGCTTCGTGTTTATTTAATGAGTGAAAACCTTTGGACAATTACCAATTATTCTGGTTATGATCCGGAAATAGGTGGAACAGTATTGGGTGTAGATAGAGGTGTTTATCCTCAGGCCCGTTCATTTATGGTTGGTTTAAATGTTGGATTTTAATTTTTAATAAAAATGAAAAAGAATATTTTATGCTTTGCGGCTTTATTGGTGGCCGCTCAAGCAATGGTTTCGTGCCAAAAGCAATTGGACGTTAATCCTAGAGAACGGGTTTTGGAGAGTAGTTATTATGCAAATCAACAGCAAGCATTTAATGCTTTGGTTTCGGTTTACGATCAATTGGGCAATCAATCATCGGGTTATTTAACCAAGCTTAATATTTTTGCTTCGGGCTCTGACGATCATTATGCAGGTGGAGATTCCCCTTCAGATTTAGGGGACCTTCAGGCAATGAACAACTATACCGTAACGTCTTTATCTGGTGCGCCAAGTTACTTATGGGGCAAGGGTTTTACAGGTATTTACCGGGCCAATGTACTGTTAAAGAAAATTGAAGGCATTAGTATGGATGCCGGCTTAAAAAATAGGTATATCGCTGAGGCAAAAGCTTTAAGAGCAATTTTCTATTTTGATCTGGTTCGTATCTTTAAGAATGTACCGTTATTGTTAGAACCTGTTGATAAAGACAATCTGTTTAATGTTGTGCAGGCACCTCCAGCTGATGTTTATAAACAGATTGAAGCCGATTTAACCGCTTCACTAACAGCACTTCCATCAACAATCCCGACAGGAGAAGCTGGTCGTCTTGGTCAAGGTGCAGTTCATGCTGTATTGGGTAAAGTTTATTTGTGGCAAGAGAAATGGGCACCGGCAGCAGCAGAATTTGCACTTGTAAATGGTACAGCTCCAGGTGCGAGTACTTATGGTTATAAACTGCTTCCAAATTTTGCTGATTTATGGAATGTTAAAAATAAATTCAATTCCGAGTCGGTACTCGAACTGGCCTACAATACCACATCTAACATGGCATGGGGAACAGTAGGCAGCGGCGAAGGAAACGTGATGGGGATTTTGGTAGGACCACGGAATTACGTTCCTAAAATTGCAGCTCAGGCGCCAGACTATGTATCGGGCTGGAGTGTAATGCCTTTTACACAGGAGTTTTTCGATCTGATCCACTTCGATCCGAGAAATAAACCGACGGTAGCAAACTTAGATAGTTTAGAAAAAGCTGGGATTGTTTCTTACAAGCATGCAAATGCCAATACCGGTTATTTTGTTGAAAAATTTGCTGGCCGAAATTCTACAAAAGCGGCAGTTGGACAACTAGAATTAAACTTCGGTCAAAATATGTACGAAATCCGTTTGGCCGATACTTATTTAATGGAAGCCGAAGCTTTATTAAAAAGTGGCGCTGCTGTTGGTGTTGGTACCAAAGCTTATACCATGTTAAATGCAGTAAGGGGAAGAGTAAACTTAAACCCTGTTGCGGTTACTATGGATAATATTATGAAAGAAAGACGTATTGAGCTTGCTGCCGAAGGACAACGCTGGTTTGATTTAGTGAGATGGGGATTGGCAGCATCGAAACTTTCGTTTAAGGGATTTGTGGGTGGAAAGAATGAAATTCTTCCTGTACCAGAAAGAGAGCTTGCAAATTCAAAAATAGTTCAAAGTAAAGAATGGGGTGGTTCAAAATAACATCTCATCTATGCACGCTTAATGTTTAATTGTTAACAGGGAGAAAGCGAAATCTTTCTTCCTGTTTTTTTAATCTGCTCATCTTTTCCCTATGCTTTCTACCAAATTCCTTCGCCTTTTTATCGTTTGTATTTTTACCTGTTCTTCACTTGCCGTTATTGCTCAAAACCAACCTGAAGTTTGGCTTACCAAAGCCGATCGATCTGTTTTATTCGGCAAACAGGCAGGTAAATTAAGTTTTAATGTAGCTAAAAACAATCTGCCAACCATTACTGTAAATAACAAAGAAACCTATCAAACTATTGATGGCTTTGGTTATGCCCTAACAGGTGGAAGTGCACAGCACATTGTGAAAATGTCGGCACCAGCCAGAGCGGCTTTATTGAAAGAGTTGTTTGCTACTGATGGAAACAACATCGGGGTGAGCTACATCCGCCTGAGCATTGGCGCTTCCGATTTAAACGAAAAAGTATTTTCTTACAACGACCTTCCCGAAGGACAAACCGATTTAACACAGGCTAAATTTGATCTGGGTCTGGATAAAGTAGATGTGATTCCGGTAATGAAGGAAATCCTGGCGATCAACCCAAAACTGAAAATTATGGGCTCGCCATGGTCTCCTCCCTTATGGATGAAAACTACATACGATGCCCGTGGTGGGATGCTAAAGCCCGAATATTACGATGCTTACGCTAAATACTTTGTAAGGTATGTACAGGAAATGCAAAAAGAGGGGATTCCTATTGATGCGATTACCGTTCAGAATGAACCTTTGCACCCCGGCAATAATCCCAGCTTGCTTATGGTTGCACCAGATCAGGCCCTTTTTGTAAAGAAATTTCTCGGTCCTGCTTTTGCTAAAGCCAATATTAAGACCAAAATTATTGTTTATGATCATAATGCCGATCGCCCGGATTACCCGATTAGCATTTTAGATGATCCGGAAGCCAGAAAATATATCGATGGATCTGCCTTTCATCTGTACGGAGGAAAGATTGAAGCCTTAACTGATGTGCACAATGCCCATCCTGATAAGAATATTTACTTTTCTGAGCAAATGGTGGTGGAGCAGCCAGATGCTGCGGATATTAAAATTGTTAATCCGGTTAGGCGTTTGATTATCGGCGCTACCAGAAACTGGAGCAAAAATGTGCTGGAATGGAACTTAGCCGCCGATCCTGAAAACAAGCCTTATACCGACAGAGGTGGCTGTTCGATGTGCCAGGGCGCAGTAACCATTGATAAAGATTCTTATAGCAGAAACCTGGCTTATTATTCCATTGCGCATGCTTCTAAATTTGTTCGTCCAGGTGCTGTTCGCATTGCTACTAACGATTTATCCGATCTGCCAAATGTTGCCTTTAAAACACCTAGTGGAAAACATGTTTTAATTGTAGCCAATAACGGTAAAAATGCCGCTAAGTTTAATGTTAGCTTTAATGGCAAAACACTTGTCGCAACACTCGATAAAGGCTCTGTAGCCACATACATCTGGTAATTATCTAAAACCTAATCTTATTTTATGTCTTTTACAAAATCAATCTTATATATTTTTCTGTTCAGCATTGTTTCGTTTACAGGGTTTAGTCAAGGATTTTTAAAAGCCGAGGGTAAAAAAATAGTGAACGCAAAAGGCGAGAATGTTTTGCTCCGCGGCTTTGGTTTAGGCGGTTGGATGTTACAAGAGGGTTATATGCTCAAAATTAACAACGAGGCACAACAATACCGCATCCGCGAGCGGATAGAAGAACTGATGGGGCCAAAACAGACCCAGGAGTTTTACGATGCCTGGCTGGCCAGCCACATGCGTAAAATTGATGTCGATTCGTTGAAACGCTGGGGCTTTAATTCCATTCGTTTACCCATGCACTACAATTTATACACCCTGCCGGCAGATAAAGAGCCGGTTGCAGGCAAAAATACCTGGCTGGAAAAGGGTTTTGCCTTAACCGATAGCTTGTTAGCCTGGTGTAAGGCTAATAAAATGTACCTGATTTTAGATTTGCACGCTGCACCTGGTGGACAAGGGAATGATTTAAACATTGCCGACCGCGATCCATCAAAACCTTATTTATGGGATAGTGAAGCCAATCAGGGGAAAACCATTGCACTCTGGAAAAAACTGGCCGAACGTTACAAAGATGAACCTTATATTGGTGCATACGATATTTTGAACGAACCTAACTACGGTTTCTCAAACCCTGAAGAAGATAAAAACGGAACAAAGGAAAAGGTGAATGCACCATTAAGAAAATTAATGATCGAAATTACCAAAGCTATCCGCGAGGTTGATCAAAAACACATCATTATTATCGAAGGCAATGGCTGGGGCAATAATTACAATGGTATTTTCCCGCTTTGGGATAAAAATATGGTGTTGAGTTACCATAAATATTGGAATTATAATGATCAGACGTCAATAGCACATATTATTAAAGCCAGAGATGAACAGCATGTTCCGGTCTGGCTTGGTGAAACAGGAGAAAATTCTAATGTTTGGTTTACTGATGCCATTCAACTTTTAGAAAAAAATAACATCGGCTGGGCTTGGTGGCCATTGAAAAAAATAGGAGCGAATAATCCGATGGAAATTAAATCGAACCCCAATTACGATGCGCTGGTAAAGTACTTCAATAACGGTGGAGACAAACCTAAAGATAGCAATGTATACAGCGGTTTAATGGAACTGGCTATTTATTCGAGATTAGAAAATACGATTATTCACAGGGATGTGATAGATGCGATGATCCGTCAGCCCTTTAGTAATGAAACCAAGCCGTTTAAGCCCAGTTTTATTAGTGATAAAAGCATTGTGTACGCTGTAGATTACGATTTAGGTAAAAATGGCAAAGCTTATTTCGATACCGATACTGCCGATTACCATACCTCAACAGGAAAAAGAAGTGCAGGTAACCGTGGTCGGATTTACCGGAATGATGGGGTGGATATTGCAAAAGATTCTACCCAATACGAAAAGTATTATGTAAACCATATTGAAAAAGGAGAGTGGTTACAGTACACCGTAAATGTTTCGCAAAAAGGAACCTACACTTTAAAAATAAATGCTGCGGCAGATAATGTTTCAGGTAGAATGACCATTGTGATTGATAATAAAGTCGTAGCCAAAGATATTGCGGTTCCAAATACCGGAGATAATAAGAAGTTTGCAACCTTTGAGGTAAAGAACGTTGTTTTAAAGGCGGGCAAGCAAAAAATTAAGGTGCTGACAGATGCAGGGGGCTATAATTTTGGTTATATTCAATTTGTAAAATAAAAACAAAACATCATCTTGAAAGGCGTAAAACGTATCCTACTCATTTTGGGCGCAATTGCCATTGCGGTTGTTGTTCTTTCGAGATGCATGAATGTGACCGATCAATTGCCCACAGATGCAAGGGGCGAGGCTTATACCGGAGCGGCTACCTGTGTTAAATGCCATAAAGATTTATCGCAGTCTTATGCACATAGTCCGCATGGTTTAACTTCTAAGCCCGTGATAGATGCAACTTTATTAAAAATTTTCGCCCCTGATTCGAATAGTTTCCAATATGATGCAACCCAAAAAGTAGTAATAGAAAAGAGAGACAGCGGTATATTTCAGGTGGCTTATCACAATGGCAAAGCTGTACGTGCGCAAAAGTTTGATATGCAGTTTGGTTCAGGTGAAAAAGCCTATACTTATACCTATTGGCAAGGCAAGAAAATGTACGAACTGCCTTTATCTTACTTCGCTACTATTAAGAATTGGGCCATCAGCCCTGGTTTTCCAAAAGAAAGCTTTTATTATGATCGGGCGATAACGAGCCGTTGTTTAGAGTGCCACGCATCCTATGTAGCGACTAAAATCACACAAAAATCTACTTTTTCAAAAGTTGAGGAAATGGAAAAAGGCGCTGTTATTTATGGGATAGATTGTGAACGTTGCCACGGACCAGGTAAACAGCATGTTGTTTTTCATATGGAGAACCCTGAAGAAAAGACAGCAAAATTTATCACATTGTATAAAACACTTACCCGAAAACAAAAGATGGATGTTTGCGCTGTTTGTCATTCGGGCAATACTTTGGTGGCACAGCGATCTGTATTCGGCTTCCAGCCCGGCGACGATTTAGAGGCTTATTATTCGCAGGATTTTACAGGTTTTGGTGGTGGTAATATTGATGTACACGGTAACCAAAGTGCCATGCTAGAGGGCAGTAATTGTTATCGGAAAAGTGAAACCATGACTTGCCAATCCTGCCACAATACACACGAAAATATTAAAGGGAATTTAAGCCTCTATTCTCAGCGGTGTATCAATTGCCACAAAAGCACCAATCATAGCAAAGCCACTTTAGCTAAAGGATCGCTCAGTACCAATTGTATCGACTGCCATATGCCTAAAGAATCTTCAAAACTGATCACCTTTCAACAGGCGGGTAAAGATCATTTGAGCCCATACCGGTTACGCTCACACCATATTGCCATTTATCCCGTTATTAATAAGTAAAACCCAAACTTGTATTAAGAAATTCCCCACTATCCATTAATAGGACTTGGATTTCGTACATTTGGTTTCCACCTTAAAAAATTAGATAGTAGCCAATATGCTCATAAAACACTACTTAACTTTATTCCTCCTCCTTTTTCTCTCAACCTCTATTTTTGCTCAAAAGAAATTTACCCTTAGCGGTACCATCCGCGATGCAGGCACAGGCGAAACTTTAATCGGCGCTACAGTAAGGATTACTGGAGCTTCTACCGCAGCAACCCTAACCAATAATTATGGTTATTTTGCTTTAACACAGTCCGAAGGTACCTATACTGTGGCCGTAAGTTATACGGGTTATGCATCCATTGTTAAAACCATCAATTTAACTAAAGATACCAAGCTGAACGAAGAATTAAAAAGTGCAAACGATTTGGATGAAGTAACTGTAAGTGCCAATAACCGTAAAAACGAAAACGTTAAAAGTGCGCAAATGGGTTTGGAAAGGATCGATATGAAATCGCTTAATTCTATACCTGTACTGCTTGGTGAAAAGGATATCTTAAAAACCATCCAGCTGTTACCAGGCGTAAAATCGGGTGGTGAGGGGAATACAGGTTTCTATGTGCGCGGTGGTGCTGCCGATCAGAATTTAATTATTCTGGATGAAGCGGTGGTATATAACTCCTCTCATTTGCTTGGCTTTTTCTCCACTTTTAATGCTGATGCAATTAAGGATGTAAGTTTATACAAAGGTGGTATGCCTGCTCAGTATGGCGGTCGTTTATCGTCGGTTTTAGATGTTAAAATGGACGATGGGAACAATAAGGAATTTAAATTCCAGGGTGGGATCGGATTGATTGCCTCGCGTGTAAAAGCAGAAGGACCGATTGTAAAAGACAGGGGTTCTTTTATGGTGAGTTTCCGCAGAACGTATATCGATCTGTTTTTAAGGTCTTCGCCCGATTCGACTGTAAATGGGAGTACCTTAAATTTTTATGATATTAATGCAAAGGCAAATTATAAGATCAATGATAAAAATACCATTTATATTTCAGGCTATTTTGGCAAGGATAATATCGGCGTTAAAGACCTGTTCGAAAACAACTGGGGCAATGTAACCACCACCATCCGGTTAAACCATATTTTTAGCGACCGTTTGTTTTCGAATACCTCGTTAATTTACAACAACTATAATTATACCGTTCGCTTATTAAATGATGCGACCAACTTTAAAGCAACCTCACTGGTTCGGGATTTTAACTTTAAAGAAGATTTTCAGTATTTCAGCAACAAGCATACACTTCGTTTTGGTATCAATGCCACACAGCACCGTATTTCGCCGATTGATATTGATAGCGATGAAGCATCGCAGGTAAATTCGCTTACGCAGGAAAGGCGTTATGGCATAGAATCAGCAGCTTACATTTCTGACGAATGGGCCGTAAACGAACATTTAAACTTTTTATATGGTATACGTTTGGCTGCTTTTTCTTTAATGGGCCCCGGTAATTTTAGTACCTATGATGCTGATGGGAATACCCTGTCGACAGAAAATGTAGCCAAGGGGAAATTTCATAAAAACTACTTTAACCTGGAGCCACGTTTTTCGGTGAGCTATCTGTTTAATGAAGAAAATTCGATCAAGGCTTCTTATAACCGGAATACCCAGAACGTCCATATTTTAACCAACGCTACTTCCAGCTCACCAACCGATCAGTATGTATTGAGCAGTACCAATATTAAACCCGAAATTGCCGATCAGGTGGCTTTGGGGTATTTCAAAAATATTCAGGACAACAATTACGAACTCTCGGGAGAAATTTATTATAAGTGGCTCCAGAATCAGATCGACTATAAAAATGCGGCCGAATTATTGGCTAACTCAAATGTAGAATCAGAACTTTTATATGGAGTAGGCAGGGCTTATGGAATGGAGCTATTTTTTAAAAAGAAATTTGGTAAGCTGAACGGTTGGGTGGGATATACCTTATCGCGTACTGAACGTAAATTTACAGAACTCAATAATGGTAAATATTTTCCCGCACGGCAAGATCGTACGCATGATATTTCGTTAGTGGGTATTTACAACATGACCAAGCGGTGGACATTCTCATCGAGCTTTATTTACAGCACTGGTAATGCCGTTACGTATCCGGCAGGGAAATATACTATAGGTGGCCAGGCTGCTTATTATTATACGCAAAGAAATGCAGGCCGAATGCCTTATAATATGCGTTGGGATGTAAGTGCAACTTTAGAGGGGAAAGTGAGGAAGAAATATCAATCGAGCTGGAATTTTGGAATCTATAATTTATTGGCCCGGAAAAATCCTTATGCCATTGAATTTATTACTGATCCTGATCATCCAGGCAAAACTGCTGCCCAGCAAACTTCGCTGTTCGGTCTTATCCCTTCAATTACCTGGAACTTTAAATTTTAAAAGCATGAAAAAACTGATTATATACTTTTCGCTGTTTACTTTCTGTTTTACAGGCTGCAAGAAAATTATTCAAATTGAAACCGAAAATGCCGATCCTCAACTGGTAATTGAAGGTGTAATTAACGATTCGCTGATCGATCAGCAGATTAAGATCAGCAAAACCATCGGTTATACCGAAGCCAATATTTTTCCGAAAGTTTCGGGAGCAAGCGTAACTGTAACCGATAATAAGGGAAATACTTATGTTTTTAAAGAAGGCACAACACCAGGAACTTATATCAATAAAATGAAGGGCGTGCCAGGTGTTACGTATAATTTAAATGTTACTGCCGAAGGACAAACCTACACCGCCAGCTCAAAAATGCCCAATGTGGTTAAAATGGATTCGATAGGGGTGATTAAAAACTTTTTCTTTGGTCGCGAACGCAAAACTGCTGCTGTATTTTTAAAAGACCCGGTCAACGAAACCAATTTTTACCATTTTAACCTTTATGTAAATGATATTTTATCAGAACGTTTTTATGTAAATAACGATCGTTTAACAAATGGGAACGATTTAAGGATTCAGCTATTTTTTAAACCACCTACTAACGACCACGACAGTGATGAGTTGAATTCGAACGACAAGATTAAAATAGAAATGGAGTGTATCGATTCCAATATTTTCGATTATTGGTATGCTTTAAGTCAGCAATCGAACCGGGGGCCAAACCAGGGTACAACTCCGGCTAATCCAACTTCTAATATCTCTAACCAGGCATTGGGCTATTTTAGTGCCAATACTTACCAGATGTTATCAGCAACTGTGAAATAGTACCCATAAATAAGTCAATTGGTATTATCCAAAACACCTTAGAATTTTTAATGTTAAATAAAACATGAAAGTATTTATAAGTGGCAACATTGCTTCAGTTGGCATAAAAGAACTGGAAGAAAATAATATTTCGATTATCCAATGGAAAGAAAACCGACAGATTACAGCCGAAGAACTGATTGAAGCCTGTCAAGGCCAGGATGCCTTGATCAGCGTCGGGCCAAATAAGATTAATGCCCAATTTTTAAAGGCCTGTAGCCATTTAAAGGTTATTGCTTTACATTCTGTAGGTTACGATCAGGTAGATGTAGCTGCCGCCAAAAAATTAAATATTCCAATCGGAAATACGCCTGGTGTTTTGAGCGGCGCAACTGCCGACACTGCTTTTTTATTGATGCTAGCCGTATCGCGAAAGGCCTTTTTCTCGCACAAAAAAATCATTAAAGGCGAATGGAAAAACTATGAGCCATCACCCGAACTCGGAATTGAGGTAAATGGCAAAACGCTCGGTGTTTTTGGCCTGGGGAAAATTGGATTAGAGATGGCCAAAAAATGTAAGGCTGCCTACCAAATGGAGGTAATTTATCACAACAGATCGCGTAACGAAGAAGCTGAAAAAGAAATCGGAGCCAAATATGTTTCGTTCAAAGAGCTTTTGACACAAAGTGATGTATTATCTGTACATACTGCGCTAACGCCCGAAACTAAGAGTAAATTTACGCTTGATGTTTTTAAACAGATGAAACCCAATTCGATTTTTATTAACACGGCCAGAGGTGGTATTCAAAATGAAAAAGATTTGATCCAGGCGCTCGAAGAAAAAATCATTTGGGGAGCAGGTTTAGATGTAACCAATCCGGAGCCAATGGATAAAGATAATCCTTTGCTATCAATGGAAAGTGTTGCTGTTTTGCCACATATCGGCTCAGCTACCGAAGAAACCCGAGCGGCCATGGCACGGATTATTGTTAAAAATGTTCTGGCTGGTTTAAAAGGAGAGAAGTTGCCGTTTGAGGTATAAGAGGAGAATGAAAATTTTCTGTTGGGTTAATAGTTAATGGTTTATAGTCTGATGGCCATGATCCCTTAACTACTCAAATCTAAAATGGTTGATAGTCTGTTAGCTATTGGCTATGGACTATCAACCATTGGACTGCCTACACTAATCTATTTTACGGTGTACTTAAATACCGATCTTCCTAAATTTCCGTTAGCATCTATACCCTCGATAATTACTTTATACTGGCCTTTGCCATCTGCATTGTAATATTCGAAAGAAGTATTGCCCGTAGCATCGGTTACCACTTTAGGGTTCCAGTAAATGGTAGTTCTTAAATCATTGCGGTTCATGCTTGCAGGAACATCGTATTTTGGAGAATAGAACTGTTTTTCTTTGTTGTAACCCTGTGGTGAGAAAGTAAGTTCGTAGTATTTGGGTAGCATATCCATCAGCTGCGCTTTAGATATTTTAGTGCCTTTAGGTGCTTTCTTTTGATTGAATACAATAACCCCATTTACATTGTTTGCCCGGTTTACCAAGCCTAATTCATCTCTTAAAAATACCTCAACTGATTCGATCTGGTTGGCATCAAGCGTATTGATCTGGTTTACATCCACATTCATGCCATTGATAAAGATACCCATCGGGATTTTTTTGCCCTGGTTATAATCTCTGCTCACGTAGAAATTGTTATCTGCAAAAGTAACACCAGCCAACATGCCCTGTAAACAGTTAATCAGTAAACCACAACCTTTTAATCTATCTCCACTCACTTCATGGTCGGCCATTTGGCTAAGCCCGCTTAATGCCGGATAATCTTTATGGCTTACTTTTGGAACAACAGCTGCTTTAATGTTTACATCTTTTAAAGTGTGTAAATAAGCATATTGTCTTTTGCTGTTATCCAGGTAGCTGGTTAAAGCACTATCGATGTTTAAAACCTCTTCAGCAGCACTAAAGTTTCTCGTTAAAGAAGGAACAGGTGCACCGTTTAAGCTTAATGTCATGTTTTTATAGTTCATGTTGTACTTAGCGGTAATGGTAACTTTAGATGAATCGTTAAACATCAGGTTTTGGAATTTAAAATTCCCAACAGGATCTGTGGTAGCTTCTAAATTAAAACGTTTATCGGGAATGGTTAATAACAACGATCCTTTTCTAACCGGAATACCGTTATTCTGGCGTAAAATACCCGAAATTTCGATGCCTTGTTCGGGTAAGAAATCAATTTTAGGTAATTTATTGGCAATAATATCAGTGTATTTGAAACTGCGGTAGCCCTGGGTAAGTAACAATACATCTAAATCTGCGTTTTTCTTCGCATCGGGTGCATTAAAGTAATAATTTGCTTTTTCGATATAACCCTTAACATCGCTGCTTAATAATAGCCCTGTTAATATCGTACTGGTTGCGTCCTCACTTGATGGAACCTTCGACTCATCTACAACAGCTACCGAGAAGCTACCTTCTACAGGGGCGCCGTCTTTTTTAGCCGCCACATTTATTTTAACCTTTTTCTTGATTCCGTAAGTAGTTGCAGCACTGGTTAAAGTTACGGCCATGGTATTTTTATGCTGAACAAAAACCAAGCGTTCGCTTAAGGGTTTACCAAATTCATTAAATAAGGTAAACTGTGCAATTCCATTCGGGAATTTAGATTTAAGTACGGTCGTATTGTATTCTTTGTTTGATAATGCTGTTTGTGCACCATAGCAGATCACGCCTTTGCTCTGCGCAATTAAATAAAGCTTTTTGCCTTGGTTTTGCTCAAAGAAAGCATCATTGGCTGCAATTTTTATGGCCACATTATCGGCGCTGCTATTATCTATATTTATGGCAACACCATTTGCTGCCACTGCAGGCAAATTATAATTTTGAGTAGTGCCATCAGCATAAGTAACTGTCGCTTTGTAGGTTTTTCCAGCTTCGGCCAATAAGTTGAAACTGCCCATTCCTAAATGCTGAGCGGTAAAAGTAGTAACAGTTTTGCCATCGTTATCCGTTACTGTGCCTTTAGCGTTAATGCCCAAACCATCACTTTTAATGGCTTTAAAGGCTACCTTGTTGGTTAAGCCGGCAATTAAACTTCCACCTTCAGGGAAAAATTGAAAATCTTTGCTTACGATAGCGTTTTTAAGTTGAAAGCTACTGCTTGCCACATCTTTATCAGTTGTATTGATGCTGGTAATCAGTTCGCCTTTTTGTAATTGATATTCTGCCTTTTGTGCATTGCTCATGGCTATTGTTAAAAAGCCATTGGCATCTGTTGTGCCCCTTCCTTTGGCAATAACGGTATAACTGGTAACCACTTGCCAGCTTACATTTTTATTGGCATAAGGTTTATTATTGGCATCTTTAAATTGTACGCGTGCATCAATTTTTTCTAACTTATCAGTAGAGGTATTTTTATAAGTGATATGGGTTTTCACTTCCTTGTCAATGGCTTCCCCTACATAAAAAGTCTTGTTAAAATAAGCAGGATCTTCACTGTTTAGCATCCACAAAGTATAAGCCCTGATATGGTAGTTACCTTGTTTATAATTAATCTGATCTAAGGGGAAACTGCCGTAAGCAAAACCACCGGTAATGGGTAGTTTTAGGGTTTGGATAAGCGAATCTTTCTGATTGATCACATCAACATAAATGATCTTACTAATTGCAGATAAGAAATTCTGGTTTTCGGTAACATATGCTTTAAACCAAACCGTATCGGCAACGGCGTAATAGGGTTTATCGAAATGAAGATAAATTTTTTCTGCAGGATAATCGCTCAATACCTTATTCGTTTTGGTAATGATGCTGTTTATGCTAATGGTGTCGGTTTGTGCCGACGAAGAAAAACTTAGTGCTGATAGAAGTGACAGTATTATAAACGATAATCTAAAAATCTTCATGTATTGGATATTAAATGCTAAGCCCGTAAATATATCCAATTATAAATAGAGCACATAAAATGTGATGATGTTTAACATTTTTTTACAAAAGATTTAAGTTCATTGGTCATTAGTTCACTGGTTCATTCCCCGTATACCGTCCTCCTGAACTTGTTTCAGGATCTAATATGTGAGTACTTTTTAGGTTAACCGGTTAATTGTTTAAATCGGTTAATCGACTCCAAACGCCAAACTCCCAGCGCCAAACTAACTATTCTAAAACAAAACAAGCCGCTAAATAGCGGCCCGTTTTAAATATAGTGTTGTTTGCCTGTTATTTAAACTCGATCAAAAATTCTTCTTTAGGTGAACGTACTTTTTTAAGGTTTACCAACCAATCGCCAGCTTCATCCCTGTTTCCTAATGGCAATAGGGTAACACTTTTTAAGCCTTTTTTATCTAAACCTAAAAGTTCATCTAAAGCAGGGCCATTAAAGCCTTCCATTGGTGTGGCATCTACTTTTAACAAAGCTGCTTCTGCAATGGCAATGCCGAAACCGATATAAGCTTGACGGGCTGCATGGTTAAAGTTTTCTTCAGCAGTTCTGGATAATACCATGCCTTTTAATTGTGCTTTGTAAGCATCAGTTCCACTTTCTGGTAAGCCACGTTCAGCGTTCATTCTGCTAAAAACGGCATCAATACCTTCTTCAGTATAGTTCTCGTTGGCTGCGAAAATCAATAGGTGAGAAGAATCGATAACCTGCGATTGGTTATAAGCAATCGGTGCGATTTTCTCTTTTAACTCCTGGTTGGTTACCACAATCACTTTAAATGGCTGTAAACCAGATGATGTTGGTGCCAAGTGTGCTGCAGCAATAATTTTATCAACCTTTTCTTGTTCAACAGGTTGACCGTTCATTTTCTTAACGGCATAACGCCAGTTTAGGGCATCTATTAAGCTCATATTTTTGAAGATTTTTTTTAAATTTTATGAAGCAAATATGGAGATAAGGAACAAACCTATTGTTGATGTATGGTAAGAAAAATTTTTGTTTGGGCTCCGTTGGCTGAAGCCAGCGGTAAAGAGGAGGCTTAGCCGTTGACTTCAGTCAACGGAATAAGATGCGAAATAAAGAAACAGGATTGGTGTCTCACCGACCGAAATGGAAAAGAGCTTTATTAAAATTAGAAAATGAAAGGCTTGTGGTTCTTGGAGGTTTTCGGCCCCGCTTTGCGCTTTATACCGATGAAGGATCGGTATGTTCGCTGCAATCGGGTTTAGGAACAAGGGTTTGTGCGCCCTGCAACCCCCAAAATGAAAAACTGTTTTGGCCACTTAGCCCTGGTTAAAGCGTTACCCCAATGTCATTAAGTTAAGGAGAAAACAAAAAACATTGTCATCCTGAGCCTGTCGAAGGACAAATGTTTTTTCGTTTTCGACTATAGAAAGGTCTTCGACAAGCTCAGACTGACAACGGCATAGTACTTAACTTAATGACATTGAGCGCTACCCTGCAGCAACGAGGTACGAGGCAGCGAAGCGTAAAAGCGTAAGGCGGGAAGAAACTTATTGTTTTATACAGGACTTGCACTCCAATAAGGAATGATCAGTTATAAGCAATCGCCATAATTCTTGTTTATATCCAAGTCAACGTCAAAGAAGAGCCTTAGTTTTGGCCGTTGACTTCAGTCAACGGAATATTAAATCTTAAAAGAAATTAAGGTACAAACCTTAAATCGCTGCGCACCGGAAAGTGATCGGATAACTTGGCCTGGGTAATTTTGTAATTTAACACCTCAAGTTCCTTAGAAGTGGCAATATAATCGATCTGAAAATTAGGGAACTTACCATTATAGGTTTTGCCAAAACCGTTACCCTTTTTAATAAAACTATTGTTTAATCCGGAGGTAATCTGGGTAACTACATAAGACGCCGGGGTATCGTTAAAATCGCCGGCAATAAGGTAAGGCGTTTTACAGGTTGCCATTTCCTTTTTCATAATATCAACCTGACCGCTACGTTTCAAAAAGGCACTTTTCAGCATTCTTAAAATCCGTTTAGATGGCTGCAGTTCGGTATTCATTTCTTTTACCTTATCCAAGTATTCGTAATCCTGCTTTTCGAAAGAAATAGATTGGAAGTGCACATTGTAAACCCTTAAGGTTTTTCCTTTGATGTTTAAATCGGTATAAATACTCATGTTGCCAGGGAAACCTTCAACAAAAGGGATTTTACCAGAATCCTTGATCGGGAATTTAGAAAATATGGCTAAGCCAGTAGCTTCGTAATCGTTTTTATTGGTGGGTAAGAAGTAGTAGTATTTTGTATTTAGTAGTACCTTCAAGCTATCAACCGTATCAAAAGCGCCTTTGTAACGGGTAAAAAACTCCTGGAAACAGATGATATCAGGATTTTGATCTTTCACCACCTGAAGCATTTTTTCTTTTACCGATTCGGTATTGTCTTCGCCGTATAGTTTAAAGCTGTGTACATTGTAGGTCATCATCCTGATGCTATTGTCTGCTTTTTCAGTGCCACCTTCATCGCCACCAATGGCGAAGGTTGCTTTTAAAGTTTTAGCACCTAGTGCGATAACCAGAACGGTGGCAATTGCAAAAATCCATTTTTTGCTTAAAAACCACCACACCAAGAAGATAATATTAGCGAATAGGACAAAGGGATAGGCGAGACCGAAAAAAGCAATAATGGCATGTTTTCTTGGATCCATATTTCCGGCAAGAACCCCCAATAGCAATGCAATTGCCAATACAACGGCAATGGGCAAAAGGAGTTTATCCACTAAACTATAATTCTTCTTTTTTGTGGCCATTAATCTTTACTTGCCTTAAATAGTTTTTCTTTTTCTACTGCTGTTAATTTATCGTATCCTGAGGTTGATATCTTATCTAAAATGGCATCTATTTCCTGCTGTGAAACGCCGCCTTTAAATTCGGGTTTTTTAACCGGTTTTTCATTCCGAACTACCTTTAATTTCGGTTTGCGTTCGAACAGCTTGCTCCAATCTCTTCCACGCTGCAAACTTTTAATAAAAGTGAAACCTAAAAGTGCGCCACCAATGTGCGCTAAACTTCCGCCGGCATTTACTGATCCGATGGCAATAAAATCGAGTACAAAATAAATAATGGCAATCCATTTAATTTTAACCTCGCCAAAGAAAAGCAACATGATGGTGTAATTCGGTACCAGTGTTGCGGCAGCGAAAATAATGGCCATTACGGCCGCAGATGCTCCTACAATGGTTACCCCTGCTAATCCGCCAGAATAAACTGGAAATATATTTAATATGGCTATGGCAAATAAGCCGCCAAATAAACCACCGGCCAAGTAAACAAAATGAAATTGTCTGCTTTTTAGAAAATTCATGAATATGTTGCCGAACCAAAATAAGCCGAGCATATTGAATAGGATATGAAGAACCCCGTCATGAAAAAACATGTAAGTAAATATGGTGTAAAAACGTTCAGGCAATTTGGAAATACTTGCTGGTAAGCCAACATATTCTCTAAGCCATAAATCAAAATCGATAGGGATACGACCTAAAAAAACAATTACACCAATGATGGCGGTGACTAAAAACAGCATCACATTAATCCCAATGTAAAAGAACAATGGATTGCCCGATTGAAAAACCTTGTATTTTAAATCTTTGAAAGTATTATTCATAGAGTGTATAAAATGTATCGTTTTTGTCTTTCCATATTTTAACCAGTATAAAGCCGATTAAGGCACCACCAAGGTGAGCATAATGGGCAACAGAATCGCCTTCAAACTGGGCAACACCCAAAGATAACTCTACTAAAATATAAATTGGTATAATATATTTTGCTTTCACCGGAACCGGAATAAACATAATCAGTAATTCGGCATTTGGATAAAGCATGCCAAAGGCAACCAATAAACCAAATATAGCACCCGAGGCTCCTACCATACCTCCAAAATAGATGCTTCGTAGTGTAACCGCTTGTGCCATAGAAAGTTGGCTTGTGTTGAACTCCCCCTGAAATAATGCGGTAAGGTTTATTTTTCCGTTATTGGTGGCACTACCTATAATCTGATGTACTTCGTAAGCCTGTACGGCCCACTGCAATGCAAGCGCACCTAATCCGGTAATAAAATAAAAAATAATGAATTTTTTAGCTCCCCATCTTGATTCTAGCAAACTTCCAAAAGAATACAATGCAAACATATTAAAAAAGATGTGTGCTATACCGCCATGCATAAACATGTAGCTAATCGGCTGCCATATCTCAAACTTCGGAGAATCAAAATAATATACTGCTAGCCGATCATCAAGGTGGAGTGTTGTTAATAGGTAACTCGCTACAAAAAATAAGATGTTAATTATCAGTAGGTTTTTTACTACCGGTGGAATATATATGTTATTCATTTAATTTTAAAAATCGGTTAATTGTTTAAACTGCTTAATCGACGCTAAACGCCTAACTCCAAACGCTGAACCGGGTAAATTGTTTAAATCGGTTAATCGACGCTAAACGCTCAGCTCCAAACCCCAAACTTTTTTACCACCTTAGACATCTAAGAACATCTAAGTTTTGCTTTAGTCTTTTAGCTTTGGTCTTTAGTCTATTTCTCAAACTTCTTATCCAACTCTGCCAAAGTAATGGTTTGGATAATCGGTTTGCCACTCACGCTAAAGTTAGGTGTTTTACAGGCAAAAAGCTCATCAATCAAAGTATTCATTTCCTCCTGACCAAGACTTGTTCCGGCTTTTATAGCGCTGTTTTTTGCTAAACTTCTGGCCAGGCTATCGCGTTTGCTTAATTTTAGTTCCTGCTGCGAGTTTTTAAAGCCCTCAATCAACTGTTCAAATAATTGCGTTTCGTTAATATTGCTGCTGCCCAGATCAACCGGAACGCCTTCTACTACCAACGTATTTTTTCCAAATTCGCGTACATCGAAGCCCAAACTTTTTATATCATCCAGTAAACTTTTGGCCAGTTCAAAATCGTTGGCGTTAAGTGTAATGGTTTGCGGAAATAAACTCTGCTGCGATGCACCTTTGCGGTCATCCAGATGTACGAGAAAACGCTCGTAAAGGATTCGCTCATGTGCCATTTGTTGATCGATCACCATCAATCCCGACTTAATCTGCGAAACAATATAACGGTTGTGCAATTGCATGTACTGCTTTTGCTTGGTTTCTAAAACCGTTTCGTCAGCATAAATAGAGGTTTGTTCTACAATTGGCTGTTCAGTTATTTCGTAAAGCGAACCCCAGTTTTTAGCACTCGGTTTGGCTTCATAATTTCTTGGTGATGAAGCGTAACCCGATGTAGAACTGCTATCGATGGCAAATGGATTAAAATCAGGATTGAAATTAATGCTTGGTGGAACAATATCTTCAACCGCTTTATGGGTAATCATATTGCTAAAACCTGTTTCCTGATCGAAATCTAAAGTCGGCGAAATGTTATAACGGCCAATTGAACGTTTTACTGCCGATTTCATGATTGCATAAATGGATTTTTCATCCAGATATTTAATCTCTGTTTTAGTGGGATGAACGTTTACATCAATTTTTGATGGATCGATCTCTATAAACAGTACATACAGCGGATAACTATCGTCTGGTAATAAATCTTCGAAAGCCGAACTTACCGCGTGGTTTAAATACGGATCTTTAATGAAACGGTTATTCACAAAAAAGAACTGTTCGCCCCTGGTTTTCTTTGCAAAAGCAGGTTTGCCGATATAGCCTTTTAAGTTAATAATGGTCGTTTCCTCTTCAACAGGAACCAAGCGTTCGTTATAGTTGTTGCCAAAAAGGTGGACAATACGTTGTTTTAAATTGCCTTTTGGCAGGTTAAAAATCTCGGTGCCATCATGGTGCAGACTAAAAAATACAGCAGGGTGCGCCAATGCTACACGTTGAAATTCATCCAGAATATGGCGCATTTCTACCGGATTACTTTTAAGGAAATTCCTTCTGGCAGGCGTATTGAAAAATAAATTTTTAATCGAAATCTGTGTCCCAGGTGAGGTGGCAACGGGCTCCTGGTTGGTTACCTGTGCACCTTCGATGGAGATACAGGTGCCGATTTCATCCTCATGCCTGCGGGTTTTCATTTCTACCTGCGAAATTGCCGCAATAGAAGCCATGGCCTCACCACGGAAACCCATGGTACGGATGGCAAATAAATCTTCGGCTTTTTTTACCTTCGAAGTGGCATGGCGTTCGAAACACATTCTGGCATCGGTAACGCTCATCCCACAGCCGTTATCTATAATCTGAATCAATGCCTTACCGGCATCTTTTACTACCAGTTGAATTTTATCTGCACCTGCATCTATCGAATTTTCGAGCAATTCTTTTACCGCAGAAGCAGGTCGTTGAACAACTTCTCCGGCAGCAATTTGATTGGCAACAGCATCAGGCAATAAGTGAATAATATCAGTCATGTATTAAGGCAAAGTGAATTTGCTAAATTATGCAAAATAAGCTTAAAGAACCCGATTTGTTTAAAACTCAACATGTAAATGACTGTTGGTAAATAGGATTGAATTGCTAAGCAGACAATTTCACATAAGTTGTCATCCTGAGCGTAGTCGAAGGATCTTTAAAATATGAAAAATTACTTTCTTTTTTAATCTCTGGTCCGTGCTGATAAACGAATAACGCAAATGGAAATACAGACTATCGATTAGGAGAATAATCTATGCATTCATTTTTAAGTCTCATTTTTTTTGAAAAGCAGGTTCCTGTGCCAATCGGTTCTGGTAGTCCCGCTGTGCGCTGTATCTTTTTGGCTGCCCTTCGACTCCGCTCAGGGTGACCGCCAAAAAGTATACCGCTTCCATCGGGTTTATTTCACTTGGGCCAGTAGCTATAAACGCAGGAATCAATTGATTGGTTTACGATGAGCCGTCCTCCTGATCCGATAGCTATCGGATTTGTTTCAGGATCTATTAACGGATAATAAAGTTGTTATTTAGACGGCCTGTGGAGACACAGATCACGGCCTAGAGTAGAAAATCCGTGTTTATCCGTGTGCATCAGGGCAAAAAACTAATTGTCACGGTGTCTTAGCCAGACGCTAAGACCAATGGTACAAATCATCTCTGTAAAACCGAATTTACAAAGGCAATGATTTCAATTTTCTATCTTTATCGATATGAAATCCATTTTATACAGCCTTTTTCTAGCTATACTCTTCTCTTCTTGTGCCAGGAAAGAAGAAGCTGATGTAGTTGTTTATAATGCTAAAGTTTATACCGTAAACAAAAAGTTCGAAACAGTTGAAGCCTTCGCTGTAAAGAATGGTAGAATCTTGGCCCTTGGCAAAAGTGATGATATTCAAGCCAAATATGCTGGCAAAGAAGAAATCAATGCCGAAGGCATGGCCATTTATCCAGGTTTTATAGATGCTCATGCCCATTTTTATGGCTACGGACAAAGTTTGCAGACAGCTGATTTAAGAGAAACAAAATCGTGGGATGAAGTGCTTAAGCGCTTAACCGACTTTGCCAAAACGCACCCCGATGGTTGGTTAATTGGCAATGGCTGGGACCAAAACGATTGGGACAATAAAGCTTTCCCAACAAATGAAAAACTAACGGCACTTTTCCCTGATCGCCCGGTATTTTTAAACCGCATTGATGGCCATGCGGCCATTGCTAACCAAAAAGCTTTAGATGATGCAGGCATAAAAGGCGAGCAGAAATTGGTAGGTGGCGATATGCTTACCCAAAACGGAAAGTTAACTGGTGTTTTAATCGATAATGCCGTGGCTTTAGTAGAGCGTAAAATCCCATCACCAGATGCTAAACTGGCTGAAAAAATATTTATCGATGCACAGAAAAACTGTTTCGCGGCAGGCTTAACCACCATTGATGATTGTGGCTTAAGTTATCTGGCTGTCGAATTCATCGAAAAACTGCAGAAAGAAAACAAGCTTAAAATGAGGCTTTATGTAATGCTTTCTGATGAGCCTGATAATTATAAATATCTTTTTAGTCGCGGGCCGATCAAAACCGATCGGTTAAATGTTCGGGCTTTTAAGGTCTATGCCGATGGTGCCTTGGGATCGCGTGGGGCCTGCCTGTTGCACCCATATAGCGATATGCCAAATAAAACAGGTTTTTTATTGAGCGATCAAAAACACTTTGAAGAAGTGGCCAAACAGATCGCAGCCAATCATTTCCAGATGTGTACCCACGCCATTGGCGATTCGGCCAATAGGGTAATCCTGAATATTTACAATAAAATTTTAAAAGGTAAAAACGATCAGCGCTGGCGGATTGAGCATGCTCAGGTAGTGAATGCCGGTGATTTTGATCTATTCGGAAAGGCCAGCATTGTTCCATCCGTTCAGCCTACCCATGCCACTTCCGATATGTACTGGGCCGGACAGCGTTTAGGTGCCGAAAGGTTAAAAAGTGCCTATGCTTACAAACAATTGTTAAAGCAGAACGGTTGGATTCCTTTGGGCACTGATTTTCCGGTCGAAAACATTAATCCATTATTAACGTTTTATGCTGCAACAGTGAGAGAAGATGCAAAAGGTTTTCCGAAACGTGGCTTCCAAATGGAAAATGCCTTAACACCTGAAGAAGCTTTACGCGGAATGACCATCTGGGCCGCAAAAGCCAATTTTGAAGAATACGAAAAAGGCAGTTTGGAGAAAGGCAAATTGGCGGATTTTGTTATGCTCGATCACGATATTTTGAAATCAACACCACAAAACATATTAAAAACCAAAGTTTTAAAAACCTACCTGAACGGAGAAAAAGTATATGAAGCGAAATAGATTGTGTATCTTGGTTGTAGCATTTTGCTGCAATATTTTATGTTTAATGGCCTGCGCACAGGAGCATACAGCGAATGAGAAAAAACTGGCTATTGCCAATGTGATAGCTCATACAACCGTATTGTTAAACAATCAGGATGGTGTTATTCCCTTAAAATCACTAGAGAAAAAGAATATTGCTTCAGTTAGCCTGAGCTTTGCTTACAGTGCCGTTTTTGATAGTTTGGCGAATAAATATGATAAAATTACTTCATTTTCTGCCGATTCTTATAAAGACAGCGTGAATTTGAACGATTTAGAAGATGACCTTAAATATTTTAATACCATTTTAATTTCTATTGATGATCAAAATGTAAGCAAAGCCAAATACATTAACTTCATTAACAGTATCAGTAAAAATAAACAGGTAATTATTTCTTTTTTTGGTAATGGGCCAGGTTTAAAATCATTCGATCTGTTAAAATCGCCGATTGTATGGACCGGTCAAAACAATATTGATGCTGCTGCTATTGTGCCACAGTATATTTTTGGTGGCATTGCCGCTTCAAATAAGTTAACTACTGCTTATTCCGCACGTTATACCATGGGTTCTGGTTTTACTACAACGGCCACGCGCTTAAAGTACACCGTACCCGAAGATGCAGGTTTAAATTCGAACAACTTAAAAGAAATTGATGCCATTGCTGCTGAGGCCATAGCGCAGAAAGCAACACCAGGATTAGTGGTTTTGGTGGCTAAAGACGGTAAGGTGATCTTTAACAAAGCATATGGCACACATACTTATGACACCAATGTGCCCGATAAGGTAACCGATATTTTTGATCTGGCTTCGGTAACCAAGGTAACTGCAACTACTCCTGCCGTAATGCGTTTATTTGAAGAAGGAAAGTTAAAATTAGATACCAATATTGGTGCTTATATCCCAAAGGCACGTACTACGCCAATGAACAACATTCAGGTGCGCGAAGTGATGTTGCACCAGGCAGGTTTTATTCCCTACATTCCTTTTCACGATTATGTGAAAACCGGCGATTACAGCAGGGATTCTTCGGCAGCTTACCCGACGAAAGTAGCCGACAATTATTACATCAAAAAAGGCTTTTTTAAAGATTTTATGTGGCCTAAAATGTTAAACTCGCCAATAAAAACACGGGGCAAATATGTATACAGCGATATCAGCATGTATGTAATGAAAGATATTGTAGAGCACATTAGCGAAGAGCCTTTAAATCAATATACTTACGAAAATTTTTACAAACCATTAGGCATGCAAACGGCAGGTTTTTTACCACGTAACCGCTTTAAACCAGAACAGATTATCCCAACCGAAATGGATAGCTATTTCAGGAAAACCCTTTTAGTTGGCTACGTTCACGATCAGGGAGCAGCTTTGGCTGGTGGTGTTTCTGGTCACGCAGGTTTGTTCGCCAGCGCCAACGATTTGGCCATTATTTACCAGATGCTTTTAAACCGTGGTACTTATGGCGGGGTAGAATATTTCAAGAATTCGACAGTAGATATGTTTACTTCGAAACAATCGAATGTTAGCCGCAGAGGTTTGGGTTTCGATCGTTGGGATCCGGACACGACTAAACATTACCCGTCTGAACTGGCTTCGCCACAAACTTACGGCCATACCGGTTATACCGGAACTTGTGTTTGGGTAGATCCATCGCGCGGTTTGGTGTATGTGTTTTTGTCTAACCGTGTTAACCCTACCGTTACCGATAAACTATCGAACTTAAAAATTAGAGGAAGGATTCAGGATGTGGTAAATAAAGCCATAGACGAATCGAAGAAGTAAATCTTAGTTTGCATCATTCAGTGTTGACAACGTTCTAGCTAAATGGCTATTAAAGTTGACAACTCGCTTAATACTAGTTTTTTGGATTATAATAGGCATCAAAAAGTTTATTCCTGAATTTATAATTAGGATCATACTTCCTTTTTAATTTAAAAAATGTTTCAGCATTTGGATAAGCTTTTGAAAACTGTGATTGAGTAGCCTGTATTTGATAGGGCAGATAGTAAGCACCCTTTTCAGAAAGCGATGCATCAATCAAGGCCCTTGTCCATTGGGTTACTTTTGCCTTTTCAACATCAGATATTTCCTGTTTGTAATAAATTACGAAAGCAAAAACTTCCTCCTTAGCCCAAGCGAGATACGATCCCGTATCTTTATTTGCATGCCGGATTGAAATGTTGATCACATTTACATCGTTGTTTTTTAATACTTTAACCATTTTTGGATAAAAGGAATCAAAATGATCTACTGGTATAAAATATTCTTGTAAAACATAGGTCGCTTTTTTTCTCGAATTGGGTTCGAGCTCTTGCACATCATAGGTCGCTTCATAATTTCTCCATTCAACAACTTTACCTGTATAATGTACCGGATCTGCAATGTGTTGCCTTAGCCACTTTCCAAAATCAGAACCGGCAACTACTTTCATGGCAAATTTTTTCAATCCATAGTTTACATCGTTCGGTTTTAAACGCTCGGTTACGGTTAATTTATTTTCGGTTCTTGCATAAGTAACTGCTCTAACTTTGGTGTAACTATTTGGGTATATATCTGCGTTATGAAATACGAACTGGGGTTTATTTCGAATGTTAGAAAAGAAAAACTTTTTGTAGGCGGCAATATCCATCAGGGTATCTTTTCGCGCTATTTTATAATTGTCTGTTAGCGATAAGGTTACTTCGGTAATTACGCCAATTCCGCCGTAGCCGCCAATAGCTGCATAAAAAACTTCACTGTTAACCGTTGGGCTCGCGGTGATGAAACTTCCGTCGGCTAAAACAATCTTAAAGCTTTTAACTGATAAAATAATTGGTCCTTGCCCAACATAACGACCATGCACGTTAACACTAAGTGAGCCACCAACCGTAAAATTCGCATAAGTCTGCATAATTTTAACAGATAAATCGTATCGGTCAATAAACTGGATCAGCTCGCGCCACCTTATACCGGCTTGAACTGTGACTTCCTTATGTTCTTTTGAGAAACTTAAAATCCTGTTAAACTTTCTCATGTCAATTTGCAAAGCATTTTCTGTAGCCGTTTGTCCACCCTGACTAAATCGACCTCCACCTATCGAAATAGGTTCATTGTGGGTTTTAACTGCCTTAATAATTTCAGCAGAAGTTTGTGGCGCAATTATTTTGGTAACCTTTATGGGGTTGAGTTGTGTAACATCGTTTACGACGTTCTTTTGTATAATCGGTTTATCAGGCCGGCAAGCTAGGAGTAAAGAGATATAGATTAGAAAAATTTTGAGAGCGGTACGTTTCATAGTTGATTAGATGTTTGAGGTTTACATAATGATATAAGAGCTTAGGGTTATCAGCTTAATGGGGTGTTTGCTAGAAAGTTAATAGCTCCTAAGCTAATGATTTAGAATCAGCTTATAAATTACCGTTTTAAGTTTTTCGCTATCGCGATCTTCACATAGCAGGAAGGTTGTACTATGCTCGCTTTGGCTAAGCAAAGTAATGCCTTCAAATTTATGTTTGCCAGAGATTTTATTACTGAAGGTTAGCTTCAAAGTCTGTAGGTTAATACTGCCGATAAAACTGCCCATAATTTCGCCATCGGCATAAGTCGATTTGGTATCTTCGGCGGTAGCGATGAAAAATATTTCATTTTTCACCAATACAGCATCAGTAAAAGAGGATTCTACATGATCAATATTTGGAAGCTTAAAATGGTTGAACTTAACTTGTTTAGCTTTAGCTAAATCTGCTTCCTGGATATTGAATATGCCATTCTTTGCATCGATCCCATTGCCCCGGTTAAAAAGTAGCCACTCATTCCCTGTAAAAATTGAACCTTCGAGGTTAAAGTTCTGATCGTCTGTTTTGGCGATAGCTTTAAGTTTGGTGTAGGTATCGGTCAGGTCTTTCTGAATAACTTTTTGAGTTTTCAGGTCGAATTCGATCATCAGGTTTCTTTTGGGCGTAGCGCCCGAACCTAATATGTAGAGCTTATTGTTATTATGACAAAGAATTTCGAAATCGGGTTTTAAGGATTTAGGTATATTTTCTAACTGATCAAGTGTTTTATCAAATAAAATCTGAATTTTGCGTAGCTTTTTGGTTTTGATGTTATATTCGTTCAAGTAGCCGCTGTTGTCGCCAATGATATACAGGAAATCTTCGTGAAGGAATAGACCCGAAGCAGAGCCAATGCCATCAATCTCGGCAAAAACTTCTAAAGTTGTTGAATGCATGTTTGAAAATAACAAAAAAGCACCGGTTTTGGCCGATGCTTAATATTTTTTCAAATAAGATTGCCACGTCTCGATGAAAAATCGAGTCTCGCAATGACGATCTTTTTTATTTTTTCAATCCAATTTCTCTTAATCTTTCATCCAAATATTCGCCCGCAGTCATATCGCTATAGGCTTTAGGATGTTCAGCATCAATGGTTGATGGTAAACTTGTTAGGTCCATGTCGCTGCGTGGGTGCAAGAAAAAAGGAACAGAGAAACGCGAGGTTTTCATCAGTTCACGAGGTGGGTTTACCACTCTATGTGTAGTCGATTTTAATTTATTGTTGGTTAAACGCTGTAACATATCACCAACGTTTACAACGATATCGGTATGATGTGCTTTAATAGGTAACCACTCATTACTGCGGGTTAACACTTCAAGACCATCAGCACTGGCGCCAATTAATAAGGTAATCAAATTGATGTCTTCATGTGCACCTGCACGTACCGCATCATCAGGAATGGTTTCAGGATTTTCGATCGGGAAGTAGTGGATACCCCTTAAAATAGAATTTCCGTTATGAACGTGTTTGTCGAAATAATTGATCGGCAATTCCAGGTAAGTAGCAATGGCGCGTAATAAATGTGTCCCGTTTTCTTCCAGTTTTTTATAAATATCGCCTGTTACTTTGTTAAATTCTGGCAATTCTTCTAAAACTTCATTATCAGGATATTCATTTTTAACAGGATCACCATCAGTTACTTCCTGACCAATCTGCCAGAATTCTTTCAAATCTGGAGTTTTAGCCCCTTTAGCTGTTTCTTTGCCTGCACTGGTGTAACCACGTTGACCAGCCAATTCTGGTTTCTCGTATTTCCTTTTGGTTTCAACGGGAAGCGAAAAAGCAGCTTTAATGTTTTCATAAAGCTTGTCAATTAATTCCTGGCTTAAACCATGGTTGGTAATGGTAACAAAACCCGAATCGTTAAAAGCCCTGCCCAATTCATCAGAAAACTTTTTACGGTCTTCTGCAGAGCCATTGATGTAAGAGCCTAAATCTAAACAAGGAATATACGGTGTAGACATAATTTTATATTTAATGTTTTACGAATTTAAAAAAGAATTGTTAATAAGTGCGTTTAGGTTGTGTATTAAGTATTTAATAAATTAATATACAGTTTTTTAAGTTATTAACAAAATCCGAAAAACAATGTAATAGTCGATTGTCACACTAAATCCATTATAATTTAAACGCAAACTACAGCTTATTTAATTTCGTATAATTAACTAGAAAATAACTTGATGAACTGTAAGGTAAATTGGTTATTTGCGACTAATAAAATAACACACACACAATGAAACCATCATGATTTGCCATCTCAACAATTAGATAAAAAATCATGATAGCTTCATTACATTTAAAAACAAATAAACACACAATGAAAAAAATAATTTTAATTCTTTTATCGGTATTGGCCTTAAATCAGGCAAATGCGCAAGGAAAAAAGACAGAGAAAGCTACATTCGGAATGGGCTGTTTTTGGTGTACTGAAGCCATTTTTCAACGTTTAAAAGGCGTGGTATCGGTTAAATCTGGTTATGAAGGCGGTACTTTAACCAATCCAACTTACGAGGAAGTATGTACCGGTGCTACAGGGCATGCCGAGGTTTTAGAGATTACCTATAACCCAATGGTGATTTCTTACGATGACTTATTGGAAGTTTTTTGGAAAAGCCACGATCCTACAACATTAAATCGTCAGGGCGCCGATAGCGGTACCCAATATCGTTCAGTTGTTTTTTATCACACGGCTGAGCAAAAAGCTTTGGCAGAAAAATATAAGGCAGAGCTGAATAAAACCAATGCTTATGGCAAAAAAGTGGTAACAGCTATAGAAGCGGCCAAACCATTTTATATTGCAGAAAATTACCACCAGAATTATTTCAACAAAAACGGAAGTGAACCTTATTGCAGATTGGTGATTCAGCCCAAAATAGAGAAACTGGAAAAAATATTTAAGGCGAAGCTTAAAAATTAATAAGCGTGCTTGACTAGCCCTGCAATAAACATTGTAGGGCTTTTTGTTATCTTAGGAATTTAAACTTCTGTTTATGGTGAAAAGAATAGTACTTAATGTTAATACTCAAAAAATTGCTGATGCAGCCAGTTTTTATAAAGATATTTTGGGGCTTGATCTGCTAATGGATCATGGTTGGATTGCCACTTATGGTGCGGCAGGACAAAAAATGGATGTACAGATCAGTTTTGCTTCCGAAGGCGGATCGGGTACCCCAACACCAGATCTATCCATCGAAGTTGAAAATGTTGATGAAATATTGGAAAAGGTGAAAGCCGCCGGATTTCCGATCGAATATGGCCTGGCTGATGAACCATGGGGTGTTAGGCGATTTTATACAAGAGATCCATTCGGCAAATTGGTTAATATTTTAAGTCATCTCGAATAATTCCCGAACCCTTCCGCTTATGAATTTGTCGTCTTGAGTAGATGCTAAAATCTATCTGTGTGTATCCTTTTTATCTGTGGTTAAAACTTACCATTAGTTCAAAAAACCTTTAGCTTTTTCGAGCAGTTCGCTACCTTTTTTACCAATTTCTTTTTTTCCTTTTTCTATTGTTGAAGGCTGAGTATACTCACTCACCGAATTAGAAAGCGCCTTAAACTTACCTATGCCAGCAAATACTTCTTCGGTATAAGGAACACCCTGTTGTTTCATCAGTTTTTCCCAGTCTATTTTTGAGAGTACCGCAATCATGTATTTAGTGGCAATTTTACCGATAAACGCTTTGTCGTACACACCAGTTAGTGCCTTATCTGATTTACGGTCTTTTACATATACCATAGTTTGTTGTAGTGCTTCGCGTTCGTTCTTAGAAAATAATGGGCTTTTGCTCAGCTTTTCCAATGCTGGAAGCGACTGCTCTGGTCTTTCCTTTTTTAAATTCAGATAAGCGGTTATTCCCCAAACCAGTTCGTTTTGGATGCCGAGTTTATTCATGTCGTTTAAAAAAGCCTCAAAATCTTCAAGCGATCTTTCCTCATCAATTTTTCGCTCCATTCTCATGCGGTCAAAACCTCTAAAAAGATAGTTCATGCTATGGAAAGCCAAATGAGTCTGCTCATCGTTTAAACGGCTCCAGCCAAAAAATGATTTGGTGTAGGGGAGTGGGATTTTCTCATTTTTATCCAGCCATTTAATGTTTCTCGAAAGGCCATCCTCAGATAGATAAAATAAGTTGTTGCTAAAAAACAAGAAACCGCGTACAAATTCTAAAAGTGTTTTAATTTCGCAATCATCCAGCAGTTCTGGTTGAGTTTTAGCACATTCATATAACGCAAAAGGTTGCCCTAAATCTCTGGTGGCCAGTACAGCCATGCTTAAAATGGCATGTTCTATATTTTGATAGTAAGCCTTGTTTGTATCCTTAAAAAATGGTTGCGGTGTTTTTACGCCCGTTTTCATTGCGATAAAGCCTGCAGTTAGTAATGGAAAAACATCTTCATCGGTTTCTTTTACAAATTGTTTAACCGACCGATATTCTTTATATACCCTTAAGGCGTCTATTACAGAAATATTTTCATTGTTGTGTGCGTTTACTTTGTTCAGCGTCCTGACAACACTTTGTGCCTGTTTGCTGAATTTCTGATACTCGGGCTGGGTAGTATCTTGAACGGCAGTTGAACGGACTGCTATTTTAGCAAATTTATAAAATATGATTTTATCATAATTGATGTTTTCAGCCAGTTTCTTTTTATCAAGTTCGAGTAAAAGCTGATCGGTTTTTTCGCCAGAACAGGCAGCTAAAAATAGTACAAAGCAAAATAAAATTAAATTCTTCATGAGGCATGTTTTAAACAAATAGATGTATAAAACTAATACTTTAGGAAAGAAAAAAAATGAAAAATGCAGATTCTTCTAAATTTAGCCTTTCAGAACATGTCCTTATTATCAAAATTTAAATTTTTTCAATCGTTTAAAATCAAAATGATAAATTTTCAAAAGGAAAAGAAGGCACTATTAGCAAATTAATAATGGGTTTCTATGGTCAGTTTAATGTTCTTTTTACTTAGTTATTAATCAAACTATTTTTTGGATTAAAATTTGATTAGAACATGTCAAAAAGAGAGGGGTATTTCTAATTTTTTAGCAATTTTTTCAGATTTAATGCCCTAAAATTCGTGGGATGTTTAAAATCATTCTAAATTTGTAACTCCTTTAAGCTAAGATGACAAAAAAGAAAAAGACAGTTGGTAAAACTGACGCTGATGTAATTTTAATAGGGGCTGGCATCATGAGTGCAACCCTGGGTGTTTTGTTAAAACAATTAGAGCCCAATTTAAGCATAGAAATTTACGAACGTTTAGATATTGCGGCAGCAGAAAGTTCTGATGCCTGGAATAATGCGGGAACGGGACACTCTGCTTTTTGCGAATTAAACTATACGCCCGAAAAGAAGGATGGTACGGTTGAAATAAAAAAGGCAGTTCAGATTGCTGAGCATTTTGAAGTTTCCAAGCAATTTTGGTCATATTTAGTGAGTAAGGGATTGGTTTCTGACCCTTGTAATTTTATCCGCAATATTCCTCACATGAGCTTTGTTTGGGGGAAAAAGAATGTAGAATATCTTAAAAAACGCTACGACGCATTAACCCAATGTGATCTGTTTAGCGACATGCAATATACCGAGGATACTGAGCTTGTAAGAAACTGGGCACCCTTAATTATGGATGGCCGTAAAAAGAGCGAAAAAGTTGCGGCTACAAAAATGGATCTGGGAACCGACGTTAATTTTGGAACCTTAACCCGTGATATGTTTAACAACTTAAAGGAACAAAGTAATGTTAATCTGCATTTCAATCACGAAATCCGTGACCTGAAAAAGAATAAAGACGGCAACTGGATTGTAAAAGTTAAAGATTTAGAAACCGGCGATAAACGTAAACGTGTAGCTAAATTTGTATTTATCGGTGCTGGTGGTGGCTCTTTGCCTTTATTGGAAAAATCAGATATTCCTGAAGGAAAAGGTTTTGGCGGTTTCCCTGTAAGTGGGCAATGGCTGAAATGTACCAATGAAGAAATTATTAAAAAACACCATGCAAAGGTATATGGCAAGGCTGCGGTTGGGGCGCCGCCAATGTCGGTTCCACATCTAGATACCAGAATGATTAATGGCAAGCAGGCACTGTTGTTTGGGCCGTATGCTGGTTTTTCTACCAAATTTCTTAAAAATGGTTCATTCCTGGATTTACCAAAATCAATTAAATTTAATAACATCCGTCCGATGCTTTCTGCCGGATTGCACAACCTCGATTTAACAAAATATTTAATTGAGCAGGTTAGGCAGTCGCCAGAAGACAGGTTGGAAGCGTTGAAAGAATATTTGCCAACTGCCGAACTTAAAGATTGGGAACTGGAATATGCAGGGCAGCGTGTTCAGGTAATTAAAAAAGACGAAAAACAAGGCGGTATTTTAGAATTTGGTACCGAGGTGGTAAGTGCTGCCGATGGTTCTATTGCGGCTTTGTTGGGTGCTTCTCCTGGTGCATCAACAGCTGTTTCTATTATGCTCGATCTATTAAACCGTTGCTTTGCAGAAGATTTAGCTACCGACGAATGGCAGGCGAAAATCAGAGAAATGATCCCAACCTATGGAAAAGCCTTAGCTCAGGACCCAGAACTTTGCAAAGAAACCAGAACAAGAACATCGAAAGTATTGAAAATAGAAAATACTGTAGTTGCTTAGTTGAAACAACGATATAATTTTATACAAAGTTCCGGTATAAATCGGGACTTTTTTTGTTTTAGGTATTTCCATGGTCTGTCTGCGCAGACCTCAATTGGATAGGTAATTGATCATTTGCATCACCAAACGTTCCTACGGAACGAACACAAATAACAAAATGTTATTTGCTACCTACCATTCGTCCCGAAGGGACGGCCGATACGTTATATTAGCTATCTGTCATCATATTTACCTTATGGGTGGTTCATGAGTAACATTGGTAAGATTGGTTTTCTTTCGTTCCGTTAGGAACGTTTCACAGGTAACACTTGGGGAGAAAGATTTTTTCGTTCCGTAGGAACGTTTGGTGTTCTTTTCACAGACCCTAAAGGAATAAACCTGATGGGAACGGCAGCTCCCGATTGAAAAAATCGGGACTACAGTGTACAGCAGGACTACAGTACCCAATAGCAAACGGGACCTTGTTTTTCAAAGAAATATGGCATATATTCTTACCACGTAAAAGAGGGTATCCAATTGCTTGAATACCCTCTTTTATGAAAAATACTTTGTGGTTAAGCCGCAATTACTTCTGCAACTTCATCTGCAGAAATATCGCTATGTGATGCTTCCAATACACAATCGCCATCTTTAATCAATAAAATCTGCGGTGATTGGTGTGCTACCTGAAAAATTTCGGCAATCTGGTTGGAAATATCACGGTAGCTAATTAAATCTAAAAAGTAAAGTTTTGTGTCAGCGGGAATGATGTCCCAATCAAATTCGAAGTTCTTTTTAGCCATTAAACTGATTGAGCAACGCGTGCTGTGCTTAAAAATAAGGCTAAAACCGCTTGCATTCTTGATCTCGTCAAGCTGTTCTATTGAAGTTAAGTTAACCCAAGTCATGATATTATACGTATTGTTTTACAGGACAACAATTACAGTTAAATAAAGTTCTGTAAATGACCTGAATATGAGATTACAAATGAGGTAGATTAATTCCTTCTGCGTTTTCCTTCTGGATAAGATCCGTAAGCAGGACAAAGTTTAGAAGAACAAGATTCTAAAATGGTAATGGTGCAAAACACCGCCAATAATAAAATGGCTACTTTTTTCATCTGCATAAGTTTGTTTCAATGGTAATGAAGCTATCATGAACCAGTTATGATGGTTTCATCTGATCTGATAGATTTTAAAATTCTAAGTTACAAATAATTATTAAAACGCAAGTTTAAATTTGAGCAGAAAAATCAGCCATTTTAATCGCTGTAATAGCAGCCTCATCGCCTTTGTTGCCATGTTTGCCACCAGCACGATCTTGTGCCTGCTCTAGGTTATTGGTAGTTAAAACACCAAAAATAACTGGTTTGCTGTATTTAATGCCAACATTGGTTACACCCTGTGCTACTGCATCGCAAATAAAATCGAAATGTTTGGTATCACCCTGAATCACGCATCCTAAACAGATTACAGCATCTATATCGCTTCTTTTGCTCAATAGAATTTCTGCACCGCCTGTTAATTCGAAACTTCCCGGTACCGGTAAAGAAATTATATTTTCTTCGGCAACACCATTAGCTAATAATGTTTTTAAAGCACCATTGTACAAAGCACCGGTAATTTCTGCATTCCATTCGGCTACAATAATTCCGAATTTATAGTTTGCTCCGCTAGGAACGGTGGTGTGAGAGAAATCAGATAGATTTTTTAATTGTGTTGACATGGGGCAAAGATAATGTTATGCTTCGAATGTTAAAAACCTTAATGTTTGTTACTTGTAACATTTAGTTCAGTTATAGTTAGATTAGTATAATAATCAGATAAAATTTTAACCGCTTATGGAATTTTTACGTTCTGCCCATCTATATTAAAACGCAAAGCCATCTTATGAACATATCATTACGTATCTCCGCTTTATTTCTTTTTACCTTTTTGTTTTCCTTCGATGTTTCTGCTCAGCATAAATATACGCTGGCCGATTTTTATCGGATAGATTCTCTTGCTAACCTGGCCAAACCCAAGGATGCCCTGGCTTTGATCGAAAAAATAAATCAAGCGGCAAATAAAGAGAACAATGCACCATTGCTGATCAAATCAGTTATCTACCGGATGATGTTTCAAAGCTATTTGGAAGAGAATGCCTTTGATAAAATTTTGGTTGACCTGCGCACAGACATCAGCAATGCCAAACAACCCGAAAAAAGCATTTTACAGTCGCTTTTAGCCGAAACATATTGGAATTATTTGCAACAAAATAGGTGGCAAATTGGATCGCGTACACAAGTACAGGGCGATATTGGCAATGATATTAAAACCTGGAGCATTAAAAAACTAAACGAAGAAACGATAAAATACTACCTGTTATCGTTAAAAGAAGCCAAAATTTTGCAGCAAACTAAAGTTGATGTTTTGGATGCCGTTTTGGCGGGAGATAAAAATAACCGGAATTACAGGCCAACACTGTATGATCTGCTTGCACACCGGGCCATCGATGTTTTTAGCAACACACAGATTAACCTTACACAATATGATGATGACTCAATTGATATGAGCAATGCTGCCTGGTTTGGCAACAGACAGGATTTTTTGGTGATGGAACTCACAAATGATAGTACATTGTTTAAACCGCAAGCTTTGCAGTTGTTTAAAAACCTGATAAGATTTCATCAAAACAGCAATAACTTTTCGGCATTGGCCGATATTGATTTAAAGCGCTTAAAATTTATACAACGAAATTTTAGTGGCGATAATCAGGAATTGTACAATAACGCTTTGAGTAATTTGGCTGAACAAAGCACCCAAACCGAAGTTTATGCCGATATCTTATATGAACAGGCCCTTATGCATAAAAATGCGCAATTGCCTGTTGATACCAACAAACAAAATCTTTTAACAGCCGTTGTTTTAGCCAAAAAAGCTGTTGAGGCCTATCCTAAAAGTATCGGTGCGCAAAATGTAGAAAATTTAATCAGGCAGATTAAAGGCAGCGAATTATCAATTAAAATAAAAGGATATATCCAGCCGGATAAACCTGCACAGTTATATTTATCATATAAAAATACAGATACAGTACATGTTAGGCTGTTTAAAGCACCCGAATCTCAAAATAATTACGAACAGTTTAAAAACAAGGATGACTTTTTAGTTTTTTTTAATCAAAATAAAGTAATCAAAAAATGGTTTGTCGTTGTACCTAAAACCAGCGATTATCAAAGCCATACCTTAATTGATAAAATAGATGGTTTACCCTTTGGTAATTATACTTTGATTGCCCAAACTGTTAACCGCGAACAAAAAGATACCGTTTATAGCAATATTAATTTTAAGGTTACTGCAATGGCTGTAATCAGCAGGCGCAATATTGAAAAACATGAATATTTTGTTAGCCAGCTTAGCGACGGTGCCCCGTTGAAGAATGTTAAAATCCAACAACAGAGATATGACTATAACAAGCGGAAATATATTAATGGCGATTTAATTACCACTAATGAAAATGGTTACGCAACTACAAATGAAACCGGTGGGAATATGTCTTTTGCGGTGGTTACTTTTGGGAAAGACGAATTGAAAGTAAACATCAATAATTATAACACCTATCGGGATGAGGATGATAAAGAACGTGTAATTCTTTTTACTGATAGACCTATTTATCGGCCAGGGCAAACCATTTACTACAAGGGTATATGCTTACAATCGAAAGATGGTAAAAATAAAATAGAAGTAAATAAAACACTTGAGGTTTTTTTTAATGATGCCAACGGAAAGGAAATAACTTCGACTAATGTAACGAGCAATGATTTTGGTACTTTTCAAGGATCTTTTAATATCCCGATGGGGAAATTAAATGGCCAGATGGAAATTGAAACCGATTATGGGCGTATTAATGTACAGGTTGAGGAATACAAACGCCCAACTTTTGAGGTCGTTTTTGATAAACCTAATCAGCACTACAAACTGAACGACAGCATTAAAGTACAAGGTAAAGCCAGTTCTTTTTCAGGATATTCCGTAAATAATGCAAAGGTAAATTATAAGGTTTTCCGTAGAGTATTGTACGATTACCACTTAACTTACACGCAACGTAATGCTATTTATGATTCAAATATATATAGTGAAAGAAAGCAGATTGCCATTGGCAAAACAAATACCAAACCAGGTGGCAAATTCGATATTACCTTTTTTGCAAAGGCCACCAATGCCAAACAGAATTATAGCTACGAAATTGAAACTGAGGTAACGGATTTAAATGGCGAAACCCGAACGAAAACCACAGCGATAAATGTGGGGCAAAAAGATATTAATCTTAATGTCAGTACCGAACAGGTTATTTATGTAAGCAACAAAACCGATAGTATCCCATTCTGGGTAACCAATTTAAACAACGAACCCATTAAAGCGAATGTTAAGGCAGAATGGAGTTTGTTGCAGGCGCCATCCAGGTTAATGAACAAGAGTCCGTTTTATGCCGAAAACTATGCATTAAGTAAAGAGGAGTTTATAATGAATTTTCCAAATGAAGATTATAACAATGAACTCGAAGTAGCCAAATGGCCAATAAAATCGGTAGAATTGAAACAAAGCCCTACTGCTAAAAATGGTCGGGGGAGTTTAAACTTCAACCAAAAAAACCTAAAACCAGGTTATTATAAAATCAATTTAATAGCCATAAACGAGCAGAACGATACCATTAAAGTAGATCAGTATTTAGTTATCTATAATGAAGCGCCTGCAACGATACAATCTAATATCGAATGGATTGCTCCTGAAGTAAGCGTAATTAAACCGACTGAAAGCGCTGTTTTCCGCTTGGCGGGCTTAGCCGATAATAGTAGGGCTTATTATGAAGTTTATTATCGTGATAGTATAGCCGAAAAGGTATGGCTTAATCTATCGCCAAAACAAAGTTTTGTTAAAATTAAACCGAAAGGTAATTACGAGGATGGTTTTGCCGTACAGTTTACCATGGTACATCAAGGTATGGTTTACAGTTCGATGCAACAGGTTAAAATTATAGATCCGAAAAAAGAGTTAGATATCAGGTTTTTAACCTTTAGAAATAAACTTCAGCCTGGTGAAAAAGAAAGCTGGAAACTACAGATCAGTAATAAAAATGGCGAAAAGCAGATGGCCGAAATGGTGGCTACGCTATACGATGCAAGTTTGGACGACTTGAAAAGAATGGATTGGAATACGCAGTTACCAACAGGCTTTAACTATTATTTTTACACTTGGAACTTCAATGTAAATGACATCGCAAACGCTGGTTATTTATGGTTTTTAAGATCTGGAAATAATTTTGGCGTAATTACACGCGGTTACGAAAACCTTAATTTATTCGGTTACAATTATTATGGTGGCTACAACAATGGTTATCGTAATTATATGAACAATTTACAAAGGCCTAAAAGAAAGGGTTTATCTCCTGAGGCTGTTCAGAAATTAGCTGAGTTGGCTAATGGCAAATTAAGCTACGGGGTGGTATTCGATGAACATGGCGAAATATTGCCAGGTGTAGAGGTAAAATCTGGCAAAACAGTAACAACCACTAATGTTTTTGGTATTTATACTATTGATGTTAAAGCAGGGGAAACATTGAGTTTTGCTTTTCTAGGCTTTAAGGGCTACGCTATAAAAGTAGGTGCTAAAAAACGGATTGATGTAACCCTGAAGGAGGATGGAAATGCTTTGAAAGAAGTGGTGGTTACGGGATACGGAGCACAAAAAAAGCAGAATATGACTGGTTCGGTTGTTCAAATTAGAGGGATGTCAACTTTGGAAGGGAAGGCTGCCGGATTAAGTGTTGAAGCACCCACAGTTGAAAAACTAAAGGGAGCTGTTTCTGGCAATAGGGCTGAAGATACTTCAGTCTTTGCAATGGCTGATGAAGATAAATCAACAACAATACGTCAGGAAGTGGAAGTACTTAAATACAAAAAAACTGACATCACGCCACGTACCAATTTCAACGAGCTCGCATTTTTTTATCCACAATTGTTAACCGATGCCAAAGGCGAAATCAAGATCGAGTTCACCATCCCGCAAAGTTTAACACGCTATAAAATGATGGGTTTTGCACATACCAAAGATTTAAAAACGGCATCGATTACCAATGAATTGGTTACCCAGAAACAATTGGCCATTGCCATTAATGCCCCACGTTTTTTCCGCGAAGGGGATACCATCTTATTAAGCGCCAAACTAAATAACCTGGCAGGCAAAAAACTTATCGGTAAGGCCAGTTTAGAACTTACAGATGCCTTAACTGCAAAACCGATCCAGATTTTTGGAACAAACGAAAAAACCGGAAAAACTTTCGAAGTTGATGATGCAGGAAATGCTGTTTTAAAATGGACATTAATTATTCCATCCGGTATTAATGCCATTACCTATAAAGTTTTGGCCCAAAGTGGTAAGTTTAGCGATGGTGAAGAAAATACCATTCCCGTTTTGGCAAACTCAATGTTGGTTACCGAAAGTATGCCTATAAACGTGCGTGGCAATACCAGTAAAACTTTCGATTTTGTGAAGCTGGAGAAATCAGGAGCTTCAAAAACCTTACGTAACCAAAGTTTAACTTTCGAGTTTACCTTAAATCCCATCTGGTATGCCGTGCAGGCATTACCTTATTTGATGGAATACCCCTATGAGTGTGCTGAACAAACTTTTAGCCGGTTTTATGCCAATAGTTTTGCAACAGGTATCATTAATTCCTCACCAAAAATTAAAACCGTTTTCGAACAATGGAAAAATACAAATAATGGCGAAGCCCTCTTATCTAACCTAGAGAAAAACCAGGAGCTCAAATCAATTTTGTTAGAAGAAACGCCTTGGGTGCGTAATGCCGATAATGAAAACGAGCGTAAAAAACGTTTGGCCATGCTTTTCGATTTGAATAGAATGACTTACGAGTTAAAAAACAACTTCGAAAAGTTAGAAAAAATGCAATTTAATAATGGTGCCTTTCCATGGTTTAATGGCATGCAGGAAGATCGGTACATTACACAACACATAGTTTTAGGAATGGGCCAGCTAAAAAAACTAAAACTGATTGACGAAAAAGCTTATCCTAATTTTAATGTAATGCTTAACAAAGCCATTATTTATTTAGATGCACAGCTGGTTAAAGATTATAAGGATGAAGTGAAAGGAAAACGTTTTGCCTATTTGCCGTTGCACTATCTATTCGCCAGAAGTTACACTAATCAAAAAAATACCAATGCAGATTTTTTAAAGGCCAAAGATTTCTATCTGAAAAAATTAATAGCGAGCTGGAAAACCTTTGATACTTACCAGTTGGCACAAACCGCCTTGGTTTTAAATAGAAACGGCAATGAGGTAGAAGCCAAAAAAATCATTACGTTATTAAATCAAACGGCTCAGCAAAATGAAGAACTCGGCATGTATTGGGCTACCAATAAAGCAGGCTGGTGGTGGTACCAAAGTCCGATAGAAACACAGGCTTTATTAATAGAGGCTTTCGACGAAGTGACTAACGATGCCAAATCGGTGGAGGAAATGAAAATCTGGTTGCTCAAAAACAAACAGACCAACGATTGGAAAACAACCAAAGCCACTACGGCAGCTTGTTATGCATTGCTAATGAAAGGTACTAACCTTTTGACAGAGCGCAATGAACCTGAAATAACTATTGGCGGTCAAAAAATAGCAGATTTGCAACAGCCTAACGCCGTAAAAGAAGCTGGAACAGGCTATCAAAAGTTAACCATTGCCGGTACTGATGTAAAACCAGAAATGGGTAAGGTACAGGTGAAAAATAACAACACAACAATTGCATGGGGAGCGCTTTACTGGCAGTATTTTGAGCAATTGGATAAAATAAGCACTGCCAGTACAGGTGTTAAAATTAAAAAGCAATTGTTTATCCAAAAAGCCAGTACTAAGGGCGATATTTTGACGCCATTAACTGCAACAAATGTTTTAGCGCCTGGCGATTTATTAAAAGTGCGTATTGAAATTTATTGTGATCGGGATATGGAATATATTCATTTGAAAGATATGCGTTCATCGGGTTTTGAACCTGTAAACGTAATCTCCAGGTATAAATATCAGGATGGTTTAGGTTATTACGAAAGTACAAAAGATGCTTCAACCAATTTCTTTATTAGTTATATGCCTAAAGGAACCTATGTATTCGAGTATCCATTAAGGGTTACACATGCCGGAAATTTTTCAAATGGAATTACCTCTTTGCAAAGCATGTACGCACCTGAGTTTACCACACACTCAGCAGGAATAAGGGTAAATGTGAAACCTTAATATTTTGACCACCTTTACCCTGACCTGGAGCGAAGCGGAAAGCTACGGAGTAAACCGAGCCTTAAGCGAGCTCACCGAAGGTAATTCATTTCAGGGTCTAACTAATGAAGCACAAACCTCACAGATTTTTAAACCTGTGAGGTTTAAATTGCATTAAGTAAGTTTAATATTGGTATAAGTTGCCCCGATAGGAATAATTTTTTCTCCAATCCAAATCTGGCTGCGATCAAATTTGGATATTTTATTTTTAGCCACAATAAAAGCCCGGTGACAACGGATAAAATCTGCTTTCGGCAACAGTTCAGCCAAATCGTTAATGGTAATCCTCGAGCTTAAAAGTTTGTCTTTTAGCTGTATTTGGGTGTAGTTGCCTGAGGCCTCCACATAAAGGATTTCGTCCAACTCCACCTTAATTTGCTCGTAACCATCTTTTACGAAAATATATGCTGTTTTTGTTTCCTGCTTCTGGTTGCGCAGGTTAAAGAGTTCCTGGGTTTTATTGCAAGCCTTTAAGAAACGCGAAAGTGAAAAAGGTTTTAGCAGATAATCTACAGCATCGAGTTCAAAACTCTGCACAGCATGCTCTGTGTAGGCCGTTGTAAAAATAACCATTGGTGGCTTGCTCAAACTCTTTAAAAAATCAATTCCACTGATATCTGGCATTTTGATATCCAGAAAAATTAAATCAACCTTGTTCTGCTGAAGATAGCTGATGGCTGCAAAAGCATCTGTAAAAGTTTGTTGCAATGTTACAAATGGAACTTTTGAGGCGTGAGATTTTATAATCTCTAGTGCAATCGGTTCATCATCTATAGCAATGGCAATCATTTTTTATTTTTTTCTTTGTGTTTTTCTCTTCTGTCATGCCGACGAAGGAAGCATCTCTAGGAGAGCTCAAAGGAGATCGTCATTTCGACCGTAGCGGAGAAATCTTTTAAACTTCGGTCAAAGATTTCTCCATTACGCTGCGCTCCAGTCGAAATGACGAATCACCCAAATTTATCAATTTAAATTATTTACTCGTTTATTTGATTTCTGAAAGATACGTATCACTAATCCAATTGCAAAGTTAAATGAACAAAAAACTCATTGGCACTTTCGCGGATAATCAATTCATGTTTTCCGTAATAAAGTAATGATAAACGTTGTTTAACATTTTCTAGTCCGATGCCACTTTTTAATTTCTCGGGGTCATTATCTGCCTTAATGTAAATGCTATTGCTTACATCAAAATATAAAGTTTTTTCTTTGGTTTGCAAGGTGATTTTAATGTACGAAGGCTGTTGCAAGCTAATACCATGTTTAAATGCATTTTCAATAAATGGAATCAACAGCATCGGCGTAATCTGCAGGTTATTTAACTGCTCTTCAATATGTGTATCAATCCTGATATCTGCAGAGCGAGAGGTACGCAGCTTTTGTAAATCAATATAGTTGTTCAGGTATTCTACCTCTCGGGTTAACGAAATTTTATCCTGGGTATTTTCATGGAGCATAAAGCGCATCATATCGCCAAGTTTCTGGATCCCTTCGCCCGTTCTTTCTGCATTTTCCTGCAAAGCTGTTCCGAATAAGGTATTTAAAGCATTGAATAAGAAGTGCGGATTGATCTGCGATTTTAAGAAATTTAGGTTTGCATCCGATTTGCCCAATTCCGTTTTGAGCATCTGAATCTCGCTCTGTTTTTCAAATTTATGTTTGTAAATATACCATGCAGATGGCGTAGTAATGCAGATTAAGCATATTGCGTTTAAAATTAAGGTAATCGGCACTACAGCACCATTGCGCATAAAAGGGATAAGGACGATCGACAGTAGGAGTGAGAGGATAATGGTTAAACCTACATTTCCCCAAAAATACCGGCCAAAACCTTTAAAATCCTTTCTCAGGTTTGGAATAACGTAATAAATAGAGCAAAAAGCTAGAAAGATATTTACCGGTGGTACAATTACCCAAACAATCAGTATTTCGTAATCTATTCTTACTGAAAGTACGGCTGCAAAAATCATGAGCGAAATCAGCCAGATTTTGGTGCTTACAAAAAGCTCAGGAACGATGTTGTTATGGTAATTTTTTAATACCGGGATTCTTTTTAGTAATTCTAGGCCCCGCTCATTAAAATAGGCATAAGCATTAAAGAGTAGATATAAAAAGAAAATATAAGTAAAAGCTTCGCCAAAAAAGATTCCGTAAGCGTTATCGATGTCATCATATTCAACCAACCTGTATGCTTGAGAATAGGTGTTGTAAACCATCCACGCTACTACAGAGAACGCTGTGACCAAAACCGTAAGAATAAGATTAAGTGTTATGTTATTCTTATTTGCAAGTTGGGGCATGAGGCAAAAATTGAACAATAAAAAGCTGATATATAAACTGGTGATCTTAAATAATTCTGGAATAAAGAAGTTTGCCATTACACTATAATCAATACCGCTTTCTTCAAAACGATAAGAATTGCCCGAGTTATAGATTGTGGATGAGCAGATACCAATTAGGGCCAGCACATATAGCGTTGTAGAAATCCAAAACTCAAGCTGGTTGATGCTTTTGGTTTTTATTGTTGATGGGTTACCTGATAGAATTACCATTTGTTTTAGTTTATACCACAATTTTACGAAGAGAATTTACATCTATATTTAAAATGTGATGGATGGGGCAAAAAATGGGATGAATGAATAGGATTTTTAGGATTATTTGATTTTAAGATCGGTTTTTTAGCGTTGTCAACTTTCTTCGTTGTGCTGTCAGATGTTACCATCTGACTGATAGTTGGATTCATACCCGAATGAATAATTACGATTAGTGTCAAATAGAAATATCTGACACTACATCCAGCGCCACAATAAAATAAGGATCTTCAAAATATTAAGTATAAAGCTAAACAGTTTATTAACTTTGCTTTTACATTCAGTCACCCATTAAAAATTCATTCATTCAATATGACCGTTTACGGAATTCCAAATTGCAATACAGTTAAAAAATCGCTCGATTGGTTAAAAGCACATCAGGTTGATTTTGAATTTCACGATTTCAAGAAAAAAGGCATTACAACTGAAAAATTAAATGAATGGTGTAATACCTTTGGTTGGGAAACGGTATTAAACCGCAAAGGTTTAACCTGGAAAAAACTCACTAAAGAAGAGCAGGCTAAAATTGATAACCAAGATTTGGCAATAGCTTATTTAAAAGAAAATACCAGCGCAATAAAACGTCCGATTATTGAGCAAAACAACAAAGCCATATTAATTGGATTTGATGATGACAATTATTTAAAAACACTAGCCTGATTCAATTGTTCTAATGTTAAAGTTTGTTAAATGCAGCTTTTAAATGTCGAACTAAGTTACTTTTGAGTATGTACAAACTGATCATTTTTCTATTGCTTGCCTTGCCAATTGGCGTTTTTGCACAAACGGTAACTACAGGTACGGTTTTCGATTACTCGAAAAAAACGCTCTCTCTTCCTGGTGTTAGTATCAGAAACCTGAACAGTAAAAAATCAACGAGTACAAATAAAGAAGGTAAGTATGCCATTGGTGCCAATATTGGCGATCTTTTAGAGTTTTCTGCCGTTGGCTATCATACCGATACGCTGTACTTAACCAACCTCTTAAATAGAACGATATATCTTCCGGTTAAATCGAACAGTTTAAAAGATGTAAATATTACAGCAGTGCGGATGAATAGTCAGGTTACAGATGCGAAAGATCCATTAGCGGAAAAATATACGCTATTGAGTACGGGTGGAAACCTAAACCGTAAGCGTATAACCGACAAGGTTGGGGGCTTAAACCTAAACCTTGGCTATGGTAAATATAGAAGACAACAACGAAAAGAGGCCGATTTGGAGGAAAAGGAAATGTATCTCCAGGAAATTGATGAGAACTTTACCGCAAAGGCCATTACGGATATGACCAAGCTAGAGGGTGAGGAACTTAAAAACTTCATGATTATTTATCGCCCCTCAGTAGAGACAGTAAAGGCAGAAAGGCCATACCGCTATGCTTATTATATTTCCCGCGCCTTTGTAGCGTGGAAAAAATTAACCCCGCAAGAAAGAAAACTACAGGATTTGCCGAAGTTAAAAGCAAATTAATATACTTAATTACTATCGGTAGCATTGTAGCGATTATTGGTAACATTATAACCACATATAAATCTATATGTGGTTATTTTTTATATTTACCGCCTGATTACAACCTTATTATTATCATGAAATTGACTAAACTAATAACTTTATGTTTGATTTGTTGCGTTTTTGCCTTTTCTGCATCGGCCCAACAAGCTACAACACCGGCACCAGCTACCAATTATAACCCTGCTGAAGCCTTTGGACCATTATTTTATACACAAAACGGGAATGAATTCCGCTCTGCAATTGGCGCACCCGGACCAAAATATTGGCAGAATCGCGTTGATTACAACATTACAGCTAATCTCGATGAAACTAAAAATACGGTTACGGGTACCGTTACCATTACTTACAAAAATAATAGTCCCGATAAATTACCCTATTTATGGCTGCAATTAGACCAGAATACTTTTAAAGAAACTTCACGTGGTTATGCCATTACACCAACGCGTAGCCGTTATGGTGCACAAGGTGAAAAATTTGATGGTGGTTATAAAATCCAGAACATCAGTGTATCGCAAAAAGCTGCTGCTGTAAAATTTACTTCTTTGGTAGAAGATACGCGCATGCAGATCCGTTTAGATCAACCAATGGCAGCTAATGGTGATATTGTAACTGTTAAAATGGACTATTCTTTCGTTATCCCAAAAGAGGGCTCGGACAGGACAGGACATTTAACTACAAAAAATGGTGAAATTTTTGCTATTGCACAGTGGTTTCCACGGATGTGTGTGTATGATGATGTGCTAGGATGGAATACTTTGCCTTATTGGGGCGGCGGTGAATTTTATTGCGAATATGGCGATATTAATTTTGCCATTACCGCACCGGCAAGCCATATCGTAATGGGCTCGGGCGAATTGTTAAATCCTGCCGAAGTTTTTACACCAGAACAATTAAAAAGATGGAATGCCGCTAAACTTAGCGATGCTACCATTCATATCCGTACAGAAGAAGAGGTAACAGATCCAAAATCCCGTCCGGCGAAAGATAAATTAACCTGGAGATTTAAAATCTTAAATGCACGCGATGCGGCCTGGGCTTCATCTAAATCTTTTGTGTTAGATGCAGCAAGGATCAATTTGCCAAGCGGTAAAAAATCCCTAGCCGTTTCTGCACAACCAGTAGAAAGCAACGGTGTTGATGCATATGGCCGTGGTGTAGAATATGTAAAATCTACCATTGAGCACTACTCAGCCAAATGGTTCGAATATCCATATCCAATGGCAGTTAATGTGGCTACCAATGTAGGTGGCATGGAATATCCTGGTATTGTTTTTTGTGGTTGGAAAGCTAAAAAAGCAGGTGCATGGGGCGTAATCGATCACGAATTCGGCCATACCTGGTTCCCTATGATTGTGGGTTCCAACGAACGTAAATATGGTTGGATGGATGAAGGCTTCAATACTTTTATCAACGGTATTTCTAAAAGTAGTTTTAATAAAGGTGAGTATGCCGCTCAGCCAACCGATATGAATAAAGTTGGTAAAAGCACCATCGGAAATCCGGTTTATGAAAACATGATGTTAATGCCTGATGGTATGGCAGAGCGTAATATAGGTGTTAATTTATATTATAAACCAGGATGGGGCTTAGATATCTTGAGAAATCAGATTTTAGGTGAAGATCGTTTTGATTATGCTTTCCGTCAATACATTAAAAACTGGGCATTTAAACATCCAACCCCATTTGATTTCTTTCGTTCGATGGAAAATGGTGCTGGCGAAGATTTAGCCTGGTTCTGGAGAAGCTGGTGGTTAAACAACTGGAAAATGGATCAGGGTATTGCTGGTGTTGAGGCCGTTAAGAAAGACGATAAATTGGTGGGCTACGCGATTAAAGTTGTAAACCTGGAGAAAATGCCAATGCCAATTATCCTGCAGGTTAAAACCAAAAGTGGTAAAACGGATATCGTAAAAGTTCCGGTTGATGTTTGGATGAAAAATGCGACTTGGTTGGTACGTTATCCAACAACTGAAGAGATCGAATCCGTTACCTTAGATCCTAATAAAGTATTGCCAGATTCGAACACAGATAATAATACCTGGACAGCTACGGGTAACTAATTAAGCCTGATAATTATTATAGCCTCCTGATTTATAAAGATCAGGAGGTTTTTTATTGCAAACAACCGACGGTTTACTATTTCTTATCGAATAATTTAGCACCTGTTAATTTATAGCTAATGGAAAAACCTACTTTAGAAATCACCAACCCCGCAGGGATATACGATCCCCGTCCGCATGGATATTCTCACGTTGCTTTAGTTTCAGCCAATTCCTCACTTGTATTTGTTGCAGGCCAGGGTGGTAGCAGAATGGATGGCATACTGAGTGATGATTTTAGGACTCAGGTAAGTATTGTATTCGAAAATATAGCTTTGGCTTTAAAAAGCAAAGGCTTAACCATGGCCAATATTGCAAAGCTCACAACATTGGTGGTGGATTATGATGAGGCGAAACACGAAATCCTGATCAAAGAATCGAACAAAATATGGCCTGATCAGAAATTTCCGGTAAACACTCTTATTCCGGTACAAAGATTGGCCCTAACTGGCATGCTGATCGAAATTGATGCTACGGCTATTGGCTAATTTACAAACTGATGTTGTGTGTTTTTGGAAATGAAGGGTTCCGTTCTCTTGGAGGTTTTCAGTCCCGCTTTCCGTTCAAAGTCCTCGCTGCGCTGCGGGCTTCCGCTTCAATCGGGTTTAGAAACATCGCTTCGATGCCTTGGCACCATGCTAGGAGCAGACCTTTCATCCTAAACCTGATAGTAGCGGGCATCCCGATTCTTCATCGGGATAAAGCGGATGGCAGGGCTGCATTTGCCAAGAACCATTGCACGTTTGTTTCCAAAAAAATATAGCTATAATTAATTTGATGTTGCTAAAGCATTAATAATAAATTGAAAAAATTATACAGATGGAAAAAGGAGAACGCAAAAATGTTTATAAGGCTTACAATAAGATGGGTAAATGGTTTGCCGAAAACCGCTATGCTGGTTTAGAAGAGAAAACCTATTTGGACGATTTACTTAAGCGAGTGCCTCTAAATGCAAGTATTTTAGATTTGGGCTGCGGCAGCGGAAAACCTATATTGGAATATCTGATCAGCCAAAATGTAAACGTTCTCGGAATCGATGCCAGTACACAGATGCTAGAATTGGCCAGACTAAATTTTCCAGACACAAAGTTTATGCTGAAAGATATGCGTAAACTTGATTTAGATGAAAGATTCGATGCAATAATTGCCTGGCACAGTTTTTTTCATCTCCCGGCAGCCGATCAGCCTGGTATGTTCAGTATTTTTAGACGTCACCTTAAACCAAATGGCATTTTGTTGTTTACCTCGGGAACGGATAGAGGAGAGGTTTGGGGGTTGAACGGTGGTGAAAACTTATTCCATGATTCTTTAGACACAGATGAATATCGATCATTGCTTGAATCCAATCACTTTGAAGTGCTTAGCCATATCATAAACGACCCTGATTGTGGCGGTGCAAATGTTTGGATGACACAATATAAACCCCGATAATTTTGCCTTAACTTTGCAGCATGGCCGAACAGCAAAAAAACAATCCCTTACACGGTATCACCTTAGAAAAAATTGTAACCGATCTTCAGCTACACTACGGCTGGGAAAAACTGGGATCACTGATCAGGATCGATTGTTTTAACAACAACCAAACGATAAAATCGAGCTTAAAATTTTTAAGAAGAATGCCCTGGGCGCGTAAAAAGGTAGAAGAATTATATCTTGATACGTTTCATAAATAAGATCTAATGTGCTAGTGATCAAACTCAACATTTGTTCAGTTCATTCTAACATTCAACCATTCTGTCATTCAATAATTATCTCACCTTGCAGCCTTTCCTTTAAAACGCTCAATAATCAAAGCCCTCAGACTTCAGAAGTTTCAAAGGTCGGTGTAGGAGCGAACTTCGGAAGGCGGCCTGCCTAAGGGTTATTTAGAAAAAAAATATTTTTTCTGTCACACTTTTCAGTTTTTGGTGTCTTATAGTTGAAACCTTAAAAAGGGCTAATCAAACAAACCAACAAAAAAGACAATCTTAACTATGAAAACCTATTTATGGATATTGCTGTGCGTATTATCTACGAAAGTATTCGCACAACAGACGGGTAATATAAATGGAAAAATCATTGATGCGAAAACCGATCAACCTATTGAATATGTGGGCATTATTTTGTCCGGTAAAACTGATTCGACCAAAAAAGTAGGTGTAATAACCAACAAAGCCGGAGAATTTTCTTTTAATGCGGTTGCCAATGGCGACTATAAAATCAGGATTTCGGCCTTAGGATATAATTCCATCACCAAAAACATTAATTTGAACGGAAAGGCTGTTAACATTGGCACTTTAAAATTAGTAGAAGATGCCATTACCTTAAAAGATGTAGCTGTAAGTGGCCGTTATGCTACAGCCACTGTAAAAAAAGATACCATAGAATTTAATGCCGATGCTTATAAAACCAGGCCAAATGCAGCGGTAGAAGATTTATTGAAGAAGCTTCCAGGTGTAACCGTTGATAAAGATGGAAGTATTTTGGTGCAGGGACAAAAAGTTACCCGCTTAACTGTCGATGGTAAGGATTTCTTTGGCACTGACCCTAAAACGGCAACAAAAAACCTCCCTGCAGATGCGATTGCCAAAGTACAGTTGATTGACAGCAAAACGCTGGAAGCGAAAGCCACTGGCATTGACGACGGTCAGCGCGAAAAAGTATTGAACCTCACCATTAAAGAAGATAAGAAAAAGGGCTGGTTCGGTAACGCCAATCTTGCAGGAGGAACAACCGATAAATATGGAAGTTACTTAAGTGCCAACCACTTTAACAAAAACCTGCAGTTTGCTGTTCTGGGCATGAGCAACAATACCAATGATGCGAGTTTCGGTTACGATGACCTGAGTAGTTTCAGCGGTGGAAATATCGGAAATATTTTTGCCCCACCTGCGGGGGGAAGTTTCTCCATCAATAACAATAACGGCAAAACAACCATTGGCGGCAGTGGGGTTTTTGATAACAATGCCATTGGACTCTACACCACACATAGTGGAGGCGTAAACTACAGTAATTCCTGGGGCAAAAACAATAAACTGTCCATCAGTGGAAGTTATTTTACCTATTTTTCTTCGGGTTTAGGTAATAAATTATCCAATATCCAGGACTTAAGCGCTGGCGATATTTTACGCACCCTGGATAATACCGACCGCAATAGCAATAATCAAGCACACCGCTTTAATTTTAAGGCAGAATACCACCCTGATTCGTTAACCGATATGGTATTCCGGCCAAATGTGATCCTCAACAGTAACACCAACATCAACAACCGTACATTCAAGGCTAATTTTGATGCTACAGGAAAAGCAAATGATGGAAGCCAGTATTACAATCAGCATAATTTCACCCCATCCTTATTTGGCGAGTTTACCGTGCTGAGGAGATTGGCCAATAAAAAAGGCTCGGTTTCGCTCCGGTTAAATGGTACACAGAATACCTTTAATTCTGACTGGTTAAATCAATCGCTGCTTCATCAATATGTAAATGGTGATACTGCCGTTACCAATATCAATCAGCTAGCGAATCAGGAAAATGCCTCAAAAACCTATACCATCAACGGAAATTATGCCCGGCCATTAAATCAAAAATGGAGTGCCAATCTTGCTTACGGTTATACAAGAAGCATTGTTGATGCGCAGCAGATTACCTTTGATTATAATCCGACTACCGATCGCTACGAAAGCATTGTGCCATCCTTAACCAATATTTTCGATAACCATAACAGCCAACAAGTTGCAGGTTTAGGGTTTATCTACACCGGAAAGGATTGGACCTATAATTTCGGTTTCAATGCACAGGAAAGTTTGTTAAATGCCAATGTATTTAATAATGTAGGTGCCAATATTGGCAATATTGAAAAATCGTATTACAACTTATTGCCGCGTTTAACGGTCAATTTTAAAAATAAAGCGAATCAAACCATTGCTATCAATTACCGGGCAAGCGTTAATCTGCCTTCAGTTACCGATCTGCAGCCTGTACAGAACAATACCAATCCATTATATCAAAGAATCGGAAACCCTGATCTCGAAGGCCGGAAAAACCATCGCCTATCGGTAAACTTTAATACCTTTAGTCCAGATAATAACCGCTATTGGAATGGATATTTCCTCTACAACTTATCTTTTGATGATACCGGAAATGATATTACCTATAACAATGGTATCCAAACGGTGAAGCCGATTAACGTAAATGGTAATTATTACCTGCGAGCCGGAACATTTTTTGGGATGCCATCAAAACTTAAAGGTTTAAGGACTAATTATGGTGCAAATTTCTTCACTGAACATAGAACAAACTTTATCAGCGGCGCTAAAAACATTACCAACAGGTTCGAAATTGGACCAAATATTAACTGGAGCTACGATATTGATGATAAATTTAATGCTGGTATTTTTGCTTATGTTGCCTATACCAAAATAAATAATTCGGCCGAATTGGCGATCGACAATAAATATTTTACGCTAAATAACACCTTAAATCTAAGTTACGAGTTCATTAAAGATTTACGGATAGAAGCTGATTTGAATCATATCGGTTCAGCTGGCCGCGCTGATGGGTTTAATAACAATTACTTTTTACTTAACGCGGGCATAAACAAATATTTAATGAAACGAAGGGTAACACTGAGTTTAAAAGGTTTTGATATCCTGAACCAGAATACCAGCATAGATAGAGTTGTAAATAGCAGCCGGATTGAAGATGTAAGGTACAACAACATCACCCGGTATTTTTATTTATCGCTAAATTACAAGTTAACCAAAGTGGGCGCAAACAACCAAAGGAGCAACCCACGTAATACGGTAAATTAGCAAAATCTTTTAGGTTTAATAAGGCCGCTGACAATTACTTCTGATAAGTAAATGTTAGGGGCTTTGTGTTAGGTAATTATTAAAGAATCTCCACAAACTTTTGTCGATATTTTCTTTGTGTTAAATTAAGGCATTTTAAGGCGCAAATTTCTTAACGCCCATAGGAAAACATAAGGTAAGGATTAACTCACATCATCCGCAGAGTTTGTTTTTTAACATTTCATGTTGTTCTGATATGAAAATGATAAATTTCATGGTTTAATCAAACGTTTGCGTTGTGTTTAAGTGGTTTATGCATTCAAAATCGCATAAATTAGGTTCTTAAACAAAAAAGCAATAGCCAGGCAGGCCTTTTTTGAAATCTGACTCACGCTTATTGCGCAAAAATTAATGGTATATTGTTTAAGCATTCTAGTTAATCTTAAAAAGAAGATGGAGTTATCAGTAGCAGGCGATATAACCAAAGAAAAAACAACACTTAAATATCTTTTCTTCACCTTTCTTAAAATTGGCTGTGTAAGCTTTGGCGGACATATGGCTTTGGTCTCGCTGATTCAGCGCATTATGGTTGAGCAGGATAAAACCATTAATAATGAAGATGTACTAAACAGCGTAACAGTAGCTTCTTTTATGCCTGGTCCTATGGCCGTAAATGTTGTGGCCAATATTGGTTATTCTTTAAAAGGTAAACTAGGTGCTGCGGTGAGTATGTTCGCTGTTTTGCTACCGGCAAGTATTTTAATGCTTTGTTTGGCTTATGTTTATTACTCAAATGGGCTCAATATATCCTGGAGCTTGATGATGCAATATGTAGGGGCAATTGTAAGTATGATCATTTTGTCGACAGGATTACAGTTGTTTAAAAAAGAAATTTCCCTTAATTACGGTAAAATCTTTCTTTTTTTGATAGCTATAACGCTCGATCTGATTAAAGGGAATTACCTCGTAACAATTGTTCTTATAATCATTGGAGCCGTTGCTGGGCTGGTTTTTGATCAGAAAGAAAACAACTATACTGAGGCGATAACTAGTTTTAAGCGGAAGTTTAAACTTAGGTTAAAGTCATTTTCGTTTATTGCCGTTACTGTTTTGTTCATCAACCAGGTTTTATTTATTACTGGTGCATTTAAATCTTATCAAAGCATCTATTTTAAGATCGGAACCATTTTTTCAGGCATTAGCATTTCCTTATTTGGAGGTGGATACCTCGTTATCCCCATTATGCAGTCGTTACTGGTAAAAGATATGAAGTGGTTGAGCGCAAGGGAATTGATAGATGTAATCGCTTTTAGTCAGGTTACACCCGGGCCAATTCTGGTGAGCTCAACATTCATTGGTTTTAAGTTAGCCGGTTTTTTAGGTGCACTGGTTGCTACCTGTAGTATGTTTGTTCCATCTGCTATTTTAATGATTGTTGTTTCAAAAATCTTTAATAAAACCAAAGATCACCCCTTGATCAAAAGTATGATATCGGGAATTAAGGTGGTGGTAATCGGCCTGATCATATCATCAGCTATAAAAATATTATTATTGCAGCCACGAACACTTTTGGTTGGAGCAATGTGTGTAGTTTCATTAATATTAAGCTATAAGTATAAATTAAGCCCGGTATATTTAATACTCGGCGCTATTTTTTTGGGAACAGTATCGATTTTATATAATGGAAAGCTTTTTTAAACCAGATGGTATCCAGATCATCGGAACGCAAAGATCTGGTTCCAACTTACTCAGGGTAATATTAGACCAATCTAATCAGATTGCCTCTCCGCACCCACCTCATATTTTGGTCACTTTTGTGCCATTGTTAGAATTATATGGTTTTTTAACCGAAGCAAAATATAAGATATTAATTAACGATGTTGTAAATTATGTTAGGGCTAATCCTGTGCCATGGGATGGCGTTGAGCTGGATGAAGCTTGGATTTATGAAAATTCAAAAACTTACAGCCTTTTTGAGATTAACCGATTGGTATATGAAACTGCCGCAATAGCAAAAAAAGCTAAATATTGGTGCTGTAAGAGTATGGCCAATGTACACTATGCTGCTGATTTGGAAATGCATTCGCCTAATCTGAAATATATTTATTTATACCGTGATGGGAGAGATGTTGCCCTTTCTTTTAAAAAAGCAATTGTAGGCGAAAAGCATATTTATCATTTAGCTAAACAATGGCATAAAGATCAAAGTGCCTGTATCGAACTTTCGAAAAAGATCAGCAACGATCGTTTTTTCTCTTTAAATTATGAGGAGTTAATTGCAGATCCGGCAAAGCTTATTCAAAGTTTATGTAGGTTTTTGGCAATTGATTACGCTGAAACAATGCTCGATTTTCACAACTCAAAAGAATCGCTAGCCACCGCTAATGCCGGCGAAATGTGGGAAAATCTGGCTAAACCGATTATCAAAGATAATAGTGGTAAATTTCGGAGAGAATTGAGTACAGCAGAAATCGACATATTCGAATGTATTAATCACCAAACCTTAACCGATTTGGGCTATGTTTTAGATCGCCCTGAGAATAAAAATAAACTAATTTCTGGTGAAGAGGTAGAGCAGTATGGTGTTGAAAATGAACTTCTTAGGAAAGACGTCCTGTTAAGTGCCCGTCAATCTGATCTTGATAACAGAGGACCTCAACTGGAGATATTAAAAGAAATTAAGGCTAAGAATTTAGCCGTAAAAGTTTAGCGTAAAATGATAGGTACCATTGATATAAATGCCATACTAAGAATAGCTGTTGAGGCGGGGAAGGCAATTTTAACCGTTTACAATCATGATGAAGATTTTGAGGTATCAGCCAAAAGCGATTCTTCTCCTTTAACTAAGGCTGATAAAATTGCAAACGATATGATATGTCGCGACCTGAAACGGTTATATCCAGCCATCCCAATTATATCTGAAGAAGGAAAAAATATTCCTTACGAAGAGCGGAAAAACTGGGAAGTATATTGGTGCGTAGATCCGTTGGATGGAACCAAAGAGTTTATTAAACGAAATGGTGAGTTTACTGTAAATATTGCTTTAATCCGTGATGGGTTACCTGTGCTGGGGGTAATTTATATCCCGGTACAAAATTTATTGTATTATGGTGAGGCGTCTTCTGGAAGCTGGAAACAGATCCCCGGCGAAGATCCAATTCAAATTAAAGCGGTTAAGAAGAACAATGAATGGACAGCTGCGATAAGCAGATCACATGCAGATGGAGAAGAAAAAGCAATTCTCAGCAAATATCCGATAGTCAATTTTATTTCGGTAGGCAGCTCTCTTAAATTCTGTTTGTTAGCAGAAGGTAAGGCACAGATTTATTTACGCACCGGACCAACCATGGAATGGGATACTGCTGCCGGCCATGCCATTATTTTATTTAGCGGATGTAATATCAATACATTATCTGGTCGTGAAATGTTATACAACAAGGAATCTTTGCTAAACGAAGGCTTTTTGTGTAAGGTTGATTAATTTTAATAAAACTATGCCGCTTCAAACTACAACTCAAAATGGTTATGTAATTCCCAGTCAAAGAGGAATAGTAGTTTGGCTATTTGGATTATCGGGCTCCGGAAAAACAACTATTTCTACTTTATTAAAGGAAAAGCTCGAAGAAGAAGGCTTTTTCGCTATAACATTAGATGGAGATGTACTTCGGGAAGGTATTAATAAAGATTTGGGCTTTAGCGAAGCCGATAGGGCAGAAAACATTAGAAGGGCGGCGGAAATAGCTAAAATTATGATGATGAGCAATATCATTACGATTTGTTCATTCATCACCCCTCTTGAGCAATATCGGGCATTGGCCGCTCAAATTATTGGAGAACTGTATTTTGAAGTCTTTTTAGATTGCCCATTGGCAATATGCAAAGAAAGAGATGTAAAAGGTTTATACAAAGATGCTGACCAAAACCTAATCTCAAATTTTACAGGAGTTAGCGCCAGGTTCGAGCCTGCATTAAACGCCAATCTCATTATCAGAACCAATACAGAAAGTCCGATTCAAAGTAGAGATAAGCTATTTCTGGAGATCATTTCCAAAATCAGTTCCATGCCTTAATCACCTATTCTTAATTATCATGGCTTAATTTATATTGGTTTAATTCTAATCTACGTGGTTTTAGTACATCCAGGGTGTTTAGTCAATCGATTGCGCAGTGTTTTTGCATATAAATACACGCTTTAATTCCTAATATTATCCTACTAAGAATTAAAAGTCATTTTATCCTTTTAGCAACAATCAGCTATAACCAAAACCGCTATGATTAAAATTTACAAACCAACAAATGGGAATTGTAGGACATCTGTTCCTATACTAAGCCGCTCATTTTTTAATGCTCTTTTTAAATTTATTTATTGTTCTTTATTTATTATGATCCCCATTGCAGCCAGTGCGCAGACGGTTGTTACCGGGACGGTGAAAGATGAAAAAGGACTGCCGGCTGTTGGAACATCAGTAACAGAAACTGATGTGAAAAACGGAACATCGGTTGATGCTAACGGTAAGTTTACCATCACCTTAAAGGGCAAATTAAGGGTGTTAAACTTTACACTTGTAGGTTATAAAACACAACGGGTTACCATAGGTGCTTCAAATGTAGTAACGGTAAACCTGGAAGAAGATTTAAATAAGCTAAACGAAGTTGTGGTTGTGGGCTATGGTACACAACGTAAAACAGATTTGACAGGTTCAATCAGTTCTATCAAGAGCGACGATTTAAATCTTGGTGGTACTACATCAAATATTGGTCAAGCCATTCAGGGTAAGGCTGCAGGTGTACAGGTGCAACAAACAAGTTTTGCGCCAGGAGCCGGAATGTCGATAACTGTAAGGGGAGGTAATTCCATCAATACAACCAATAGCCCGCTTTATGTTGTGGATGGATTTATCTCAGATAATGGTAGTACCATTAACCCGAATGATATTGAGGATATCCAGATTTTAAAAGATGCTTCATCAGCAGCTATTTATGGTGCAAGAGGAGGTAACGGTGTGGTTTTAATTACCACCAAAAAAGGTAAGGCTGGTAGGGTAGCTATTGATTTAGATTTATCCAATGGTAATCAGTTTTTAACTTATAAGCCTGCATTGTTAAACGGCCAACAATACACTGCGATTCAAAATGCAACAGCTATTGAAGATAGTAAACCCGCGCCTTTTCCACCTTCTTTTGCAATCGCAAATACCAATTGGCTGGATGAAGCTACTCAAAATGCTTCGGTACATAACCGAAGTTTGAGCATTAGCAGTGGTGATCAGAATTCGAAAATTTATGTGTCAGGAAACTACATTAATCAGAAAGGTGTTTTAAAAGGCACAGGACTAGAGAAATATACAGCCAGAATTGGTGCTGAGAAAACCCTTAACGAACGTTTAAAGTTGGGCGCTAACTTTTATGGCTCAAGTTCGAAAGTATTGCAACAATCGTACTCGGCAGATATTACCGCACCATTATTTAGTTTATTAACCGCATTGCCAAATATTCCGGTTTACAATGCCGATGGAAGTTATTATCGTTATCAGGGTAAAGATAATGCATTGGCCAGTTTGTTAGAACCCACCAATACGAGTACCAATAAATTAGTAAATGGAAATATTTCTTTGGACTATCAAATTATTAAAGGTTTAACTTATCATTTAGGTACCGGTGCAGAGTATACCAACCTTAATGAGGGACAATACATACCTAGAACGTTAAGTGCAGGAGCAAAAAACGGCGGTATCGCAGCACAAAAAAGTTCAACCACATTTAGATGGTTGGTAGAGAACTACTTAACCTATAAATATAAAACTGGTAATCATGATTTTACAGCCTTGGTCGGTACATCTAGTCAAAAGGATGTGAATGATTTTCTTGCCGCAGGTAGTAAAGGTTTCGGAACAGACGAGTTCTTATTTTATAATTTAAGTGCTGGTGCATTACCTAATGGTACAGCTGTAACTATAAGCAATCTTGCGGGTGGTTACAATAGCTTTAAAGAACAAGCTACTTTTAATTCATTGTATGGAAGATTGAATTATGCTTATAATGATAAATTGTTAGCATCTTTTACTTTAAGGAGAGATGGATCTTCCAAATTTGGGGAAAATTTTAGATATGGATATTTTCCATCAGGAGCGATTGCCTATAAATTTACTGATGAAGAATTTATTAAAAACCTGAATACTTTTTCTAATTTAAAATTGAGAGCAAGTTTTGGTGTTACCGGTAATGATCGTATTCCTAATTACCTCTATTTATCAACCTTTACCAATTACAGTACTGTCCTTAATCCAGGTAGCCCTTTACAAATCGGAACTGAGCCTAAAACCCTACCAAATCCAAACTTAAAATGGGAAAGCACAACTCAGTTTAATGTGGGGCTAGACATGGGTTTTTTAAATGGACGTATAAATGCTAGTATTGATCTTTATGCTAAGAAAACTACCGATTTATTACTTAATATCCCAATTGAACAGTATTGGGGCTTTAATTCGCAATTGGTAAATGCTGGCTCGATTCAAAACCGCGGGATTGAATTTATGGTGAATACAGTAAATGTTCGTAATGATGATTTTACGTGGAATACTAATTTTAATATTGCGATGAACAGGCAAAAAGTATTGTCTTTAGGCCCAGTTAACCAAATTTCTGTAAATACGGCAAACCCAAGTGGCACGGTGTCTGGTCGTGAGTTTTCAAGAATGATGCCGGGTAGAGAACTTGGTGAATTATTTGGGTACGTTTACGCAGGTGTAATTAAAACAGGGGAGACTTATGCCCCACAACCTGGTTCTAAAGCCGGCGATCCAAAATATCAGGATACCAATGGTGATGGTAAAATTACACCAGATGATATGACCTATTTGGGAAATTCGACTCCCCGTTTTACCATGGGTTTTGGAAACGATTTTCATTATAAAGGTTTCGACTTAAATATTTTCTTCCAAAGTTCGTTCGGTTATTCATTATATAATATGAACAGATTGGTATTAGAATCTACTACTGGGGCAGATGCATTAAATAGATTTGTTGCAGGAGTTAACGAAAATACCGAAATACCTCGTGAGGGATATTTTTTAACAACGTTTGGTAGTTACGTAAACTCTCGTTTTGTAGAAGATGCGTCTTATTTGCGATTAAAATCTGTATCGTTTGGTTATAATGTGCCAACCAAATTGTTAGATCACATCAAAGTGATTAAAGGTTTAAGGGTGTATGCTGAGGCGCAAAATTTATTTACGATTACCAATTATACAGGAACAGATCCAGAGGTGAATTCGCATTCAGGTAGTAACTTTGGAGGAGGAATAGATTTTAATGCGTTTCCGGCATTCAGAACATTCTCTGCGGGTATAAAGTTAACCATCAATTAGTAATACTTTCCTGATTAATAGGATTAATAAAGATAAAAAGATGAAAAGATATAAGATTATTCTGGCAATTACTGCAGTTGTACTTTTGCAGTTTTCTTGTAAAAAAGATTTAGACCCAGTAGTGTATAGCAGCTTAACCAGTCTCAATGCCTTCAAAACAAAATCTGACGCCATTGCAGCCGTAAATGCTGTTTATGCCAGGTTAAAAGGGCCCGCAGTAGGCGATAACTTTGATTATTGGACGGTAAGGCATTTTGCCCTGACCGATTTAACAACTGATGTTGGGCATTGTAGCAAAGGAGGAGATCCAGGGCAACTTTCAAACGTGCAGTGGAATTCAGCAAATGGACTGATTGCTGAAGATTGGAGACAGATCTATAAATTGATTTCGAACGCCAATAACGCAATTTATAATCTCTCTAAAATGACTGCCATAACAGCCGAAGAAAAAAGCCAGTTTCTATCAGAGATTAAGTTTTTAAGGGCTGTAGCTTATATGGATTTAACCGATGCATGGGGCCCTGTAGTTTTAGCCACAGAAAAAGATTTAGAAAATCCAAAGTATACCGAAGCAGCCGCTTTAACACCACTTGACCAGATCGAAGCTTTTTTAATAAACGATTTACAAGGGATTGCTTCAACTCTGCCAGTTAATTATGCCAATAATAAATTCTATTCTGCTAATGATGTTGGCCGTGCCACAAAAGGTGCTGCGCTTAGCTTGTTGGCTAAATTGTACCTGCGCCAGCACCAATGGCAAAAAGTACTTGATGTAACCAAACAGGTAATGGATTTAAAGGTTTATTCACTTTTTCCAAGTTATGAAGGACTTTTTGCTGAAAGTAATCAATGGTGTTCAGAAAATATTTTCTCAGTATTAAGCGATGCAAATGTTAACGGAACGGAACTGTTGAACCACTTTGGTCCAGAAGAGCATCCTGTTTTAACCGATAGGTGGCAATATTATGCTGTAACCTGGGATTTTTACAACAGTTTTGACGATGCAGATGACCGGAAAAAACTTTTCTTCCCTGAATATCTGGGTGTTGATAAACTAATACACAAGCAAGCGCCCTCGCTTGGAGCAACCCCTCCGGCAGGTACTCTTTATATGCAGGATGTGGCTACGGCAAAGTATGCAGACCCTAAAGGTGCAAATACCTATTACGATGGGCATAGTGTTAACATTCTCCGCTATGCAGATGTGTTATTAAGTAGAGCCGAAGCGATAAATGAATTAAGTGGCCCTAATGCTGAGTGTATAGATCTTATTAACCAGGTAAAAGGAAGATCACATGCTAAACTATTGGTAGCTGCAAACTATACCCAAACCACACTTAAAGATGCACTTTTGCAGGAACGTGGCTGGGAATTATTTTATGAAGGAAAAAGAAGAGCCGATTTAATGCGGTTTGGCAAGTATGAGGCTGTTGTAAATGGATATTTAAAGCGTACCAGCCAAACACCAACGGTTGTGATGCCACGGGATCAATTTTTCCCATATCCTTTAAACCAGGTGAATATAAATCCAAATTTAAATAACGCTGGCAGACAATAATTTCATAATTTATTATGCTCAAAAAGAATATGTAGTTTTAACTGCATATTCTTTTTTATTTAAAAACTATCGCATCCAACCTTTTAATATTTTCAATTTTATGAAGTGCTTTTTAAAACTCGTCGTTTTACTGCTAATGTTTACTTTTTATGGATGTTATACGGGCGATAGCATCAAAGAAATAAAGGTAGGACTGCATAACAACAATGTATTAAAAATACAGATCGATGTAATTGCTAATTCGGCTTTAGATGCCTATGTAGAATACTGGCCTAACAAACTTGCCGATGCTAAAAAAGAAAGTACTGTGCTATCTAAAAATAAAAGCAATCACAAATTTGTACTGTGCAATATTATTCCCCAAACAAGTTATAGCTACCAAATTATTACCGTAAAAAACGGAGCAAAGAAAACGAGTAAAGCTTATACATTTGTTTCTAACGATTTACCGGAATGGCTTAAAGACCAGTTTAAAGCAAAAAGTGCCGATGATAAACTAATTCCTAAAGAACTTAAGAACGGATTAATTCTGGTTAATAAGCGGTATGCACCAGGAATGGCCTATCTCGTAGACTATAAGGGTAGATTGAGGTGGTACCATATGGTTGATAATGTAGGTTTCAAAGTAATCAATTTTACAAAAGACAAAACCTTACTTTCTATTTTGGGTGGCAATGATGAGCCAACAAGCTACGGTAGCCAGATATTGGAGATCAATTTAGAAGGAGATACTATTTTACACTTAAAAAAAGGCCAGGGAGATTTTAAACAGACCATTCACCACGAAATTTTAAAAAACCAAAAAGGGGCGTTAGTTACACTTTTTGTTGATCAGAAAATAACCGATTTGAGCCACATAGGTGGGAGTAAACAGGATACTATAAATGGAGATGGTATCTTGGTGATGGATAAAAAAGGAAAACAGATCTGGAAATGGAGCGTATTCGATAGTCTTGATCCTTTTAGTGATAAGGCTTTATTAAAAACAAAGAAAGATTGGATGCATGCCAATAGCTTAAACTACGATAAAGACGGGAACTACATCATTTCTTTTTACAACAACGGGCAAATTTGGAAAATTGATGCCAAAACAGGTAAGGTAATCTGGAAATTTGGCAAGGGAGGTAACATCAAAATGCCAGCCAATACCAATTTTTCGCAAGCGCATGCCGTACACATCAATGCAGAAGGTAATTTAATGTTTTTTGATAACGGAATAGAAAAACATCGGTCAGGAGCTTATGCTTTTAAGCTAAATGAGCAGACGCAAAGTGCAAGTTTAAATATGCATATTCAGCTGCCTCCTCAGATCTATAACGACCGCATGGGGAGCGCTTACATGATTAATAAGGATAACATATTATGCTGCAGTTCTAAAAGACATATTGTTGTACTCACTGATAGAAAAGGTGTATTATTGTGGACAATGGAAGCTTCTGTACCCGCATATAGAGGGATATTTGTAACTTCGGAGCAATTAAGTCCTTATCTTAAACCTTAACACATGAAAAAAACTTTACCGTTCATTTTTACAATTTTAATAATGCTGTCTTTTTCGGCCTGTAAAAAAGGCGACATTAAAACCTTAAACAGTATTGGTTATGGATCATCATTTGGCATGTGTGTAGGCTATTGTTCCAATAATTTACTCATTAGCGACCTGAAACTTACTTTTTCTAAATCAAAAAACGGGCAAACAGCTGACACCAAAACCTGTAGCAAAACAATCTCCGAAGCTGATATAAACGCAATCAAAAAAGAATTGAATTTGGAGAAGATTTCGGCCCTGCCAGAAGTAATTGGCTGCCCTGATTGTGCTGATGGAGGTGCAGAGTGGATTGCTATTAATGCCGATGGCAAACAGTATAAAATTACTTACGAGTATGGTAAAGCACCAAAAGAATTAGAAGCTGCAGTTGCACAGTTGAAGGTTCTGAAAGATAGTTTTAAGGATTGTAATTAAGACTTAGCTTTTATCACCTTGCTTTAATAATAGCACTTCTGATTTCGGTTCCTTCAAAGTTTATTCGTTTATCCCGTGTGCTTACCAGTTCGGAGAGCTCATATACATTTCTATACCCATAGCCATATAGATTAATATAAGTAGGAATATTTAAGGCCAATGAAATTGGGGCTATTTTTTTCTTTATTAAAACAGGCACAACTACTTTACTGGCAAAATTTGCCTGATCATCTATAAAATTATTATTGCAATAAATTAATATTTTGGCATCCGCATTTGGTATAATCCTTAACAGGTTTTGTTGTGTGAAATCAGAAAAATTTAGATGAATGGCACCCTTAACATGTTTGCGTTTAAATAGACTATCAGAACGTGTATCTAAGATAATGGTGCCTTTCTCTTCAGCCATTTTTAAAAATGTTGGTAAATCTACTAGCTTACCTTTACGATGGGCTTTAACCTCGGGTATGAGCTTTTCGTAAGCATCAAAATCTACATTAGCCTTTCTTTTAATAGTTGACGAAGTTTGTGCATTACATAGGCATGCAATGTTACAGAACACGATCGTGATGATTTTTATTTTCATTTTTCGAACCTTTAAAAGATTAATTAATTTCCACCTAAAATAATTGGCGCGCTTTTGCCATTACCCATAATAATAACTTTGGTGTTGGCCGATTTTGCAATTTCTTTTTGTGCCAATATCGATTCGTATTGGAGCTGGCGATCGCTTAAGCCTGTTGAAAGGATCCGTTGGTAATCGGCAATTCCTTGTGCTTCTACTCTTTTCCGTTCGGCTTCCTGGCGTTCTTTTTGAAGTACAAAAGTCATCTTTTGCGCATCTTGTTCTGCATTTATTTTCGATTCGATACTTGCTTTTACCGATGCAGGCAAGGTAATATTGCGCACTAAAAGCTGTTCTAATTCTAAACCTCTTTTCGCAAAACTTTTATTTATAGTTGCAAATATTTTAGCTTGAAATTCGTCCCGTTTGCTTGAATATAAAGCTACGGCATCATACGAAACTGCATTATCTCTTATTGCGGTTCTGGAAACTGGGCGAACAATTTTCTGCAGATAATCTGTCCCGATTTCCCGGAGTATATTTGGCGCTGAACTTGCCTTAACCCGAAATAGTACAGAAAGGTCTATCACTACTTCCAAGCCATCGGCAGATAATACCCGAAGTGCGTCATCACCTTCTTTATTCCCTTCATCATGAACACCAGACATGGTGTAGTTTTGAGTTTTAACATCAAAAGGTGTAACCTCAGCAATTGGGTTAATTACATTTAAACCGCTGTATAAAACTTCGTTGTCTACTTTTCCAAAAACGGTTTTAACGCCAACTTCACCAGCATCAATAACTTTAAACATAGAGAAAGATAAGCCGATAATGACCAGTACTACACCAATAATTTTGGTGATATTGCTGTAGCGGCCAATAACGTTATTTTGGTTTGATACCGCAAAACCAACAAAAATGATAATAATTCCAACGATACTTAAGAACATATAATTTAGATTTTTATTAAAGATAGGTATTTAATGCAACCTTTTATGGAATTAAAGCATGTGTGGTTTTAGGCTTTTTAAAGCATATAGAAATGGGCTGGGGAAAATTAGAACGTTAATAGAATCGGTTTACTTTGCTAACTAAACCCGATATACGTGGAAAGCGAATTCTTCACGAGCTTGTAACATTGGCGGGGCCGAACCCAGCCTAAGAATTGCTGAAACTGCTTTCCAAATAACAGTTTATAATTATGGAATGATGCTAAGAGGGCCCGAATATTATGGCGAGAAAGATTGCTTCACGCCATCGCCATTTCTTCCGCTTCGGTTCGCAATGACGATGATCAGAAAGAAAATTTGCAACTCCTTAATCTTCAACTGAAAACTGATAATTGCCAACTGAAAACTTTTTACGCTAACCCCTTGATTTTTAAAAAGAATTGTTCTACTTTTGCAGTCCGTTTTATGGGCTATCTGCAAGGATGCCGGGGGAGCGGTAAATTTTTTAATAAAAAAACATAAAAAAGCACAATGCCAACCATTCAACAATTAGTTAGAAAAGGTAGAGTAGCACTGGAGTTCAAGAGTAAGTCTCCAGCGTTGGACAGCTGTCCACAGCGAAGAGGTGTATGTACACGTGTGTACACCACTACCCCTAAAAAACCAAACTCAGCAATGCGTAAAGTAGCCCGTGTTCGTTTAACGAACGGTAAAGAGGTGAATGCTTACATTCCTGGGGAAGGTCACAACTTACAGGAGCACTCAATCGTATTGATCCGTGGTGGTCGTGTTAAAGATTTACCAGGTGTACGTTACCACATTATCCGTGGTGCATTAGATACATCAGGTGTAGCTGGTCGTAACCAACGTCGTTCTAAATATGGTACTAAACGTCCTAAACCAGGACAGGTAGTTGCGGCACCAACAAAAGGTAAAAAGAAATAATCGGGAGGAAATAAGAAATGAGAAAGTCAAAACCAAAAAAGAGAATTATTCTTCCTGATCCAAAATTTAATGATGTTCAGGTAACTCGTTTTGTAAACAATATGATGTACGATGGAAAAAAATCTATCGCTTATTCAATTTTTTACGATGCTGTTGAAATTGCTGAGAAAAAAGCAGGTGAAAACGGTTTAGAGATCTTTAAACGTGCTTTAACTAACATTATGCCAGCTGTAGAGGTTAAATCTCGTCGTGTTGGTGGTGCTAACTTCCAGGTTCCAACTGAGGTTAGACCAGAGCGTAAAACAGCTTTAGGTATGAAATGGTTAATTTTATATGCTCGTAAACGTGGCGAAAAAACCATGAAAGAGAAATTAGCTGGTGAAATCGTAGCTGCTGCTAAAGGTGAAGGTGCTGCTGTTAAGAAGAAAGAAGATACGCACAAAATGGCTGAGGCTAACAAAGCGTTCTCTCACTTCAGATTCTAATTTAGAATTAACAGATTAGTAAGATTACACAGATTTAATTAGAAGATTATACTGATTAGATAAATTACACCGATTTGTTTTAACATAATCGGTGTAATCATTTAAAATCAGATAAATCAAAAACATAACATGGCAAGAGATTTAAAATTTACAAGAAATATTGGAATCGCGGCTCACATTGATGCAGGTAAAACTACAACAACCGAGCGTATTCTTTATTATGCTGGTGTAAGTCATAAAATTGGTGAAGTGCACGAAGGTGCTGCAACAATGGACTGGATGGCACAAGAGCAAGAGCGTGGTATCACGATCACTTCTGCTGCAACTACGGTTGAGTGGAAATACAGAGGTCAGGCTTACCACATGAACATTATCGATACACCAGGACACGTGGATTTTACCGTAGAGGTAAACCGTTCGTTACGTGTATTAGATGGTTTAGTGTTCTTGTTTTCTGCAGTTGATGGTGTTGAGCCTCAATCAGAAACCAACTGGCGTTTGGCTAACAACTATAATGTTGCCCGTATCGGTTTCGTTAACAAAATGGACCGTTCTGGAGCAGACTTCTTAAAAGTTGTTAAACAAGTTAAAGATATGTTAGGTAGTAATGCAGTTCCATTGCAATTACCTATCGGTGCTGAAGACGGATTTAAAGGTGTGGTTGATTTGATCAACAACCGTGGTATCGTTTGGAATGAGCATGATAAAGGTATGACCTTTACTGAAGTGCCAATCCCAGAAGATATGTTAGATGAGGTTGCTGAGTGGAGAGAGAAATTATTAGAATCAGTTGCTGATTATGATGAGTCTTTAATGGAGAAATTCTTTGAAGATCCAAACTCAATCACTGAGCGCGAAATTTTAGATGCTTTACGTGCAGCTGTTTTAGATGCTAAAATCGTTCCTATGGTTTGTGGTTCATCTTTCAAAAACAAAGGTGTTCAAACCATGTTGGATTACGTGATGGAATTATTGCCTTCACCTCTTGATTCAGAAGGTGTAACAGGTACTAACCCAGATACAGGTGCTGAAGTTTTATTAAAACCAAGCATTAATGAGCCATTTGCAGCTTTAGCATTTAAAATTGCAACTGACCCATTCGTAGGCCGTTTATGTTTTATCCGTGTTTATTCGGGTAACTTAGAAGCTGGTTCTTACGTGTATAACACACGTTCAGAAAGTAAAGAGCGTATTTCTCGTATCTTCCAAATGCATGCTAACAAGCAAAACCCTGTGCCTAATGTGGCTGCTGGTGATATTGCTGCGGTAGTAGGATTTAAAGATATCAAAACTGGTGATACACTTTGTGAAGAGAAAAACCCAATCATTCTTGAGTCTATGAACTTCCCTGAGCCAGTTATCGGTTTAGCTATTGAGCCTAAAACTCAAGCTGATGTTGATAAATTAGGTATGGGCTTAGCTAAATTAGCTGAAGAAGATCCTACATTCAGAGTTCAAACTGATCAGGAAACTGGTCAAACGGTTATCTCTGGTATGGGTGAGTTACACTTAGATATTTTAATTGACCGTTTAAAACGCGAATTTAAAGTAGAGGTTAACCAAGGTGCGCCGCAAGTAGCTTACAAAGAAGCAATTTTTGGTACGACTCAACACCGTGAAACTTATAAAAAACAATCTGGTGGTCGTGGTAAATTTGCCGATATCCAAGTTATTATTTCACCAATTGATGCTGATTTTGAAAAAGGTGGTTTACAGTTCGTAAACGAAATTACAGGTGGTTCAATTCCACGTGAGTTTATCCCTTCAGTAGAAAAAGGATTTGCTGCTGCAATGGCTAATGGTGTATTAGCTGGTTATCCGCTTCCTGATATGAAAGTACGTTTGATTGATGGTTCATTCCACGCAGTCGATTCAGATGCTTTATCATTCGAGCTTGCTGCCCGTATGGCATATCGTGAAGCTTTACCTAAATGTAAACCTACTTTGATGGAGCCAATCATGAAAATCGAAATCTTAACCCCTGAAGAAAACATGGGTGATGTTATCGGTGATATGAACCGTCGTCGTGGTCAATTATTAGGTATGGATACCCGTAATGGATCTCAAGTAATTAAAGCTACTGTGCCGCTTTCTGAAATGTTTGGTTATGTAACGCAGTTACGTACAATCACTTCAGGCCGTGCAACTTCTACAATGGAATTTGACCACTATGAAGCTGCGCCTAAAAACGTACAGGATGAAGTAGTTGCTAAATCTAAAGGAAGAGTAAAATCTGAAGACTAATTAGTATTAAGATAAAGGTATCAAGTATCAAGATGGATTATCAGTCTTGATACCCGATACTAAATACTTGCTACTAAAAAGATAAATCCGGTTTCTGTTGTTAATAGCTCTAACAGGAAACCACAATTAAAAATAAGATGAGCCAAAGAATCAGAATTAAATTAAAATCTTACGATTACAACTTAGTAGATAAATCTGCTGAGAAAATCGTAAAAACTGTTAAGCCTACGGGTGCAGTTGTAAGTGGACCAATTCCACTTCCTACAGAGAAAAAAATCTTTACTGTTTTACGTTCTCCACACGTAAACAAAAAAGCTAGAGAGCAGTTCCAATTATGCGCTTACAAACGTTTATTGGATATTTATAGCTCTAACTCTAAAACAGTTGATGCTTTAATGAAACTTGAATTACCTAGCGGTGTTGAAGTTGAAATCAAAGTTTAATTGATTTTAAAAGAACAGAAAAGGTCTCGATGCAAGTCGAGGCCTTTTTTTATGCATTCAAATTTCAAAACAAAAGCAACGTTAGCTGGTTGTACTGATATGGCTAAGGAAGATAAAACGCACCAAGGATTACCAGTTGAAGGACAGGATTTTGCGGATCCTAAAGAAAAATTGAAAGAAAACCCCTCTTCACATGGGGAAGTGGCCAATCAAAAAGGCGGTGATTTTTCTGAACTGGAAGAAAGCAGAATGGAAAATCCGCCAAAGCATCGTGATGAAAATGGATCGACCAAAGATGATTTGGATAGTAGCACAGAGATAGATCAAAGTAAAGGTGTACAGTAGCCGCAAATGGATGCTAGGGTTCGGTTAAAGAGACAATAGGCTGCGATTTATATATTAATGTCGGAAGTAAACTTTTTTATTGTACCAATTGTTTAAATAAGAGGTATCTACAAAAAAAATGGCTATGGAAATGAATGAAAATAAAAATGTCGATCCTAATTCGGAGATTAACCGGAATGAGGAGGGTATTGAATGGGATAATGGAGAGGCTACTTATGGACATAAACGTGCCGATTTTAAGCGTAAAGATCAGCCAGATGAGTCGCATTTATTGAAAACAGAAAATGATCCTACACACGCCGTAAATGAAAATTTAAATAATTCGAATTTAAGTCAGGGTGAAGACATTGGAAACAGAAACAAGAATAACGAGAAAGGTTTGATGGGAAAAGATTTATAATCCAATTATAAAGAGATTATCCATACAGAATAATCCCTTTATAAAATTTATGCATTTTCCGGTAGATGGAAATTAATTAGGATTCCACAACTGAAATGCGTTAATCAAGAAGCAAATGCTCTTAAATCGTTAGTCTCTGATTTTTTTAGTTAATCTTTGTCGCGAATCCTACAGCGCTGCAAATTTCAAGAACTTATCGCCAATTTACAAGACGTCCTGCATTAATATATTGATATATGTCAATTTAATGTGTATTTCTACACTCAATTAATTGTCAGTATAAATCACTTGTCTGACGATAATCCTGTTTTATTTTTTCAGAATAATCCTTAATCCTATCTACATATTCTGGAGCTTTTTCCTTAAAGTCATCAATCAACGATTTACCATCAGTTATCCGCTTTTTTGTAGCATACTTAAAACCATACACAGCTGCTGCGCCTAAAATGGCATATTTTAATAGTCCCATAATTATCTGTTTATATTCCTGTATTTAAAGCATGGTTTTCATCAGCCTCATTAATGCTGGTTTTTGTCTTAAAATCGTCAGATGAACTTCCGGTATGACTTTCGGCACTCTGTATGGTTGGGTTTTTATCCGAACTGTTGTAGGCGTCATCACTAAGAGAATCTTTACCTTGCGTGCCAGAGTTATCCCGGCCGTCTTTGGCTAAAGGATTTCCCTTAATCAGTTCGCTTGGTTCTTTGCCATAACTGGTTACTACATCGGTGTCGTTACCTGCTTCGTAAGCTTTTTGTACATCAGATTTTTCTGATTGTTCATCACCTGATCCTACATAACCTTCAATATGCTCTTCCTTGTTATATATGTTCGTTTTCATAGTATTATAGCTTTATGAATAAACAGAACGCAGACTAAATAGTTTGAATCAGGATAAATGAAAAAATAGGCAGTAACAAAAAAGGCAGATATTTCTATCTGCCTTCGTTTTAACTTTTATATGGGAAATTCCGTGATATTTTTCGCATCATCCGTTCTACCATATCATCTGTAGAGCTCATAATGGAATCGTCCATTGTTTTAAAGAAACGCCACATTAACTCTCCATCAGCTCCGTTGTTTATGGTTAAGAACATGGTGCCTGTTCCAGATTTTCCACCAAAGCCACCAAATAAAACAGCAGAGGCGATTGCACCAGCTTCAGATTTCGTTTGCTCAGTTTCAAAACGCCCACCGATAACAGCATCAACACCAAGTATTTTGGCTAGTTCATCTTTAGTTGTTTCGTCTAACTTACCTAAAACACCTGCTTTTTTTAATAAGATGTTTGTTTTGTCAACATCCTGGAAAGTTACGGTATAATCAGAAGCTTTCCTTAACAAAAAAGTGTACATACTGGCCTGTATTGATCTTGCCATCGACTCTTCCTGGCTTTTGTTTCCTTCTGCACTGAAGTTTTTTGGTTGTTTCCGGTAAGAAATTTTTACCTCGAAAGGTAAGATGGCTACAATTTTTTGTGTTTTGATTGTCTCCTTTAGTTTCGGACTTTCGAAAATTTGCTTCGAGCCTTCAAATTGTGCTTTGGTTAAGACCGTAAAGCAGCATAAGATAGCGAGCGTTAATAAGATTTTTTTCATTATTTGTTTGTTTAATTTTCTGGCGAATATAAAAATATCTTTTAATTAATGTAATTTAAATTTTACCTGAGGCTTTATGCTTAACCATTTTCGCGTTTTGTTTAACTTGCGCCAAATTTTAAATGCAAACGGGATAAATGGAGTGGAAATATTTACTTTCGAATAAGAGATACGGACAAGAACAATATGGTGCCAGCACAGATCGGGCACGGTCTGATTTTCAGCGTGATTATGACCGGTTGATTTTTTCGTCTCCTTTTAGAAGGTTGCAGAACAAAACCCAGGTTTTCCCATTGCCAGGAAGTGTTTTTGTACATAACCGTTTAACGCATAGTTTAGAGGTTGCCAGTGTGGCCCGCTCCATGGCCAATATTTTTTTAAAAAGTGTAGAAGAGCAACAACCGCAACTGATTAAAGATGTTCCTTTAATTAACGAAGTGGGTAATATCGTGGCTGCCGCTGCACTGGCGCATGATTTGGGAAACCCAGCCTTTGGGCACTCAGGAGAAGCAGCTATTTCACGATATTTTACCGATGGCGATGGGAAAGTTTATCAGAAAGAAATGAAGGAATCGCAGTGGCACGATTTAATTAATTTTGAAGGTAATGCAAATGCCATCCGGATCCTTACCCATCCGCTAAAAGGAAAAGGCAACGATGCTTATGCGTTAACCTATTCTACTTTGGCTTCGATTGCAAAATACCCTTGCGCCTCAATTGCGGGTAAACAAAAGGGGGTGCTGCACCGTAAGAAATACGGTTTCTTTCAATCAGAAGAAGAAACTTTTAAAAAGATCGCAGAAGAGCTCAATTTGGAGAAAGAAGAAGGCGAATACCTCATTTACAAACGACATCCTTTGGTTTATCTGGTTGAGGCTGCAGATGATATCTGTTACAGCATCATCGATTTGGAAGATGCACACCGCTTAAAGATACTTTCCTATGAGGAGGTAAAGAGTTATCTGTTGCCTTTTGCCAATTCTACCACCATCGAAGATCGTTTAAAAAATGATTATGAAGACGACGATGCAAAAATCGGTCTGTTGAGGGCAAAAGCAATTAATACGTTAACCAACCAATGTGCAGGTATATTTTTTAGGGAACAAGAAAAATTATTGAAAGGCGAGCTTAATCAAAGTTTAACCGATTTATTGCCCGAGCCCTATATTTCTGCCTGGAAAGCCGTAGAAAAAATTTCTGTAGAGCGTATCTACAATTTCTCGTCGGTTATACAGAAAGAGGTTGCCGGTTATAAAATTATGGCCGGTTTATTAGAAGAGTTTGTTCCTGCACTTATTCATAACAATACACACTATTATAAAAAACTGGTTAAACTTATTCCCAAACAATATCATACCGATTTAACTGATATTTATTCTATCATACAGAGCGTATTGGATTTCGTTTCGGGTATGACCGATTTGTACGCAGTTGATCTATACCGCAATATAAAGGGAATATCTTTTCCTTCGGAAACCTAAAGATAACTTTCTGGCTTTACTTTTTATGTTCGATTAATTGCTGATTCATCCTGTTTTTCTTCTGATTTAGAGGGTTAAATCGGTCTTAAATTGGGTGTTTGTGTAAAACTGTGAAATTAAATTTTATTTAAGTGGTTGATTTGTAGTTCTTTAAAATCGTTTTAGTATTTGTAATTAGCGTTTCGTGTAAAGCGAATTGAGCAGCTTGTACTAATTGTTAGATTTGATCGTTAGGCTCTCTTATTTTTACGCCTGATGCTTTAGATCTCATCCCGATTCATGAAAAAACTTTTACTAATTGCTTTGTTAAGCATAGGGTTCACCTTAGCTATTAAAGCGCAGACACCCCAACAATTTAATTATCAAGGAGCGGCAAGAAATGCCAATGGCACCCCGCTGGCCAATAAAAATATAGCCCTGCGGATTAGTATTTTAGATGGATCTTCAACTGGAACCGTTCAATATTCGGAAGTAAGAAATGTAACGACAAATACTTTAGGTTTATATACATTAGCTATCGGGGCTACTGGTGCAAGTTCGGTTAACGGTACAATTGCTGGGGTAACTTGGGCGAGTGGATTAAAGTTTGTTAAGGTCGAAATCGATCCTGATAATGGTACAAATTTTAGTTTGGCCGGAACCGCACAATTGCTAAGTGTTCCATATGCCCTTTATGCTGCCAATGGGCCAACCGGACCCAAAGGAGATCCGGGTGTAGCTGGCCCTGCTGGTGCACAAGGTATTGCGGGCGTTGCAGGTCCGCAAGGACCTGCAGGAGCAACTGGTGCTCAGGGGCCAATTGGCTTAACTGGTGCTGCCGGTGCACAAGGAGCAGTAGGCGCAATAGGTCTACAAGGAGCGAAAGGAGATACAGGTGCAACGGGAGCTACCGGATTACAAGGTTTGCAGGGCATACCTGGCATAAAAGGGGATAAAGGTGACATAGGCCCAGTTGGCCCTTCAACAGGAGTAGCTGGCGGTGATTTAACAGGGAATTATCCAAATCCTACATTAGCTAATCTTCAGGGAAAGACATTAAATGCCACTTCACCAATCAACAATCAGGTGCTTCTATTTGATGGCACTGCATGGAAACCAGTAACATTGGATGTGAGTCAACTATCAGGCGCTAAGGCATTAACCTCAACTGATTTGAGTATTAGTGCTAATGGCGCTACGGCTTTATTGAAAGATGTAGTAATTGATATAAACACGGCGGCTGTTAGCACGCTTAAACTGGCAGATGGGGCAGTAACAACGGCAAAATTAGCCGACGCTGCAGTAACCGCTGTAAAAATTGGAAGTAAAGAAGTTAAAAACGTTAATATCGATGATGCCGCAGTAAATACACTACAGCTCGCTGATGGGTCGGTAACTACAGCAAAGCTTGCTGATGCTTCGGTTACGGTGGCTAAATTAACTACTGATGGGCTGAGTGATGCAAACAAAGTGTATATCACCAACGCAACAACCGGGAAACCCGAATTAATCAGCAGGACATTATTTGCAAATGCAAATGCCTGGGCATTAAAAGGAAATACGGGCAGCACCGATCAAAACAATAATTTCCTAGGTAATACAGATGATGTGGCCATCAACTTTCTGGTTAACGGTTTAAAATCTGGCCGTTTAGGCAATTCATCCGAAAACAATATTTCTTACGGTTATAAAACACTTACCGCGAATGTATCTGGCTTTTACAACAGTGCATTTGGTCGCGAAGCATTATCTGTTAACATTTCAGGTTACGAAAACAGCGCTTTTGGTTACCTGGTGTTGCAGCGCAGTTTTAGTGCTATCAACAACAGCGGCTTTGGCTCGCAGGCATTAGCGATTAATACGGTAGGCTCCAATAATACTGCAATTGGCACGCATGCGCTAATGGCCAATAGAACTGGTATATCAAACACAGCTATTGGAAGTTTGGCGCTTGAAGCCAGTAATGGCGACAATAATACGGCACTAGGTTATGCTGCCGGTTCGAAAAACAATGGGGCAGGGAATGTTTTCATCGGAAGCAATGCTGCCGCTAACAGCACAAATTCAAATAATACTTTGGTAGTAGCTAACTCTAGTACCTCATACCCGCTAATCGCTGGCGATTTTGCAGCAAATGGTGGCGCATTAACCATTAATGGAACTGCCGCTGCATCTTCTGTAGCTTATGCCCCAGCAAATGCAAGTACTTTAAACATCAATGGTTCTGTTGCAGCAAGTGTTTTAATCTATACTACAGCCGGGGCCTTAACACTCGATGCCAGTCATTACACAGTCAGGATAAAAAATGCAGGTTTGGCGGTAAGTGTTAATCTCCCAACGGCCTCTAGCTGTAAAGGAAGGATTTATGTAATTGTGAAAGCTTTATCATCAGGTGATGTTACGTTAAACAATCCTGTTTTGTTGAATGATGATTCTGATGTAACCACCATTACCGGTGCAAAAACTTTCACCATTCAAAGCGATGGGGCGGCTTGGATCTCTTTAAACTAAACACAATGAGAAGAATATCCTATTTGCTTGTTTTCTTAACCATAGTGTTTTTCTGGGGAAACGCAAACGCACAAAGTTTGCCGTATGTGGTTAATTCGGCTAGTGGCAACGGTAAGATTAATAATCAATTATACGATTTTAGTATTGGTGAAATGGTACTGGTGCAAACTTTACAGGCTGCCAACACTACATTGACCCAAGGGTTTTTACAGCCTTTTCTGATCATACAGACCACGGCCGACGTAGCCATTGTAAATAATATCCTTACTCCAAACGGAGACGGGACAAACGATTTTTTTGTAGTTAAAGGCTTAGAAAAGTATCCGAATAACAAACTATCCATTTTTGATAGGGGAGGAAGGTTGATTTATACTACCCAAGGTTATCAAAACAACTGGGAAGGCTATTTTAACGGAAAGCCACTTACCGAAGATACTTATTATTATATGCTCGATTTAGGGGGAGATGGTTCTATTAAAGGTTTTATATCAATCTTATATAAAAAATAACAGCGTGAAAAAAATGAAATGTTATATGGCGGGGCTGTTGTTTTTGTTTGTTACGCCAGCATTTGCCCAGCTTAACCCCATGGGTAGCATCTACTATCAGAACCAGTTTTTGGCTAACCCGGCAATGGCAGGTTTAGAAACCGGACTAAATTTAAATGCAGCATTTAAAACGCAATGGACGGGGGTAGATGGTGCACCAAAGATTCAGTATTTAACTGGCGACTATGGTTTGACTAATAATAAAGTAGGTTTGGGTATTCTTTTTTACAATGAAGGTGCAGGCGCCATTAACCGTACCAGGGCAACTGTAACTTATGCTTATCATTTGCCTTTAAATGGGGGGACCAACTTCTTGGATTTTGGTTTGTCTGCCGGCATTATGAATGAATGGATTGATTTTGGTAAAGCCAAAGGCGATTTAGACGACGATGTACTCAATAGCTTTAACGATCGTAGATTATATTTGGATGGCGATTTTGGAGTAGCTTACCGCTCCGATAAATTGACACTACAGGCTGCTTTGCCTAATCTTAAACGGTTTTTTAAAAGAGATGTACTGCGAAACGTGGTAGACCGATCGATTTATTTTATCGCAGCCGGTTATAAATTCACAACTGATAAAGTAATCAACAGTATTGAACCGAAATTGGTGTATAGAGGGGTGCAGAATTATGATGGTATTTTTGATGCCGGTGTAAATCTTCAGTTTTTAGAGAATAAGTTGATGCTTAACGGCATATATCATAGCACCAACAGTTTTACAGCTGGTTTTGGTGCAAACTACAAAAACCAATTTTCGGTTTTATTCCAGTACACTACCAATACTTCAAAAATGCAGAGTTATAGCAATGGCGAATTTGAGGTGGGTTTGAAGTATAGCATCAAAAATTAAGCGTGTTATCGTCATTTCGACTGAATGCAACGGAATGGAGAAATCTACTGTTAAATGTATTTGCAGATTTCTCGAATAATTTAATCATTTTTTTAATTCAGTTATTTGTTTGGAAAGCAGTTCCGCTCCCGCTTCTGCCGATGAAATATCGGCATCTCGCTTTGATCGGGTTTAGGGGGCCAAATAGTGCTGCTATAATTGGAATAAACCCGACAGTAGCGGACACTGAACGCAGTGAGGTAAAGCGAATGGCGGGGCTAGTGGAACCGAAGCACTACTAGCCCTGCTTTTCTAAAAAAAAAGTTAAGTTTTTTCAATTAATTAAAAAGTCTTCGACTATCTTCCCCGGCCATCATCCCATTTATTACGCTCGTCCTGCAGCTCACGGGCAAGTCTCATTTCTTTATCCTTTGCTTTTACTTTGTGTGCCTGAAATTCATCGGCCACTTCCTGGTAAAGCTCGGTTCTGTACTTCGCTTCGTGCCTTAATTTGCCGGATTGGAAAATTACAAAGGCCAAACCTACCCCAAGTACAATAATAATGGCCCAAACAATGGTATTATAGGTGCCTTTATTGAAGGATATGCCTAAAAATTTAATTTCATTAACAGCAGCGTTGGCATTGGCCAAGGAACTTTCTTTTCCATTTACTTCGCCTTTTAAGCTTGAAATGTTATCGGCTTGTGCTTTAATTTCCTGACGGGCTTCCTGCAGCTGCTTGCGTTCTTTTCTGAGCGTATCACTAACACTTTTCCATAAGGATGATAAACGTGACGGATTGATCAGCCTTGCGCCGTTGAAGCTTTTAGATTTCTTTAACATGAACTGATACTGCCCATTTAGAGATGGGTCGGTATTTTTCGTAGTATCAGGTAAAGTTTGCCCAAAGGCAACGTTTAAAAATAGCATAGCGCCTAAAAACAATAGGGTGTGTTTAATTTTCTGCATAGTTTAAATATAGGTGTTAGAATGTAAAACTACATTTTTATCTATTTTTCCGGTTAATAAAATTTGTTTAAGGTTTTGGCAAATCGATAAAATTGTTCTGGTTTAACATTCTAAATAACAATTTTATCTAAGTTTTATTATAAATTTATTTGCGATAGGTTACATTTGTTTCATGCAAATAGGAATTATTGGTTTGGGCGATATGGGCAAATTGTATGCACTATCGTTCATAAACGCTGGTTATAAGGTATGTGGGGCAGATATGCCCTTACGTTTTACAGATTTAAAAAATGAGCTGGAACCTAAAGGAATCGAGGTTTTAATCGATGGCCATGAGGTTGCCCGTAAATCAGACTTTATTATCTATTGCGTTGAAGCCGAAAAAATTGATGAGGTGGTAGCTGCTTTTGCCCGCTCAACAAAATATGGTGCCATAGTTGCCGGACAAACCTCGGTTAAACATCCCGAAATTGCTGCTTTCGAAAAACACCTTCCAGAGGATACCCAGATTGTAACCTGTCATTCTTTGCATGGTCCGGCATTTAGTCCGGAAGGGCAAACACTTGTGGTAGTGCGTCACCGTGCTACCGATGCTGTTTATGCCAAAGCCTTAGAAATTTATAAATCTTTAAAATCGAACATTATTGAAATGGACGATTATAGGGAGCACGACCGCATTGTGGCCGATACACAGGCGGTAACACACATGGGGTTCGAAAGCATGGGCTCGGCATGGAAAAATGCGGGTTTTTTCCCCTGGGATAATCCGGCATATGCGGGTGGAATCGATAACGTGAAAATTTTGACCACGCTGAGAATTTTTAGTTACAAATCGCACATTTATGCTGGTTTGGCCATTTTAAATCCTTATGCCCAGAAACAGGTAAAATATTATGCGCAGGCCGAATCGGAACTGTTTAAGCTGATGATATGTGAAAATGAGGCGGAGTTTAGGGAAAAGATTTATGCGGCCCGCGATTTCGTTTTTCACGAAAGCCGTTCGCTTTTACTGTTGGATGATAACATCATGAAAGAATTCAGCCTATCGGATGCCAGCCATAAACAGAAACCAAATTCGCATTTAAGTTTGCTGAGCATGGTATATGCCTGGTATAAAATGGGCGTAAACCCTTACGATAACCTGATCTGCCAAACGCCACCTTTTAAATTGAGGCTGGGCATTGCCGAATATCTTTTCAAAAATGAAGCAATGTTAGAGGAGTCGATTAATACTGCTTTGTATGATAAATCTATCCGTGGCGATGATTTAGAATTCCACACCGCGGTGCACGAATGGGCATCGATTATTGGCTATGGCGATTTAAAAGGTTACAAAGAACATTTCGAAGCGGCCAAATCATTCTTCGCCAACCGTTTAAATGATGGAAGAGATTTAAGTGCGGAAATGATTAAGCGATTAGGCAAGTAACTATTAGGGATGAAGATCATTCTGAATAAACCTGATCTGGTTTCGTTGTTGCAACAACAATTAATAGAGATAGAAATACTTTGTGGGGAGTACGATAAAGGAACTGATGTTGTTATTCCATCAATTGCCGAAAAAATCGTCGTGATTTTTCATAACTCCGATCAAGCAAAAGCATTGGTGAGCCAGCTTAAATTAAATCATCTCGATATGTATTGCAGTTCGGAGATTTATGATTTCAAGAGCCTTACTAATTTTATCGGCTTGTTGAAACTGGCACATCGTACTGGAAAGGGATGGGCGTATGTTGCTGGGTTAGACCGTTCTGTTTTAATAAGGGTATCGCAAGAAAACTGGTGGAACAATAAAAAAGTGATTGTTGATTCGGACGGGATTGCTTTTACGAGGGCTAAAATAATTAAATCATTAGCCAGTACTGAGCCTTTGGTGCTAAATACTTCAGGCTGGACGGTTAAAGATGCCGAAGGCAACAAATCAACTATCGACCCAATACCCGAAACTGTTCGGCAAATTGCTTTCGAAGTACTTGAAAGTTTTCGGGGTGTTGATTTGAATAAGGAAAGTAAACTTTATTACAAGTCATAGTTAATGATTGAATTTTGAATGAGAGAATGATTGAATGAGCAGATGCTATATTCACTCATTCAATCATTGCTTCAAAATTCTATTTATCCATATAACATATAGACTTTATTTTATTCCCTTAATTCTTCGTTTACCCAAAAAGAGTGCATTATATTTGCCCGCATGTCGGTATTGCTGTTTACCATTATCATTTTATTAGGTGCTTTTTTAGCCGGATTATTGGGTTCGCTGACGGGCTTGGGTGGGGGAGTAATTATTATTCCATTGCTCACTTTAGCTTTAGGGGTTGATATCCATTATGCTATAGGTGCATCAATTGTTTCTGTTATTGCAACCTCTTCGGGTTCGGCAGCAGCTTATGTAAAAGAAGGGATTACCAATATCCGAATTGGAATGTTTTTAGAAATCGCTACCACAATAGGTGCGGTGTGCGGTGCAATTGTAGCCGTTTATCTCAATGCCAATTATATTGCTATTCTATTTGGCTGTATCCTGATTTTTTCGGCCATCATGACGCTAAAGAAAAAGGTAGATCATACTACTTTAGATAATACCGATAAATGGGCCAATTTTTTTAAACTCAATGGATCTTATCCAGATAAAGGTGTAGATCATCCATATGCGGTAAAACATGTTCCGGGAGGTTTTTTAATGATGCTTTTTGCCGGAACATTATCGGGTTTGCTCGGTATTGGGAGTGGGGCATTAAAAGTAATCGCGATGGATAACATTATGCGTTTGCCATTTAAGGTATCAACAACAACCAGTAATTTTATGATGGGGGTTACTGCTGCTGCCAGTGCGGTGGTTTACTTACATCGTGGCCAGATCGATCCGGGCATTGCCATGCCAGTATGTATCGGCGTTTTAACTGGCGCAACTATTGGCTCAAAAATTTTGTTAAGAGCCAAAACCGATAAGCTCAAAATGATATTTGCCGTAGTTGTTGTATTCTTGGCATTACAGATGATTTATAAAGGAATAAGCGGATTATAATGCGTACAACAGGAAAAGAAAACCTAAACGATAAGGATATTCAGGTAATTTTGGGTACGCTTCTGCGTGCGGGTGTAATTATTTCGATGAGCATTGTATTAATAGGTGGTGCCATTTTTCTAATCCATAATAGTGGAGCCATTACCGACTATAAAGTTTTTAAACCCGAGCTGAGCAAGTTTTCTTCTATAGTGGCCATATTTAAGGGGGTATCTACTTTTCAGGGCGATGCCATTGTGCAATTTGGTATCCTGATGCTCATTTTTACGCCAATTGCACGTATTGTTTTTGCTATTTTCAGCTTTTTAATCGAGCGAGATTACCTATATGTACTCATCGGATTTATCATTTTGGCCATTATAACCATCAGTTTAAATGGCGGTTTGGCACATTAACATCTCTTTTTTAGTTAAATCCCATCATATCAGCAATTTATTTGAAAAAATATTTGGCTAACTATTTGAAAATTAATATTTCTTGCCTATCTTTGCCGTCCCTTTCGGGGGATGTACAACCACCTTGAACGAAGCCCTACTGCTTCGATGGGTGTTAAAAAGAAAAGATAAAATGTCAGGAATTATTGGAAAAAAAGTAGGAATGACCAGTATCTTTGATGCCGAAGGAAGAAACATTCCTTGTACGGTAATCGAGGCTGGACCTTGTGTAGTTACACAGGTAAAAACCGAAGAAGTAGATGGTTATTCATCAATCCAGTTGGGTTACGATGAGAAAAAAGAGAAAAACACAACTCAACCATTGAAAGGCCATTTCGCGAAAGCAAACACAACTCCGAAACGCAAGCTGGTAGAATTTGATTCGTTTACAACTTCACTTAATTTAGGTGATGTAGTAACGGTTGATTCTTTCGCAGAAGGCGATTTTGTTGATGTTGTAGGTACCTCAAAAGGTAAAGGTTTTCAAGGTGTTGTAAAACGCCACGGATTTGCCGGTGTTGGTATGCAGACTCACGGTCAGCATAACCGTTTACGTGCCCCAGGTTCATTGGGAGCATCGTCATTCCCTTCACGTGTATTCAAAGGAATGCGCATGGCTGGAAGAACAGGTGGAGACAGGGTAAAAGTTCAGAACTTACAAGTTTTGAAAGTTTATGCTGAGCAAAACTTATTAGTAGTTAGTGGTTCCATTCCAGGAGCTAAAGGTTCTTACGTAATCTTAGACAAGTAATCAGATGGAAGTTAAAGTATTAAACATTTCAGGTAAAGAAACAGGTGCCAAGGTGCAACTTCCTGAATCGGTATTTGGTATCGAGCCTAACGACCACGCGATTTATTTAGATGTAAAACAGTATTTGGCTAACCAACGTCAAGGTACTCACAAATCTAAACAACGTAATGAGATTGCTGGTTCAACTCGTAAACTATACAAACAAAAAGGTACAGGTGGTGCCCGTGCTGGTAGCATTAAATCTCCGTTATTTAACGGTGGTGGTCGTGTTTTCGGTCCTCAGCCACGTGATTATAGCTTTAAATTGAACAAGAAATTAAAATCATTAGCACGTAAATCTGCTTTAGCTTATAAAGCAAAAGATAACAACGTGGTAGTTTTAGAAGATTTCAACTTCGATACAGCTAAAACTAAAAACTATACAAGTTTATTGGCTGCGTTAAACGTAGGTACTCAAAAAACTTTATTGGTTTTACCTGCGCAAAATAATAATATCTATTTATCAAGCAGAAACATTCAGAAAACTAAAGTAATCTCGGCAGCAGATTTAAATACTTATGATGTATTAAACGCTGGTGTACTTGTGTTAACTGCTGATTCTGTTAAAACTTTGGAGGAGGCGTTTGCCAAATAATATGGAAATTTTAAAAAAACCAATATTAACCGAAAAAGCTTCAGCTTTAACTGAGAAATCTAACCGTTTCACATTTAGCGTTAACCACAAGGCTAACAAAATCCAGATTAAACAAGCAATTGAGAAATTGTACGGTGTAACCATCGTTGCAGTTAACACAATGGTTGTTGATGGAAAAGCTAAATCTCGTTACACTAAAGCAGGTTTTGTATCTGGCCGTAGCCCGAAATACAAAAAAGCAATCGTAACGTTAAAAGACGGCGAAACAATAGATTATTACGCAACCCTTTAATTTAATAATTCATTATAACTATGGGCTTAAGAAAATTTAAACCAGTTACTCCAGGTACCCGCTTCAGAGTTGGTGCTAGTTTTACGGAGATTACAGCAACCAAGCCCGAAAAATCATTGGTTGTATCATCAAAAAAGTCTGGTGGACGTAACAACACAGGAAAAATGACTATGCGCTACATGGGCGGTGGTCACAAAAAATCATATCGTTTAATCGACTTCAAACGCGATAAATTCGATATTCCTGCAACAGTAGCTACTGTTGAATACGATCCAAACCGTACTGCCCGCATCGCATTATTACACTATGCAGATGGCGAGAAGCGTTATATCATCGCTCCTGAAGGATTGCAAGTTGGTTCGGTATTATTATCGGGCGACAAAGCAGCACCAGAAGTAGGTAACACTTTAAAATTATCGAACATTCCATTAGGTTCTATCGTACACAACGTAGAGATCCATCCTGGAAAAGGAGCACAATTAGCTCGTAGTGCAGGTGCTTACGCACAATTAGCTGCCCGCGATGGTAAATATGCTACTTTAAAAATGCCTTCAGGCGAAACCCGTTTAATCTTGACTACTTGTCTTGCTACTATCGGTGCTGTATCTAACTCAGATCATGCAAACGAAGTATTAGGTAAAGCTGGTCGTAAACGTTGGTTGGGCCGTCGTCCGAGAACTAGACCGGTAGCGATGAACCCTGTCGATCACCCAATGGGTGGTGGTGAAGGTAGATCATCAGGTGGTCACCCACGTTCAAGAAATGGTGTTTTAGCTAAAGGCTTCAAAACCAGAGAACTTAAAAAATATTCTAATCGTTACATCATAGAGAGAAGGAAGAAATAATGGCTCGTTCGATAAAAAAAGGACCTTATATTGACCATAACGTAGAGAAAAAAGTAAACTCTATGAATGATTCAGGCAAAAAGTCTGTAATCAAAACTTGGTCTCGCAGATCAATGATATCACCAGATTTCGTGAATCATACATTTGCTGTACACAACGGAAATAAATTTATCCCTGTGTACGTAACAGAAAACATGGTTGGTCACAAGTTGGGAGAATTTGCTCCAACCAGAACATTCAGAGGACACGCTGAAAAGAAAAAATAATTAGACAATGGAAGCAATAGCAAAATTAAACAATTGTCCAACCTCACCGCGTAAGATGCGTTTGGTTGTAGATCTTATCAGAGGTGAACGTGTAGAAAAAGCATTAAGCATTTTAAAGTTTACCAATAAAGAAGCAGCAATAAGAGTTGAGAAATTATTATTATCTGCTATCAAAAACTGGGAATCTAAAAATGAAGGTGCTCGCCCTGAAGAAAACCAACTTTTTGTAAAAACAGTTATGGTTGATGGTGGCCGTCAGTTGAAACGCTTACGTCCAGCTCCTCAAGGCCGTGGATATAGAATTCGTAAACGTTCTAACCACGTAACGCTGATTGTAGATAGTAAAAGTACAGAAACAACTCAAAACTAATTTTAGGAAATGGGACAAAAAGCAAATCCAATAGGTAACAGGTTAGGTATCATCAAAGGATGGGATTCTAACTGGTTCGGTGGCAACAACTACTCCGATAAATTAGTTGAAGATGAGAAAATAAGAAAATACCTTTCTGCCCGTATCGCTAAAGGCGGTGTTGCAAAAGTAGTAATCGAGCGTACGTTAAAACGTATCACGGTAACTATCCACACAGCTCGTCCAGGTATCGTAATCGGTAAAGCAGGTGCTGAGGTTGATAAAATTAAAGAAGAGTTAAAGAAATTAACTAAAAAGGAAATTCAAATTAACATCTTCGAAATTAAACGCCCAGAGCTTGATGCACAATTAGTTGCAGAAGGTGTTGCAAAACAATTAGAAGCAAGGATCTCATTCCGTAGAGCAATGAAATCTTCTATCGCATCAACCATGCGTATGGGTGCTGAAGGTATCAAAATCATGACTTCTGGTCGTTTAGGTGGTGCTGAGATGGCACGTACTGAGCAGTACAAAGAAGGAAGAGTGCCTTTGCATACATTCCGTGCTGATATCGACTACGCTTTAGCTGAAGCCTTAACTACTTATGGTAAAATAGGTGTTAAAGTTTGGATCTGTAAAGGTGAGGTTTATGGAAAACGTGATTTGTCTCCAAACATTGGTGCAACAAACAACGGTCCAAAAGGCGCATCAGATAAACCAGCTTTTGGTGGAAGAGATAACCGTGGTGGTGGAAGAGATAACCGTGGCGGTGGTAACGACAGACGTGGTGGAAACCAAGGCGGTGGTCGTGGTCCAGGCCAAGGTGGTGCAAACAGAGGTGGTGGCGCAGGCGCTAACAGAGGTCCTCGTAAATAATTGATTTATTAACATCGTTTAACGATTAGAACAAAATAAAATGTTACAGCCAAAAAGAACGAAGTTCAGGAAGATGCAAAAAGGCAGAATGAAGGGTTTAGCTTCTCGTGGAGCTGAGTTAGCATTCGGATCTTTCGGTATCAAATCTCTAGAAGCTACTTGGATCACAAGTCGTCAGATAGAGGCTGCCCGTATTGCCGTAACTCGTTTCATGAAACGTGAAGGCCAAGTATGGATCAGGATCTTCCCGGACAAACCGGTAACTAAAAAACCTGCTGAGGTACGTATGGGTAAAGGTAAAGGTGCTCCTGAGTATTGGGTAGCAGTTGTAAGACCAGGACGTGTAATTTTCGAAGCTGAAGGTGTGCCTTTAGAAGTTGCTAAAGAAGCATTGCGTTTAGCAGCTCAGAAATTACCGATCCAAACCAAATTCGTAGTACGTAGAGATTACGTAGAAGCATAGTAAAGTGTTGAGGTGAATGTTGTAAATACTTGTTTATTATAACCGCTACACTCAACGTAAAAGAAAAAGAAAAATGAAAAATTCAGAAATCACAGGGCTTTCAAAAGAAGAATTAGTAGCTAAGATTGCGGAAGAAAAAGAGAACTTATCAAAATTGAAGTTCGCTCACACTATTTCAGCTATCGAAAATCCTTCACGCATTGCAAAAGTAAGGAAAGACATAGCCCGTTTAAACACTGAGTTGACTAAAGTGAAAAACACTGAGTCAGCTACTGAAACTAAATAATTTGAGAGTCGACATGGAAAGACAATTAAGAAAAACAAGAACCGGGTTAGTGGTAAGCAACAAGATGGATAAATCTGTTGTAGTGAGCGTGGAACGTAAAGTAAAACACCCGATTTATGGTAAGTTCGTAAAGAAAACTACCAAATTTATGGCTCACGACGAGAAAAACGAATGCGGTATCGGTGATACAGTATTAATTATGGAAACTCGTCCTTTGAGTAAAAACAAGAACTGGAGATTGGTACAAATTTTAGAAAGAGCTAAATAAGATGGTACAACAGGAATCGAGATTAAACGTTGCTGATAACAGCGGCGCAAAAGAAGTATTAGTAATTCGCGTGCTAGGTGGAACCGGCAAACGTTATGCTTCAATTGGTGATAAAGTAGTTGTTACCGTAAAAAGCGCGTTACCTTCTGGTAACATTAAAAAAGGTACAGTTTCTAAAGCAGTTGTTGTAAGAACTAAAAAAGAAATCCGTCGTAAAGATGGTTCTTATATCCGTTTTGACGATAATGCTGCTGTATTATTGAACGCACAGGATGAGCCAAGAGGTACACGTATCTTTGGCCCGGTTGCGAGAGAACTACGTGAAAAACAATTCATGAAAATTGTATCATTAGCACCGGAGGTATTATAAAATGGGAAACAAAGTAAATACACCATCAAAACTTAAAATCCGCACAGGAGATTTAGTTAAAGTCATTGCTGGCGATTCAAAAGGTCAACAAGGAAAAGTACTTTCAGTACTTATAGATAAAAACAGAGCCATTGTGGAAGGCATTAACTTAGTATCTAAACATACTAAACCAAATGCTGCTAATCCAAACGGTGGTATTATTAAAAAAGAAGCTGCTCTTCACATTTCTAACTTGATGTTGGTTGATCCAAAATCTGGTAAAGCTACCCGCGTAGGTCGTAAACTTAACGCAGATGGTAAATTAGTTAGAGTTGCTAAAATTTCAGGAGAGGAGATTAAATAATGGCTACACCTAGATTAAAAAGCAAATACAAAGAAGAAGTTGTAAATGCACTAAAAGAAAAATTTCAGTACAAAACTGTAATGCAGGTTCCTAAATTGGAAAAAATCTGTATCAATCAGGGTGTTGGTCGTTTTTCTGTTACTGATAAGAAAATTATGGATACCACTATCGTTGAGTTGACTACCATTACTGGTCAACAAGCGGTTCCGGCTAATTCAAAGAAAGATATCTCTAACTTTAAATTACGTAAAGGTATGCCAGTAGGTGTACGTGTTACATTACGCGATAACAACATGTACGAGTTCTTAGATCGTTTGATCTCTGTAGCTTTGCCTCGTATCCGCGATTTCAAAGGTATTAATGATAAAGGATTTGATGGAAAAGGTAACTATACATTAGGTGTTACTGAGCAAATCATCTTCCCTGAGATTAATATCGATAAAATCAATAAAATTTTAGGTATGGATATAACTTTCGTAACTTCGGCAAAATCTGACGTTGAGGCTCTTGAGTTATTGAAACAATTCGGATTACCATTTAAAAATCAAAAAACAGCAGAATAATGGCAAAAGAAGGTGTAAAAGCACGCGAAGTTAAGCGCCAAAAATTGGTAGCTAGATACGCTGAAAAACGTGCAGTATTAAAAGCTGCAGGAGATTTCGAGGGTTTAGATAAATTACCTAAAAACTCATCTCCAGTACGTTTACACAACCGTTGTAAATTAACTGGTCGTCCTCGTGGATATATGCGTACCTTTGGTATTTCAAGGGTAACATTCCGCCAGATGGCACTAGACGGTAAAATACCAGGTGTTAAAAAAGCATCTTGGTAATATAGCTTAAAGCTGAAAGCTCAAAGTCTAAAGCGATACATGTCGCTTTAGTCTTTGTGCTTTAGTCTTTTTGCTTTTAAAAGAATTTTAACCGGTAGCAGGTCCCACAGCTGGGTAGCAGAAGGAAACCACTATCAAAAACAATAAAAAATGAATACAGATCCAATAGCAGATTATTTAACAAGAGTAAGGAATGCCATTAAGGCCAACCACCGTGTTGTAGAAATTCCTGCATCAAACCTTAAAAAAGAAATTACTAAAGTTCTTTTTGACAAAGGTTACATCGCGAACTACAAGTTTGAAGATACTACAGTTCAAGGCACAATTAAAATTGCTTTGAAATACAATCCAATTACTAAAGTTCCTGCTATTCGTACATTAGTGCGAGTAAGTAAACCAGGTTTGAGAAACTATGCTGGTGTTGAAAATATGCCAAGAGTATTAAACGGTTTAGGTATCGCAATCTTATCTACTTCTAAAGGTGTAATGACCGATAAAGAAGCAGCCAAATTAAACATTGGTGGTGAGGTATTGTGTCACGTTTATTAATATTAGGAGAACAGCACAATGTCAAGAATAGGAAAAGCCCCAATTACAATCCCTGCAGGTGTTACAATTACCGTATCAAAAGATAACGTAGTAAGTGTAAAAGGTCCTAAAGGTGAATTAACACAAGCAGTAGATTCAGATATCACTGTAAGTCAGGAAGACGGAATTTTAACAGTTCAACGTCCTTCAGAACAAAAGAAACACAAAGCATTACACGGTTTATATCGCTCATTGCTTAACAACATGGTTGTTGGTGTTACAGAAGGTTATAAATTAACTCAAGAATTAGTAGGTGTTGGTTACCGTGCTACAAACCAAGGTAACACACTAGATCTAGTTTTAGGTTATTCTCACCACTATGTATTCCAGTTACCAGAAGAGATTAAAGTAACTACATCTTCAGAAAAAGGTCAGACTCCTAAAATCATTTTAGAAAGTATTGACAAACAATTGATCGGTCAAGTAGCAGCGAAAATCCGTTCGTTACGTGCACCAGAGCCATATAAAGGTAAAGGTATCAAGTTTGTAGGTGAAGTGTTAAGAAGAAAAGCAGGTAAATCAGCATCTAAAAAATAGTAATCATGGCAGGTAAAAAATTATCAAGAAGAGATCGTATTAAAAAAGGGATCAGAAAAAGACTTACCGGTTCGGAAGAACGTCCAAGGTTATCTGTATATAGAAGCAATAAAGGGATTTATGCGCAGGTAATTAACGATGTAACCGGTAAAACAATAGCATCAGCATCATCATTATCGAAAGATTTTACTGGTACTGGAAACAAAAGCGATCAGTCGGTTGCAGTAGGCAAATTAGTTGCCGAAAAAGCAATCGCTGCAGGTGTTAAAGAAGTTGTTTTCGATAGAAATGGCTATTTATACCACGGTCGTGTAAAATCGTTGGCAGAGGGTGCCCGCGAAGCTGGTTTAGTATTTTAATCTGAAGAAAAAGTAAGATGTCAACTATTAATATAAAAAGAGTAAAAACCACCGATATCGAATTAAAGGATCGTTTGGTTAGTATACAACGCGTTGCCAAAGTAACCAAAGGTGGCCGTACTTTCAGCTTCTCAGCAATTGTTGTTGTAGGTGATGAAAACGGTGTTGTTGGTTTCGGTTTAGGTAAAGCGAAAGAGGTAACTGAAGCAATCGCTAAAGGTGTGGATGATGCTAAAAAGAACTTGGTAAAAGTTCCAATTTTAAACGGTACTGTTCCTCACGAGCAAATCGGTAAATTCTCAGGTGGTTTTGTTTTAATCAAACCAGCTGCAGTAGGTACCGGAGTAATTGCTGGTGGTGCGATGCGTGCTGTATTAGAGAGTGCTGGCGTGCATAACGTATTGGCAAAATCTAAAGGATCATCTAACCCACACAACGTAGTAAAAGCAACTGTTGATGCATTAACTAAAATGCGTGATGCTTATACAGTAGCTCAAACTCGTGGTATAGATTTAAACAAAGTATTTAACGGATAATATCATGGCTAAGATCAAAATAACACAAGTAAAAAGCGTTATCGACAGAAGCGAGCGCCAAAAAAGAACCGTTCAGGCTTTGGGTTTATCTAAAATGAACCAAAGTGTTGAGGTTGAAGCTACTCCGCAAATTATCGGTATGGTTCGCAAAGTGAACCATTTGGTAGCAATCGAAGCAATCTAGTAAAAGTTTTAAAGGTAGTATGGGTAAAAGCCGTACTACCTTTATATATGTTTAATCGTTGTACCTGTTTAGTGAAAGCGAAGGGCAACACAAATTCAAAAAAATGAATTTAAGTAATTTAAAACCTGCAGTAGGTTCTACAAAAAACAGCAAAAGAATTGGTCGTGGTACAGGTTCTGGTCGTGGCGGTACTTCAACTCGTGGTCACAAAGGTGCGGGTTCTCGTTCAGGTCACAAAACCAAAATCGGTTTCGAAGGTGGTCAAATGCCTTTACAACGTCGTGTGCCTAAAGTTGGTTTCAAACCAATCAACCGTACAGAATATGTTGGCGTAAACTTAGATGTTTTACAAGCTTTAGCTGAAAAACACAGCTTAACAACTATCGATTTCGCTGCTTTACAAGCACATGGTTTAGCTTCTAAAAATGACTTAGTTAAAATTTTAGGTCGTGGTGAAGTTAAAGCAAAGCTAGAAATTACAGCACATGCGTTCTCTGCAACCGCACAAAAAGCTATTGAAGCCGCAGGTGGTTCTATTGTAAAATTGTAATTATTAAATGAAGAAGCTATTTACTACTTTAAGTAATATCTGGAAAATTCAGGAATTAAAAGAGCGTATATTGTTTACGCTCTTAATTCTTTTGGTATACCGTTTCGTATCTCACGTGGTTTTACCAGGTGTAGATCCAACTGCTTTAGGCAATAACGAAAAATCAGGAATCTTAGGCTTACTAGATATGTTTGCCGGAGGTTCTTTCTCTCGTGTGTCTATTTTAGCGTTGGGGGTAATGCCTTATATCTCTGCATCGATTGTGGTGCAACTATTGGGTATTGCTGTTCCTTCTTTCCAAAAAATGCAGAAAGAGGGCGAAAGTGGTAGAAAGAAAATGAACCAGATTACCCGTTACCTAACGGTAGCGATCACAATCGTTCAATCTGTTGGTTACGTTAAAACGCAAGTTCCCGCAGAAGCTATTTTATTGCCAAATACTTTATTCTTAGTGTTATCTACGTTTGTATTAACAGCAGGTACATTATTTGTAATGTGGTTGGGCGAAAAAATTACTGATAAAGGTATTGGTAACGGTACATCACTAATCATTATGGTTGGTATTATTGCCCGTTTACCAGTTGCAATTTCTCAAGAATTTAGTGCACGTGTAGGCTCATCTAGTGAAGGTGGAGGCCCGGTGGCATTGGTTTTAGAGATCGTTGCATTATTTGCTGTGGTAATGTTTACCATTTTAATTGTTCAAGGTGTACGTAAAGTACCTGTACAGTACGCAAAGAAAATAGTTGGTAACCGCCAGTTTGGTGGTGTCCGTCAGTACATTCCTTTAAAGGTAAATGCTGCTGGTGTTATGCCGATCATTTTCGCTCAGGCGTTAATGTTTATTCCAGGTGCTTTAATGCAGTTTGTTCCTTCATTACAAGGTTCTTGGTTAATCCAGTTCAGTAACACAACTTCGTTGGCTTATAGCTTAACGTTCGCATTTTTAATTATCGCATTTACTTTCTTCTATACTGCAATTACAGTTAATCCAACTCAAATGAGTGATGATATGAAGAAAAACGGTGGTTTTATCCCAGGTGTTAAACCGGGTTTTGCAACATCAACTTTTATTGATGATGTAATTTCTAAAATCACTTTCCCAGGTGCAGTATTTTTAGCGATCATTGCTATTTTACCTTCGTTAGCGGTTAAGTTCGGCATTAAACAAGAGTTTGCGCACTTCTTCGGTGGTACTTCTTTATTGATTTTAGTTGGTGTTGTATTGGATACTTTACAGCAGATCGAAAGTTATTTATTGATGCGCCATTACGATGGTTTGATGAAAACGGGTAGAGTTACTGGCAGAACAGGTGTTCCTGCTGCAAGTAGCAACGCAGCGTTGTAGTGTAACGAATGTCTAAAATTTATTACAAATCTCTTGAGGAGATCGAGTTAATAAGAGAAAGTTCCATGCTTGTTTCTAAAACTTTGGCCGAAGTGGCCAAGGTGATAAAAGCAGGCATGACTACTATTCAGTTAGATAAACTAGCCTACGAGTTTATAAGTGACCATGGAGCGATTCCGGCATTTTTAAACTATAATGGTTTCCCTAATTCTTTATGTATTTCGCCAAATGAACAGGTTGTTCATGGTTTTCCAAGCGAATACGTAATCCAGGAGGGCGACTTAATTTCAGTTGATTGTGGGGTTATTAAAAACAATTATTTTGGCGATTCGGCCTATACTTTCTCTATCGGGGAAATTGATGCCGAAAAACAGAAATTGATTGAGGTTACTAAACGTTGCCTGGAATTGGGGATAGAAAAAGCTGTTGTTGGTATGCGTATCGGTGATATCGGTTTCGCTGTTCAGCAGTATGCAGAAGCTAATGGATTTGGTGTAGTAAGAGAGCTTGTTGGGCACGGTGTTGGTGTAAAACTTCATGAGAAACCAGAAGTTCCGAATTATGGGAAACGTGGTGCAGGGCCAAAACTTGAAGAAGGAATGGTAATTGCGATAGAACCCATGATCAATGCAGGCGTAGCCGGTGTTAAATTCCATAACGATGGATGGACGGTAACCAGTAAAGACAATAAACCATCGGCACATTTTGAACACACAGTAGCCGTAAAAAAGGGCAAAGCAGATGTTTTATCAACGTTTTCTATAATAGAAGAAGTTTTACAACAAAAAAAATAAATAATTAAAATTTTTTATTTAATTTTGCAACCCTGTTTAGAAGCAGCTAATTAAGTAACAATCAATAAAATATGGCTAAACAAGCCTCAATTGAACAAGACGGAGTAATAAGAGAAGCATTATCCAATGCGATGTTCCGGGTAGAACTCGAGAACGGGCATGAGATTATTGCGCATATTTCAGGTAAGATGAGGATGCACTACATCAAAATTCTTCCTGGAGATAAAGTTAAATTGGAAATGTCTCCTTATGATTTAACAAAGGGACGCATTACTTATAGATACAAATAAAATGAAAGTTAGATCATCAATTAAAAAACGTAGCGCTGATTGTAAGATTATTCGCCGTAAAGGTAAACTTTACGTAATCAACAAGAAAAATCCTAAATACAAGCAACGTCAAGGGTAATTAAAAATATTGTAATGAACCGCACAACGGTGGCCCGCCGTTCGGAGTTACTCAAAAAATAAATAAATATGGCAAGGATTTCAGGTATTGATTTACCAAGAAACAAAAGAGGAGAGATCGGTTTAACGTATATCTACGGAATTGGCAGAACAACTGCACAACGTATATTAACTACAGCAGGTATCGACTTGAACAAAAAAGTACAAGACTGGTCTGATGATGAGTTATCAGCTATCCGTACAATGATTAACGATGAGATTAAAGTAGAAGGTGCTTTACGCTCAGAGGTTCAGTTAAACATCAAACGTTTAATGGATATTGGTTGTTACCGTGGTTTACGTCACAGAAAAGGTTTACCTTCTCGTGGTCAGCGTACTAAAAACAACTCACGTACTCGTAAGGGTAAGAGAAAAACAGTTGCTAACAAGAAAAAAGCTACTAAGTAATAGATAGATATGAGATATGAGATTTTAGATGTGAGCACCATATCTTTAAAATCTGCTCAAATCTGGAATAAAAGATAAAAAGTAGGATACTGAGTGTCGGGGTAGAGAAAGTCTCATATCTCAAGTCTCATATCTAAAATCTAAAAGATAAAATGGCTAAGAGTAAAAAAGTAACAAAAAAACGTATCGTTGTAATTGAGTCTGTTGGTCAGGCGCATATCAATGCTACCTTCAACAACATTATCGTTACCTTAACAAACAACAATGGACAGACTATTTCATGGTCTTCTGCTGGTAAAATGGGCTTTAAAGGTTCTAAAAAGAACACACCATATGCGGCTGGTCAAGCAGCTTCAGATTGTGGTAAAGTTGCGTTTGATTTAGGTTTGCGTAAAGTTGAAGTATTTGTAAAAGGTCCGGGTTCAGGTCGTGAATCTGCAATCAGAACTTTGCAAGTAGCAGGTATCGAAGTAACATCTATTAAAGATATTACTCCACTTCCTCACAACGGATGTCGTCCTCCTAAAAAGAGAAGAGTTTAATTAATTTTAAAGCTAAGAATCTCAGGTTACAGATCTGACGATACTTTAAAACAGAAAAAAAAATGGCAAGATATACAGGCCCAAAATCAAAAATCGCCCGTAAATTCAGAGAACCAATCTTCGGTCCTGATAAGGTGTTAGACAGAAAAAATTATCCTCCTGGGCAACATGGCTCATCAAAAAGAAGAGGAAAACAATCTGAATATGCTATCCAGTTAATGGAGAAACAAAAAGTAAAATATACTTATGGTGTATTAGAAAAACAATTCAGTAACTTGTTTAAAAAAGCATCTTCTCGTGCTGGTATTACCGGTGATAACTTACTTCAGTTATTAGAAGCACGTTTAGATAACACAGTTTACCGTTTAGGTATTTCAACAACCCGTTCTGGTGCACGCCAGTTAGTTAGCCATAAACACGTTACCGTGAATGGTGAAGTTGTAAATATCCCTTCATATCAGTTAAAAGCTGGTGATGTGGTTGCTGTTCGTGAGAAATCTAAATCTTTAGAATCAATTAGTAACTCAGTTGCAGGTAGAACTATTAATAAGTTTGCTTGGTTAGAGTGGAACGCTAGTGAATTAACTGGTAAATTCTTAACCTACCCTCAACGTGATGAGATTCCTGAAAACATCAAGGAAAACTTAATCATCGAGTTGTACTCAAAGTAATAAATGAACTAGTTAATTACCTCAGAAGGGTAATTAACTTTTTTCATGTTACTATATATTCAATAACGAATTTAAAAAATTATAAATGGCAATTTTAGCATTTCAGAAACCAGACAAAGTGATCATGCAGAAATCAACCGATTTCGATGGCACATTTGAATTTCGTCCTTTAGAGCCCGGTTTCGGTGTAACAATTGGTAATGCCTTAAGAAGAATTTTACTTTCTTCATTAGAAGGTTATGCTATTACTACTATTCGTTTTTCAGGCGTATCTCACGAGTTTTCTACCATGAAAGGTGTTGTAGAAGATTTAACTGATATTATCTTAAACTTAAAACAAGTTCGTTTTAAGAAAACAGGTGATTCAGGTGATTCTGAAAAAGTTTTCATCATCGTTAATGGTCAAGATCAGTTTAAAGCTGGTGATATCACTAAATTCTCTAACAACTTTACAGTTTTAAATCCTGAGCATGTAATTTGCAATATGGATAAATCTGTTACTTTGGAAGTGGAATTAACCATCAATAAAGGACGTGGTTATGTACCTGCTGAAGAAAATAAAGTTGCTGATGCTGTTGTAGGTGTAATCGCAATCGATTCGATTTATACTCCAATGAAAAATGTAAAATACACGATCGAAAACTTTCGTGTTGAGCAAAAAACGGATTATGAAAAATTGGTTTTAGATATCTCTACTGACGGTTCAATTCATCCAGAAGAAGCATTAAAAGAAGCGGCTAAGATCCTTATCCAACACTTTATGTTATTCTCTGATGAGAATTTAGTATTAGAATCTCAAGCTAAAGAAGAAACTAAAGAAGTTGATGAGGAAATTTTACACATGCGTAAAATCCTTAAAACTGAATTGGTAGACATGGATCTTTCAGTTAGAGCATTAAACTGCTTAAAAGCTGCTGATATCCGTACTTTAGCTGATTTAGTTTCTTACGATGTTGCTGATATGTTAAAATTCAGAAACTTCGGTAAAAAATCTTTAACAGAGATCCAAGAATTAGTAAAATCAAAAGGTTTATCATTTGGTATGAACCTGTCTAAATTTAAATTAGACGAAGAATAAACGCATTGCGCCATGCGCTTAGCGCTGAATAAATTATTATTTCACAGTGTATAATTCCCTCAGCTTAATTGCAACGAGACGGTATACACTCAATTAAAAAACAATGAGACACGGTAAAAAAGTAAACCACTTAGGTAGAACCGCAAGCCACAGAAAGGCGATGTTAGCTAACATGGCTTCATCACTTATTTTGCACAAAAGAATTACAACAACTTTAGCTAAAGCTAAAGCTTTACGTACTTATGTTGAGCCAATTATCACTAAATCAAAAAATGATACTACTCACTCACGTCGTACAGTATTTGCTTATTTACAAGATAAAGAAGTAGTAACAATCTTATTCCGCGAAATTGCTGAGAAAGTTGCAAACCGTCCAGGTGGTTACACTCGTATCATTAAATTAAACAACCGTTTAGGTGATAACGCTGAAATGGCTTTAATTGAATTGGTAGACTATAATACAGTTTACGGTAAAGATGCAGAGGTTAAAGAAGAGAAGAAAACAACTCGTCGTGGTAGAAGTAAAGCTACTGCTGCACCTAAAGCTGCTGAAGCGAAAGCTGAAGTTGCTGAAGAAGTTGCGCCTGCTGAAGAAGCTCCTGCTACTGAAGAACCAAAAGGAGAATAATTTTATTCACCTTAAGATTAAAAAAGTCCTGTTCGAAAGAGCAGGACTTTTTTTGTGCCGTTTTGTGCTGTCAGATGTTATTCTGTGGCGTCAGATGTTACCATCTGACAGTTTGTTAAAAATAAATTAGATCTTAAGAATTTCTTCTATGTGTCAGATGGCAACATCTGACACCACTATGAATCTATGGCATAACTCCATTAGGCACATGATAGCCACTAATGAACTATTGACCAATGAACTATTGAACTATTGAACCAAATAAATCAAACGTTTGTCTCATTTTTTCATTACATAGCTTTATTTTAGCTAGGTATCTATAAATTAGCCGAAAACAAATTTGAAATGAAATTCAGGCTTTTTCTATTACTCTGTCTTTTCGGACAGCTATCTCTTAATGCACAAACATTAAAATACACCAATGGTAACAATGACTGGAATCCCGATTCTTTAGGTAACCATAGAGTTGTGGTGCAGTTTGCTGGTACAGGCCAAATTGCCCATGCTAAAATCGATTGGCGCCGGAGAGATGAACATCCAGAACTAAAAGGAATCATCGTACAAGATGCCAGTGGTAAAACTGTTTCGGTAGTGGGCACAGATAAATTGACAAGAGAAAGTGCTGATATTTATTTCGAAGCACCTGGAGCTGGAAAATATTATGTTTACTACCTCGCTTATAAAAATGAGGGAAGAAGTAATTATCCGAAAGGAGTTTACTTAAAGCCTAAACAGGCTGACCAGGCATGGTTAAGGGCGGCAAAACAGGTTAAAGTGAATACATCTGTTGTAGAGATCCAGTCTATCGATGCTTTCAACTCTTTTTACCCAATGGAAGTAATTGCCACTGGCAAAGAAACGGCTGCAATAAAGGCCAAATATGCTTCAGAAGCTTTTGTCGTTTTTCCAGAGGACAGAATGTTTCCGATCAAAATGCAGAACGATTTACCTTATCGCTGGGTGCAAAAAGGCGCTGCAAATACTTTTACAGGATCGGCTGGCAAAGGTGAAAACTATGCTTTTCAATTAGGCGTATTTGCTTTAAAAGATCTGAAAAATGTAGTGGTTAGCTTCGGTGATTTAAAAAATTCAGCCGGAAAAGTAATTTCTTCAAAATACATTAACTGCTTAAATACCAATGGAACAAGTTATGATAACAAACCTTTGGTCGAAAATGTAAATGTAGCCTCTGGCAAAATTCAGCCGATGTGGATTACGGTCAACATTCCTAAAAATACTGCTGCAGGTATTTATGCTGGAAAATTTACAGTTAAAGCCAATGGGAAATCGAAAGTAATCGATGCCAAAATTACAGTAGGCAACGAAGTTTTGGCCGATGCTGGGGTAGGAACCCCAGATAAACAGACTCGCTTAACCTGGCTAAATTCTACTTTAGCACAAGCGAATACGGTTGTAGCACCATATACGCCACTAACAGTTGATGGGAATGTAATCTCGCTTTTAGGTAGAAAGTTCGAAATTAATACCGATGGTTTTCCTAAGCAGATTCAAACGCTCTTTAATGCAGAGATGACGGCTTATAGCGAAAAACCTAATAATATCCTTGCAGAACCTATCCACTTTCACTTTTTTAATACGCCAAAAACGCAGGAGAAATTTGTACCTAGTAATTTTCAGATCACCAGTAAAGAAGCTGGAACCGTAAAGTGGACGGCCACCAATACTTCTGAAAACCTGAGAATGGATTTAGAAGGTGCTTTAGAGTTTGATGGCTATGTACATTATGTAGTTAAGGTAACCGCGTTAATGGATGTTGAATTTAGTAATGTCGATTTTCATATCCCATTTGATAAGGGCTCTACTAAATATTTGATGGGCCTAGGTGAAAAAGGTGGTGTTAGACCAGATACTGTAAAATGGAAATGGGATGTAGCGAGTAAAAACCAGGATGCCGTTTGGATCGGGAACGTAAATGCAGGCCTGTATTACAACTTAAGAGATGAAAACTATGTTCGCCCGCTTAATACTAATTTCTATCTTCAAAAGCCCTTATTATTGCCTAAATCGTGGGGTAATGGTAATAAAGGCGGCATCCAGATTAATGTTAAAGGAAGTTCGATGCTTGCCGACAATTTTACTGGTGCTAGAAGCATGAAAAAGGGTGATGTGTTATACTACAATTTCAATTTACTGATCACACCTTTCCATTTACTTAACACCGATTTTCAATGGGACAATCGTTTTTACCATAAATATGGCGATTTAGATACGATCAAAGCTAAAGGTGCAACGGTGGTGAACATTCACCATGCCACGCCGATCAACCCTTGGATCAATTATCCATTTATCGAATGGAAAAAGATGAAAGATTATATCGGTAAAGCACACTCAAAAGGATTAAAAGTTAAAATTTATAATACGGTTCGCGAACTTTCTAACCATGCATATGAGTGGCCGGCTTTAAGGAGTTTAGGTACTGAAGTATACTCTCCTGGTAAAGGAGGAGGCTTTAGCTGGCTACAGGAACATTTAGATTCCAATTATATTGCTGCCTGGTTTGTTCCTGAAATAAAAGACGCGGCCGTAATTAACAGCGGAATGAACCGTTGGCACAACTATTACGTAGAAGGAATGAATTGGTTGGTAAACAACGTTGGGATTGATGGTGTATACTTGGATGATGTGGCATTTGACCGTGTAACCATGAAGCGTATAAAACGTGTATTGACACAGGATAACCACCCGGGGATTATCGACTTGCACTCTGCGAATCAATACAATAAAAGTGATGGCTTTAACAATAGTGCCATTTTATACCTGGAACATTTCCCTTATTTAAACCGTTTATGGTTTGGCGAATATTTCGATTACCAAAAAAACAATCCCGATTTCTTTTTAACAGAGGTAAGCGGAATACCTTTTGGATTAATGGGAGAGATGTTACAGGATGATGGAAACCCTTGGCGTGGTATGATTTATGGCATGACAAGCCGCTTGGGATGGTCTGACAAAAGTGACCCAAAACCATTATGGAAAGCCTGGGATAATTTCGGCATAAAAGGATCTGAGATGATCGGTTACTGGAGCGAAAACTGTCCGGTTAAAACCGATAACCCTAAAGTATTGGCAACTGTTTATAAACAAAAAGGTAAAACAATGATTTCATTGGCAAGTTGGGCAGAAGCAGATATAAAGGTTAATTTAACTATCGATTGGGCGAAGCTGGGGTTAGATGCCGGGAAAGTAAAAATAGCAGCTCCTGCAATTGACAAGTTTCAAACTTCGGGAAGTTATCCTGATGGAAAATTTATTCCTGTTGAAAAAGGAAAAGGTTTGATTTTGATTGTAGAGTAATATTTTATTGGCCGTCACCCTGAACTTGTTTCAGGGTCTTTATTACAATAAATAAAAGAAGTCAAGTTTTTTAAACTTGACTTCTTTGGTATAAGATTATATTTTCCATGTACTGTGGTTCGGAATCTTCACAAACCGCGTAATTCACAACGGTCGTCATTGCGAGGAGGAACGACGAAGCAATCTTACAACGATCGCTACTAGCTGGCGCATTAAGACTGCTTCGTGCCTCGCAAAGATGATTTTTTTTGCAATTATACTTTCACATTCTCCATTCCGTACTGTTTCAGTACATCTGCTGGAACACCAGCCCACTGGTTTGGCGCATTGCCTACATAACCAATATCTTTTACACCAATTTCTGTAGTGTAAAAACCTGATGCTGTTAAGTTTCTCATTCTATTGAAAAAAGTTACACCCGCCTGCATTTCCGGTCTGGCTTTTTTAGGGTATGCAATTTCATCTACAATCGAAATTTGTTGATCCTTTGATGCCTCAACAAATGATTTTTGGAATTTATTAAAGCTATATACATCCAGCCATTTCAGGCCGCCACGCATCGGTACTTTATGTTCAGGAATATCTTTTACAATAAATTCGATAAATTCTGGCACTTTAGCATCAGATGCACTGCCCGATACATCATCTTTAGGAATAATAATGTCGGCAAGAACTGTAATGGTAGCCATTTCATGTTTAGTGAAAAAGGTTTCAGCTTTTAATTTCTTATCACGGTCTATTTCCCATTGTTCTCTTCCGGCTTCCTTTGCGGTTTCTTCAGGTGCGGCTACTTCTGTTTTTGTTTCAGGTTGTTTACAGGCCTCTAACAATACCGCAGTACTAACAGCTGTTAAACCTAATGCTTTTATGGAATCACGTCTATTCATATGGTAATTCTTTAAATGTTTTGTTTTTTCTTTTGAGCTAAAATATATTCGGCTGTACGCATCGAAAGCGCTAAAATCGTCCAGGTGGCATTTTTATCACCTTGTTGAACAAACGGACCCGCATCAACCACAAATAGGTTTTTACAGTCGTGTGCCTGGCAATATTTATTCAAAGCCGATTTTTTAGGATCGTCGCCCATGCGGATGGTTCCAACTTCGTGAATAATTTTTCCGGGGTTGAGTAAACCGTAATTGGTATCTGCGCCCTGAATTTCGGAAGTAACCACCGCACCCATTTCTTTCATTATCGAAAGGAAAGTTTCTTGCATGTGTTTTGCTTGTAGGATTTCATCTTTGTCCCATTTGTAGTTAAACCTTAAAACCGGAATACCATATTTATCCACCGTGTTCGGATCAATTTCGCAGTAGTTGGCTTCTCTGGCAATTGCTGTTCCACGACCAGCCATGCCAACACCAGTTCCATAGAAACGGCGATAATCATCCTTTAACGATTTTCCATAACCTCCCGCTTCTTTCATTTTTCCATCTCTGCCAGGTACCATTCCATTCATTTGGGCTACACCGCCGCCAAAGCCATATGCAGGCATACCCATGCCACCCCAATATTCGATATGGTAACCACGCGGGAAGTTTAGTTTACGATTATCTAACCACCAGGGCGAATAGATGTGCACACTGCCCAAACCATCTTCATTGTAACGTTTTCTGTCCATTAACTGTGGAAGAAAGCCCGAAACACTTGCTCCGGTAGAATCGTGCAGGTATTTTCCAACCACGCCACTACTATTGGCCAGGCCATTTGGGTGAGAAGCTGATTTTGAATTTAATAATATACGGGCCGATTCACAGGCACTGGCACCTAAAATAACCAGTTTGCCATTTACCTGGTATTCTTGCAGGTCTTTACGGTTTACGTAAGAAACTCCTTTTGCAGTACCGTCTTTATCGGTGATTACTTCGCGTACCATGGCATCGGTAATTACAGTAAGGTTTCCTGTTTTTACTGCAGGATTCACCAAACATGACGATGATGAAAAATCACCATACACTTTACAGCTTCTTCCGCACTGACCACAGTAGAAACAAGGTGCACGGTCGTTGTTATTAGGTAAGGCTTCGGTAAGTACAGACCCACGGCCGGTAATTACTTTTACACCCGCTTTTTCTGCACCTTTTTTGATGAAAAGTTCGTTTAATCTTGGTTTTGGCGGTTTCATAAAGATTCCGTCTGGCTCATTCTCTAAACCTTCTGCCGTTCCATAAATACCGATCATACGGTCAACTTTATCGTAGAACGGTTTTACATCTGCGTAAGTAATAGGCCAGGCATCGGTTAAACCATCTTTAGGTTTAAAATCGTCCGGACCCATCCGTAAAGAAATTCGTCCCCAGTGATTGGTACGGCCACCGAGCATCCGCGAACGGAACCATTCGAATTCGCTTTTGTTTTTCTGGGTATAAGGTTCGCCTTCTAATTCCCATCCTCCATACGAAGCATCAAAATCACCAAATGGACGCGTTGTACTTGCACCACGACGGGGAGATTCCCAAGGCCATTTTAATTGATGTGAATCTAATCGCGGATCGAAATTTTGACCAGCTTCGAGCATTAAAACCTTTTGACCTGCATGTGCCAGAACATATGCAGCCATTCCACCGCCCGCACCTGAGCCAACAACAATGGCATCATAAACGGTAGGCGATTTTTTTATCTGAAAGTCACTCATGAATTGTGGTTAGCTATTTTTATATAATCTAATCTAAAGCTTAATTTTTTGAAATAAAAGTGTTCGGCTATTTTGGAATCAATATAGATAATATTGCCCATGCATATTTCTAAATCGTATTACGTCAGCGCTGGATTAGCCGTTTTTAATCAAATAAATCTTAAAATGGTCGCTCTATTGTTACATTATCACGGATATGTTCTGCTCCGGATAAACTTGATTATCTTTGTTGTTAAAATTATCGATGCCAGTGTTAGAATATATAGAACAATTTACCATAGCTTTAAAAGAAAGCCTAAATACAGCAAGTTTTGTAAAGGTATCTTTAGGGAACTATAAAGGAGAAGAGGAAGCATTAAAGCAGATTCTTATCCGCAAAGTGGTGATTAAACGTGAAGATAAACTGGCCTTTACTTATCGCTATAAAACCCGCGATGTGGTGAAAAACTATGCAGTTGATGAAGCAATAGGCTTGATTATCGATTATCTTGAAAAAGGTTTTAAAATCGGTACTTTGTTTACCACCGAAAAGGATCTGATTTTGGAGGAACTGAACAATGGCAAGATTGTTTTTAGGGAAAGCAAAGCATCAAGTTCAGCAGCGCCATCGGTCAACCACGATAAAGAAAAAGCCAGGTTGATTAAACCAGAGGCGAAGTCTTATTTAACGGAATTGAAAATCACCGATGCAGAAGGGAAGGTTTTCAAAAATGCGCAGGATAAATTCCGCCAGATTAACCATTATATCGAAATTTTAAGTTCTTTAATTAAAGAGCTGCCAGAAGGAACCATTAAAAAGGTTGCTGATATGGGTTCAGGTAAAGGTTATTTAACTTTTGCGCTTTACGATTATCTTCATTCGGTTTTAAAGCTCGAAACTGAAGTTATAGGCGTGGAATATAGGCAGGATATGGTTAATTTGTGTAATCAGGTTACGGTTAAATCTGCTTTCGATAAATTAAACTTTGTTCAGGGAACGATTGAGGATTACAAGGCTGATGATGTGAATCTCTTAATTGCGTTACATGCCTGCGACACCGCTACAGACGATGCCATTTTTAAAGGGATTAAAGCCAATGCCGAACTGATTGTTGTTGCGCCTTGTTGCCACAAACAGATCCGTAGAGAGATTGAGCAACATAAAGTAAAAAATGATGTTTCGTTTTTAACTAAATATGGCATCTTTTTAGAACGCCAGGCCGAAATGGTTACCGATGGAATCCGTGCCCTGATCTTAGAATATTTCGGATATAAAACCAAAGTTTTCGAATTCATCTCGGATGCACATACACCTAAAAATGTGCTTGTGGTGGGGGTAAAGGGCAAGGAGCATGGAACAGAGAAGAAAGCAGATATTTTACAGAAAATTAAAGCAAGTAAGGAATACTTTGGAATTGGCTATCATCATTTAGAAAGATTGTTGGAATTATAGATTTTCTAATGCGGTCGTCATGCTGAATTTATTTCAGCATCTATCCTACATCTAGAAAAAATAGGGCGTTATCGATCAGTGAGACGCAGGCCCGATAAGATCAATCCCTCTTGCAAACTAGGTCGTGAAACAAGTTCAGGGTGACGACAGCTAAATATATATCCAAAGCAGCACAGGTTTTTTCCTGGTTTTGAGCAACGCATCAATCTTTCGCATGGTACCGTTTGACAAAACGGGGCAGCCAGCACTTTGTCCGAATAAAGTTTGGGGATAAATTTCCTGGTTGGGAACTGGCGTGTAGGAATGTAAAACCACAATCCGTTTAAAAGCATTATTATTCGTTTTTTCTAAACCGTACATTTTATAATGCACATTAATCCCCCAATTGCTGTATGAGCGGCCTTTAACTTTGTATTTGCCTAAAGAGGTGCAATAACTTCCTTCTTTGTTGCTGAAAACCGGTTTTGTTGGCGTACTGCCGCCTCCAACACCATGGGAACAAAGACCTTCGATGGTGATCTCTTTTTGTTTAAAATCGTAAACAAAAATTCTGTTTTTGCCGGAATGGATACTCATATCAATCATAATGGCGATTGAAGTATCCATCTTATTTTTCTGGCAGAAGGCCAATGCTTCCTTAATTCTGTCTGCACTTACGTAGTGATTAGCCCTGGGTTTAAAACCGAACAACGTAAACAAGATAAGAAGAGCGGATAGCTTATGCATATTATGTTGATGGCGCTAGGAACTTACTATGTAGGTTGGTGCGACACCAACCAATAGAATGGAACTTACAGATGCAATAAAATCAGTGCTATTAAAGCTGGAATCGACTGTACGTAAAGAATTTTTTTACTTGCTGTGGCTGCACCATAAATACCAGCGATAATGACACAGGTTAAAAAGAATATGGCCACATAAAATTTCCAGTGATGATCGGTTATGCATAACGACCAAATTAAACCTGCTGCTAAAAAGCCATTGTATAATCCCTGGTTTGCTGCCAGTGTTTTTGTCGGCACAAATAAATCTTTTGGGATGGTTTTAAATACTTTCGGTGCCTTGGTGGTCCAGGCGAACATTTCTAACCAAAGGATATAGATGTGGATGAAGGCCACTAAGCCGATTAGGATTTGTGCTGCTAATTGCATTATAGATTGGATTATACAGATTTAAATGATTGCACCGATTGATTGTAATTTAAAGATATAAAACTTTGAGGGCATTTAGATGATCACTCATTATTTCTGCTTGTGTTTTATCACCGAAGCGCAAAAAATGCTGTTCAATAAACCCGATAATAGCGGGCACGAGTGAAACGAAGTAAAGCGATTAGCGGGACTGCTGCCTCCGAAGTACTGCTGACTTTCATTTTCAAATCATTTTAAGGAATTTGTCTTTCAGCTTATTCTGTCATGCTGTCAGTAAACTATAGTCTCTTTTTTTACATTTTATCAGTCTTTTACCAGTATTATCTGCCAAAACCCAATTGGCACAAGCATTGTTTAATAGGAGTAGAAATTATAATACTTTAAAAAGAGAAAATACAAATACAATGGGAAAAATTATTGGAATAGACTTAGGAACAACAAACTCTTGCGTGAGCGTAATGGAGGGCAACGAGCCTGTAGTTATCGCAAACAGTGAGGGTAAACGTACTACACCGTCTATTGTTGCTTTTGCAGAAAACGGTGAGCGTAAGGTTGGCGAGCCTGCTAAACGTCAGGCTATAACCAACCCAACAAAAACGATATATTCGATTAAACGCTTTATGGGTAACAGCTACGACGAAAGTGCGAAAGAAGCTGGACGTGTACCATATAAAGTAGTTAAAGGTGATAACAATACACCACGTGTTGAAATCGACGACAGAAAATATACTCCACAAGAGATTTCTGCAATGATTTTACAGAAGATGAAAAAAACTGCTGAAGATTTCTTGGGTCAGGAAGTAACTGAAGCGGTAATTACTGTACCAGCTTATTTTAACGATGCACAACGTCAGGCTACTAAAGAAGCAGGCGAGATTGCAGGTTTAACTGTAAAACGTATCATTAACGAACCTACTGCAGCTGCTTTAGCTTATGGTTTGGATAAAGCACACAAAGACATGAAAATTGTTGTTTTTGACTGTGGTGGTGGTACGCATGACGTTTCTGTTTTAGAATTAGGTGATGGTGTTTTCGAAGTAAAATCTACTGATGGTGATACACACTTAGGTGGTGATGACTTTGACCACATTATTATTGATTGGTTAACTAGCGAATTCAAAGCTGAAAACAGCATGGATTTAGCTAAAGACCCAATGGCTTTACAACGTTTAAAAGAAGCTGCTGAGAAAGCTAAAATTGAGTTATCGAGCACAACTTCTACTGAAATTAACTTACCATACATTACTGCTGATGCTAGCGGCCCTAAACACTTAGTACGTACCTTAACCCGTGCTAAATTTGAGCAATTGGCTGATAGTTTGATCAAACGTACTATCGATCCTTGTAAATCTGCTTTGAAAAATGCTGGTTTAAGCACAAGCGATATCGACGAAATTATCCTGGTAGGTGGATCTACACGTATCCCTGCTATTCAGGAAGCGGTTAAAGCTTTCTTCGGTAAAGAGCCAAGTAAAGGTGTTAACCCTGATGAGGTTGTGGCAATCGGTGCTGCTATTCAAGGTGGTGTGTTAACTGGTGATGTTAAAGATGTATTGTTATTAGACGTTACGCCTTTATCATTAGGTATCGAAACTATGGGTGGTGTAATGACTAAATTAATCGAGTCTAACACAACTATCCCAACTAAAAAATCGGAAACTTTCTCAACTGCAGCTGATAACCAACCTTCGGTAGAGATCCACATTTTACAAGGCGAGCGTCCAATGGCTGCTCAGAACCGTACAATTGGCCGTTTCATTTTAGATGGTATTCCACCAGCACCTCGTGGTGTGCCTCAGGTAGAAGTATCGTTTGATATTGATGCCAACGGTATCTTACACGTTAGTGCTAAAGATAAAGCTACCGGCAAAGAGCAAAAAATCCGTATCGAAGCATCTTCAGGTTTAACTGATGCTGAGATCAAAAAAATGAAAGAAGAAGCTGAAGCTAATGCAGCAGACGATGCTAAGCAGAAAGAAGAAGCTGATAAAATCAATGGAGCTGATGCTTTAATCTTCTCAACTGAGAAACAATTAAAAGAGTTTGGTGATAAATTATCTGCTGATAAAAAAGCACCGATCGAAGCTGGTTTAGAGAAATTAAAAGCAGCGCACGGTTCTCGTAACTTTGCAGATATCGATGCAGCACAAGCTGAATTGCAAAATGCATGGAACGCAGCATCTGAGGAAATGTACAAAGCTGGTGAGCAACCTCAGGGTGGCGAACAAGCACAAGCTGATGGTCAGCCTCAAGGTGGTGGCGATAACGTTACCGATGTTGATTTTGAAGAAGTAAAAGAAGACGATAAGAAATAATAGTCTTGAGTCTGAATTCCTGAGGCGTAAGTCTTAGGAGGATAAAATAAAAGCGTTTCTGATTGAGTTCAGGAGCGCTTTTTTGTTTTCTGTCATTCTGAGGAGAACGAAGAATCTGTTTCATAAGTTGCTTGATGCTTTTCAAAATAATGCCTTGTACTTTTTTGAAAACGATCGGTTCAGTGCTTTTCGGAAAAGCAGACCCGCCATTCGCTAATCCGATGCTAATTTAGTGCCGATTTATCGGTAAAGGATCGGAACCGCTGCTGTCGGGTTTAGGAACGGAGTTTAGTACTTTTGGATGGGTTTGAATAGTGATGAGGCTAGCTTATGCGTTCCTTAAATGCCTGGTATGGTTAAATATTGGCATATTGTTTAATTTCTTTTGCTTAACGCAGAAACCATCCTTTCTGTTATAAAACTGTAGAATAAAGAATTTATTCCTAGACCGAGAAAAAATGTTACAACTCCAATTAAATCACTTTCTGTGTCTTGCTTTTGGCTTTTCATGATATTCCAAGTCGTTTGCTTTGCCAAAAAATCTATTCAATAAAGCAATTGCCGGCCAAATTAACATCGGTGTAAATCTGCTTAACATATTCATACTGTTTGTGCTCGGCAAAAGTAGGTCGATTAGGATACCCAACAAAAATATGGCTGGTACAATCAATGTTCTCCAACGAGCCAACTGACGGGTTTTTAAATCGTCAAATCCATCAGAAATACGACCTTTATGCTTAATAATGTAAGTCAACATTCTATAATTGAGAAAGCCAGTTAGCGCTACATTTAAGGAATAAAACCAAAAAGGGAGGCTATATGTGGTATTGTCGCTATAATAAGCTGAACTAAAGGGCATAAGGATAATCGAAAATAGAAAGAAGAAATTCAGCCAGATTAATTTATCATCGTAATCTTTAATAAAAGAAAACATGCGGTGATGAGAGCGCCAGTAAATCGCAACAACAAAAAAGCTGATAATAAATCCAACAAATTTGGGAATTAAATTTAACAACTGATCGACCATTTCAGTAAAAACCATATTTTTGTGGATTTCTGGAGCCTTAATTTCTATAATTAAGAGCGTAATGGCGATTGCAAAAACAGCATCAGTAAAAAGAATCATTCGTTCAATCTGAAATTCTTTCTTTAATTCACCATGTTCTGACATAAAATCTAAATTAAATTCTGTTCAATAATATCCTGTAATTCTTTTTCGTTTGCAGCAATTTCTTGCAATAGTTTAAACTGATTCTTGGTCCGGTCTAAATTTTGTGTGGGGTAACTGATAGGATAGTACTTGTTACCACTCAAATAATCAGTTAAGAAGCGCAGGGCTTGCATATAAATCATGTATTTGCCTGAGAATAAGATGAGTTCTTTTTCTGTTTCTGTCAAAATACTTTTCATTTCGGATAAGTAACCCTTTATTGTGGCCTCAAAGTAAGGTAAGCGTATCTTAATCTTATCTAAATCAGTTTCATTTTCAGAGAAGGCACAAAGATAAGTGCGCATCATATCGCCTAAGTCGGAAATAAACTTGCCAGGCATAATGGTATCTAAATCGATTACGCAAATACCCTCGTAAGTCTTATTATCTAATAAAACATTGCTGATTTTGGTGTCGTGGTGCAATACACGATCAGGGAAATCAGTTCTGTGCGAGTATGAGGTATAATAATCTAAGATATATTTATGTGCTAAAGCATCTTCAATTTGTGCTTTTGCTTCATCTTTTAGCGTTTCTGTTGCCTGACTTAATGCCAAAGTAAACTGTTCATATCTTAAACCTAAATCGTGGAAACCCGGGATAGTAGGCTGAAGTGTTTTTGCATCAAAATCATCTAATAATCTACTCAGTTTGCCAAATTGTTTTGCAGCTTCATATGCTTGCTTAGGATCGGCTAAAACGTCTAACGAGACGGTATTTGGCACGAAAGGAAGCATCCGCCAATATTCATGATGAATGTGCGCCATTTCTTCACTGTTTGTGGTAGAAACAGGCTTAATAAAAAGATATTCAGGGCAAGTGAAGGTGAGGTAATCGGCAATAGACCTCAGGTTGCTGGCAATGGCCTGGGGCGATTTAAAAACCGAAGTGTTTATGTTTTGAAGAATGTATTTCTTCTTTTCGGATAGGGGCGAAAGCAAATAAGTACGGTTAATTAAACCCGTACCTATTTGTGTAATTTGTATATTTTCTTTAGCGTATCCGTAGGCTTTTAAAACTTCGGAATCTAAATTTAGTTCCATAGTTTTTCTGGATATGTTCCGTTTTTAACCAATTGGTCAATACAATCCTGAACATACGGTTTATCTTCTTTATAAGTTACACCAAACCATTTGTTCGAGGTTGGTACAACTTTAAAGCTTGCTATATTACTTTTTACCAGGTTTTCGCCTATTAATGGGATAAAAAACTCAGCTTTTGGTTTATCTTTGTTTGCTTCTGCAAATTCTCTGAACAGATCTTCCGTAATTTTGAAAACCGCTGGTGTAAATCCCCAGAAATTCATTGAAACCGGAGTCTCATAGCTTAATGGAAATTCTTCACCGTTTTCTTCGTAAAAAATATTACCATCTTTAGGGTAAACTTTTGTACGTTCTACAATTTCTTCCAGATCGCCAGCAGCATCTACTTTGCAAACACCTCGCGAAACAGCACCAAATTCTGATAAGGTTTTGCCAACCTCATAACCGATAATAGCATAGTTGCTGTCTGTTACTTCTGTAGTTAAGAAATCGACCATTTTCTTAAAAGCATCAAAACCGTAGTAATCATCAGCGTTAATTACACAAAATGGTTCTTTAATTGCGTTTCTGCCTGAAAGGATTGCATGTGCTGTACCCCAGGGTTTTTCTCTATAAATTTCCTCTTGGATGCCAAATTGTTTTAAATCGAAATTTTGAAAAACATATTCTGTTTCAATTCTTCCCTCAAGTTTAGGTTCGAAAATGGCTTTGAACTCTTTTACAAACTCTTCTTTTATAATAAATACAACTTTGCCAAAGCCAGCGTTAATGGCATCATAAATTGAATAATCAATAATGGTTTCGCCATTTGGGCCAAAGCCATCAATCTGTTTCATACTTCCGTAACGGCTAGCCATTCCTGCAGCCAATATTAATAGGGTGGGTTTCATCTATGTTTATTATTTTTATTTGTAGGAGCCATGATAGTTAAAATAATTATTTAATCATGCCTGCCTCGTATTGCGAAATAGTAATAGGCATATAAATTATATCAAAAATGGCCATGTCTTTTATATTTGGTTTAGGTATTCAAATAGCTTCTTTAAATCGCTATCGTTTTTTAAATCAATTTTTTCTTTTTTCAAATACTCGTTTAATTCTTGCACTTTGGAAGGGAATAAAGCTAAAATTGTTTTCTTCGTGGGTGTAATTTTTGCAAATTTACCATCTTTGAGTATGAAATAGCCATTTGTTGTATTAAAAGTTTTATTGGTAACCGCAGAGCCGTATTGTTTGCTTTCAACAATCCTTTTATTCGTCTTTTTAAATAATGAAGTCGGCCCTGAAAAGATAACTTCAAAATAAGACGCATTATTAAAATGATCTACTGCCGGCAATCCATTAATGTACTTATCTGATATATTTAAATCGGGATTTAAAAGTTCAAATGCTGTAACTGGTTCTGCGAAATACATCAAATTGCCGTTCTCATGTTTGAAAATTAGCTTATCATCCATTACATTATACTTTAAAGGCATATCTGCATAATGTTTCCCCGATTTAGTGGTTACTTTTCCTTTAACCCAGTAATCAAATAAATAAGGAGAGCCTGTTACATCTTCGTACTTTATTTCTCTTAATTGGGTGCCCTGGACTTCTGCAAATGGAGTAAGTGCATATTGACTATAAGCGTTTAATGAAATAAGTGAGAGAACTAAAAATAGATATTTCATAGTTAAGTTTTTAAAATCCAAAAAGTCCACCACCGGTTTTTGAGCGTGTTTTCTTTCCTGTAAGCATGCCAAAAATACCGCGAACAATTTCTTTACCAATCTGGCGTGTTATTGTTGCGCCCATTACCTGTTCAACAAGGCTCTTTTCGCCCGGTTTAGGCTTGCTTTCTTGCTCGGCCTGTTTCTGAGCCTCAACTTCCTGCTTTTCCTGTTCTGCTGCTGCAGTTTGCTCATTAATGCGTTTAGTTAAAATGTCATAAGCACTTTCAGGATCGATAGGGTCTTTATATTTAGTATACTTCGAACTGGCATGAACAAGCTGATCGAAATCAGCAGCGGTAAGTGGTCCCATTACAGCCCTTGGTGGGGTAAGCATGGTAGCAGATACCTCCGTTGGTATGCCTTTTTCATTTAATACCGTAACCAAAGCTTGTCCAGTACCCAGTGAGGTTAATATTTTATCGATCTCGTAGAAATCTGATTTTGGATAGGTATTAACTGTTTTTTTCAAAGCATCTACATCATTAGGCGTAAATGCTCTTAATGCATGTTGTACGCGGTTACCCAGTTGCCCTAAAACACTTTCAGGCACATCGGTAGGCGCCTGGGTACAGAAGAAAACGCCAATTCCTTTTGAACGGATTAACCTGATAATGGTTTCAATCTGCTCTAAAAATGCTTTCGAAGAATTTTTGAACAATAAATGTGCTTCATCAAAAAAGAAGATCAGTTTTGGTTTGTCTAAATCGCCAACTTCGGGCATGGTATTAAATAACTCAGCCAGTAAGCTTAATAAAAATGTAGAATATAATACGGGCTGATTTTGAACATCTGCAATATTTAACAAACTGATGGTTCCTTTGCCATCAACACGCTCGAAAAGATCTTCTATATCAAAAGATTTTTCGCCAAACATACCCGCTAATCCTTGCTGCTCTATGGCGACGATTTTTCTTAATATTGTACCGGAAGTAGCGGTAGAAATGGTGCCATAACTACTTTTTATTTCGGCGGCTCCCGCACCTTCTGATAAATAAGAAACTAGTTTCTTTAAATCATTTAAGTCGATAATCGGCATTTTGTTATCGTCGGCATATTTGAATATTACCGCCATAACGCCTGACTGGGTATCATTTAAATCTAATACTTTCGATAAAAGCGTTGGCCCAAATTCTAATACCGTTGCCCGCATCTGAGAACCCATTTTACCCGAAAGGGAGTAAATTTCAATGGGAAAGCCAGATGGAGAAAAAGGTTTGTTGAGCTGTTGTGTTCTTTCTTCTATTTTTGGATTAACGGAGCCGGGCTGGTTTAATCCTGATAAATCGCCTTTAACATCCAACATAAAAACAGGAACGCTGGCATCTGACAGTTGTTCTGCCAGTAACTGTAGGGTCCGTGTTTTACCTGTTCCGGTTGCTCCGGCAATTAAACCATGTCTATTCATCATTTTTAACGACAAATTAACCTCAGCTTCGCTGTAAACCTGACCGTCTAAAATTCCGGCGCCTAAATAAATGTACGAGCCCGTAGGGGCATAGGATGATTTTATTTTTTCGATGAATTTTGAAGAAAGATCGCTCATTTTTTTAAATTAGATTGCCAATTTAAGAAAGATATCTTAAAAAGATTGTGTTTTTGTTTCCACTTTTAATGCAAAATACTGCACAAACGGTTGTTTAATGGTGTTGGCTAAGCTGCTTATAATAATTTAGTTCGTTCTGAAGTGCGGTTATTTCTTCCTGCATATTTTGCAATTGATTAAGCAGATGCGAAACAGCATGAATGCCCTCTAAGTTGATTTCCAGATCATGCGCTAGACGAAGATACTGCTCCAATTTGGTCAATTCATCAACTGGCAAAAAGAGCGATTGCTTTTTAACAGTAGTGTGGATCAGGCCAAAATCTTCAAGCGATTGGATAAAGTTGATCTCTACGTGGTGGTAAGCACAGATGTCTTCTACAGGTATTAAATTGGTTCCCATAATGGTTAGAATTTGGAAAGTTTTTCGAATAGTTCTTTTTGTTCGACATTTAGATTGGTAGGTAATTTTACCTGCCACTTGATATATAAATCGCCAAACTGATTTTCTTTTTTATAAATGGGAAACCCTTTTCCTTTTAAACGCAAAGTAGCATCGGGCTGTGTTCCCTCTGGCACTTTAAGTTTGACCTTGCCGTTTAATGTTTCTACAATTTTTTCGCCACCTAAAATGGCGGTATATAGGTCTATTTCTTCCTGGAGGTAGATGTCGTTCCCCTTTCGTTTAAATTTAGGATGATCTGTGATGTTGAATTTGATATATAAATCTCCCGGAGGGCCATTGTTAACTCCTGGTGCACCGTAACCTGGTAGTTTAATTTTCTGCCCATTTTCTACACCCGCCGGAATGGTAATGCGTACTTGTTTACCGTTTACGGTTAAGGTCTGTTTGTGCGTTGCATACGCATCGAGTAGATTCAATTGCAAATCGGCATTGTAATCCTGGCCTTTAAAAGGGGAATTTCTACTGCTTCTGCCCCCGCCGCCGCCAAACATCGAAGAAAAGAAATCAGAAAAATCTTCGCCTCCAAAACCTCCTGAATAGCTATTACCGCCATATCCTCCACCTTGCGACTGGTATTGCCTTTGCTGCTGTTGCTGCGCATCTAGCTGATCGGCATGTTGCCAATCTTTACCATACTTGTCATATTTCTTACGCTTTTCCGGATCACTTAAAACTTCGTTTGCCTCGTTTATTTGCTGAAATTTTTTATTGGCTTCCTCATTGTTGGGATTAAGATCGGGGTGGTGCTTTCGGGCTAATTTTCTATAAGCTTTTTTTATATCCTCAGTTGTTGCATCTTTTTTTAAATCGAGGATTTTATAATAGTCTATGTAGTCCATAATGGCTTAACAAATAAGTAAAAGTAATGTTCAATTTTATTGTATAAATGTAGGTTTTATAATGGTGTATTTCAATGGGGGATTGTCTTAACCAGGGTAGTTTGTTAATCGTTTGAGATACTTTACCATTAAGAAATTAAGAACATTTAGATTTTTGGAAGTGCAGTCAGCTGTTGCCAGCTGACTTTAAAGGATGATTGATTGAGTGCCGAATAGAAATATCTGACACCACGAAAAAAACTAAACAAAAAAAGCGCCCCATATAGAGGCACTTTAATCGATAAAGGTAGAGAGAGATTTATTTTTTGTTTTTTACATATTTTTCTAACCATTGGTCTTGCTCCCAAAGCATGTGAAGCAAGTTTTCTTTGCCGCGGTAGCTGTGTGCTTCATAAGGTAAAAATACAAAACGGGTAGTACAGCCGGCACCTTTAATCGCATTGAACAAACGTTCGCTATTAATAGGGAAAGTACCTGGGTTATCGTCAGAATCACCGTGGATTAACAATATAGGAGTTTTAATTTTATCTGCATAACTGAACGGGCTCATTTCGTAATACAACTGCGGTACCTGCCAATAGGTACGCTCTTCGTTTTGAAAACCAAAGGGCGTAAGTGTCCGGTTATAAGCTCCGCTGCGGGCAATACCTGCAGCAAAGAGATTAGTGTGGGCCAATAAGTTTGCGGTCATAAATGCGCCATAACTATGTCCTCCAACGGCCATCCGTTTTTTATCACCAACGCCTAAGTCGGCCAGTTTATTAATAGCAGCTTCGGCATTGAGCTGTAATTGATCTACAAAGGTATCGTTAGGTTTTTTACCATCTTTGGCAACAATTGGCATTTCTGCGTTATCTAATACTGCATAACCATGGGTTACCCAGAAAATGGGGGAGGCCCAGCTAATTGTAGTAAATTTGTCTTTCGATCCACGGATCTGTGCCGCATCTGCTGCGGAGTTAAACTCGCGTGGGTAAGCCCAGATTAATGAAGGTAATGGACCATCTTTGTCTTTGTTGTAACCTTTAGGTAAATACAGATCGCCTGTTAAATCTACACCATCGGCACGTTTGTAAGAAATTTTCTGTTTGGTAATGCCTTCTAAAGATGGATATGGATTAGTGAAATTAGTAATTGGTTGATCGGCGATGCGAAGCATCAGGTTTTTAATAAAGTAGTTAGGTACTAATTTTTGACTCTCTTTACGGGTAAGCAAAACCAGTTTGTCAGGATTAATTACATCGCTTACATATTCGAAGGTTCCTTCGGCGCTGCGCCAGATAATCTCATTCTTTTTAGTGGTTAAATCGAATTTGGCTAAGAAAGGTAAGTCTCCTTTTTCTGATGAACCTACTATATTGTTCATTAGCAGTTTAGTGCCATTGTCAACCGTTTTAATTACCTGTCGGCCATATTTGTTTTTCGTAGTAACCGGAGAACCTGGGTTGCCATAAGCATCTGTTTGGTTACGGCTGTACAATTCTTCTACTTCGCCTGTTGTAGGGTTGTAACGGGTCACTTTATTGGTTTGTTTGCTACGTAAACCTTCCATAATCAGGGCAAGGTTGGCATCACCCCATTGTACGCCACGGTAACGGGCCTGCGTTTTAAATAATTCTTTTTCTGTGCCGGTAAAAGGTGCGCTTAGCGCATAAACTGCATCATGAAAGGGAACATCTTTTTTAATTAAACCGCTATCCAATGGCTTGCTCCAAACCAGTGTAGCAGGTTCATCATCCCTCCAATCGAAACCACGCGGTACGTTTTGCGTATTGTCGTAACCAGATGGTGTACCCTCGGATGAAGGCAGTTCAGCAATAACCTTAATGGTTTTACCGGTTAAATCGGTAATGGTTACTGTTGATGGAAAACCGTTTGCAGTAACCAAATAAGAAAAAGGTTTGCGTATAGTTTCGATCATCAGGTAATTTTTATCAGGCGATAAACTTGTCGAACCATAAATAGCTGGTTTTCCAATGGCCGTTTCTACACCTGCTGTATTTTTTACCAATTGCGAGGTTGCAAAAAACTCGAACAATTGTTCGTCAAAAGGTGATTTAATTAAATCCTGAAAAGTGGCGCTAGGTGCAGCTTTACCTAAATTTTGCTGAATGGTTGGCCCTTTTGGTATCAATGGTTTTGTAGGTGCAGCACTTGCTGGTTTAGTTACCGTACGGTAGATAATGGTCTTATCATTTAACCAGGTAAGGCCACTCCCTAAAACCACATTTAAAAAAGCCTTATTGGTTTTGACTGCTTTTTTTGTAGCCAGATCAATAATATAAAGATCTACGCCTTTTTGAGTGGTATGGGTAAAGGCAATTTTGTTTTCTGATGGGTTCCAGCTAATGTTGCTGGCATATAATGGCGTTGGCAATCCTGAAACCTGAAACGTTTGGTTGGATTTGATGTTTTTTAAACTGAAGTTGTTAATGTAGGTTTGTCTGCTCGGCGAGTAATTATTTGGGTTTAATCTTAAGCCCGCAATTCTATATTCGGGCAAGGCCAGTTCTTCGACCGAAGGATAGGAGTTGCGCTCACTAAACAAGATCCATTCTGCTTTGCCATCAATACTTACACCAGGTGTTGGTTTGGCAAGTAATAAATCGGCAATTTCTTTTGGAGGTGTTTGGTAGCTTACTGCATCTTGTGCGGCTGAATTAAGCGAAACACAAGCGCCCGCTATCAATAAATAGAGGTGTAGTTTTTTAATCATTTCCAGTTTTTTGTTCGAAATAAGGAATAATCAAATATTGTAAAATTTAACTTATTATCGCGTAACTTCTTATTTACATCATGATGTGAATGCTTTCTTTCATTCTCAAGGCACTGAATCTTTTTAATAAATGACCTTCTTAATGTCTTTAAGTTCTCACTAATAATAATGTTTTAACCATTGAGGAGTTAAGGTTATGCGTGCGGGAATCTTTTAGCCGCAAAAACAAACACCTGGTAATATAGGAATAAAGATCCTTCGCTGCGCTCAGGATGACAAATAGATATACCTTTGGCAAAAGAAAAGCGCTCTTATTCAACGGTAGCTCCAGCTCCATCATACATTTTCCATCTTTAAGGATATAAACTTTTTACCCGTTCTACAGAATTGGTAATCATTTCTTTTAAAACCGCAATATCGATGTCGCTCATTTTTTTTAGGTAAATACAAGCTTTCGCTGTTTTGTGTTTGCCAAATTTAGCCAGTAGTTCTTCACGGTCTTTAAATTGCGATGATAGGTATAAAGCTATGGCATCTTTGCGTGGCGAAAAACCAACCAATGGTGCATCGCCTTCCCGGCCGCTTTCATATTTGTAATGATAACTTCCAAAACCAACAATGGCATTTCCCCACATTTTAGCTTTAAAACCTGTGGTTAAACTTAAGATATCTGACAGGTTAAAACAATCTGCTCTTTTATTTTCATCTGGAATGGTATTTAAAAAGTCTGGAACGCTTAAATCGTTTTCGGTAGTTTTATTCTGTGCCATGTCTTTTTTATGATGAATATAAGGATTTGATCAAATAATTTCAATTTCTGCGGTAATTGTATTTAAAGTAATACGTTATTTCTTGAAAAAAGGAGGTTGAAAACTGCTCATTTCAGGCGTATTTCACAGTAATTCGCTGATGGAGTTTGACATATGTCAAAAAATCAACACCTTTTATACAACCTTATACACTTATTCTTACATTTGAATTGTCAATCGTCCCCGATAACTGATTTAATTATTTTTTCATTTTTTTTAAAATTAATTATCTCAATGACAACACAACAACTAAAACAAGGAGAAATTCTTGAACGCTTAGTGCGCAGAGATCGCATGGGCATCAGTGAGCTTTCAAGGAAACTTAATGTAAGCCGCAGAACAATTTACAACTGGTTTGGTCAAGACAGAATCGGGCATGAAGTAATTTGGCAGGTAGGCAAGTTATTAGGTCAGGATCTTTCTTCGGCATTTCCAGAAGCTTTCCCCAAGTACAACCCCGAATCCATCAATCAAACGGCAGATCCCGGTAAACAAATCGGTTCGGATAATAATTCTGTGTATTTCTGGATGAATAAATATATTCATCTGCTAGAAAAATACAACGACCTGTTAATTACAGAAGAGCAGCAAGAGCTAGATCCAATTAATAAGGAATTCCCACTTAGAAATAAAAGACCTGATACATTTTTATATCAATAAAACTAAGGTTTTAACTAATAGAATAAGCTAAGTCATCCCGTTAGATTTTTCTTTTTATTTATATCTTAATCCTGGCCACTTCGTTTTCCTATCTTCAACATTGTAATATTTTTAGGTATTAGCATCAAGAGCTTTTTTAAATTTCTAATTTGGTAACCATCAAATTTTAGAAATAAGCGTATGATGACTACTTATCTGATTAGGTGTTTTTTTAGAGCCAATGGCTTTATTCTTTGCTTTTTACTTATTTCTTGCGCTGTTAAAGCACAGCAAAAATTAAATGTGGCAATAGCAGGGCTAACTCACGATCACGTTTATCTCATCATGAGCAGCTACCAAAAAGCTGAAGTGAATATTATTGGTATTGCCGAAAGTAATCCTGAGCTGGTTAAAAGGTTTAAAAACCGTTATAAAATTTCCGATAGCCTATTTTATAATAACCTTCCTGATTTATTAAAGAAAAAGAAACCTGATGTTGTTTTGGCATACAATGCCATAAGCGGACATTTGGCTGTAGTAGAAGCTGCCGCTCCCCTCGGCATATCGGTAATGGTAGAAAAACCGTTGGCGATAACAGTTAAGCAGGCAGAAAGAATGGCTGAACTAGCAGCACAGTATAAAGTACATGTACTCACCAATTACGAAACTACCTGGTATCCGAGTAATCAGGAGCTATACAAGGAAGTAAAGGAAGCCAATACTATTGGTGCCTTACGCAAAATAATCGTGCACGATGGCCATCAGGGACCAAAAGAAATTGGAGTGAGTGCTGAGTTTTTAAGCTGGTTAACCGATCCCAATCAGAACGGGGCAGGCGCATTGGTAGATTTTGGCTGTTATGGTGCTAATTTAATGACCTGGTTAATGGATGGAAAAGCCCCAATTTCGGTTAGCGCAATTACCCATCAGATTAAAAAAGATGTTTATCCGAATGTTGATGACGATGCAACAATTTTATTGGAGTACCCATCGGCCACGGGAATTATCGAAGCATCGTGGAATTGGCCCTTTAGCATAAAAGATATGGAAGTATTTGGTGCAAATGGATACATGCAGGCCGTTAATGATAAAACGTTAAGGCTAAAGAACAATGGGAAGGGTGATTATAAAATTTATCAGGCTAAGACATCGAAGCCAATTTATTCAAACCATTTAAGTTATCTGTCTGCAGTTTTAAAAGGAGAAATTAATCCAGCAAATGATTTATCATCGCTACCGAATAATTTAATTGTGGTCAAAATTTTAGCGGCTGCGAAAAAATCAGCTCAAACAGGTAAAAGGGTGATTTTAAAATAGTTCCTACATAATAAAAATAGCCACCTGTGCGATGGCTATTGGTAAGGAGAACAGTGTCTTCTCTATGGTGTGCCTGCCCTCCGCGGATCTCCCGCTCACAGGACTTTTTTATCTTTCTTTTATGCTTAACAATTTAGGCAATAGTTGGTTTTGATCCGCAAAATAATTTTGCACATCGTGTGGAAAATGTTAATATCTCTAAAAACGGATCAAGAGTAATCTACATGTTTCCATATGAAGTATTATACGCATTTATTGATTAAAACTTTTTAGGGCGTGCGATGTTTGTGATGTGGTTGCTGCCGATGATATAATTACATCGTTTAGTGGCAAATTATCAAACATTAAATCATGGTCGAATTAAATAAAGAGCTTTTTTGTAACCTGGGCGACTGCTCTGTTGATGGGTATTTTATTTTCGATTATACGGCACAAAATTTTTCATACCTCAATAAATCGATAAGTAAAATTTGGGAACTTGGCCTTGATGAAATTGCGGCTAATCCTCAGCTACTTTTAGCACGGGTACATCCTGAAGATGTTGCACATGTAATGTCTTGTTACAAAGAATGCCTGGAAGAAGGTACGGAGAAAAAATATGAATTCCGGTTAATATTTGCCGATAGAGAAAAATATGTGCGGGTAATTGTGTTTGCCGTTGCCGATGAGGAAGTAAAGCATTTAGTAGGCACAGTAGAAGATACCACGATAATGCGCCACAATAAAATCCATATTGAACAAATAAACGCCCGAAAAAATATAACCTTAGAAGTATTGGCGCACGATTTAAAAGAACCGCTCGCCATGATGAAATTAACTGCTTCATCTATGAAAAATGGTATTGCTCAAACAGGCGATGAGCAGATGATAAACTCACTAGCTTTTATTCTGGATATGTGTGAGCGTAATCTGCTTTTGGTACGCAGCATGATTAACAGGGAGTTCTTAAAATCATCGGTAATAGAAATCGGCAAGGAGCGGGCAGATTTGGTCTGGGAACTTAGGGATGTGGTTCGTTTTTACAAACGATCGAAACTAGGCAAAATGAAGAATATTAAATTTACAAGTTCTGCCGAACAGATCTACCTGCTCCTGGATAGCATGAAATTTATGCAGGTAATCAATAATCTAATCTCAAATTCAATAAAATTTACTGCCGATTATGGGAATATTACTCTACATGCCGAGGAATATGAAAGTACCGTTTTAATTACTGTAGCCGATAATGGGGTTGGAATTCCAGATGAGTTGCAGGCCGGCCTTTTTGATCATTTGCCCGAAACTTTAAGACCAGGTTTGAAAGGCGAAGAATCGGGAGGATTTGGCATGGGAATAATCAAAGCAATTGTTGAGTTGCACCAGGGAAAAATCTGGTTTAAAAGCAAAATTGGTATTGGAACTACCTTCTATATTGAGCTGCCTAAGTAGCCTTTTTTAATTTTAAAACAGTGTAAGTTATATTTGAGTTATGATTAACATTATTCTTGCGGATGATCACCATATTATCCGAACCTCACTTAAAGCACTTATAGAAAAACACGAAGGCATCAAGGTTGTTGCAGAAGTATCAGACGGTTTAGCGGTTTTGGAACTTTTGGAAAAGGGAATAAAAGCTGATATCATTTTATCAGATATTGTAATGCCCAGGCTCGATGGAATAGCTTTAGCCAGTACCATTAAGGAGCGGGGGTATGGCACAAAAGTAGTTGTGTTGTCTATTTTAGATGACGAAAAATATGCGTCAAATGCCTTTACCTCAGGTGCTTTTGCTTACCTATCGAAAGATATTGAGGAAGATGAATTGCTGTTTTGCCTAAAGCATGTAATGAAAGGAAAACGGTATCTTTCTTCTAATCTATGCATCTCCATTTTAGAGCGTTTTAATACCCAGTTAAATATGCTTTCGCAAAAAATGAATACTGAAATCAACTTTTCTGAACGCGAAATTAATGTATTAAAACTCATCGCAGATGGGTTGACCAATCAGGAAATAGCGGACAAATTGTACTTAAGCAGGCGGACAGTAGAGAGCCAGAGAGAGGCTTTAATCAGTAAAACGGGTACAAAAAACTCTGCTTCTTTAGTTCGTTTTGCTATGCGAAATGGTTATGTAGCCTAGTATTTTTGATCGTTTTAGGGCAATTTTTTAGTGTTTTAAATAAACCGTAAAAAATCGGGTATTTCTACAAATAACATTGCATGGTACTGTTTGTTGAATATCTACATCATACCTAAAGCGAATCATGGAAACATTAAATTTCAATTGTGACATATACCAATACAGACAACCACTTTTTGACCGCGCATTAGCGTATACGCGTGATGAAGACGATGCTGCTGATTTAGTTCAGGACACCTTTATGAAGGCGTTTAGGTTTTCTGCTAAGTTTGAAATGGGAAGTAATGTACGCGCTTGGCTTTTTACAATTCTAAAAAATACCTTTCTTAATCATTATTATAAGGTAAAAAGGAAAAATGAAATGATCCAGCAGGAAGAGGATTTAACTTCCATCCAATTGGTTCCAAGCGCATCATTTAATGGTGGTGCGGCAAAGTTTATGATGGAGGACATCCAAAAATCATTAAATGCATTGCCAGAAGATTGCCGTTTTTGTTTTTGCCGTTATTTTGAAGGTTATAAATATCATGAAATTGCTGCTGAGCTCGATATCCCATTAGGCACGGTAAAAACCAAAATACATGTAGCGAGAGGGCTTCTTAAAAAGATGCTTAAAAATTATAAATCTGGTTTGGCTGCCTAATGTTCTCATCACATTTATTCGGTAAATTCAGGTATAAATACGTCATGTGAGCTAATTAACTTAAACTAGATTTGTTGCATATGAGCAACGTGTTAGTTAAGAAAATCTTCATAGTTGATGATGATGAGAACATCCACGACATTATAAATTTAATTTTTGAAGAAGAGCATTACCTTATTAAAGGTGTTTTAAGCGCCGATGATCTGGAAGAAGCAATCGCTGATTTCCTGCCAGATATTATTTTGTTGGATATCCGTATCGGTAAACATGATGGTCGGGATATTTGCAATAAATTAAAGCACAATCCTAAAACAGCTCATTTGCCCATTATATTGCTTTCGGCTTTAAATATGGACAATTTAGGTTGCTCACCAACTGCCATCATTGAAAAACCTTTTGATATCATGGATCTCCAACAGAAAGTGAAAAACATTGTTGGATAAAAACTAAAGATCATTTAAGCATAAAAAAGGGATAGACTAACAGCCTATCCCTATATCTAAACTCAAACATGCGCTCAAACATGAATGAATCTCCAAAATTAAACATTTTAGTTTATTATTAGTTTTAAAAAGCAGTGTAAATAGTTAAAGATTACATATTAGAAGGTGTTAAGCCACGCTTAGTTTTACTATCTGAAATACTTAGTTTCATTTTTGAGTTTTATTGCTGAGATTTATAAAATGAAATTATCATGATTTTCAAAAACTGTACTCCAGGTCAATCACGATTGCTTCATTACCATTAAAACATATTGATACAGATGAAAATAGCAACTTATAATGTAAACGGAATAAATGGGCGCTTACCTGTTCTGTTACGTTGGCTGGAAGAAACCCAACCTGATGTGGTTTGTTTGCAGGAATTAAAGGCACCGCAAGAAAAATTTCCGGAGCAGGCTATTAAAGATGCTGGTTATAATGCCATTTGGCATGGTCAAAAAAGTTGGAATGGCGTTGCTATATTGGCTCGAAACCTGGAAATAAAAGAGCTGAAACGAAATTTGGATGGTGATCCTGAAGATTTGCACAGCCGATATATCGAAGCAATGGTGAATAATGTTATAATTGGTTGTCTTTACCTTCCGAACGGAAATCCGGCACCAGGACCAAAATTCGAATACAAGTTACGATGGTTTGAGCGTTTTACGGCCCACGCGGCAAAACTGTTAGAATATAATTTACCAGTAGTTTTATGTGGCGATTATAACGTAATACCTACAGAGCTTGATGCTTATAAACCAGAGCGTTGGGTTGAAGATGCTTTATTCCGTCCTGAAACCCGTTTGGCATTTCAAAATTTAATGGCACAAGGCTGGACAGATGCGATCAGAAAATTATACCCTACCGAAACGATATATACCTTTTGGGATTATTTCAGGAATGCATATGGTAGAGATGCGGGATTAAGAATTGATCATTTTTTACTTAGTCCTCAGGTTAGTGATCGCTTAAAATCTGCAGGAGTAGATAAACAAGTGAGGGGCTGGGAAAAAACAAGCGATCACGGTCCGGTATGGATTGAACTAAACGAGGCTTAATATTATTAGGACTTATTCTTTAAATCGGTTACATCTAAAATTGTTCCTATTAATTTTAAGCATTCGCCGTCCTGTTGGGATAGTATTCCGTCGGCTTTAATCCATCTAATTTCTCCGTCAGGCCGGCAAATTCTGTGTACTGTGTGGTAACTGGTTTTTTCTCTCGAAACCGTGAGTTCAATTTCATCCTGAACGTGGTCAAGGTCTTCTGGTAGAATTAAACCTAAAACCTTTTCATAACTTAAAACCTCATCTGGCGGGCAACCTAGGTTTTTCTTAAATGACCGGGTTGAACGGAGTATGCCCGTTGCTATACTTAATTCCCAAAAACCAAGGCCAAGGTGATCGAACACCACATCCCAATGATCATCGCAAATAATGGATAGATCAATATTTTTCTTATTTGTACTCATAAATAAAGGATAAACTATTTGGGGAAATTACATAAACAATGTAAAAGTATTTTGAGTATTAATAAAAATAAACGTAGTGCTCAGGGGTTTAAATAAAATGGGGAGCAAAAGGTAGGATGGTTTAATGTAGTTGCCTGAGCAGGCAAAAAATAAGTCAAGCTTTAAAACTTGACTTATTTGGGAATTAATTAATGCTGATTGCTGTTTTTTGACTTTTCTATCAGTTCTTTTTGATCGCTCAAATCTTTATAGTAGAAATAACCACCAAACCCTAAGATGAGAATGATATTACTTATTTTGAAACTATGATCTAACCAATAACTAAATGCTGGCACATTACCACTAAAACTCTGTTTAATGTTTGGCCAGGAGTTAAGAATGAAAATAATAACAATCATTAGCAAAACCTTTAGCAAGGTGCTGATGATGATCTTTTGGTGATTTACTTTTTCCATTATTTAAACTCTCTGAAATCCTGACCGTCGGTAATGTTCAACAAGCTTTCATAAATCAAGCTGATTACATTATCAACATCTTCTTTATGTACCATTTCTACGGTAGTATGCATATAGCGTAACGGCAGCGAAATTAATGCTGATGGTACACCACCATTTGAATAGGCAAAAGCATCGGTATCGGTTCCGGTAGAACGCGAAGATGCCTGACGCTGGAAAGGAATATGGTTTTTCTCAGCGGTTTTAATTAATAATTTATTTAAATTGGTTTGAACAGCTGGCGCATACGAAACCACGGGGCCTTTACCGGCTGATAAATCGCCTTGAATGTTTTTGTTAATCATTGGCGTAGTGGTATCGTGTGTTACATCGGTAATAATGGCCACATTGGGTTTGATGCGCTGGGCAATCATCTCGGCACCGCGTAAACCGATTTCTTCCTGTACAGAGTTTACAATATATAAGCCGAAAGGAAGTTTTTTCTTGTTCTCTTTTAATAAACGTGCTACTTCGGCAATCATAAAACCGCCCACACGGTTATCTAAGGCACGGCCAACATAATAGCGATCGTTCAAAACCATAAACTCATCTTCGTAGGTAATTACACAACCTACGTGGATGCCCAATTTTTCTACTTCTTCTTTTGTAGTACAACCACAGTCTAAAAAGATATTTTTTAATTCTGGTGCCTGTTCTTTTTCGCCATGTCGGGTGTGGATCGCTGGCCAACCGAATACTGCTTTAACCAATCCCTTTTCAGTATGAATATTCACCCGTTTTGATGGCGCAATCTGATGATCTGAACCACCATTTCGGATTACATAAATTAAACCATCTGCGGTGATGTAATTTACATACCAGGAAATTTCATCGGCATGTGCTTCTATAACTACTTTAAAAGCAGCTTTAGGATTAATAACACCTACAGCGGTACCGTAGTTATCGATAAAGTGTTCATCGATATATGGTTTTAAATAGTTTAACCAAAGTTTTTGCCCTTCCCATTCGTAGCCGGTAGGAGCAGGATTATTGATGTATTCTTCAAGAAACTGCAGCGATTTTTTAGTTACCACAGCAACATGTTTTTTCTTTTCGTCGTCTTTTTTCTTAGCCATAATATTATTCTATAATTATTCGTCATCCTGAACTTGATTCAGAATCTGATTAATGAGATGCTGAACTAAATCCGATAGCTATCGGATCAGCATGACGGTTGGTAATTTAAAGTTCTTTTTCCATTACTACAAAATCGTAACCATCTTTAAAAAAGGTTTTATCGGTTTCGTGGAAGCCAAATTTAAAATAAAATTCCTTAGCATTTACACGTGCGTTGCACCATAGTTTTGTCGCTTTTTGAATTTTACAAAAATCAAGGATATAGGCCATTAGTTGTGAGCCATAACCTGCTTTTTGAGTATCGGGCAGAACGGCAAGTTTACGGAATTGGTAAACATCCCCATCATGAAACAAAGAAACTACTCCTGTTAACTTATGATCGAGGTATAATCCAAAATGGATGCCTTCAAAATCATCCGGAAGCTTTACGCTATCAAAAGGTAATTCTGGATACATGGCCTCATGCCTGATCCGCCAGGTTAGAGAAGGGAATATTTGCTCAATTTGAACCATAGTTATAATAAAAAGCTAAAGCCGATTTTTCCGCCAATTCCGTAATAAGTATCGGTTTTGTTAATTGCAGCTAAAGGGCCTAAAGCCAACTCGAAGTTAACTTTTCTACGAACAGCAGTTTGAAATCCCCATTGCGGCATAATATTAATCTGATAACCATATACGGTATCACTTTGTGTTGGGATAATGGCTAATACATCAAGCCCGACATAACCAGCACTGTTATTTAAGGTTCTTTTACCTTTTTTAATCCTTCTGTTAAAATTGTAATAGTGCCTAAATCCTGCATTAAGAGCCGGGTAAACTTTGAAATCTGTGTCTGTGTTAAAGCTAAAATTATAATTGTTATCAATGGAGATCTCAGTTCGATAAATAAAAACGCCTTGCGCCCCCGCACCAAAATAAACTGAAGTTGTTTTACCCACTTTTTGCTCCCTTTCGTAGCCAAGTCCCAATATGGTCAACCTGATTTTATTTAATGATTTTACTTCGGTTGGCTGTTCTACTTTTGTGCTGTCTTGAGCTTTTGCCTTACCAAAAATGGCCAGGAAAATAAGTAAGGCCGAAAATGTTTTGATCGCGTTTTTAGATTTCATGAAATTTTTATTGATTAGTTATTTGTTTTTTCTTCCATAGAACTGATAAATTAAGATATTAAGGACAATTATTCCCGTCATTCCATAACAGAATAATGCCCATCCGCCTTGGTCCCACAGCCACAAACCCAAAGCTGAGCCACAGCTGGCACCAATAAAACTAACCGACATAAAAATGGTGTTCAGTCTGTTTCTGGCCTCTGGTATTAAGGTGTAAATTCGGGTCTGGTTGGTTACATGTATAGCTTGCTGACCGATGTCTATAAGCACAATGCCAATTACAAATAGGTACAAATGGCTGCCAGTAAAATAAAACAAGGCGATACTAACGATTTGTAATATAAAACCAATCATTAAGTTTTTGCGCGGATTGTTACCATCACTTAACTTTCCAACCAATGGCGCTGCCAATGCGCCTGCTGCGCCAGCAATTCCAAATAACCCAATCTGCAGGGTTTGGAAATTAAAGGGTGGGTTAGCCAGAAACAATACCATTGTAGTCCAAAATGCGCTAATAATGGCGAAAGCCAGAAAGTTAATAATCGAAGTCTCCCTTAAGGCAGGTTGGGTTTTAATGTAACTGAACATCGAACGCATGAGTTCTTTGTAGGTGCCTTTAAAGGCAGGATAACTTTGTGGAAAACGCTTGGCCATTAAAAGAATAAGCAGGCCACAAATTCCGGCCGCAATATAATAAACGGCTCTCCAACCTAGCCAAAAGCCAATACTGCCACTTACCGCCCGCGAAGCTAAAATTCCGACCAGCAAACCACTCATAATCATTCCAATATTGGCCCCGCGATTTTCATCGGTGCTTAAATTAGCCGCTAAGGGCAATATCAACTGGGGTACAATAGAGCAGGTACCAATTAAAATTGAGGCAACTTCCAGTACAAAAAAGGTATGTGAAACCGCGGCAACCAGTAAGGCGAAGATTGCAAGTCCGGTAATTACAAGGATCTGTTTTTTGCGCTCAAACATATCACCCAGCGGCACTAAAAGGAAAAGACCTAAAGCATAACCGATCTGTGTGAGGTAGGTAATCCGTCCGGCATCGGTTTCGGTGAGGTTAAAATCTTTTGCAATTAAGATTACCAAAGGTTGGCAGTAGTAAATATTTGCAACAATCAGGCCTGTGCAAAAAGCCATGAGGAGGATATCGGCGCGTGATAATTTCTGAGTAATCTGCATTTAGTATTAAGTCGGAAGTCCTCAGTCATGAGTCTCAATAGTCTGGATTGATACAAACCTTACTATGGACCAATGGCTGAGATTATTTTCTACAAAGGTATATTTCCATGTTTCTTTCTTGGATTATTCACCACCTTATTTTCCAACATCTTAAAGGCTTTTATCAACTTTGTACGGGTTTGGGCTGGTTCAATCACCTCATCAACAAAGCCGCGTTCGGCCGCGCGATAAGGATTTGCGAAGATATCTGAATATAATTTTTCTTTCTCTAACCATTTCTCTTCAGGGTTTTCTGCTGAAGTAATTTCTCTTTTAAAAATAATTTCTGCAGCACCTTTAGCACCCATTACAGCAATTTCTGCACTTGGCCATGCGTAGTTCATATCTGCACCAATATGTTTGCTGTTCATCACATCATAAGCGCCACCATAAGCCTTTCTGGTAATTACAGTAATGCGTGGTACAGTAGCCTCGCTAAAAGCGTATAATAATTTTGCCCCATTGGTGATAATGCCATTCCACTCCTGATCTGTACCTGGCAAAAATCCTGGAACATCTTCAAATACCAATAATGGAATATTAAAGCAATCGCAAAAGCGGACAAAACGTGCTGCCTTGGTAGAAGAATTGCTATCTAAAACGCCTGCCAAATAAGCGGGCTGATTGGCTACAATACCAATACTTCTCCCTGCAAGGCGGGCAAAGCCTACCACAATATTTTCAGCATAAGCTGCATGTACTTCTAAAAAGCTGTCCGTATCGGCCACGGCAGAAATCACTTCACGTATATCGTAAGGTTGCGAAGCATTTTCTGGCATAAAAGTGTTTAATTCTGGTCGGCTTTCATCAGCTGTGTCGTAAGGTAAATGATCGGCTGTTTCCTCGCAGTTTTGCGGCATATAGCGCAGTAGTTTCTTTACATGGTTAATAGCCTCAATTTCGTTGGCACAGGCAAAATGGGTAACGCCCGATTTTGTAGCATGTGTGCTGGCACCTCCTAATTCTTCTGAGGTTACTTCTTCGTGTGTTACCGTTTTAACCACATTTGGGCCTGTAACAAACATATAAGAAGTATTTTCTACCATTAAAATAAAATCGGTAATGGCTGGCGAATAAACAGCTCCACCTGCACATGGTCCCATAATGGCCGATAGCTGCGGAATTACGCCCGAAGCCTGTACGTTTTTATAAAAGATATCGGCATAGCCGCCCAAAGAAACAACTCCTTCCTGAATACGGGCACCGCCACTATCATTTAAACCGATCAGTGGTGCACCATTTTTCATGGCCATATCCATAAGCTTGCAAATTTTCTCTGCATGGGTTTCGGAGAGTGAACCTCCAAACACGGTGAAATCCTGAGAGAATACATAAGTTAACCTGCCATTAATTGTTCCATAGCCCGTTACTACACCATCACCAAGATATTTTTCGCGTTCCATTCCAAAGTCAGTACTTCGGTGCATAACCATCATGCCAATTTCTTCAAAGCTCCCTTCATCCATTAAAAAATGAATGCGCTCGCGGGCGGTAAGTTTACCTTTTTTATGCTGACTATCGATTCGGGTCTGTCCACCGCCAAGGTTTGCCTGGTTAATCTTATCTTTAAGTAATGCTATTTTTTTGTCCATTGCAACGCTATGAGATTTTAAAATTAAAAATTACTAGCGGTAATGCAAGGTAAACGAGGTGTTATTTTATCCTAGTCCAGCATGCGATGTTGAGTAAAGCAGATGGCTGGCTAGAGTCGCGATCGTCATGCTGAATTTATTTCAGCATCTTTCTGCCCATTAAGACCCTGAAATAAATTCAGGGTGACGATAAAATACAAAAATGTCTAAAGATTATACAGGTTAGGTCCCGTTTTTTGTTACAAGTTCCGATTAAGGCTCGGAAGCGCTTCCGGGCAATCGGGTTTATTTAACTTAGGCCTGTGCTTGGAAAACAAACCGCTGTTCACTAAACCCGACAGCAGCGGTTCCGATTCTTCATCGGAATTAGCGAATGGCGGGGCTACAGCACCTATGAAATACTAACCCTTCATTTCCTAAAAAGAAAAAACATTTTATAATTATTGGAAATGAGCGGTTCTGGGCTTTTGGCAGGTTAGGTCCCGCTTTTTGGTACGAGTTCCGATGAAGGATCGGAAGCTCTTCCCGACAATCGGGTTTATTTAACTTAGGTTGGTGCAAGAAACCAAGCCTTTCATCCGTCTATGGCCAAAATTATGCTATTTGGATCAGGCTTTGTTCACTAAACCTAACTGGAGCAATATCCGTTTTGGTCTTGGTTAATTTAATTTTATAACGGGACCATTGTTTCCAAAAATCTTTAAACAGTAATTTTTTTTGTGTCGAAAGCAATCGCCTATCTGTTATATTACATTTTTTTTACAGCTTAAAGCATTGAAAAACCAATTATCCGTTTATTTTTGTAACCGTTAGTATTAAAACAACATTAGGATTTTAGATGTTTTTAAGGAAATACAAGTATTTAATCGTTGCCTCATTCATGTTCATCTTCATGGCGAAGATGGGTATATCTGGTGCGCCGGTATTTTGTACGAGTATTGACAAGGAAATCATGAACGCTGTAATCATGCAAATCGAGTTAGAGCATGAAGGCGGAAAAGATACCGCCAAAGACACTGCAAAATTTACCGATTTCAAACTCGTTGAACTTAATCATCCTATCTTTTCTTACGAGTTCTCTTCAAGCCATTTCTTTCTGAAGAGCAGTTTTATCGAACATTTCAAAAGATATGTAGATCCATATCACCCTACGGTACCAACACCGCCGCCTAACTTTATTTAGTCATTTTTATTGGGGTAACTTATTGCAATCAGTAATTTGAGCGGGTATGTTGTGTTAAATATTTATACGATATGCTTGTTCCTTGATCGCTTTTAAGATTCCTCCGCGATTTATTCGTTAAAATTTACTAGATAATTATATCGTTATGCAAAAGTTTAACCCGGCCTTTTCAGGTTCGGACGTGAAGAAATATATTCTTAAAAAGAATTTAAAGAAAGATTTACCTGCAAGTATTGTAGTGTTTTTAGTGGCTTTGCCATTGTGTTTAGGTATTGCACTAGCCTCAGGTGCACCGTTATTTGCTGGTTTAATCACTGGTATTATTGGAGGGGTAGTGGTTGCCTCTTTCAGTGGATCGCAATTGAGCGTTAGTGGCCCTGCAGCGGGTTTAACCGTTATTGTTTTGGGTGCCATAACATCTTTGGGGAGTTATCAAACCTTTTTACTTGCAGTTGTATTGGCAGGGGTATTCCAAATGATTTTAGGCCTGGTAAAAGCCGGAACTATTGGTAATTACTTCCCTTCGAGTGTAATTGAGGGGATGCTTGCAGCAATCGGATTGATTTTGATTTTAAAACAGTTACCACATGCGTTGGGTGTTGATACCGATTTTAGTGGCGACGAAGGATTCTTTCAGCAAGATCACGAAAATACTTTTTCTGCGATTACAGCAGCGGTAAGTCATTTTAGTTTGGCTGCTGTGGTTATCAGTTTATTATCGATAGCTATTCTGATTATTTGGCCTAAATTTCCAAAATTAGCGGTTGTACCTGCACCATTGTTGGTGGTAATGCTTGGGGTTCTTGGAACTATACTTTTTGCTGGTACCGATCATCCGCTACGTGCCGATCAGATGGTGAAAATTCCAGTGGTAAGCGGTTTTGGCGAATTTTTAGGCCTGTTTACCATGCCCGATTTCTCTCAGTTGGCTAATAAAAATGTTTATATAACAGCTGCAACTATTGCTGTTGTGGCAAGTTTAGAAACTTTATTAAGCATAGAGGCAGTAGATAAAATAGATCCAATTAAACGTGTATCGCCAACAAATAGAGAATTAATCGCCCAAGGTTTAGGCAACATTACCAGTGGTATGGTTGGTGGCTTGCCTATGACATCGGTAATTGTTCGTAGTTCGGCAAATGTTAATGCAGGCGGTAGAACCAAAATGTCGGCTATTTTTCACGGCACCTGGCTATTGTTATCATTACTGTTTATCCCAGGTTTAATTAACATGATTCCATTGTCGTGTTTGGCTGCCATTCTTTTGGTAACGGGTTATAAATTAACGCGCATCAGTTTATTTAAACACATGTACCATAAAGGATGGGACCAGTTTGTTCCATTTGTGGTTACGGTTGTAGCAGTTTTATTTACCGATCTGTTAAAAGGTGTGGCAGTTGGTATGTTGGTTTCTATTTTCTATTTACTCCGTACCAATATGCGTAACCCATTCTTTTACAGAATTACAAATGAAGGTGATAAAAAGCACATCAGGATTAAACTGGCAGAAGAGGTTTCTTTTCTGAACAAAGCAGCAATACAAGTAGTTTTAACGAATATTCCGAAAGAAACAGATGTAATTATTGACGGTTCGAATGCCAGGTATATCGATCCAGATGTATTGGAAACGATTTATAATTACAAACATAATGCCTATACCAAAGGTATTATCGTCACATTGGAGAATATCCAAAAACATTATGCAGTACCAAAATTAAATATAAAAGTAGAAGAAGATATTAATAAGTTATAATATGTGCGCAAAAACAATAGATACGAAAGATATAACATACGATAGCCTGTTACAAGGCAATAAGGACTGGGTTAAAGATACAATCGACAGTGATCCTACCTTTTTTGATAAACTTTCTGAAGGCCAGAGCCCACCGGTATTGTGGATTGGTTGCTCTGATAGCCGTGTACCCGCAAACCAGATTACCAACACCAGACCAGGCGATATTTTTGTACATAGAAACATCGCCAATGTGGTGGTGCATACTGATATGAATTTACTTTCAGTACTCGATTATTCTATTAATGTATTAAAGGTAAAACACGTTATTGTTTGTGGCCATTATGGCTGCGGTGGCGTGAAAGCTGCATTAGGCAATAAACAGGTTGGAATTATTGATAACTGGTTGAGAAATATCCGCGATGTATACCGTACGCACGAACGTGAAATGGCTACAATCAAAGATCCTGATCAGCGTTTTGACCGCTTAGTTGAATTAAATGCCATTGAGGGCGCTGCAAATGTAACCAATACATCAATTGTACAAAGTGCATGGGCCAATGGCCAGGAGTTAGCCGTACATGCCTGGGTTTACAGTTTAAAAACAGGAATCATTAAAGACTTAAAAGTAACCTGTACTTGTCTTGATGATGTTGCCCCTGCATTTAAAGTAGGATAAAAGCACCAATAAGTGCTATTTTTTAGTTGTTAGGAAAAGCTCCCGATTTTACATCGGGGGCTTTTATTTTTCTGTGGTATTGGGCATATTTCCTGCTTCTCCCTTATTACCTTTTTCGGCATCTGTTCTTGCTTCTTCCGAACCAAAATCGCCCATTCCGAAATCTCTGCCTAGGTTACCCGCTTCAGTTTCAACACTATTTTTTTTTTCGTTATCGTTGCTCCGGTGGCGCGGCACCTGCTGATCGGGCATATTGGTTTTATCGGCGCCGTTATCAGCATTTTTATTGCCCAGATTTTTGTTGTTATCTTTTGTGTTTTCCATGATCTTCTTTTAAGCTATTATATAAAACAGCATAAAAGAAGATTGGTTTTACGTCTTTAAAATGGTATTGCATAAATCGAGTTGGTCAGGGGAAATCGACCAACAGATCTGTTTTATTTGGTTTTCGCTTCTTCGGTACTTAATAAAGTTTCCAATTCTTTCACCTTTTCCGGATATTTTAGTGCAAGGTTGTTCTTTTCACCCAAATCATCATTTAAGTTATACAGTTGCGCCGTAGGCAGGTTTCCACTATCGGTATGGGTAAGTTTATAAAAAGCTTCTCCCTTTGATGGCCTGATATATTTCCAGTTATCTTTAACAATTGCCAGTTGGTTACTTTGTTCAACGAAGAAATCACGGCCTTTTTGGTCTTTTCCGGTAAAAGCATCCCACACATTTTTACTGTCAATTGCATTTTTGCCTTCTACGTTGAAAAAGCTGGCAAATGAGGCCAAAAAATCAATCTGTGAAACTAAGGCTCCAGAAACACCCGGTTTGATTTTTGCTGGCCACGAAATAATAAAAGGTTCACGTGTACCACCTTCTAAAATGCTGTATTTGCCTCCGCGTAAACTACCTGCAGGTGTATGGCCGTTTAATTTTTCGAAACCCTGATCTTCATAACCGTCCATAATTACAGGACCGTTGTCGCTACTGAAAATGATCATCGTATTTTTATCAAGGCCCAGGTATTTTAGTTGTTTTGTTATTTCGCCAACTGCCCAATCGAGTTGTAAAATTACATCACCACGATTGCCCAGTTCACTTTTCCCTTTAAACATGGTGGAAGATAAACGCGGTACATGCGGTTCTGTTAACGCATAATAAAGGAAAAACGGCTCTTGTTTATGATCTTCGATAAAATTTTTTGCTTTGGTTAAAAAGGTAAATGGAATTTCCTCATCAGTCCAGCGGGCAAGTTTGCCTCCCTGCATATAACCAATACGGCCAATGCCGTTTACAATGGTTTGGTTGTGCCCATGATTAGCTTCAGCAGGCATTTTTAACAGTTCTGGATGGTCTTTTCCTGTTGGATCAGTACCAACCGGACTTTTATAATCAACTGTAATCGGATCTTTAGGATCTAAACCTACCACCAATTGATTTTCCATAAAAACAGTAGGTACCCTATCGGCCGTAGCCGGGAAAATAAAGGAATAATCAAAACCGACTTCTTTTGGCCCGGGCTTTACTTCTTTGTTCCAGTCTTTTTCTACTGCATTGCCCAAGCCTAAGTGCCATTTGCCAACAAGACCTGTTTTATAACCAGCTTGCTGAAAAATTGATGGTAGAGAACTATTATCTGTTGGGATAATCAATGCAGCATCGCCTGGCAATATATCTGTTCCTTTTTTACGCCATGCATATCTTCCGGTCATTAAGGAATAACGCGAAGGTGTACAGGTAGATGCGGTTGCGTGACCATTGGTAAATCGCAGCCCTTGTTTTGCCAATGCGTCAATATTTGGGGTTTTTATTTTTGTTGCGCCGTAACAGCTGAGGTCGCCATAACCTAAATCGTCGGCATAGATGATAATTACATTGGGTTTCTTTTGCGCGGTAGCATAAAAATTAAAGCTTGCAACACAGACAATAAGGGAAAGTAAAAATTTGTGGTTCATGGTTAGAAAAGGTGTTTATGTTTTTTAAAATTAATACAATCGTCCTCGTTTATAACGAGGATGCACGAGAGCCACATTTTTAATGTGGCGTATAAGTTAGGCGATACAATCACTTTTCTTCATAATCCTCGTTGCAAACGAGGACTATATGTGCATAAAAAAGGCCAAACAGTATAATGCTTGGCCTTATATATTAATATTAATCTTCAGCTAAAAACGGATAACGGTAATCAGTTGGCGGATTAAAAGTTTCCTTAATAGTCCGTGGAGAAACCCAGCGTAACAAATTAATCATTGCACCAGCTTTATCGTTTGTGCCTGATCCTCTGGCGCCGCCAAATGGCTGTTGCCCAACTACTGCACCCGTACATTTATCGTTAATGTAAAAATTACCAGCTGAGTTGCGTAATGCGTAGCTGGCTTTTTCTATAGCATACCTATCTTGTGATAAAATAGCCCCTGTTAAAGCATAAGGTGAAGTGGTATCAATTACTTCTAAAATCTGGTCGAATTCTTGATCTTGGTATACGTATACAGATAATACCGGGCCAAAAAGTTCTTCACACATAGTGGTATATTTCGGATCGTCAACCACTAAAACAGTTGGTTCTATGAAATAACCTTTACTCTTATCATAATTACCACCGGCAATAACTTCAACTCCTTTATCTTTTTTAGCCTGATCAATATATTTAGCCAGTTTATCGAAAGAACGTTCATCAATTACAGCATTAATGAAATTGCTGAAATCTTCAGTTCCACCCATTTTAAATGAAGCTAAATCTCTGATCATTAATTTCTTAATCTCAGGCCAAAGGCTTTGTGGGATATAAGTACGGCTGGCAGCAGAACATTTTTGTCCCTGGTATTCGAAAGCACCACGTACAATTGCAGTAGCCGAAGCTGCAACATCTGCACTTGGGTGAACCAAAATAAAATCTTTACCACCAGTTTCACCAACTATACGTGGGTATGATTTGTACTTATGGATATTTGTGCCGATTGTTTTCCATATCTCCTGAAAAACTTTGGTAGAACCGGTAAAGTGAATACCTGCAAAATCAGCGTGATTAAAAACTACATCGCCTACTTCAGGGCCATCGGCAAAAATAAGATTAATTACACCATCAGGTAAGCCAGCTTCGCGAAAAATTTGCATAATTACATTAGCCGCATAAACTTGCGTATCAGCAGGTTTCCAAACCACCACATTACCCATCATGGCTACACAAGCAGGTAGATTGCCCGCAATTGCTGTAAAGTTGAAAGGAGTTAAAGCAAATATAAAACCTTCTAAGGGGCGTTGTTCGGTTCTGTTCCACATGCCATTTGGAGATACTGGAGGCTGTTGGCCATAAATATCCTGCATATAACTTACGTTAAAACGTAAGAAATCTACCAATTCGCAAGCGGCATCTATTTCTGCCTGATAGGCATTTTTACTTTGCCCAAGCATGGTTGCAGCATTAATTTGGTAACGGTATTTTGTAGCAATCAAATCTGCAGCTTTCATAAAGATGGCCGCTCTGTGTTCCCAAGCTAAAGCTTCCCAATCAGCTTTGGCAGCTAAGGCAGCATCTATAGCTTGTTTTACATGACTTTTGTCGCCATAACTAAATGTGGCCAGTACATGCTGATGATCATGTGGAGCTACTACTTTCTTTTTGTTTTTTGTATGTATTTCTTCTCCGCCAATAAACATTGGAATATCCAATTGTTTAGAACGTGCCTCTGCGATAGCCTCTTTTAAAAGCAAACGTTCTTTTGTGCCTGGCGCATAGCTATTAATAGGCTCGTTAACCGGGGTAGGTACGTTAAAAAATCCTTTAAGCATATTTTATTTTTTATGATTTGGACAAAGATAATGCTTTTTGGGGTAGGCAATTCTATTATTCTGTAAAGAAAATAGGGCAAACGTTTGACTATGTAATTGAATGATAAGAGAGGTTAATTAAAGGATTATTATGGTTAAAATTTGACTAGTGTCACGTCGATTGAATTTGCCAGGGCTAAAGATTATCATGATATTAGTGGTAACGCTTTTTACCTCGATTACTATGAGACTTATATATTTATCGATTATCTTCCTGTTATTTACCAGCTCGTCCTTTTGTCAAATAAATGATAATAGTATCCTGATAAAGCAACTTGATTCTATTGGGCGATTAGATCAGATTTACAGAGGCCAGCTCAGCGATATCAGGAATCACTTTGCAGATGATAGTCTTAAATTAAAAGATACTCTACGTAAACATTTTGAGTTAATCAATAAAGTAGATTCTTTGAACCTGATTAGGGTATCGGCAATTATTGATAAATACGGTTGGTTAAGTATTGATGAAATAGGGGAGGCTGCCAACTCAGCTTTATTCATGGTGATCCAGCATGCAGATTTGAAAACGCAGGAAAAATACTTGCCTATTATGCGAATTGCTGCAAAGAACAAAAAACTAAAAGCCACCAGTTTGGCGCTGCTCGAAGATAGGATTGCGATGTTTCAGGGTAGGAAACAGATTTATGGAAGTCAGGTAGCCTGGAATATGCTGACCAATAAATATACCATTATGCCCATGATCGATCCTGATCATGTTGATACCCGAAGGGCAGATATAGGTCTTGGATCTTATGCTGCTTATCTGATTGATATGGGTATTGTATGGAATGTTGAACAATATAAAAAAGATCTGCCTCAGATAGAAGGATGGCATAAAAAGACGATGAGCATAAATAAAGCTAAAAACTGATTTTGTTTCCTGCTGATTTACAAGGTGCAGTTAGAAAAAGAAACATATCTACTTAATGGCAACGCTGTACGCTCTGCTCTCTGCTTTTCGCTCAATGCTCAAGAGATCAGCTTTTGCTTCATCATATCTAAAAAATCTTTGCGGTAAGTTTCTCCTATCAATATTTCTGCAGAAATGCCTTTTAAAATAATCCTGTTTCCATCAATGGAGGTGATTTTATTAAGCGCCACTATAAACGATTTCTGCACACGGATAAATTGTGCTTTGGGCAATCTTTCCTCTACATCTTTCATGGTTAGAAGCGCAAGCGTTCTAATGCCATTATGGTGAAAAGCAATATAATTTTTCATGCCTTCAACAAAATCAATTTCGGCAATATTAATTTTTAGCATTTTACCTTTAGCCTCTGTTTTAACCATGAAATAATCATCATCCTGCTGGTTCACAGGTGCGCTGTTTTTTTTAGTGTTAATAATCTTTTGAGCCTTGTTTATGGCTTGTAAAAAACGGGGCAAAGGAATAGGTTTAACTAAATAATCAACCACATCAAGATCAAAACCGGCAGTGGCAAACTCTTTGTAGGCAGTGGTAAGTATCACCTGCACATCTTTGTTGTTCATCGTTTGGATGAAATCAATGCCCGATATCTCTGGCATATGAATATCTAAAAAAATGAGATCTACCGGGTTACTGCTTAAAAAACTCAGGGCATCAATCGGATTGGTGAATGTTGCGGCGATCTGTATTGCGGCAACAGATTTCAGGTAATGTTGTATTACTTCAATGGCATGATCTTCGTCATCAACAATAATGCAATTAATCATGAGGCGTATGGTTGAGGTTTAATTTGTGGTATCTTGAAATGTTCCAAAAAGCCTAAATTGTCAGATGATGATGGTTTTTCTTGGTGATCGGTAACCTTATTGTAAGGCAAAGTTAATTCAAGGCTGTAATCAATCTCGGTTTCATTAATGTTTAACTCAACCCCTTTTTTGTAATGATTTGCGAGTCTTTTTTTTATGTTTTCCATACCTATACCACTCGAGAGTTCTTTAGGCCCTTTTTTCTTTTTGTTCCAGGTGCTTAAACGAATATGATGGTCGGTTTCGTTAATGCTTAAGGCTATTTTAACAGGATGCAAATTATCTGTACAATTGCCATGTTTTAAGATATTCTCTACAACAGTAATTAGAATTAATGGAATCAATCTTACATTATCGGTATTTCCATTCACACTAAAATCGATCTGTAACTTGTTATTGAAACGAAGCTGATTAATTTTAATTACATTTTTAATATGCTCAATTTCCTCTTCTATTAATGTCATGCGGTCATCTTTGTCCATTTCCAGCGAATAGCGCATGATTTTACTGAGTGTCATAATGCCATCGGCAAGCTCTTGAGATAAGGGTAAAGACTTTGCAAAAAAGAAATTCAGCGTATTATTTAAAAAGTGAGGATTAATCTGTGCACGGAGAAAGGAATTTTCGGTATCAAACTTTTCTTTTTCTATTATTTTTAACTCTTTTTCACGTTTAATGGATTGGCGGAAATAAAATAAACTAAAGGATAAAAGGGCATATTTAATAAACTTGTATAGATTTAAAGTGATAAAATCGAAGAATTGAAATGCCCTTGGTGTAGGCCCATCTGGCCAAACAAAAGGCCTGATGTAATAGCCAGTAATGTACCAAAAAATAGCATAAGAAGCATGTACCAAAATTAAACCAATAATTAATCGCCACGCTTTTAAAGGATAGGTATAGAGGGAATAAATATACCAACATAAATAAAAGGCATATATATCGGGCAAGTAAGTAAAGAAGAAATAAAGGATGCCTGTTGAATAAGCTTTAGGTGACTTGAAAAGACCCGCTAGAATAGTCAGCACAATATATCCTAACCACAAGCTTATATGATAGATGATTAATCGATGCTTTTTGAGAAATTCTAACTTGCTTATCATTTTACAATTAATTGGGATAATTAAATTATTTATCGCGTTTTATATTTATTGGGTAGGGTTAAGCTAAGTGCATAGAAATCATCCTGATCATTTATACTTAATTTAAAATAAGCCCCATAATAACTTTTAAGTCTTTTTTGTAAATTTTCGAGACTTGTTCCATTAGAGGATTTATTTTGTTTACTATATTTTTTATTAAAAGTTTTTATTATAAGGGTTCTATCTTCCTCAATTTTCAAACTAATCAGAGCGCCAGCGCCTTGATTAATGCAATCTCCATGTTTCAAAATGTTCTCAAGTAGGGTAACCAAGGTTAGGGGGACAATTGTAGCATTTTGTGCATCCCCTTCAATTTTTAGATCTATACACAAACGATTGTTAAGACGTAATTTATTGATATTGATGATGTTTCTTGCATGTTCTATTTCGTCCATTAGGGGCATCAACTGATTATTTTGATCTATTTGTAGTGAATAGCGCATAATCTCTGATAATGTCATTATTCCGTTTGACAATTCTTCGGACAGTGGCAATGATTTAGCGTAAAAAAAGTTCAAAGTATTGTTTAAAAAGTGTGGATTTATCTGAGCCCTTAAAAAAGCATATTCAATTTCTAATTTTTCGTTTTGTATTTGCCTTAAGCGCTTTTGATGCCTGAGCGTTTTTTTGAAATATTGAAATCCGAATGCCACAATGTTACACTCAATAAAAATATAAAATATAACTGCAATAAATTGCCAGAATATAAATTCTGATGTTGGCGTGTAATCTTTGCCAAGCTGCGGCAGTATCCAGTAATCTACCACATACCAAACTATTGTATAGGTAATAAATATTAAAATTATAGATACAATTAGTTTGGTTACTTTAATTGGTTCTAAAAATTTGGAATAAGCATACCAACTTATATAGAATCCGTATAATGTTGGAATGTTTAATATTAAAATATCGGTAAGTAAGTTTTCCCATACATTAGCCACATAATTTGGATTCCTTGAAAAGCGCAAAATTATGTTTAAAGCTGTAAAAGCTATCCAAAAGTAGATATGGTATAACAGTACTGTATGTTTTTTGAGTAAAAGCAAAATTTACAATTTATAATCTTTAACAAATTTTATCCAGTCCTTAACATTTGCAGGTATTTCTACATCGGGTTTAATACCGATATTGGCTTTTTCTTTGTTCGCGATAAGTAATCTTGCCGGTGGATAAACTAGTGTAAAAAAAATACAAGGCATTTGGGTTTCTACGCGTTCGAGGTAGTTAATGGAACCTGAACTATTGGTGCCATAAAGTTTAACTTTTGTACTCTGTTTAGCTTGTAAAATAAAGAGTTCTGCACTACTAACCGATTTTTTGTTCATTAAAATGGATACACGCTGAGGATTTTTTAATATAGAGTTGTACTTGATAGTATCAGCACGGTAAAGCAGATACATTTCGCCACGATGTGCTTTTAGGTTAGCTACTTTTTTTATATAACTTTCCTTTATATCGCCAGAAGTTAAGTTTATAATTCGTTCATATCCATCTTTAATATTATCATCTGTGGCTAACACCTGTGCTTCCTCTGTTAAAATTGGATTGGTATACAGGTAAGGTAGTATTTCTCCGAAAGCACTTGCAGCTCCGCCAGCATTATTTCTTACATCGATAATTAAATGCTCGGTATTTTGTAGTACTGAAGCATTTTTAATCATCAAACTATCTGTCTCCTTTTTAAGCTCAATGGAAAAACTAGGGATAGTTAAAAGACTTGTTTTGTCATCGAGATTTTTAAATTTAGGATTGTTTATTCCCAGCTGAGATCTTTGCTCAAGCGGTGTATTTTTGTAGAATTTACCAAGCTCATTTAGATTAATGGTATCTTTTAGTAAGTCCATTTTGGCTAGGTAATCTGAGTGATCTCTGGCGAGAAAATAGGTGAAATTATAAGCTTGATTTATTTTTTTTACCTTGAATTTAATTTGTTGTGGAGACCAAAATATTCCATCAGCTTTAATCACGAACCCAATAAACTCATTATGGATTAAACTATCGCGAACTATACCAAGTTTGAAAATATTAGATTCATGATTCCAAATGCCTTCTATATTATCTACAGATCTTTTAGGATTATTTAAATAAGATTTTAGTTTATCTTCAGTCCAATTCGTTTTCGCTTCTTTTGAGAAAAAATGAATAATAGAATCTTTTGGTTGATTCGTGTTAAATAAAACAGTCATATGCTTGTCTTTAAAAAAGTCAAGCCACTCTCTGCAAAGAGAAATACATTTATTACTTTCAGTTTTATTCGCTATTTTTTGAAGGCTATCCGTAAAATGCTCAAATTGTTTTTGATTCAATTTATTAACCTTGTCATTATAGCCAACATAGTTTTTCTTAATTCTTTGCACCATAAATTCAAAATTATCCGAACAATTACAAACCTGTGCCCCACAATTAATCGAGAGAAATAGACAAAGTAATAAATATATAATTTTCATAATTTTTTTATCAACTTAATAAAGTTAGTAGAAAGTAGTTGATTGGTTTCCTGAAGAATAAATTGAATTAAGTTAAAGAGAAATAGTTTGGTTAAGAGTCTCATTGCAAATATTGGTGCCTGTTGAAACAGGGTTTTCAGTAGTTGGATTACTCCCTCCGTTAATTTTTCTCATCTGCTCTTTACTCAAATTGGCAATTGATTTTTTCTTAAAAAGAAACACGGTCTTTTTTTCTAATTTTTTGTTTTTCATAATTGTAATGATAGATAGTTAAATAAATGTGCTTAAAAGTGTTGTTTCTGAATGTAATAGTGAAAAATTATACACCAAACAGCCGTTTGTCTGTACCAAACCAATAGATTGTATAGTTTAAATAGTGAATCGTTATTTAGTTTTATACTTCTTTACAAAATCAATCCAATCGGCGGTATCGGCAGGTATTTCTACATCGGGTTTAATCCCAATGTTATCTAAAGGATAATCTGGTAATCTTAAAGATTTACAGGTAGGGTAATAAAGCGTGTAGAATTTACATGGCATTTCTACTTTTACAAATTCAGTATAATCTACAGCACCAGACGAATGTTCACCATATAATTTTACCTTTTTACTTTGTTTGGCTTCTAGTAAAAACAATTCGGCAGCACTTCCTGTACCGGCATTAAAGAGAAATGAAACGCGCTCTGGATTTTTATAAACTGTTTTGAATTTGATGGTATCAATAGGATATAACTTATAAAGTTCTCCCTCATGAGCCTTTAACTCGATCAGATATTTCTTGAAAACATTCTTTATGCTGTCAGGGGTTTCGGGATATTCCTTAGCATAACCACTATCTTTAATGTTGTCTGGCGTTGCTAAAACATATCCTCCTTCTTTTAGTATAGGGTTGGTATAGAGGTATGGCATTAACTTTTCGTATACCAAAACAGAGCCACCACTGTTATTTCTTAAATCGACAATTAAATGTTTGGTGTTTTTTAATATGTTTTCATTCTTCTTAATAAGTGTAGCTGTGGGGGCCACATAATCTAATTTGCCGAAAGATGGCATTTCAAAGATGGCCGTTTCATTGTCCAAAACCCGGAATTTTGGTGAGAGATCAATTTCTTTTACAGGCAAAGCAGCTAGAAAAGGTTTGGGCGCTTTAACCCACTTACCGAATATCCCAAAATTTAATATATCGCCATGTTTTGATAATACCGGGTGTTGTTCCGAATGGTCTCCACCAGCGAAGAAAATAGTTTGATACTGATTGTCCTTTTTTGCCAATCTAAATTTGACCTGTTGTGGCATCCATCTTATGGAATCGGCCTTTAATATAAACCCCATAAACTCATTGGGTTTGGTATCTTTAATGATTCCAACTTCATATATGCCAACGCTCCAAATTCCTTCAATGCTATCGAGAATTTCTTTGTTCTGTACGAGGTAAGATTTAAATGCGTTTTCCGTCCAATTGGTTTTTTCTTCCATAGCAAAAAACTTTCTTACGGAATCTGGATTCAATTTATCAAAATCCATCCCAAATGATATGTGTTTATCTTTGAAAAAACTTAACCATTCGCGGCATAAGCTTAAACATTTATAAGGTGTGGATTGATTGGCTACCTGTTGCAGACTATCAGTAAATTTTTTAAACTGCTGGCTATTTGCAGGTGTTACTTTATCGGAATAACCTACATAATTTTTAGAAATCCTTTCTGTTAAGTAATTGAAATTATCACCGCAATTACAGTTCTGTGCTTGTAAATTATAAAATGGAAATAAGAGCAATAAATAGAAGATAATTTTTTTCATAGTTTTCAGTTACAATTATAGTCGATATTTATACTTAAAGGATAAACTATTTTAAAATACATATTTGTCTTATATTTTGTGTAGGAAATGTAAGATTTGGGGTAGCGTCAGTTTCATTCAATATTGGCTATTTCAGCTGTTATAACCTCTTTTCGTCCTTATGAAATACCCTTTGGTGTATCTTTTTTTTTGATTGAAATTTAATATCCAATACTTGTTTCATGTTAGACCAACATAGGCGGAACCTGAAAAGCCTGAAAAGAGTAGGAAACAAAAATTTAAATTAAACGAAATGAAAAAATTAGAATTAGAAAGCTTTGATGTTCAGGAGTTAGATGCTAAAGAAGTCAATAAGATTGATGGTGGAAATTGGTGGTTAGTTGGATACGGAATTTATTTATATGATAATAGGGAAAGATTTATTGAAGGGGTAAAAAAAGGATTACAGGATTTTAATTAGAAGATAAAAGAAATGAAAAATTTACAAAATAATCAAATCGACTCTATGGGACTGTCTATTTTGGAAAACCATGAGCTAACAAATATTAATGGTGGAGATAAAGGCGACGCTGCAGAGTTAATTGGTAGATCATATGTATGGACAATGGCACATTTCCTAACTGGAGGAGCTAGTACAATTTATTTAATTGCACATAATTTATAATTTATTAAACCGAGTTGTAAATTTAAAATGAATTTACAACTCGGTTTTTAATAGAATGATAAAATAGAAAAATATAGAAAATTCGTTAACGAAGAGAAATGAAAATTTAATCAATACCATTTTTATACTCTTGCTCTTATTTATATTTCTTTATGATATAGAGTCGAATTTTTAAATGGGATGTTTGCAGAAATAAACGATTTTGTTAAATAATCAGTTACTTCATAACAGATAAGACATATTATCTCTGTTCAAAAGGATCTGAATTGTACGAAGGTATTTAACCTATGAAATATTTAGTACTGATGTGTGCTGATATTTTATAGGTTTTTTTGCAAATTCTTCGGCGCTCAATTCCAAAGCCCTTATAGCTATCGAACTAAATCCATCGCTAGTTCTTTTAGTATAACTTTTCGATTAAGGATTTTTTTATATCGTTAATTGTATTAACGTGCTGTTTTTTCGTCCTTAAGAAATACCATTTGGTGTATCTTTTTTTCTTAATGAATTCTAAAACTAGATACTTGTTTCATGTTAGACCAACATAGGCAAAACCTGAAAAGCCTTTAACGAGTAAGGAATAAAATTTAAATTAAACGAAATGAAAAATTTAGCATTAGAAAATTTTGGCGTTCAGGAATTGGGCGCTAAGGAAATGAAAAAAATTAATGGCGGCATTATTCCTGCAATTATAGCAGCGGGAGTAGCAGTTTGTGGAGGAGCATGGTTCCTTGGAGAGAAAATGGGTAGAACGTTGTATAATCAATTACATTAATAATCATGATAGTAGAACTAACAACAGAAGAGCAATCCGAAATCAATGGTGGATTTGGATTAGTACCTTTAATATTTATTGCAGCTGTAGCTTATGGGTACTGGGATGAATCTACAAAGCACAAATAATCGTTTACTGAAGCAAGTTTTCACTTAATTCTGTATATTTACGAGTAAACTATCTATAATATAAGATGCATTTGTATGGATAGTATTTGAAAGAGAATTGTTTTTAAAAATTTTATCAAATATTTATGAATAAATACAATAATAAGTCAGAATATAAGATTTTGTTGGTAGTTGCAATAATTACATTTATTTGTTTCGCAACATGGCAAAAAGGTGAAGATTATGGTAGAAAAATGTATTATTCTTTTTTACATAATAAGTAAATTGAACAATAATAGATTTTTGAGTACCAGATAACTTTTATACCTACTGTAAAGGTTAATTAATCAATGGGTAATTTATATAGTTACCCATTGATTTTTGGGTATAAATCTATAACTGATATAATTTAATACTATGGATTACTGGATTGCTCAATAAAAAAAGAAGACAGACTTTATTTGTTTGTACTATTTCTTATCGCTCTGTCTTAATTTTTGCTGGTTATTTTTCGGTAAAGAGCTAGGCAGTTTTATGTTATGAAAATGATCTTTAACTAGTCTTATGAATAAAATCTGAGGGAAGAACCTATAAAAAAGATTCTTACAATTAACTTTCGTTAAAGCAATATGAATAACAATTCAGAAAAAAAATAAAAACACTATCTACAATATGGGGTATTATTTTATCTGTTCTAGTCTTAGGTGAAATAATAGAATCTTTTGGACTTAGTGTTGCTAAAGATTCAAATCTCCATAAGAAGGAAATAAGTAATGCTCAGACCACAATATCACTATGAAAATACTTGAAAATAATTGGGTTAAGTTCATCTTGTTTTTACTATTATTTAGTACCATGGTGGTTGCATATAAAATTGGCAGAAATGATGGAAACCCTGATGGTAAAAATGTAGGTGTTGATTTGTCTAAATAACGTTAATCACCTTAAATTAATCTAAACTGCAATTTGAGCAAAAACAAGTTGTGTTTAATTAAATATGAAATAAATTAATTCCTAGAAAGCAAGGTACGCTTGAAATATCGAGAACCGATAATGCATATTGATGTATCTATCGGTTTTTTTATTTTCTAAAGATTAAAAACAGTTTCATCCCTACAATCCCCCTTTTCGTGTATCTTTTTTCTTGTATAATTTAATAATTACAAACTTGGCCTTAACCAGCCAATTGATGATTATGCCTTTTATAGAAGACGCCAATTTTGAAGATAATTCCATCATTTTTTTACACCATACCAAGGTACGGACACAAATTATTTATTCTGCCACCATACTATTCATTATTGCGGCTTTAGCTGCCCTACCTTTTATTTATACAACAGTAAGCGTTAAGGGGAATGGTTCTTTGCAGAGTAATATCGAAAGAACAGAACTGCTGGCACCTGTGGCTGGGAAAATTACCCTGATTAATTTAACCGATAACAAAAAAATAAAAAAAGGACAACTCCTTTTAAATATAGACCCTACTATACCTGAAACACAAAATTTGATTTTGAATAATCGTTCTGGTGAATTAAAAAATTTATTAAATGATGCGCTCCTCGTTTTAAAACTGGTCGACTTAAGCAATGCAGGGACACCTGCATTGCAAACCGGCCTGTATGCGGCAAGCTGGCAACAATATGCGGAGCAGATTCAGAATGCACTAAATGCACGCGAACAGGCCTACAAAATTTATAAAAGGTATGAAACATTGTATACCAAAAAGGTTGTTACCGAAGCAGAGTATGAGCAATATAAGTTTAATTACGATCAGGCACTTTCTGATTTTAATCTGGTGGCTAAAAAGTACAAAACACAATGGCAAACAGAATCTAATCAATATAGAAAAGAATTAAAAGATCTTGATGGTCAGAAAATCCAGCTAACCGAGCAGGAGAAATTATATCATTTAACCGCAGGGGTATCCGGAACGGTGCAAAATCTATCAGGTTTACAATTGGGTTCGTTTATTACCGCCAATCAGAAAATTGGCGAGATATCGCCAGATAGTGCTTTGCTGGCCATCTGTTATATTAAACCTGCTGATATCGGTTTAATTAAAGCTGGCCAAGCCGTCAGGTTTCAGATCGATGCTTTTAACTATAACCAATGGGGTTTGCTTGCCGGTTTAGTAGCCGATATTTCTGACGATATTATATTGATTAACCAAAGCCCTTATTTTAAAGTGAAGTGTAAATTAGACAAGGATTATTTAAAGTTAAAAAACGGTTATAAAGGGCAGGTAAAAAAGGGGATGACCTTTAACGCGCACTTTACTATTGCAAAACGAAACTTGTATCAATTGCTTTATGATAAAGTTGACGATTGGTTAAATCCAAATGGAGTTAAAAGCTAAAAGACCAAAGCAGAAAATTTTCAAATCTCACATCACCAGTCTCAAATCTCACATCTTCCTTCTAATGTCTACACTAATAAAACAACGCGATATTACCGATTGTGGCGCCGCTTGTTTGGCATCTATAGCTGCATTTTATAAATTAAAGATGCCCGTTGCGCGCATCCGCCAATTGGCCAGCACCGATCAAAAAGGAACCAATGTTTTAGGTTTGATAGAAGCGGCCAACAAACTGGGTTTTGAAGCAAAAGGGGTAAAGGGTAATTTAGATAGTCTTTCTAAAATTCCATTGCCAGCCATTGCGCATGTGGTGGTAAAGAAGCAATTGCAGCATTATGTAGTTATTTATAAAGTAACCGATAAATACATTGAAGTAATGGACCCGGGTGACGGGAAAATACACCGCAAAACTATTGACGAATTTACAAGTGAATGGACAGGTGTACTGGTTCTGTTGTTACCTGATGAGGGTTTTAAGCAAGGCAATGAAAAGGTTGATACCAGAAGCCGTTTTTGGAACCTGATTAAACCGCATAAAAGTATTGTAACGCAGGCACTTTTTGGTGCTTTAATTTATACCATTCTTGGACTATCTACCTCAGTTTTTGTTCAAAAAATAACCGACCATGTTCTGGTAGAAGGTAATCGGAACCTGCTTAATTTAATGAGCTTAATGATGGTGGCCATTTTAGCGCTACAATTATTTATTGGAACGGCTAAAACTATTTTTACAATCCGCACCGGCCAGCAGATAGATGTCCGATTGATATTGGGCTACTACAAACACCTCTTAAAACTGCCTCAGCAGTTTTTCGATACCATGCGGGTGGGCGAAATTATCTCGAGGGTAAACGATGCCGTTAAAATAAGGGCTTTTATAAACGATGTTTCCATTAACCTGGTTGTAAACGGCTTTATTGTTGTATTCTCTTTTATTTTAATGTTCAGTTACTATTGGAAACTCGCCTTAATGATGTTGGCTGTAATTCCATTGTATTTATTGATTTATTTCATCAGCAATAAACTGAACAAGAAAATGCAGCGCAAGTTGATGGAGGAATCGGCCAAGTTGGAATCGCAATTGGTTGAGGGCTTAAATAATGTAGCCACAATTAAAAGATTTGGCCTTGAAAGGTTTACCAACGAAAAAACAGAAACTCATTTTATTGGCCTGCTCAGAACAATTTATAAATCAGGATTAAACTCAGTTTTTTCTGGAACATCAACCGAGGTTATTGCCCGTATGCTCACTATCATCTTGCTTTGGGTGGGTGCAGGTTATGTTTTAGATGGCGAAATTACCCCTGGGGAATTATTTTCTTTCTATACGCTTATTGGTTACTTTACTGGCCCGGCTACTTCCTTAATTGGAGCAAATAAATCTATCCAGGATGCCATAATCGCCTCTGATCGTTTATTCGAAATTATGGACCTGGAGATTGAACAAAATTCATCGAGTATTTTCCTTACGAAAGAATTAATGGGCGATATCAGGTTTGAACATGTAGCCTTTAGATATGGCAGTCGTGTAAATGTGTTTGAAGATCTAAACCTAAAAATTAAGGCTGGAAGTTTTACTGCAATTGTAGGGGAGAGCGGATCTGGGAAGTCTACCTTAATGTCGTTACTTCAAAATATTTATCCCATACAATCGGGCAATATTTTTATTGGTAATCATGCGCTTAAGTATTTGAACAATGCCTCTTTAAGAAATTTATTAAGCGTTGTGCCGCAAAAAATTGACCTTTTTGCAGGAAATGTAATCGAAAATATTGCCATTGGCGATTATGAACCAAATATGCAACAGATTATTAGTATTTGTACACAACTGGGGATTATCAATTTTATTGAAGCTTTGCCAGAAGGTTTTCAGACATATTTAGGTGAAAACGGAGCCTCTTTATCAGGCGGGCAAAAACAAAGGATCGCCATAGCAAGGGCACTGTACCGCAATCCTGAAATTTTAATTCTGGATGAAGCCACTTCTTCTCTGGATTCGGCTTCGGAGCAGTATGTGCAGCGAACAATAGACTTGTTGAGGATGCAAAAGAAAACAATCATCATCATTGCGCATCGGTTACCTACGATTAGAAAAGCTGATCAGATTATTGTATTAGATAAAGGAAAGGTTGTAGAAGAGGGAAGCCATACAGAAATGATGATGGCAAATGGCCATTACGCCAATTTATGGAAACAGCAATTTGGTGATGATGACTTAACGAGCTTAATGATACCCTCTTTCTATAAGAGTTGACAACTTTTCTTGCCTCCTTGCTAGTAAGTTGTCAACTCTGGAATTAATACACCAAAGCCAAATATTGTCCATGGTGACTCACACAACCTGGTTTAGTGCATTTATAATCACCTGGATGATTTGGTGATTCGTAAATGGTTACTTTAATTTCTTCTAGCTCACTAGAAACAGGGGCAGCAATGGTATGGATGTATTGTAGCTGTATATCGCTTTTAGTGAAATATGTATCGTTATCTATACTTACTGTGCCTTTTACCTGATCGGCGTTTGGATAAATAATGCAGTTTAAACTTTTAGGGGCGAAATTTCTGATTCCGGTTTTACGGTTATAAATTTTATAAGCCGATTCTTTCATACTCCATAACAGCCATACCATTTCATCAGGTCTTTTTGCTGATGAAATCAGTAACTGTTCTTCGGCGGTGAAAATTTTATCGAGATAATTTTTACGCCTCCAGTTACTTTGGATTTTAGCCAGATCCAGATCAACGATATCGTTACCCAGCATGCGCTTCCAGTTTTTGAGCTATAATTTCGGTGGTCGCTTTTACTGTAAGCATTTTAGCCATCGAATCGTTGTCTATTTCGATATTGAATTTCTCTTCAATATCTAAAACAATATCAACCAGGTTGGCCGAATTTATTTTTAAATCGTTTATAAAATCGGTGTTTTCGTCAATATGTGCCAAGGCTGATACCTCCTCGCTGTAAGGTTCAACAATTGTTTTTAAGGCTTCGATGATCTCTTCTTTATTCATGGGTATATTTTTTAAAAATAATGCAGGCGTTAATATCACCAAAACCAAAACTGGCTTTAGCTAAGATATTAATTGGTTGTTGAATTAAAGTTTGTGGAATGCATTTCGCATCAATTAAAGCGGTAATCTCGGGACTTAGGTCTTCGCAATTAATATTGGGAAAAATAAATCCTTCTGAAAGCTCAAGCATTGAGGCCACGCATTCTATGCTCCCAGATGCTACAATACAGTGGCCAATCATACCTTTTACAGAATTGATATACGGAAAATCATCGGCAGGTAGTTGTAGTGCTGCTTTCCAGTTTTCTATTTCCAGGGCATCTTTGGTTGTTGCGGTAAGATGGCCATTAATCACATCGATTTCCTGAGCTTCAATACCCGCATTTTTTAATGCTGTTTGGATACATCGCTGTACAGCGGTAGGATTTGGCGCAGTCATAGTACCTGAGCCCCGCTGACCGCCAGAATTGACATGGCCGCCGAGCACTTCGCCATATATCTTGGCTTTTCTAGCCATTGCACTTTCGAGCGATTCTAATACCAAAGCACCTGCGCCGCTTCCAGGTACAAAGCCACTTGCCGTTTCGCTCATAGGGCGGCTACCTTTTTCCGGTTCATCATTGTGTTTAAAGGTGCAAACTTTCATGGCATCAAAACCGCCCCAGATATAAGGGCCGCTATCGCTTGTACTTCCTGCTAACATTCTTGTAGCCTGACCTGTCTTAATTCTTTCGTAAGCTAGCAATATACTTTCTGCTCCTGTTGCACAGGCAGATGAGTTGGTGCTTACCTGATTACCTAAGCCGAGCTTGCCGCTGATAAATGCACTTACGCCGCTGGCCATGGTTTGTATCACTACAGAACTTCCCAGTTTTTTGATTTCAAGCGCATCTATTTTATTAATTGCCCATCTGAATTTATCTATACCCGAAGTGCCTGCTCCGAAAATAGTACCGCTATCCCAGTCGGGCTCTTCATTGTTTTCGATGGTTAAGCCCGCATCTTTCCAGGCATCCAAACCAGCAATAACACCATATATAATTCCTGAACTGTTTAGGTTTCGTAATTCAAGAGGCGTAAAATATTGGCTGATCCGCTCTTCGCTAAGTACTGGCTTGCCTGCTATCTGACAAGAGAAGTTTAAGGCTTCCAGATCGGGCTGATGGCGGATGCCAGAAAGCCCTTTTTTTATGGCATCCGAAAACTCATCAATGGTAGTGCCATTGGGTGCGCATACGCCTAAACCGGTAATTACGACTCTGTTACCCATTTTTTTTTGATATTAACATGCCCGAAATGCTGCCTTTGCAAATCATTTCGCCTGCTGCATTTTCCATTTTTACTTTGCAACTCAGTTTATTAAACCTAAAATAAATTTTCTCACTCGTTACCGTAACCTGCTCACCAGGGTAAACCGGTTTTAGAAAGTCAATAGTGTTTGACGTCATGGCGATGGATATATTTTGATCAATTTCTTTTAAAAGGTAAATGCCTAAACAGACCAATCCAATCTGCGCCATGGTTTCGGTGAGGATCACTGCCGGCGTTACCGGATGGTCTTTAAAATGCCCCTCATAAAATGGAAGGTTTTCAGGATAGGTATATGTCCCGATTACGCCGTTTTCGTCAACATGCAGCAACTCATCAACAAATAGAAAAGATTTGCCGTAAGGGAGTTTAGCTAGGATCTCTTTTTTCATTAGTGATTAGTTGAAGGATTACCATTGTAAAAGTATGCGCTGTGCCGAAAATCCAGGACCAAAACTTAACATCAGTCCTTTTTCCCCAGGCATTGGCTTTTTATCCATAATCCGTTCTAAAACATAGAGAACTGTTGCGCTGCTCATGTTTCCATAAAGCCTTAAAACTTCTTTCGTTTCGTCTATATTTTTGCCAAGCCGGCCAAATAATTCTTCAACAATCTGGATAATCTTTTTTCCACCCGGATGAAAGATTAAATGGTTTATATTATTAATATCGAGGCCATTTTTGGAAAGAAAAGGATGAATAATATCTGGGAAATGATTGGCAATGGTTTCTGGAACTGCTACATCCAGTACCATTTGGAGTCCGGTATTGGTAAGTTTAAATCCCATCATCTCCTCTGCATCATAAAAATGGTACATTTCTTCAGCTAAAATTTCTGGGCCACTATCTTCTTCATTCGAACTTAACAGTACACAGGCGGCACCATCGCCAAATATTGCTGCACTTACAATGTTGGCCATCGAAAAATCATTTAATTGAAAAGTTGCCGTTGGTGATTCTACCGCAACAACTGCGGCCCGTTTACCGGGATTTGCTTTCAGGAAATTCTTAGCATAAATCATGCCTGATACACCAGCGGCACAGCCCATTTCAGTAACCGGCAGGCGCACGATATCCTGGCGGAGTTTAAGTAAGTTGATCAGATAAGCATCTAAAGAAGGGATCATGATACCGGTGCAGCTCACCGTAATGATGTAGTCTAAATCCTGAGCCTGCCAGTTGGCTTTTTCGAGTGCGGTTTCCAAACATTTGGCACCCAGCTTTATCCCTTCTCTTACATAAATGTTGTTTCGCTCCTCAAAACTTAAATCACTAAAAACCGCTTCGGGCGACATGATCGAGTATCTTTTATCTACCGCGGCGCTTTCAAAAATCTTTTTTACCTTTCGGATAAAGCGATCATCCTGATCTTTTAGCCAAATATCTAAAAATGTTAAAATTTCAGCGGTTGACCTCCAAAATTCGGGTAAGGCTTTACTTACAGCTTTTACGGTTACGCTCATATTGTTTTAATTATCCATTGATAGCGGAAAGCCCATTTCCATTTTATTGAACTCGATTTTAGCTTTAATTGTTTGGTGTATTGAAGCAAATCTGCTCTTTTAAACCCGCGCAGAATTGATACCAGTCCATCTTCTCTCGACATATCATTTAAACGGAACACATAACACAAAGCCTTAAACAGGTAATATGCTAGTGCACTTCTTTGCAGGTCGTTGATCACAATGCCCATTTTGGCCGATCTTTTAAAATTTTCCAATAAATCAATAATCTCTTCATCTTTAAAATGATGTAGTGTTAGGGTGCAGAGCATAATATCGCAAGGCTCTGTTTTACTTAAATCATCAAAAATATCGCAGCAGGTGTAGGTGATATTCGGGTAGTTTTTAGATAAACTTTGCGCATGATTTATAGTGTATCTATTGCCATCTATCCCTTTTAAAATAAAATGTAAACCTTGTTTATTTGCATAATCTGCCAAAGTGCGCAACATATCTCCATTTCCACAACCAATATCAGTAATACGAATAACCTCGTCCTTTGGTTTGCTGGTGATTAAGCTCTTAACTCCTTCTAGTGTAACTTTATTACCACCAAGGAGCTGATTGATGCTGGCTATTTTATCCAGTGCATCGCGTAATATCTCACCTTCCATAGCAAAGTCATCCATAATCTCCGGTGCTGTGCTTCTATATGTGGTATCTACTGGCATTTATTATAAAATCTTGATCGGTTTACCATGTGTCTGTTTAATTATTTTATGGAGAAGAAAGGGCATTTTAGTCAACGCACTCATGGCCAAACTTTCGAATTTATTGTTCCTAAGCAAAGACGATAATACGCTGCCCACTTTTAAGCGGCTTTTGAATTCCTTGTTCCAGTGTAAAGTATAAGTTTTTTCCAATGCTGCACGCGAATTAATTTTTCCCTCCATTCTTTGATGCAAAAGTTCTGAAACAATTTTGGCACTGTGGATGGCCATGGCCATGCCATTGCCACAAAGTGGATGAATTAATCCGGCAGTATCGCCAATCATTAAAATATGGTTATACACAGGTTCTTTAGTTTCGAAAGAAATCTGACTGATGGTTAATGGTGCATCGAATAAACAGGTAGCATTTTCGAAAATAGTTTTCAAATGTCTATTTTTATAGAGTGCGTTTTCCTGGAAGGCAAGCAGGTTTTTGTGTTTTTTGAAACGCTCATAGTTAGCTAGGTAACAGATATTCAATCGGTCATTTTCAACCTTCGAAACGCCACAATAGCCACCTTCAAAATTATGAAGGCTTACCAGGTTATTGGGAAAATCGGCTTTGTAATGGGCTTTAACTGCCAGGTATGGTGATTGTTTATTGATGAAATTCCGGTTTAGCTTAACATCAATTGCTGACCTTTTTCCATAAGCGCCAATAACGTAAGCTGCAACAAAAGCGTGGTTTGTGGTTGTTACTGTAAACTGATTATTGGCAAAGTTAATCTGTAAAACGCGATCATGAATTACGTTTATTTTTCTCCTGATCAGTTCGGTATAGAGATAATGATCGATGGTGTATCTGCTTAAACCAAAGCCGCCAAGGGGTAATTTAGTTTTTATGCTTTTGCCAGAAAGGGAAGTGAAAAGCAGTTCGCTTATTAATGTGGGTGCCAGATTTTCAATATCCAGACCGAGCCATTCAAAATAAGGGAGCACCTCATTCGAAATATATTCGCCGCAAACTTTATGGTGAGGATAGGTGTCTTTTTCGATCAACGTAACATTTAAACCCGCCTTATTCAAGTGAAGTGCAGCTGTTAAACCTGCCAATCCACCACCAATAATTAAAATTTCTGTTTCGGCCCGCATATGATAAGATGGAAATCTAAGATAACATTTAAAATTCGGGTTTGTTCCATTTAAGCTTCTTTAACCACTGAGATCATGGAGAGAAAAACAAAGAGGGCACCGAGTTGGGGGGCAATGTGCTGTCCGAACAAGGTGCTGTCAGATGTTACCATCTGACAGTTTCGTTTGCGCTCGTTTCCAAACGAGCACAGAAATAGTTATACGATTCCATCGTTTAAAACGACAAAATGAGGTTGTATCATAAATATAGAATTGTCATCCTGAGCCTGTCGAAGGACCTATTTAAATGCCCTTCAAAGCATTTCGACAAGCTCAACGTGACAAGGTCGAATGGAATCAGAACTTATGGATACAGCCTCATTTATCTATCGCTTCTTTCTTCCATATTTAAATCGGTATCAAAAGGGCTTTTTGTAAATGGATAAATGGATTGTTTAACAAAACCTTTCGGATATGAAGCTTCATGTACACCTGTTCCGGCGGGCCATTCTTTGCCAGGTAAATAATAGGTGCCAAACATCATATCAATAAAGGGAAATATAGAGGCGAAGTTATGGCCATAATATTTAGGGTCTTCGCAATGGTGCCAATGGTGATATTGGGGCGTAGTAAAAATGTATTTTAACGGACCAAAATTAATCCTGGTGTTGGCATGGATGAGTACCGCATGTATCGCAATAAATATAATGTACACATTGAAAACGGTAGATGAAAAGCCCAAAACATAAAGTGGGATAAAAGTCATTGCCCTGGTGAAAAATATATCAATAAAATGGGTACGGCTTCCAGCCAGCCAATCCATATTTTGTGTTGAATGGTGTATGGAATGGAAACGCCATAAGGATACCCGGGTATGGAAAAAACGATGTGCCCAGTATTGAAACAAATCGGTACTGAAAAAAGCCAAAAACAAGGCCACTATAAATGGGAGACCCTGTACCCAGGTGTGCAATTTATCTAAACCTATCCAACCGAAAAATAATACGGCAGGTTTTTGGGTTACAATGCCAAAAAACTGAATAAATAGGTGACTGATTACAAAATAGGTTAAATCGGTACGCCATTCTTCATGGAATTTGGTTTGCTCATTATTTTTTGGAAAAAACAATTCTAAAGGGACAAAAATGGCAACCATTAATAGAAGATCTAAAATCATCCAATCAAGGCCAAAATGCCAGCCCGATTTGGCTACATCTCTACCTTCTACACTCAAAGCACCCAATATTACAGCTAAAGCACCGAGTGCAAAGCCTGGCCAGGCCCATTTTAGTTTTTTACTGAGGATTAAACTTAACAGTGAAAAGAAGAATGCTGCAATAACGCCTCCAAGCATTAGGGCTTCCATACTGTTTTTTGTGTAAATTTCGCGGAATTCGGGCGTGGTTAACTTTTCTGGATAATGAAAACAGAGAATGCCAAATAAGGCCAATACGGCTAAAAAAATAGAAATATATCCACTAATCTGGCCTTGGCCCACTACTAATCTTTTGTTCGGAGACATTAAAATATGTTTTGGTAGATAACAATGATAATAAAAAAAGATAAAATATGGTCGAATAACTTTTGCTAATTGGTTAACTGACTATAAATGCTCTTGTCCAAACAAGTGTTGAAATAGTTATGCGATTTATCCTTTGTAAACGATGATTGTTTCTTTTAGAAGGTTCAAAACCTTTAATAGTAGCACGGTTGCTTCTAATTAAACGGGATTGCAGTGATACACTTTTGTTTTTCTTCAAACCAAAAGGTTTAGCGGAAAGCCCGACTATCATTAATTATAGTACTGACACTGCTTTTCTAAAAAATCTTTAAAAATTTAGCTTTCTAGTTTGCAATTATGCTCATTAACATAAATTCTGACAAACCATTCATCTAGTTAACGGTTGCTTAACTGGGCCATGCCTTTCTTTTTTAAATAATCAGTATTTTTGAAACCACGATATGCTACTGAACTATCTACGCCTTTTACTGCTTCCTTTTTCGATCATTTATGGAATGGCTATTCTTCTCCGTAAAAAACTTTATGATTGGGGATTGATGCGATCTGTAAAGTTCGATTTGCCGGTAATCTGTGTAGGCAATTTAGCCGTTGGCGGATCAGGCAAAACACCAACAACAGAATATTTAGTGAAGTTGCTGGCTGGTTATAAAATCGCCATACTAAGTAGGGGATATGGCCGGAAAACGAAAGGTTTTATTGTTGCCGATGGCGCTGCGACGGCCGAAACGATAGGAGATGAGCCATTACAGTACCATCAAAAATTTACAGGTATTACCGTTGCTGTTTGCGAAGACCGTGTAAATGGGATTAAGCAATTAAAAGAGAATCATGATTTAGTAATCCTTGATGATGCCTTTCAGCACCGCGCGGTAAGGGCAGGTTTTAATATTGTGCTTTTCGAGTTTAGAAAGTTGGGTACTTTACAGTTTTTGTTGCCGGCGGGAAATTTAAGAGATGTTTTCTCCTCGCGTAAAAGGGCCGATATATTATTGGTCACAAAATCACCGGTTCCTTTGTTACATGTTGCCCAGCAAGCCGCTATAAATGAACTGCAGCCAAATGCCAATCAACCAGTATTACATTCTTATCTCAAGTATGGCCATCTTATCCATTTATACCGTAACGAAAATCGCACGCTCGAGTCGATTAGAGATTTCGAAATTTTCCTACTCACCGGAATTGCAAATCCAGCTCCATTAATAGAAGAGCTTGAAAAATATACTAAAACCATTAAACACGAAGAATTTCGGGATCATTATGCTTTTAAAAATGATGATATTAAGAAGTTTAAATCGTTTTTTTTGGCAGGGACTAAAAAAGATAAAATCATTATCACAACAGAAAAGGATAGCAAGCGTTTAAGAGCTACCGGATTTGAAGATTTACTGGTAGATTTACCTGTATATTATTTACCCATAGAGGTTGAATTATTTGAAGAAGATAAGATTACCTTTGACGAACTCATTTTAAACTATGTTAAGAGCAATAGAAGAAACCGTTGAATATATAAAACGTAAAACAGAGAACTTTAAGCCAGAAATAGGGATTATTTTAGGTACTGGCTTGGGTGGCTTGGTAAAAGAAATCGAAGTTGAGCATCAATTGATGTATTCTAATATTCCAAATTTTCCAATTTCTACTTTAGAATTTCATAGTGGGAAACTGATTTTTGGAACATTGAACGGAAAGAAAATTATTGCCATGCAAGGGCGCCTACATTATTATGAAGGTTACAGCATGCAACAGATCACCTTCCCGGTTAGGGTAATGAAAGGTTTGGGTATAGAAAACTTAATTGTATCTAATGCTGCGGGCTCGTTAAATCCTGAGTTTAAAAAGGGCGATTTAATGATTATAGACGATCATATTAATCTGCAGCCTGATAACCCATTGCGTGGTTTAATCGAAAGTGAATTAGGGCCCCGTTTCCCGGATATGAGCCAGCCCTATAAACGCGATATCATAGCTAAAGCGCTGGAAATAGCTAAAGATGTAGATATTAACTGTCATAAAGGGGTATACGTTGCCGTTTCCGGACCGAATTTAGAAACCAAAGCTGAGTATAAATATCTGCGTTTAATTGGCGCTGATGCCGTTGGTATGAGTACCGTGCCTGAGGTTATTGTGGCCAATCACGCTGGTTTACCTGTTTTTGCCATCTCCGTGTTAACGGATGAGGGTTTTCCGGAAGATCTGCAACCTTTTAATTTAGAAGAAATTTTAGCAGCAGCCGCCAAAGCCGAGCCTAAAATGACGGAGATTTTAACCCGCTTAATTTCTGAACTATAAGATGCATAAAGTCGTTAAAATCTGTTTTTTTCTCTTACTGCTGTTAGGCATTAACAAAACCTTTGCACAAGATTTAAAAACAAGTGTTGGTACCAACAAAGAATTGGATTCTGTTCGGAAGAAACTAGACTCGGGGAAGGATTCTGTCGTTTTTACCGCAAAATATATCAGGTTTACCAAGCTGTCATTAACTAAAGACAGTATTGTGTTGCTGCCTTTAGATACCTCAACTACCAATATCCAGAATTACAGCCCGCTTTTACAGCCCTTGCACCCAACCATAAACAATGGTAATATGGGCTTGGCAGCAAGGCCATTATTATACGAGCCAAGTAAAAGGATTGGCTTTGACGCAGGATTTCATTCACTTGATTATTACGCTTTAACGCCTGAAGATATTATTTACTATCAGGCCAGAACCCCTTTTACCAGCTTGTATTTTGTTAGTGCCGGACAAAAAGAGCAGCTTTTTAGAGCCATCCACACACAGAATATAAAAAAAAACTGGAATGTTGGGGTTAATTTTAACCGTGGAGATTCCAGAGGCTTTTACGCCAGACAACGTGGCGATAATTTGAATGTTGCCGTATTTTCATGGTATCAATCGCCAAGCAAACGTTACAATATGTGGGCATCGGCAATTTTTAATACCATGCGTGCCTACGAGAATGGCTCTACCGTAGCTACAGGTTTATTCGACCCTGATTATGCCAAAATTGCAAGAGAGGCAGAACCGGTAAATTTATCAGACTCAAGAAATTTGTACCGTAAAAACACCGTTTTCTTAAAGCAAACTTATTATGTAGGAAGGATAGATACCTCTGCAAATGTTAACAATGCTGTTTTACCAACCAACAAGGTTTCGTATACGTTTGAGTATAATAACGACAGCTTCGATTTTTACAAAAATGGAACGGATGTTAATCATGTACTGCCTCCTGGAATTGCGAGCACAATATTTACGAATGATTCGACCCATGTAAAACATATCAAAAATGAATTTATTTATAGTTTCTTTTTAAGACCAAAAAATAGTTCGGTTATAAAAAATGAACTGAAGGTTGATGCGGGGATTAAACACGATTATTATAAACACGAATATCTTGGTATAAAACAAGATGCAACCAATTACGAGCGCAGTAGGTTTGCTTATCAAAACATTACCATTTTAGGTGCAGCGGGCTACCGGTTCTCTAATAATATCGATTTCAATTTAGATGTACAGCAAATTTTGCAAGGTGAAAATGCAGGCGATTACTTATATGAGGCAAAAAGTAAAATACTTTTAGGTAAAACTATAGGAAGGATCGAGTTGGGTGCTTATGTACAAAACCAATCGCCAGCGGCTATTTTTAATTACTATCATGGCAACCATTACCAATGGACAAACAGCGATTTTAAGAACACTAAAATTGCCAATATATCATTTAACTATATCAATGATAAGTATGGTTTTACTGCCGGAGCCAAATATTTCTTAACCAGTAACTATGTTTATTTTGCCGCCGACCATACCGATGGTACAACTGCCATTTTACCAAAACAGGCTTCTGCCGATATTAGCTTAATCAGGTTGGATGTATCAAAGAAATCGAGGTTTGGTAAGTTTGTGATGGAAAATTATATCGCTTATCAAAAAACAGATAAAAATGCAGTGTTAAGAACACCTGAACTTTATACTTATAACAGTATTTATTTTGATAATACTTTTTTTAAAGTATTAAAGGCTAATGTGGGATTTGATGTAAGGTACAATTCTGAATATGCAAACTACTTATATTCACCTGCAACAGCGCAGTTTTATATTGATGAGCGCAATCCAACAAACCTGGCTTCAAAACCAGTAATTGATGTCTTTTTTAAAGCAAATTTAAAAAGGGCCAATATTTTTGTTAAATATGATTTTGTAAATCAGGGTTTATTCCAGCCGGGTTATTACACTGTAAACAGGTACCCCATGCAAGATGCCCTATTAAAATTTGGGGTAAGCTGGAACTTTTACGACTAAATAATAAAGCATAAAAAAGCCTCCCGATTTAATAATCCGGGAGGCTTTTGCTTTAAGGCCTTTCGCTTAGAAAGAATAACCAACTGAGAAACCTAACACGCGGTTAGTTAATTTATTGGTATTAGCCTGTCTGTCTTTCGGAGTCAAATCTGTTAAACCTAAGCCATAGTTAGCACCTACTAAAAATCCTGAATTTGTGCGGTACGCTAAACCAAAGTTTGCACCAAATTCGGTACTGTTATAATTTTTATCGCTGGCACTACCAAACGATAGGTCTCTATCATTAGAAGTCGTAACAGTAGCACTGGTATTGTTGGAGTTGTTCACTGTTGTAACCGTGTTTTCTCCTTTGTCTTTACCTGAAATGTTAAAACCGATATACGGACCAGCACTGATCTGAACCGCGCCGGCATCACCAGTAGGAATTCTGAATACTGCATTTACGGGTACCTCAATCGCCATTAAATTGGTTTTAATAGAAGAGGTGGTCGTAATGGTATTGTTTCCTGCGGTTGCTGTATTTACGGATTCAAATTTATTACCCTTGTTCTGTAATGATACGCCTGGTTGAATGAAGAAATTATTTCCTACACCAAAATCACCAAATGCGGTCACATTGAAGCCAACATTGTTTTTTGCATTATCATTAAAATTATTGGCTGCGGCATCATCGCCACCAGCGTGAAACTTTGAAAGGTTAACGCCAGCTTTTATTCCAAAGCGAGCAGTTTCACTAGTCATTTTTGTTTGTGCAAATGCACCTGTTGCTAATAATAAAACTGAAGCGCTTAATAATAACTTTTTCATAATATTTTTCTTTTAGAAGAATCTTGTTTAAAAATTTCAGGCTTAAACCTGCTGTTAATTACAAGCCTCAATTCCAAAAGCTGTGCCAAAGTATCAAGTGTGTTACAAAAGAGTGTGTAATGTATTGGTTTTCAGTATGCTTTTTGCGGTATTTAAGTGTGGCTATGATGCAAATCAGAAATGCCGTTAAGCATAATTTACTGTATAGATAACAGGAATATAGCGTAGGGGTTACAATTTTTTAAACGGGAAAGAAATAATACCAAAAGCTAAATCTCTTATAAATTATGTTTTTTGTGGTTTCTTTTTCGCGGCCGGAAAAAGAACATTATTTAAGATCAAACGATAGCCAGGTGAATTAGGGTGTAGATTTAAATCTGTTGGCGGATCGCCTACAGCATGTTGATAATCTTCCGGATCGTGCCCGCCATAAAAAGTAAACTGACCTTTGCCAATTTCTCCATGTAAATACCTTACCTCTGCAGCACCTTTATTTTCACCCAAAACAGTTACACTTGTTTTAACTAAACTCTTTCTGAAAGCTGTGGTTTGCCCCATAAAACCTTTAATCACCTTATCATGATCTTGGGTAAGCATGGTTGGAACAAGATCCCATTTGGCCGAAAAATCGAATAAAGTAAAGTAATCGTTGGTTTGGTTCAGTGTACGGGTTTGAGTAGCGTCGATATCCGAAAATTCATAGTTCATTGGGTTGTTATCTAACTTGAAATTCTGGAAGGCTAAGGTTTTATTAAAATCCAGTTTACTTTGTGCATTTGGATCTGCAGCATCACCATCAAACATTTGAGCGCAAATATCTACCCCATCAGCAGCAAGAGCAATGTCGAAACTATCAGTGCCTGAGCACATTGCAAATAAAAAGCCTCCACCAGCACAATATTCTTTAATGTGTTTGGCAACGGCTAATTTCATTTCAGAAACCTTTTTATAACCCATGCGCTTAGCTAGGGTTTCCTGGTTTTTAACATCTTCCTGGTACCAGGTTGCATACCTGAAATTAGCCCAGAAACGGCCATACTGCCCGGTAAAATCTTCATGGTGCAAGTGTAGCCAATCGTATTTGCTCAATTTATCCTGTAAAATATCATCATCATAAATTACATCGTACGGGATTTCGGCGTAGGTTAAAACGAGTGTAACGGCATCATCCCAGGGTAATTTGCTTTTTGGAGAGTAAACCGCAATTTTTGGTGTTTTCTCCAGCTTAACCATCTCCATATTCACCGCAGGATCGCTGATTTCGTTTAAAAGGTTGGTTACCTTTCCATCGGCCATTACTTCGTATGATACGCCACGGATTTTAAGCTCGTCTTCAACTGTTTTATTGTATTTAATTAAAAAACTTCCGCCGCGATAGTTTAAAAGCCAGTCAACCTCTAGTTGTTTGCTGATTGTCCAATAGGCAATACCATATGCTTTAAGGTGGTTCTTTTGGTCTTCATCCATGTAAATTAACAAAGAAGAAGCCCTTAGCCCCAGGGAGCAAAGCAGGCAAATGAGCAGGATATAATATTTCTTTATCAAATCGGTATGCTTAAAACACTAAAATACCGCATTTAAACTGTATAGAAAAATTTAATGATGTTATAAGTTATACAATTTTGTTATTTTTGCCCTCTACTAAAAAAATACGATTGTTTTTTAGGTGAGTAAAATTTAAAATTAGTACCGATATTGATATGAGTAAAGCAATAATAAAAACAGAAAAAGGCGAAATGACTGTAGAATTCTACGATAATGATGCGCCGAAAGCCGTTGCAAACTTTAAAAAATTAGCTAAAGAAGGCTTTTATGATGGTGTAACTTTTCACCGTGTAATTCCTAACTTTATGGTTCAGGGCGGATGCCCAAATTCAAAAGACCCGGCTAAAGCACATTTAGCAGGTACTGGTGGCCCAGGTTACAAAATTGATTGCGAACTGGACGGAGAAAATCAATATCACGATCGTGGTGTTTTATCTATGGCTCACGCTGGCCGCAATACTGGTGGTTCACAGTTTTTTATTTGCCACAGCAGAACAAATACCGCTCACTTAGACCGTAACCATACTTGTTTTGGTAAAGTAGTTGAGAATGTAGACCTTGTAGATGATATTCGCCAAGGTGATAAAATTTTAAACATAGAAGTTTTAGAAGATTAGTGCGCAATGGGTTTGGCGATAAGCGTTTAAAGCGCTAATACCAATTGCTCAATATTGAGGTTTTAAAACATTAGAAAACGCGATGCGTTTGGCGGTGAGCGTATTACAACGCTAAACTCCAAACACTAACCGCTAAACACACATAATATGAATTTAAGAGGAATTGTTGCCGTATCTGGCAGACCGGGTTTATTTAAACTGGTTGGACAAAATAAAGTAGGTTACATTTTAGAAGGCTTAGATGCTCAAAAAACTAAAGTTGTTGCCAACATCACCAACACAAAATTAGCTTCGTTAGAAGATATTACCGTGTATGGCGAAGATGAGGAAATTAAATTGGCAGATATTTTTGCTAAAATTTCAGCAAAAGGATCTACTCCGGATTTGAAAGGCGATTTACGCGCTTATTTCCTTGAAGTAGCACCAGGTCACGATCAAGAGAAAGTTTATGCTTCTGATATGAAGAAAATTATCACTTGGTATAACTTATTAAAAGACCTGCCATTGTTTACTGAAGAAACTCCGGAAACTCCGGGTACACCAGCAGAGGTTAAGTTATCAGAAGAAAAAGCAGCTTCAGATAAAAAACAAAAAGCTACAGGATCTAAAGCATCAGCAAGTGCTAAAGCAACTACTAAAACTTCAGCACCAGCTAAAAAAGCAAGTATGACCAGTAAAAAAGGCGTTTAAGCTTTATTTACCCAAATTATAGCGAACACCAGGCAATTTGTCTGGTGTTTTTTTGTGGGGTTAATCGAAGAAATAATAAAGCAAAGCTATAATAACCAATGATGCAATAATGCTGATCCATAGGTATTTATTGTTGCCGTTCTGATTGCTTTTATATCTGTATTCCCGTTTATATTTATCTAATAGCATAATTTCTTTTATTTAATGATGATTTTTATTCGCCTTTTCCATAGCTCATTCACATTGTCCATCTCTAAGCGTGATGATAAGGTTCTCCTTTTAAAATGCTAAATCCCCGGTAAAGCTGCTCTACAAAAAACAATCTGATCATTTGATGAGAAAAGGTCATGTCAGACAGCGAAATTAATCCGTTTGCCCTTTTGTAAATGGTTTCATCAAATCCATAAGGCCCGCCAATAATAAAAATTAAATGCTGTATACTACCAACCATCTGTTTATTTAAGTAGTTTGAAAATTCTACGGATGAATATTTTTTTCCTTTTTCATCTAATAAAATAACAACATCGCCATTGTTAATTTGTTTATGCAGCAACGCTGCTTCTTTTGTCTTTTGCTGGGCCTCGCTTAGGTTTTTAACATTCTTTACATCTGGCAAAGCCACAAAACTAAAGTTAATATAGTGCTTTAAACGGTTGATGTATTTATCAATTCCTTCAATTAGATATTTATCTTCTGTTTTGCCAATGGCGATCAGTGTAATCTTCATTTAATATTTTGCCTATCTTTAGAATTTCGAGATTCAAACTTAGAGAAAATTGTAACAAAAAAGACAATCTATCGATCTTATACCTTCGAAAATATATACACCGAAGCGATATCATGTTAAAACAACAAGCAGAAATAATAGCCGATTACGATCAAAAAATTAAACAGGTTACCACTGATATAGCAGAGACCAAAAAAATAATCGATCAACTTTCTTTCATCCGGATAGGCCTTTTTCTAGCCGAAATTTTATTTTTTGTTCTACTATTACGTTCTGCGGATGATGGATTACGCACATTAATTCAGCTTGCATTATTGGTGCCAATTATTGCCTTTGCCTTTATTGTACGGAGGCAAAGTAAGCTAGACCGCGAAATCGATTTTAAAAAGCAACTCTTGTGGGTTTATCAGAATGAATGGAATGTTTTAAACGGAACAGCGAATGGTTACGATCACGGTAAGGCTTTCGAATCCGAACTGCATCCCTATACTTCCGATCTTGATATTTTTGGAAATGCATCTCTGTTTGCACTGATCAACCGTTGTAGTACCAAAAGCGGAAATAACCTCCTGGCTAAAAAATTCGCAGAGAAACCGACCAGAGATAAGATATTACTCCGCCAGGAAGCCATAAAAGAAGTAACAGATAAGATAGCAGAAACTTATAGTTTCAGGGCTAATCTGCATGGTTACGACCCCGATAAAATAGAGCAGATTAAAATACAGCTTAAACACCAATTGGGTGCACAATTGGAATTTGTAAAGAGTAGTTTTTTGAGGTTTTATGTAAAGCTGGTGCCTTATATTGCTGTTGGTTTAATTTTGGCGGCACTTCTTATTAGCGCTGCTTTTTGGAAAATACTGGCACTTCTATTTGTAATCCACACGGGATGGAATGTTTTATTGGGCTCAAAAATTAACAAGGTTTTTTACACCTTTGGTGGAAGTTCAAATCTGTTAAACGGTTATGCCAGCGCTATTTTATGGACAGAGAATCAAAACTGGCAAAGTTCATACACCTTAAGTTTATTAGATTCAAAAATCCCGGTAAGCAAAGAAATTAAGGGCCTATCTAAAATTATCCAGAATTTTGATGCCAGGCTAAATATCCTGGTTGGTGGTATATTGAACGCACTTTTACTTTGGGATTTAAAGTGCTGCATCAGTTTAGATATTTGGTATAAATCTTCATCAGAGGATGTGATTTCGGCCCTTGACCATTTAGGCGATTTTGAAGAGCTGATATCATTGGCCACAACAGCCTATAATCAGCCAGATTGGGTTTTTCCGGTAGTAGCCGATCAATTTGCATTGGCCACCACCCATATTGGCCATCCGCTTATTAACCAGCAGGTTCGGGTGGATAACGATTTTCATTTAGAAGCAAAACCAACTGTAGATATTGTAACGGGTTCTAACATGGCCGGCAAAAGCACTTTTCTACGTACTTTGGGTATTAATATGATATTGGCTTACACTGGTGCACCGGTTTGTGCGAAAACCATGCAATTGTCGGTTTTTTCGATCAATACTTATATGCGGATTAAAGATTCGCTGAACGAAAGTACCTCAACTTTTAAGGCAGAGTTAAACCGCCTGAAAATGATTTTAGATAATGTAGTTAAAGACAAAGATACTTTTGTATTGATTGACGAAATGCTGCGTGGTACAAACAGTAGGGATAAATATTTGGGCTCGAAGGTTTTTATACAAAAGCTGATTAGCGAAAAAACACCTGCGCTTTTTGCTACACACGATTTGCAACTGGCAGATCTGATTATCGATCACCCCGAAACCGTCCGTAATTTCCATTTTGATATCCAGATCACCGAAGGTGAAATGAAATTTGATTATTTACTAAAACACGGACCATGTAAGACTTTTAATGCAGCTATTTTGCTAAAGGAAATTGGTTTAACCTTAGATTAATTTTTAATAAATTCCATGGTGTTGGATATGGCTATTTTCGTGGTGTCAGATGTTACCATCTGACACATAAGAGGTTTAAATGATAATTATAAATAAATATTCTGGCAGATGGTAACATCCTACTGCACATCTAACATCCTGCTGCCCACAAAAAAAAACATCAATTAAACCTATTATCACGGTATTGTTTCGGCGAAATGCCCATGATACTTGAAAAGAGCCTGCTAAAATAATAAGGATCGTTAATGCCGACTTTTTGTGCAATTTCGTTAATCCGCAGGTTGGTGAACAATAAATACTGTGTTGTTTTCTGAATTTTGAGCTGGTTAAAATAATCGATAGGTGAGGTTCCGGTTTTCTTTTTAAAAATGGCCGATAAATAGGAAGGTGAAAGGTAAACAGCCAGTGCCATTTCCTTTAAACTAAGCATCTTTTCAATATTTTTCCGCATAAAATCTATAACCTCTTCAACTTTATCAGGTTCCATAATTTTATCGTTAACGAGATGTTTATCGGTATAAACAACTTCAGCAATGTATTGGTGAAAACATAAATTGGCATAAATTATATTTTCTCTACTAAAACCTCTTTCTAATCGGTTGTAAATCGTATCGAACAACATATTCCGTTCTTCACTAAAACCCGCATAAGCCTTATAATTCTGTAACGAAGCAACCAATTGATCAGCACCGGTTCCCGAAAAATGGAACCAATAAATAGTCCATGGTAACGCTGGGTCGGCTTGGTAAGTATGTGCTGTTTCTTTCGGAATAATAATAAAATTACCTGCTTCAATATGATAATTAGTATCCTGAAATTCTACGTTTCCCTTTCCTTCTACGCAATAAATCAAAATATGCTGATCTGAACCATTATTTCTTTTTATATAGTGATTCAATGCCTTACGGTAATAACCAATATCGGTAATAAATAAATTGTTTATGATTTCATTTTTAGTGCACTGTTTTATAAGTACATTCTTGGGAATGATAAAGGCTTTTTGAAAATCAAAACTATTTTTCTGTCCTACTTGGCGTTTCTCCATTGTGATTCTTAATAAAAAGTAAGATAATCCATTTTTTGAGCAAGTTAATACATTTTTGTATTTTATTTTTTTCTTGATCTTTGGTTTAAGGGAAGCGAAATCTTAGCGATTTAGTCTAATAGTCGCTTCTACTGTAATTTTTGATAAATGTTTAGCTTAATTTAACTTTGTATACAGGTTGAGTGATCTAAAAATTAGCTTAAATTTATTCTAACCAAAATGTTATTAAAAAAGAAAATATTATTTGCAACAGGCTTCGTGCTGGTTGTGATTACCTTAATAGCCTTTTCGCTTTTCTCGTCGGAGAAACCGATCGATTTTAACACGCAGGTTAAGCCCATTTTAAATAAAAAATGTATCTCCTGTCATGGCGGGGTTAAACAACAAGGCGGTTTTAGCGTGTTGTTTAGGGAAGAGGCTTTGGCTAAAACCAAAAGCGGCAAGCCTGCAATTATTCCAGGCAATCCTGAGGATAGTGAATTTATCAAACGCTTAAAATCAAACGATCCTGAAGAAAGGATGCCATATAAGCACCCTGCTTTAAATAATGATGAAATTGATATTTTGAGTGGTTGGATAAAACAAGGTGCAAAATGGGGCAACCATTGGGCTTATGTTAGTGTAAAACCGACTGAATTGCCAGATGTGGATAATGATTGGATACGCAACGATCTGGATAAATTTATTTTTGCAAAGCTTGAGGAAAATAAACTTGAGCCATCTAAAACTGCTGATAAGGCTACCCTATTGAGAAGGGTAAGTTTAGACCTGATCGGTACTTACCCATCAGATAAACTGGCCAAATTCTATTTGAACAGTAAAGACGAACAGGCAGCCTACAATGTGCTGGTTGATAGTTTGCTGGCTTCGCCTAAATTTGGCGAGCGCTGGGCATCGATGTGGCTGGATATAGCACGTTATGCCGATACTAAAGGCTACGAGAGTGATCCTAACCGAAATATCTGGAGTTATCGCGACTGGGTGATTAAAGCCTTTAACCGCGATATGCCATATGATCGGTTTATTACCGATCAGATTGCCGGAGATTTATTTCCAAATCCAACTGATGCCCAATATATTGCTACGGCTTTTAGCAGAAATACGCCAACCAACGATGAGGGGGGGACCAATAATGAAGAATTTAGAACGGCAGCGGTTTTAGATCGTGTAAATGCCACCTGGGAAGGGTTAATGAGTACAACTTTCTCTTGTGTACAATGCCATAGCCACCCATACGATCCTTTTAAACATGATGAGTATTATAAATTCATGTCGTATTTTAATAATACAAGGGATGAAGACGTTTCTGCAGAATACCCATTACTTAAAGATTTTAATGATAGCCTTAAAAACGAGCTCAATCATTTAACCAGCTGGGTTAAAGCTGTTGCGGGTAAAGAAAGAGCTGCCGAAGTTGATTTATTCTTAAAAACGGGTCAGCCGGCAATAAACTCTACAACGGCCGATGAATTGGTGAATTCAGTAATCGGTAATCATAACATTGCACTTTATTTTAAAAATAGCTCATCTGCAAGGTTAAAATCTGTAAACCTTGAAAATGTTGACCAATTGATTTTCCGCTACAACTGCAGTAAACCTGGTGGTACAATGAGTTTACATTTAGGCTCACCAAACGGCCCTGTTGTAAAATCGTGGAAACTGGCCCAAACTAAAGGTTATGAAAATGTAGAAGTAGATTTTGCAAAGCAAAGTGGGATAAAGGATGTGTATTTAAAGTATACCAATCCTTCGGTAAAAAATCCTGACGAATTTATGGTGTATTTCGATTGGTTTTATTTTACCAAACAGTTTCCCGGAAAAGGCAAGCCTGAGTATGTGGCCAATAAAAAAAGATTTACTGATTTAATGAATGCAAAGGTGCCAACAACGCCGATTATGGTCGAAAATCCATTGAGCATGCAGCGCAAAAACTATGTGTTTGAGCGTGGTGCATGGACTTCGAAAGGCAAAGAAGTTAAAGTTGGTGTACCTAATTCTTTGGCTTTTGCTATGCCTAAAAATGCACCTAATAACCGGATGGGTTTAGCCATGTGGCTTACCGATAAAAGAAATCCTCTTGTATCGAGAACAATGGTGAACAGACTATGGGAGCAGTTATACGGAGCTGGTTTGGTAGAAACTTTAGAAGACATGGGCACCCAGGGAATGGCGCCTACCCATCAGGAACTTTTAGATTTTATGGCTTATCAGTTTATGTACAAATACAACTGGAGTGTTAAAAAAATGTTGAAGGAACTGGTGATGATGGCAACTTACAGACAAGATAGTAAGGTAACCGAAGAACTGAAAGAAAAAGATCTGTTTAATAAGTTTTACGCCAGGGGTTCGCGGATCAGGTTAAGTGCTGAGCAAATCAGAGATCAGAGTCTTGCCGTTTGCGGGGTATTAAGTAATAAAATGTACGGACCACCGGTAATGCCCTGGCAACCTGAAGGAATTTGGTTTTCGCCTTATAGTGGTGCTAAATGGGTGCTAAGTGGTGGGGAAGAACAATACCGCAGGGGAATTTATACTTATTGGAAAAGAACAGCCCCATATCCATCAGCTATTGCCTTTGATGGAGCATCGAGAGTGGTTTGTAGTCCGCGCCGTATCCGAACCAATACCCCATTACAGGCCCTGGTTACCTTAAATGATAGTGTTTATATCGATTTGGCAAGAAAACTGGCGCTACGCATGGAAAAAGTAGGAGGAAGCACCAGCAAATCTAAAATTGCCAAGGGCTATGAATTGATCTTATATAAAACGATCCCTCAAAATAGGTTAAAAGTATTCGAAGGCCTGTATGCCAAGGCTTTTGGCGAGTTTAGCAAAAACTCGGCAAGTGTATCGGCATTTATGGGCGATAAACAAAAGAAATTTAAGCCAGAAGAAGCAGCTATGGTGCTAGTAGCCAATGCAATGCTTAACCTGGATGAAGTGGTTACCAAAAATTGATTTGATCGGTTATGACAAGAGACGAATTAAACGCACATAGGTTAATTAAAGAAGCACATGAAGCAAATGCACGCCTAAACTCGCGGCGCCATTTTTTAAAAGAAAGTGCGATGGGTTTGGGTGCTTTGGCAATGGGTTCGTTATTGGGTAGCTGTGGTAATCTTTTTTCGAGTCCACAAACAAAGATTGCTTACGATCCTGCACACCCATTATTGCCAAAATCGCCACCACTTGTAGGTAAGGCCCGAAGTGTAATTTATTTGCACATGGCAGGTGCTCCATCTCAATTAGAATTGTTTGATTTTAAACCAGAGCTAATGAAAATGGACGGCCAGGATTGCCCTCCATCATTACTTGCCGGGAAAAAATTTGCTTTTATAACCGGGGTACCTAAAATGTTGGGCCCACAGGCTAATTTTGCCAAATATGGCCAGTCAGGAGCTTTGGTGAGTGATAATTTACCACACTTTTCTACCATGGTAGATGAGGTAAGCTTTTTGAAAGCTGTAAAAACAGATCAATTTAACCATGCTCCGGCGCAGTTGTTGGTACATACAGGTTCACCGCGATTGGGCAGGCCAAGTATGGGCAGCTGGGTAACCTACGGTTTAGGATCAGAAAACCAGAATTTACCGGGATATGTAGTGCTTACCAGTGGCGGTAGTTTCCCCGATGCGGGAAAAAGTGTTTGGGGAAGTGGTTTCTTGCCCTCCGTTTATCAGGGTGTACAATGTAGAAGTGAGGGAGATCCGGTACTGTTTATAAAAGATCCGGATGGAATGAACCGGGACTTGAGAAAAGCGTCTATCGAAGCCATTAATAAAGCTAACGAGCAGCAATATCAAGAGTATAACGATCCTGAAATTTTATCGCGGATAGCACAGTATGAAATGGCTTACCGCATGCAGATATCGGCACCAGAGGTGATGAACATCAATGATGAACCAGCCTACATCCACGAAATGTATGGTACACAACCAGGTAAAGCTTGTTTTGCCAATAATGTGTTACTTGCCCGTAAACTGGTAGAAAAAGGGGTACGTTATGTGCAGTTATTCGACTGGGGATGGGATGCGCACGGCGATAATCCAAACAACTCACTTAACATCGGACTGAAGAATAAATGCAGAACCATTGACAGGCCAATTACAGCTTTATTACTCGATTTGAAACAACGCGGTTTATTAGAAGAAACCCTGGTTGTTTGGGGCGGTGAATTCGGGCGTACGCCAATGATGGAGAACAGAAATGGTATTCAAAATCCATTTAAAGGTAGAGATCACCATACAGAAGCATTTACCATATGGATGGCCGGCGGAGGTGTGAAAAAAGGATTTACACACGGCGAAACAGATGAAATTGGCTATAGTGCCGTAAGCGGAAAAGTTGATGCTTTTGATATTCAAGCCACTATTTTAAACCAGTTGGGCTTCGATCACGAACAATTTACCTATCCTTTCCAGGGACGGCCATTTAGGTTAACCGATGTGGCAGGTAAGGTGATATCAGAGATTGTAGCTTAACTCAGGAGTCGGAAGTCCTGAGTTCACAGTCTATTAACCGACTAACCCAATGACCAATTTTCAATTGGCAATTACCAATAAACTAATGCCCAATCTACAAATGAACCAACAACAAGTGAACCAATGAACCAAACCAGAAGGAAATTCTTACAAAATACAGCTGTTGTAACGGCAGCATCAATTTTGGCCCCCGTCCAAAACATGAGTGCCAACGAACTTAAAAATATAAAAGCAAAAGCTGGCTACGAACTATTATTTATGCAAACCGATTGGGGTTTTGGAGGCACAAGAGATGAGTTTTGCGCAGCAGCCAAAAAAGAAGGATATGAAGGCATTGAAGTATGGTGGCCTGGTGAGGACAAAGCGGTAAAAGAACTTTTTGATGCGGTTAAGAAATATAAACTGGAAATCGGATTTTTATGCGCCGGATCGCAGTCGAACATAACTGAGCACTTAGCTTCTTTCAAAAAAAGTTTAGATGCTATTTGTGCCAATACTTATCAAAAACCTGTTTACATCAATTGCCATTCGGGAAAAGATTATTTCACTTACGAAGAAAATAAACAGATTATCGATTACGCAACGGCCAAGAGCAAATCGTCGGGCATACCCGTTTATCACGAAACGCATCGTAGCCGTATGATGTTTGCTGCACATATTGCCAAAAATTTTGCTGAGAAAAATCCAGAATTGAAATTCACCTTAGATATTTCGCATTGGTGCAATGTGCACGAAAGTTTATTATCTGACCAGAAACAGACCATCGATTTTATTTTAGAAAAGGCAGAACATATCCACTCGCGGGTTGGGCACCCCGAAGGACCACAGGTAAATGATCCACGGGCACCAGAATGGGCAAAAGTGGTAGAAGCACACCTGGCCTGGTGGGATAAAATTATAGCACGCAAAAAGAAAAACGGCGAGCGTATAACCATTCTTACCGAATTTGGCCCGGCTGATTATATGCCTACCTTGCCTTACACGCGCCAACCCCTTGCCGATCAATGGGCAATAAATGTTTACATGATGAATTTATTAAGAAAGAGATATCAATAAGATGTTAGAGTTTTTCGGCCGCTTTCACCCAGTTTTTGTCCACCTTCCTATCGGAATTTTGTTACTTGGCTGTATATGTATTCTCTTATCATTTGCTGCAAAGTTTATCAACCTAAAACCAGCCATTCCTATTATGCTGCTTCTGGGTGCGTTAAGTGCTGTAGTATCTTGCATTACTGGTTATTTATTGGCCAATGGCGGCGATTATGACGGGAAACTCGTGAGTAATCACCAATGGATGGGAATCAGTGTTGCTGTTTTATCTTTTATATTGTGGATTATTTACCAAAAGGTTAAATCAAATGCCATACTAGGTACAATAGCGGTGGTTCTCATCGTGCTCATTTCAATTACGGGGCATTTAGGCGGTTCTTTAACCCATGGTTCTGATTATTTAACCGCACCGTTAAAATCGGGCAGTACAAAAGGTGGTGCAGCCATACCACCAATTCCCAATGTTCAGGAAGCCTTTGTTTACCAAAATGCTATTCAACCACTCTTTCAAAATAGGTGTTATAGTTGCCATGGCAGCGAAAAGCAGAAAGGCAAGCTTAGGTTAGATCAAGAAGCATATATTTTAAAAGGTGGAGAAGATGGACACACCCTGGTAAAGGGTAAAGCTGATGATAGTGAGCTGATGAAGCGGATTTTATTGCCATTGAATGATGAAGACCACATGGCGCCTAAAGAAAAGCCTCAACTTACTAACAATGAGATTGCCTTATTAAAATGGTGGATTGATAATGGCGCCGATTTTAAAAAGAAATTTAAAGATCTTCCTCAACCAGAAAATATAAAAACAATTTTAGCCAGCCTGCAAAAAGGCGAAAGTGGGGCCGGGCAAATCAAAGCCAGTGATATTCCAACTGAAGAAATTTCGGCAGTTGATAATAAAGTATTGAAAAAGTTTACCGATGCAGGGATTACCGTATTCCCGGTTGCCCAGAATACCAATTACCTTTCGGCCAATTTTATCAATGCACAATCGATGGGCAAAGATGTTTTGGACCTGATAAAATCAATCGAAAAACAGCTCCTTTGGCTTAAGTTAGAAAACAATAAAGTAAACGATCAAACCTTAACTGCAATAAAAGATTGCAAAAACTTAACCAGGTTAAACCTAAACAATACCCAGATCACAGATGCAGGTTTAGCATCGCTGAAAGATTTAGATCAGTTACAATCATTGAGTTTGGTCGGGACAAAAATTACTGTAAAAGGGATTAATCAATTAAAGAAACTAAAAAATTTAAAATTTCTGTATGTGTACCATACTGGAATTACTAAAACCGATTTAGCAGGTATTAAAAAAATATTGCCTAAAGTAAATTTAGATACCGGAAATTACACTGTACCTAAAGTTGCTCAAGATACTACAGTATTTAAAGCACCTTAAGGTTTATAACATGACGCATTACTAAACTATCTGAGAAGGGTTATTGAACCTGAATATTTGACATTTTTATTTGATAAGTTAGTGCCCAATATAACGTAATAATATACGCCAACAGGGAGTTCGTTGCCTTTAAAAGTACCGTCCCAGTTTTCAAATATGTTATTGGTAAAGAAAACCTGGGTACCCAGTCGGTTATAAATGTGGATGCTATATTTCCCAAGGTTTGTTACACCAACAACCAATTCATCATTGATTCCATCGCCGTTTGGCGAGAATGCATTTGGAACAAATGTAGATGCATTTTTTTTGATGATCAGATCGCCTTGGGTGATTGAATTTGCGCAGCCGTTTTTAGAAAATGCAGTTAAAGTAATTCTGAATAATCCATCGGTTTGATAAATATGGGTGGGGTTTTGGTCTGAAGAAGTAATTCCATCGCCAAAATCCCATTCGTAAAAATCTCCATAAAGCGACGTATTCGTAAATGTAATGGGGGCCGGAGCAGAAAACTTAACGTCGAAGGTAGGTTCGGTATAAAATTTAGCTACAGGAATTCTGGCAATGGCCGGAATAACGATAATTGCTGGTTCGGAGCTACAAGAGCCTGATGTTAACACAACCTGATACTGTCCTGCCAGATTAAGGTTTGTTACCGGAATTTCAATGGCATTTGTGGTCGCGTTATAATTGTTTGGCCCGCTCCATGCATAAGTAATACCTTCTTGTGCGGGTACAGCTAATTTTATGATGTCTTTTAAACAAAACAATGCCTGATTGATACTAATTTCTGGTTTTTCTGGCTTCAATTCTACCAAAATATCTTTTGTAAAAGTAGAAACACAACCATTATTGGTTTCAACTGTCAGCCTGATTGTTTTAAGCCCTGTCTCAGTGAAGGTTAATATTTTACTGTCGTTATTAATTGCAACCTGGCTTTTTACGCCTGGACCAAAATCCCAGGTGAGCTTCGTGTAATTTTTAGAAGTATTGATAAACGAAAAGGACTGGTTTGCTTCGCATTTATTATTAACCTCAATCGAAAACATTGCTTCAGGTTTCAAATCAACCGATAGAATATCGACGGAATTTACCTCACTAACACAGTCTCCAACCTGAACATAAAGCTTATATGTGCCAACTATTTCTGCTCCGCTTACCTGGATTTCGGGGTTTTGTTTTGTTGAAATAAAACCGTTTGGCCCTGACCAGTGGTAGTTTGCTAAGTTTAAAAAAGGAGTTGATAATTTTAATACATCTCCCTGACATAAATTAACATTTGAAGCCATTATAGCAGGTTTTTCAGGTGTGTTTGCTACAATAAAAGTTTGTGTAGTTACAACATTGCACCCGTTTGTGCCTTTTGCTTCTAAAACCACAACTTTCTCTCCAGGCGTGTTGTATGTTACGGTAAACGGCCCGGCTGTTGTGGCCGAAACCAAGCTTGCACCTTCACCAAAAGACCATTTTAAAGCAGCGAAATTCTGTGCTCTGCTTTCGAAAATATACGCTTGGCTATCGGTACATGGATTTAGTTTCTTAACATCAATTTCGGCTGTTGGACCTGCAAAATCAGCCGTACCACCGAATTCTAGCGTAAAGCCATTATTTCCTCCTGAATAATTATCTATAAGTAATGCGTAAACATGATCCTGTTGCAGGTCTACGTATTTTACAAAGCCATTTTGACCAGGTGGACAACCCGCCGACTCTGTCAAATCAGTTTCCGTCATACTCAGGCCAGTTTTATAATATGTGGGGCTACAGGTTACACCACTTCCTGATGCGCATCTGATTGCATTTGAAGCATTCACCATACTACAATCCCCGTTCACGCCTAAATCATAAAAAATCCAGTCAATGTCGTTTGTGGTTACAGTAGGTGTGATTACAAAAGTAAAGTCGCCGGGTGCAGAGGCCTTAAACATATACCAGGCAGAGTTAGATTCTGTACCTAGGCAGGTTCCGGCCGATTCGTGATTATTTGCTCCCGAGCCAGTTACATTTAACTGGGTAAATGTTTCTTTTGTGCACAGCACTGAAAATGTCCCGCAGTCTTGTCCTGGCCGTATTGGTGGGAAATAATTATCTATGCAAAGTTTAAAGGTACCGGTAACGTTATTTGCTGCGCTAACCCTAACATAGTAAATCTGTCCTACCGTTAAAGCGCCTTTGTATAAAGAATTAACATTGTTTGATGTGGCCAGCGTGCCGGGTAACTCGCTTATAGAACCAGTTGCTGCATCAAATGAATATAAGGCAACCAACGGATCAATTAAAGTGTTTGTACTATTGGTGTTAATTTTTCCACTAACAGAAATGTTTACATCAAATTTAGATGCCGTAAACTTAAACCAAACATCTTTTCCAACAGCTGGCCAGTTTAAACCTTTATTATAATTGCTCGGAGTAGCTTCTAAATTATTAAATTCGGCATCGCCACTGCAATATGCACTTGTATTAGTAATATTTATGGCGTTTATCAGTTCATCATTAACAGGAGGGGTAAATTTTCCAAAGGCAGAGAGGCTTAATAATACCAATAAAAAAGAAATTAATGAGGAGTAGCGCATAGCGTAAAAATATTAAAAAATGTTTTCATTTCGAATCATTTCAATTGTTAACGATTTATTAATATTAAACTCGCAACTTATGGCAATTAATTGATAACGAATGATTAATGCAAGCGATTTTGGCTCGGATTTTTTATGGGGTGTGGCTACTGCTGCGGCCCAAATAGAAGGTACAGCCACCCAGTACGGTAAAGGCCCTTCCATTTGGGATACCTTTACTGCGAAAAATGGAAAAATAAAAAAGAATCACAAATTAGATCCTGCTTGCGATTTTTATCACCGGTATGCTGAAGATGTAGCTTTGGTTAAACTGCTGGGCTTTAAAGTGTTTAGGTTTTCTATTGCCTGGTCGCGCATTTTACCTGCAGGTAGGGGAGAGATTAACCAGGAAGGCATCCGTTTTTATCACAATCTTATTGATGAATGTTTAACCCATGGAATAACACCCTACATAACGCTTTATCACTGGGATTTACCACAGGCTTTAGAAGATGAGGGAGGCTGGACAAGCTTTAGCATCAACGCTGCTTTTAATGCTTTTGTGAGTATCTGTGCGCTAGAATATGGCGATAAAGTGAAAAACTGGATTGTGTTGAATGAGCCTTTCGGTTATACTTCTTTGGGGTATATGTTAGGCGTTCATGCCCCAGGGAAAACTGGATTAGGAAATTTCTTTTCAGCGGTATTACATACCGCACTGGCCCAGGCAGATGGTGGCAAGATTTTACGTGCAGAAATTAGCAAGGCTAATATCGGGACTACTTTTTCTTGCTCGGAAGTAATTCCAAGTACCCATAGTGATGGTGATATCCTTGCTGCAAAACGTGTTGATTGCCTAATGAACCGTCTTTTTGTAGAACCTACACAAGGCATGGGTTTTCCCACTGCCAATTGGGATGTGTTAGAGAAATTTCAGATCGAATATGGTACCTGGCGGCTTCACGAACGGATGAAATTTGATTTTGACTTTATTGGTCTTCAAAATTATTTCCCTTTGGTGGTTAAGTATAATGCCTTTATTCCGGTTATTCAGGCCTGGGAGGTAAAAGCCAAGAGCAGAAAAAAGCCCCATACCGCAATGGGATGGGAGGTAAATGCTGATAGTTTCTATAATATTGTGAAACAGTTTGCCGCTTACCCAAATGTCAAAAATATCATAATCACGGAAAATGGTGCCGCTTATCATGACAAATTGATCAACGGTAGGGTAGAAGACCCTGAGCGGATCGAATATTTTAAACTTTATTTAAATGCACTGCTAAAGCTCAAAAAGGAAGGCATAAATGTAAGCGGTTATATGGCCTGGACATTAATGGATAATTTTGAATGGGCCGAGGGCTTTACGGCAAGGTTTGGGCTGATCTATAACGACTTTAAAACGCAAGAACGTAGCATTAAAGATTCGGGCTATTGGTGGCAGGAGTTTTTGAAGAAATAGGCCTATACATCGTCCTCGTTTGTAACGAGGATGAAGGAGAAAGGCGATTTGATCGCCATCATTTTACACTTGTGCATTATAAATGCAGATCTCGCTAATCCTAGTTGCAAACGAGGACTATTTAAGTCAAACAAATTCTTATGTTTGGATTATGAATGATAGAACAGTAGTTTACAGCACCTATTACAATCCGATGGAGGCCAATATTATTAAAGCTAAATTGGAAGATAGTGGATTTGCCTGTTTCCTTGCGGATGAAAATGTTGCAACCTTAAATTACAATCAGGCCATTGGCGGTGTAAAACTCATTGTTTTTGAAAGAGATGTAGAGGCCATTAATGCTTTACTAGCTGAAGACAATAGTTTGGCTTTTGAATCATCAGATGAAATTGTTGGTGAAGAAGAACCAGCGGAAAATAGAACAGTTTGCGAGAAATGTGGATCTACCAATGTGGGTTATGGAATGGCTACCAATAAAAAATACAGTATTTGGGCAACTATACTTGCCTTTTTAACCCTAACTACACCCATCAAGGCCAATAAATGTCATCATTGCTACGATTGCGGCTATGAGTTTGAATAATACAAAGCTCGTCATTGCGAATGAAGCAGAGGCTTTTGTGATGGTGTGAAGCAATCTAATTATACAAGTCTTTTTTTGAAGCGCAGGGTCAGTAACAGCTATTAACCTGAGTTCGATTATTAAATTGTAAAAATACTATCAGACAAGGTTTATTCCTAATCTTATCGTCATGCTGAACTTGTTTCAGCATCTTTTTTGGCAGGAAAGACCCTGAAATAAATTCAGGGTGACGACCGACTTAACAGAAAACTTGATTAAAACGTCACAAAGTGAGATTTAATAATCGAACTCAGGTTATTAAGGTTCGTTCCCATGCTTCGCTATATCCTTACGCTGCGCTTCAGGGATGCCGCTGCGCCTGGGGCTAGAAAGCTCATTTCCTGCAAGGAAGGCAAAATCTCCCTCATGGCATCCAGGGAATCTTTGTGTGAAAAGCACCTCTGTCTCTGCCATCTAAACCCGATATACGCGAATGCTGGTTCCTTCAACCTGCAGCAGCATTAGCGGGACTAACCCCAACCCAAGAACTACTGCAAAGCTTTCCGAAAAAAGAAAGAGGTTAAATCCTAAATGATAGATTTGTCATACTGAGAAATCACTTTTAGAAAAACAATGGAGTGACGGTGACAGGATACGGGGTTTCGTCATTCCCAACTCGATTGGGAACCACGAAGTGCTCATCGAAGATAATCATAATGCCTTGGTAGGGGCTTGTCGGTTGCTTTAAGATTCCCGCCTTTGCGGGAAAGACGGCCGATTTTTAGAATTTGTCATTAATAGCCTGTCGAGAACTTTTTAAAACGATTTTAAGGCATTTCGACAAGCTCAATGTGACAAATTAGAGAAACAGATATCATTTTAAGCGGTATCTGGTAAAAGAACAAAAAATCCCGTTCTGATTTAACAAAACGGGATTGATATGATGTCATCCAAATCTCGAACTTCCGACCCTGGACTTCGGACTTCAATTTACAAAAGCGCTGCCTTAGCCGCTGCTTCAGCCCGAATAATATTTAGCGCACCACCAGCTTTAAACCATTCGATTTGTTGATCGTTATAACTGTGGTTAACAGGGAATTGCTCCTGGGTGCCATCAGCGTGATGTAATACTAATGTTAATGGTTTATCTGGAGCGAATTCTGTTAAGCCTACGATATCGATGGTATCATCCTCTAAGATTTTATCATAATCATCTTTATCTGCAAAGGTTAAACCTAACATACCTTGTTTCTTCAGGTTGGTTTCGTGGATACGGGCAAAAGATTTTACCAATACAGCACGAACACCTAAGTGTCGAGGTTCCATAGCGGCATGTTCACGTGATGAACCTTCGCCATAGTTTTCGTCACCAACAACAATAGATCCCAAGCCGGCAGCTTTATAATCGCGTTGGGTTGCAGGAACCGGACCATATTCACCCGTTAATTCATTTTTAACGTTATCTGTTTTATCGTTGAAATAATTAACCGCACCAATAAGCATGTTGTTAGAAATGTTATCTAAGTGACCACGGAATTTTAACCATGGACCAGCCATTGAGATATGATCTGTTGTACATTTACCTTTGGCTTTGATTAAAAGTTTTAAACCTTTTAAGTCGGTACCTTCCCAAGGGGTAAATGGATCTAACAATTGTAAACGGTGCGAAGTTGGAGAAACCAAAACCTGAACGGATGAACCATCAGCTGCTGGTGCCTGATAACCTGCATCTTCTACAGCGAAACCTTTTGTTGGCAGTTCAAAACCGGTAGGTGGATCTAATTTAACCTGTTCGCCTTTATCGTTTGTTAAAGTATCGGTTAATGGATTAAAGCCTAAATTACCTGAAATTGCAATTGCAGCAACCATTTCTGGTGAAGCCACGAAAGCGAAAGTATTAGGGTTCCCATCTGCACGTTTAGCAAAGTTTCTGTTAAACGAGTGTACGATCGTATTTTTTTCTGCTTTTTCTGCCCCGGTACGATCCCACATCCCAATACATGGTCCGCAGGCATTGGTAAAAATTGTTGCGTCTAAATCTTCGAAAGTTTTTAGGAAACCATCACGGTCTGCAGTATAACGTACCTGCTCAGATCCAGGGTTGATACCGAATGCCGATTTGGTTACCAAACCTTTTGCAATAGCCTGGTTTGCGATAGAGGCTGCTCTTGATAAATCCTCGTAAGAAGAGTTGGTACAAGAACCGATCAATCCCCATTCTACTTTTAAAGGCCAGCCATTTTTCTCTGCCTCAACTTTCATCTGCGAAACCGGAGTAGCTAAATCTGGTGTAAAAGGGCCATTTAGGTATGGCTCTAAAGTATCCAGATCGATTTCAATGACCTGATCGAAATAGTTTTCCGGATCAGCATAAACTTCAGCATCACCTGTTAAATATTCCTTTATTTTATTTGCTTCATCAGCAACTTCATTTCTACCCGTAGCGCGTAAATAACGTTCCATACTTTCGTCATAACCAAAAGTAGAAGTGGTTGCACCAATCTCGGCGCCCATGTTACAAATGGTGCCTTTACCTGTACAGCTCATTGAGGTGGCGCCATCGCCAAAATATTCTACAATTGCTCCTGTACCACCTTTTACGGTAAGGATACCCGCAACTTTAAGAATTACATCTTTAGCAGCAGTCCACCCGTTTAATTTTCCTGTTAACTTTACGCCGATTAACTTAGGGAATTTAAGCTCCCAAGGTAAACCCGCCATTACATCGCAGGCATCAGCACCACCAACTCCAATGGCAACCATACCCAAGCCACCCGCATTTACGGTATGCGAGTCGGTTCCGATCATCATTCCACCTGGAAAAGCATAATTTTCTAAAACCACCTGGTGAATAATACCAGCACCTGGTTTCCAGAAACCGATACCGTATTTGTTCGATACAGAAGATAAGAAATCAAAAACTTCGGCACTTTCGGTTTTAGCATGAGGTAAATCTATTGCAGCACCTTCTTTAGCCGTAATTAAGTGATCGCAATGAACTGTAGAAGGTACAGCCACTTGTGGACGACCAGCTTGCATAAATTGCAATAATGCCATTTGAGCTGTTGCATCCTGCATCGCAACCCGATCTGGTGCAAAATCTACGTAGTCAGAGCCACGTTTAAACGCCGTTTTAGGATCTCCATCCCAAAGGTGTGTATACAATATTTTTTCAGATAATGTTAAAGGTCTGCCAACCACTTTACGCGCAGCCTCAACGCGGCTGCCAAAGCTTGCATAAACCTTTTTAATCATGTCTATATCAAAAGCCATACTTTATTTTTTTTAAAATTATTGTCAATAACAACACTAACTAAATTAAACAATTTTTAATATACTTATTTTTAAGATTTGTCAAATTATGTTATTTAAAACCATTCTATTCAATTGTTAGTGTAAATAAAAAGGCTATCCTATTATGGGACAGCCTTTGTGCTTTATTAACAAAAAATATGTTTATTTGTTTCTTATTGTTTTGTAGAAATAGGTGTGAACTTGGTTAAGTTGATGCCTTCTACCGCTACTTTATATTCCTCAATGCTTGGAATACGACCTAAAATAGCAGAAAGAACCACTACCGGTGTTGATGCCAATAAAGACTCTCCTTTTTTACCATCTTTATCTTCCACCACGCGGCCCTGGAATAAACGGGTTGACGTAGCCATTACAGTATCGCCTTTGGCCGCTTTCTCCTGGTTTCCCATGCATAGGTTACAGCCCGGACGTTCCAAGTACATGATGTTCTCATATTCGGTACGCGCTGCAGCCTTAGGTAAAGCATCGCTGAACTCAAATCCTGAGTATTTTTGTAAGTACTCCCAATCGCCTTCTGCTTTCAACTCATCGATGATATTGTAAGTAGGGGCCGCAACTACCAAGGGAGCTTTGAACTCTACTTTACCAGTAAGTGTCTCTACGTTTTTCAACATCTGAGAAACGATTTTCAAGTCGTCTTTATGTACCATACAAGAACCTACGAAACCAAGGTCTACTTTTTTATCGCCACCATAAAAGGTTAAGTCTCTGATGGTATCATGCGTATAACGTTTAGAAACATCTGCATTGTTCACATCCGGATCGGCAATCATTGGCTCGTTGATGATATCCAGGTCAATAACTACTTCTGCATAGTATTTGGCATTATCATCTGGCATTAAAGCTGGCTTAATACCGGTTTTAATTTCTTCAATACGTTTGTTTGCTTTATTGATCAATCCTTGTAAAACCTGGTTATGGTTGTCCATACCCTTGTCTATCATGATTTGAATGCGGTTTTTAGCAATTTCTAACGATTGGATTAATGTATCGTCTTGCGAAATACAAATAGATGCTTTTGCTTTCATCTCAGCTGTCCAGTCTGTAAAGGTAAAAGCCTGATCAGCCAATAAAGTACCAATGTGTACCTCGATAATACGGCCCTGGAATACATTTTCGCCATCAAACTGTTGCAACATTTGCAATTGTGTTGCATGAACTACATCACGGAAATCCATGTGTTCTTTCATTTGACCTTTGAATGTTACTTTTACCGACTCAGGAATTGGCATAGAAGCCTCACCAGTTGCCAGTGCCAATGCCACTGTACCAGAATCTGCACCGAAAGCTACACCTTTAGACATACGCGTGTGCGAATCACCACCGATGATAATTGCCCACTCATCAATAGTAATGTCGTTCAGTACCTTGTGAATAACATCTGTCATTGAATGATATTCGCCTTTAGGGTCGCGGGCAGTAATTACGCCGAAGTCATTCATGAACTTCATCAATTTAGGGATGTTTGCCTGTGCTTTTTTGTCCCAAACAGATGCGGTATGACAGCCAGATTGATAAGCGCCATCAACAATCGGAGAAATAACTGTAGCAGCCATCGCTTCTAATTCCTGAGCGGTCATCAAACCTGTTGTGTCTTGAGAACCTACAATGTTTACTTCTACACGAACGTCAGAACCAGCATGTAAAACCTTGCCCTGTGTTAAACCAACCGCATTTCTATTGAAGATTTTTTCTACAGCCGTTAAACCTTGGCCTTCAATAGATACCTCTTTAGCAGGAGCGAATACTAGCGAAGGTTCGATAGCTAAAGTTTTGGCTGCAAAAGTTTGGATTTTTTTTCCAAAAACGATAGCATAAGAACTACCAGCTTTGATAAATTCCATTTTTTGCGGTGTCAACGCTTTTGAAATGTCGATCAGTTCTTGATCTCCATTGTATAATTTTTTAGTTTTTGTATTAATGGTAAGTACTGTACCCGTTTCTATAGAATAAACCTGCTCTAAAACCGGCTCGTCATTTTCGTTACGGATAACATTGCCATTTTCATCCGTTTTCTTTACCCAGTTTTTAAGGTCGATACCAATACCGCCTGTTACATCAACTGTTGTTAAGAAAATTGGAGAAATGCCATTGGTGCCACCTACAATTGGGGCGATGTTCACAAATGGAATATAAGGGCTAGATTTTTTACCCGTCCAAAGTGCAACATTGTTTACCCCCGACATACGTGAAGAACCTACACCCATGGTACCTTTTTCAGCTACCAGCATTACACTTTTATCAGGGTGTTGCGCTTGCAATGCTTTAATTTCCTCCTGAGCCTCTGGCGTAATCATGCATTTGCCATGCAATTCGCGATCTGAACGAGAGTGTGCCTGGTTACCTGGAGACAATAAATCTGTAGAAATATCGCCAATACCAGCGATAAAAGTTACCACTTTGATTTCTTCTGGTACTTCAGGAAGATTAGTGAAGAACTCAGCCCTGGCATAACTTTCTAATATTTCTTTAGCGATGGCATTGCCATTGTTGTAAGCTTCTTTTAAACGATCGGTATCTGCATCGTATAAGAAAACCTGTGTTTTAAGTACATCTGCAGCTTTATGGGCTTTATCACCATTATCTGCCAAAGCGATGTCTAACAAAACTTTGATAGAAGATCCGCCCTTCATATGCGATAACAATTCGAAAGCAAAATCAGGCGTAATTTCTGCAACGATAGTTCCACCTAAAATAATTTCTTTTAAAAATTCTGCTTTTACACCAGCAGCTCCGGTAGTACCCGGCAAGGTGTTGTATATGAAAAAATTAACAGCATCTGCCCTGTTAAAATTATTTACATTTTTGATTTGATCGATGATTTCACTCAATAATTCTGCTCCATCAATAGGTTTGGGATGAAGACCTTGAGCTTTTCTGTCTTCAATCTCCTGGATATAATCGTTATAAATACTCATCTTAGCTATTTTACTCTTTTTGTTATAAGATTGTGCAACAGAATGTACACCCGCTTTTTACAAAAAAGAATACTGTTTTTGTATATTAATTTGCGTTTACTGAGCCAATAAGGCCGAGTTTTTTGGTTAAAACAAAAATAGCAAAAAACAACCCTTAAATGTAATTTGGGCAGGCGATTAAGTAATTTGGAATTATTCTAAACAACAAAAAAAGAGAGGGATTAAAGGTCGTAAAATCACATAAGTTATGGCTGGGTTTATGTAATTAGTAAGTGTTTTATGTGTGCCTCGTATAAGTTAAAATCTCCATTCTTACCGGCTTATATTATAATCGTCACCCTGAATTCATTTCAGGGTCTATTTGAGGCTGCCTCGTAAATAGAATTGTCATCCTGAGCCTGTCGAAGGACTTGTTTAAATCTCGAAAGGCGTTTCGACAAGCTCAACGTGACAAATTCGAATGGAATTACAAATATGATACAGCCTGATGACGATCGCATTAAGAAAAGAAGCCAAAAACTGTTCGTTACAAATAATGTTAATCGGGGCGACTGTTAATAGGTAAAAAGTAGTCATAAACGATAGAATCTTAATCTGGGTTAACCGTTCGTTATCGGACAGATTTGTGCGATTTTGAACAGTTATTTGTTTTTTTGATATATTAATTTATTTATAATCAGATTGTTAGTGTGTATTTGATGCCTTGGCATAAGATTAGCTTAAGGCTAAAGCGTTGAAAATGTAAAACCTTTTTCACTAAAATAAGCCAATACTTTGGGAAGTGCGTAAGATAAACGATCGAATGCTTTTAAACTATCATGAAATACAATTATAGAACCATTTTCGGTATGTTTAATCACGTTTTGATAACATTTTTCGGGCGAAAGCTTAGTGTCGAAATCGCCGCTGAGTACATCCCACATTATGATTTTTAGTCCTGGGATTTGAGATTTGAGATTTGAGATTTGAGACTTCTTAATTCTCCCGTATGGTGGGCGGAACAGATTTGTTTGTGTAAGTCCCTGGCATTTTAGTGTATTTTGAAGGTAGGTTTCATTATCGGTTTTCCAGCCTTTTAAATGATTGAAAGTATGGTTGCCAATGGCATGTCCGTCGTTTTTTACACGTTCAAAAACTTCGGGGTGTTTTACAATATTATCGCCAATGCAAAAAAATGTAGCTTTAGCATTAAAGACTTTTAAAGTTTTTAATACAAAATCTGTAACATTGGGTATAGGTCCATCGTCAAAGGTCAAATAAATAACTTTTTCGGTGCGGGATTTATTCCATAATAGTGATGGATAATACCATTTTAGCAGAAGCGGTGATTTGATCAGGTACATTTTAGCAGTAAAGTTACTAAATGCCTGTACAGATTGAAATTATTAAAGTTGTTTATATAGATTTGAAACAAATTATGAAGATGTTTACCAAGAATAAGTTAGTTACCGGATCTGCGTTATTAGTAGCATTAAGTTTTAGTCAGAAAATTAAGGCTCAAGAAGTTATCAGTATTCAACAGGCAGTAGAAAACACATTAAAAAACAATTTAAATATTAAACAAGCCGCTTTTAGTGCTTCTTTAAGTGAAGAAACTGTTCGTCAATCTAAAAATGCGCTCTTACCTACCTTAAATGGTACCATTAACCAGTCGATGCAATGGGGTAGAAGTCAACAGGTTTCAGGTTTATTCGAAAACACTCAAAATTATAATTTAAGTCCAAATGTAAGTACGAATGTTTCGCTTTTTGAAGGTGGTACTAAACTCAACCAGATCAGACAAAACAAAATTTTACTGGCCGCTAACGAAACCAATGTAGAAAAGGTAAAGAACGATCTGATTCTTCAGGTGGTTACGGCTTATCTTCAGGTGTTAAATAATGAAGATCAGGTAAAGGCTACAAAGCAACAATTAGATGTAGCCAATTCTACTTTAAAAAGGGAACAAGCACTATTAGATGTTGGAAATAAAACCCTGGCCGATATTTCTCAGGCAAAATCGCAGGCAGCCACGGCAGAGCTTAATTTAACAAATGCTCAAAACCAGCTAACCATATCTTATTTAACTTTAGGCCAATTGATGGAGATTCAACCTCCAATGACTTTTAAGGTTCAGCCTCCTTTGGTTAATGAGATGAGCAATATTCAAACCACTTATGTACCTACTGATATCTATAACCAGGCTTTAGCCACATTCCCTGATATTAAATTAGCGGAATTAAACAGTAAAGCAGCCGAAAAAGGTATTGCTGTAGCTAAGGGTGGATTCTTTCCTCAGATTAGTTTAGGAGCTGGTTTAGGATCGGCTTATTACTATCAGTTTAATTCGAGTTTTCCGATATCGAAATTTACCGATCAATTATCTGATAACTTTGGTCAGTATGTGAGTATGGGAATTTCCGTTCCGATTTTTAACGGATTCACGACCAGATCGGCAGTTAGAAAAGCGAAAATTAACTGGATGCAGCGTAAAACAGATGAGCAGCTATCAAAAAATAATTTGGTAAAAGTAATCAATCAGGCAGTTGCCGATCTTAGTGCTGCACAAAGTAGATACTCTTCTACCCAAAATGCTTTTCAGGCCCAGAAAGATGCTTTTTATGTAATTGATCAACGTTACAATGTAGGTTTGGTAAACTCACTGGATTACAGTACTGCTCAAACCAATAGAAACAAAGCCGAAATAGATTTTATCCAGGCTAAATATGATCTTTTATTCAGGGCAAAAGTAATTGATTACTATTTAGGCAAACAGATCACATTTTAAGATTAAAAGCTAAAAAATAAAAAAGGAAGCTTTGGTTTTATACCATAACATTACAACGTTTTAACTTTAAAACATTACATAATACAACAAACGAAATACAATCAATAAATTATGAAACTGAAGCACATTATTATTACCGTAGTTGCTATCATAGCTCTTCTAGTTATACTAAAGCTAACTGGAGTTATAGGCGGGAACAAAGCCGAAAAAGTAACTACAGAAAAAGCATCAGATAAAACTGTTGTTGAAACAGTTACTGCTAGTGGTAAAATTCAACCAGAAACTGAGGTTAAATTAAGTTCTGAAGTATCGGGAGAGGTAGTAGAATTAAAGGTAAAAGAAGGGGATATTGTTAAAGCAGGCCAATTGCTTTGTAAAGTACGTCCGGATGTTTTGCAATCAGGCTACGAGAGAACCGTAGCGAGTTTTAATGCGCAAAAATCAAGTGTTGCAGCTGCGCAACAACAATTGGCACAAAACCAGGCTAACTTTGTAAATGCAGACGCAACTTACAAACGTAATGTAGAGCTTTTTAAGAAAAAAGTAATATCGGCTTCAGAGTTTGATGCGGCAAAGGCTGCTTTTTTAACAGCAAAAGCCAATTTGGCCAGCGCAAAAGAAAATGTAACCGGTGCTAAATTTACTTTAGAGCAAACAGGGGCAAATGTTAAAGAAGCTGGTGCAAACTTAGCTAAAACAACAATTTATGCTCCGGTTGATGGCGTGGTTTCAAAATTGTCAATCGAATTGGGAGATCGTATTTTAGGAACTTCGCAAATGGCAGGTACAGAAATTATGCGTATCTCTAACCTATCATCAATGGAAGTTAATGTTGATGTTAACGAAAACGATATTACCCGTGTTAAAGTTGGCGATAAAGCTTCGATTGAGGTTGATGCTTTCTCCGATAAAAAATTTAGAGGTGTAGTAACCGAAATTGCAAGTTCATCAACAGCTGTTGGTACTGCGGTATCTACTTCAGTAGATCAGGTAACCAATTTCTCTGTAAAAATCAGGATTACTGAAGAACTAGCGGGTAAACAACAATCTATTTTCCGCCCAGGCATGTCGGCCACAGTTGATATCGAAAGCGAATCGTTAACAGGTTTAGCTATTCCAATTCAGGCTGTATTTACTGATAATGGTAAATCTGGCGATGCTGGTCAAAACCAGGGCAATCAGGAAAACACCGATAAGCAGAAATCTAAATTAACCGATAAAAAAGTGAAGCAATATATTTATGCTTACGATGCTAAAACTAAAAAGGTTAAAAAGACAGAGGTAACCACAGGAATCCAAAATGACCAGTTTATTATCGTGAAATCTGGTGTTAAAACTGGCCAAGAAATTGTTACTGGTCCTTATTCTGCCATCCAAAACAAATTAAAAGACGGAATGATTGTAGAAAAAACATCTAAAGACCAATTGTTTAGCAAAGACGCTAAGAAGTAGTTTATAATTAATAGCAAGAAATAGTAACTTGCGTTGTTTAAGGTGTATTCCTAAGGGTTTAGGGTGTAAGGTTTAAGGTTGAGGGGCAATTGGTCCTAGCCTTACACCTTACACCTTTTGCCTTAAGCCTTTAAAAGGCCTTTACACCTTTTACCTTAAACATTTTTTATAAACATGGTACCTAAAATAGCAATGATTGGGGGCGGGAGCTGGGCTACTGCCATTGTTAAAATGCTTGCAGATAATTTATCTGAAAAGGAAATTTTTTGGTGGATGCGCAACGAGGCAGCCATAGCGCACATTAAAAAATTTAAACACAACCCTAATTATATCAGTTCTGTTGAGATTAAACTTACTCAGGACGACCATATCTCTTCAGATATCAATTCCATCATAAAATCTGCCGAATTTGTAATTCTAAACGTTCCGGCAGCATTTTTAAAAGACACTTTAACTTCCATTACCGCCGAAGATTTAAAGGGCAAAAAAATCATTTCAGCCATAAAAGGCATAGTACCCGAAGATAATCTGATTATCGGCGAATTTTTGCACGAAAATTATAATATCCCATACGATGATATTTTAGTGGTTAGCGGACCATGCCATGCCGAAGAAGTAGCTTTAGAAAAATTATCATACCTAACCATAGCCTGTACCGATGTAGACAAGGCATCAACATTTGCTTCATTTTTAAATACCCGATACATTAAAACAAACGTATCAGACGATATTTTCGGGACGGAATATGCTGCGGTTTTAAAAAATATTTATGCCGTAGCCAGCGGTATTTGTCATGGCATAGGTTATGGCGATAACTTTCAGGCCGTATTGATCAGCAATGCCATCCGCGAGATTAAACGTTTTGTTGATGCCGTTCACCCCATCAATAGGGATATTATGGAGTCGGCATATCTTGGCGATTTGTTGGTTACAGCGTATTCGCAGTTCAGCCGCAACCGTACGTTTGGTAACATGGTAGGCAAAGGTTACACCGTAAAATCTGCCCAATTGGAGATGAATATGGTTGCTGAAGGTTATTATGCGGTTAAGTGTATGCATATTAAAAATCAGGCGTACAATGTAGATATGCCAATTTGCAAGGCGGTGCACAGTATTATTTATGAAAACCGTTCGCCGCACATTGAAATGAAATTATTGGCAGAGAAATTAAATTAATGTCAACCTGAGGGATAATTTATGGTGTAAAAATCAATATAAATTACAGGAGAATTTAAAGAGGTGAGTCAATTAGAAGTATCGTCATTTCGATCCCGAAGATTCGGGAAGAAATCTTTAAATTCGATTTCAACAATATAGTTTAAAGATCTCTCCACTCCGCAGTGCTTCGGTCGAGATGACGATTTTTCTATCGAAATCTATTAATGCCAATATAGTCTAAGGATCTATTTTAATTTATTCTTCTCAGACTGGCAACCGCTCTACTTAAATTTGTAGCGAGCTTCATGTTTCCTTGCAACCGATTGCTGTTTAGCCCCGGGCGAAGCGGCATCCCTGTAGCGCAGCGAAAGGATACAGCGAAGAACGGGAACAGACTCTAATAGCTGCTGTGCCCATGCGCTCCAAAAAAACAATTTAAATCTTTTGTAAAGCAAGGTTGGTGCTTTTCTGATCTGGCAGTCCTTCTTTCCGCTTCTATCTTTTTGTGAGGGTTCGTGAAAACATTTTTGACGGTGCAGCAAAAAGGATAACCGCTTCAATAAGGTTTATTGAACGAGGGCTTTGCAAGAAATAAAAAATGAATGCTTATGAAAGAGGTAGGTAGGCGTTCTGTATTTTCTTGCACCACCAATTGTTTAGCCCCGGGCGAAGCGGCATCCCTGAAGCGCAGCGAAAGGATACAGCGGAGAACGGGAACAGACTCTAATAGCTGCTGTGCCCATGCGCTCCAAAAAAACAATTTAAATCTTTTGTAAAGCAGGTTCGATGCTTTTCGGTTCGGGTAGTCCTTCTTTTCGCTATTATCTTTTTGCGATGGTTAACGGGGGATGTTTTTAGCGGTGCAACAAAAAGTATAACCGCTTCAATAAGGTTTATTGAACGAGGGCTTTGCAAGAAATAAAAAATGAATGCTTATGAAAGAGGTAGGTAGGCGTTCTGCATTTTTTTTCGGCCGGTTGCTGTTTAGCCCCTGGCGAAGCGGCATCGCTGAAGCGCAGCGAAAGGATACAGCGAAGAACGGGAGCATACGTTAATAGTTCTATTGGCCCCGCGCTTCAAAAACAAATCATTATTTTTTGAAAAGTAGATTAGTTCTTTTTGATGTCTGCTAACTAAAACAAATCAATTGATCAATTGTTATCACTTAAATAAAATATAGCTGTCATGAAAAGAAAATTAGTAATGGGTTTATTAACGCTGGCCTTATTTGGAGGTGCAGCCTTAACTGTAAATGCTCAAGAAAAGAAAAAAACTGAAGTAGGTAAAGCATTAGATCAAACCGGTAAAGCAATTGGTAAAGGTGCTAAATCTGTAGGTAATAAAACTGCCGAAGTAGCAGTAAAAGGCAGTTCGAAAGTTGCAGATAAAACCTGGAAAGGTAAAATGGCCCCAGATGGATCTAATGTTTACATCAATGCGAAGAATGAAAAATATTATGTAAACTCGAAAGGTGCTAAAATCTGGTTAAAACCTAGTCAGATTAAAAATAGACCTGAGCCTAAGAAATAGAAGAATGTAATTTAAAGAAGTCAAGTTTTTAAAACCTGACTTCTTTTTTATAAACAAAACGGAGGGTTTAATCTATACTATCGTACCATACAGATCGAAATCTTCAGCCCTGTCTATCTTCACATTAACAAAGCTTCCGTTGGCGGCATAACCTGTAGCTGCATCGATTAAAACTTCATTATCAACCTCAGGTGAATCGAATTCGGTTCTGCCAACAAAGAAATCGCCTTCTTTTTTATCTACCAGCACCTTGAAGGTTTTGCCTACTTTTTCTTGATTAATATCGAACGAAATACCTTGTTGTATTTCCATAATATCATCAACACGTTGTTGTTTTACTTCGTCAGAAATATCATCAACTAAGGTATGTGCATGTGTTTTTTCTTCATGCGAATAAGTAAAGCAACCCAAACGATCGAATTTGGTTTCTGCAACCCATTCCTTCATTTCTTCGAAATCATGTTCAGTTTCGCCAGGATAACCACAGATTAGCGTGGTACGCATGGCGATGCTTGGTACTTTATCACGGATCTGATTGACTAAATCGATGGTTTTTTGTTTGGTGGTACCACGGCGCATCGATTTTAACATATTATCGGTAATGTGCTGTAATGGCATATCCAGGTATTTGCAGATGTTATCGCGCTCATTCATGGCATCTAAAATTTCCATGGGGAAACCAGAAGGGTAGGCGTATTGCAAACGGATCCATTCGATTCCGGGAACATCTGATAAACGACGCATCAACTCATCCAACTTGCGTACACCATAAAGGTCTAAACCATAATAGGTAAGGTCCTGAGCAATTAAAATCAATTCTTTTGTGCCGTTTTTAGCTAGTATTTTAGCCTCGTTAACCAATTCTTCCATTGGTTTACTCAAGTGTTTGCCACGCATTAATGGGATGGCACAGAAAGAACACGGACGGTTACAGCCTTCGGCAATTTTAAAATAAGCGAAATGAGAAGGAGTGGTGAGCAAACGATCGCCAATAAGTTCGTGCTTGTAATTGGCACCTAACTCATGTAAAATATTCTGTAGATCGTTAGTGCCGAAAAAAGCATCAACGTTGGTGATTTCTGATTCAAGTTCGGGTTTGTAACGTTCAGATAAACAACCTGTAACCACTACTTTGCCAATTTTACCGGCTTCTTTTAGTTCGCTGAACTGTAGAATGGTATCGATTGATTCTTGTTTAGCATTATCGATAAAACCGCAGGTGTTAATTACAACGATATCATCTTTGCCCATCTTGTCTGATTCGTGCACAACATTTAAGTTGTTGCCACGCAGCTGCCCCATCAATACTTCCGAATCGTATATGTTTTTTGAACAACCTAATGTAATTACATTAATTTTAGGTTGTTTAATTGCGCTTTTACTTCTTACTATTTTGGTATTCATATTATATGTGATTTCACCGATTATCAAATGATTTAGGCGATAATCTTTTTTATTGATTATGAGATAATTGCCTCTGTTTTTTTGCTAAACAGATAACCGTTTTACTTCGCAACTTGTGTTGCCAAAGTTAATCAATAATCCTGTTTTAATTTTGCTGGCTTTTAAGTATGATATAAGTTGACTTTGAAACAACTTAGGTTGGTACCCTGTTACTGATTTTAATTCCACAATTACTTTATCCTCAACAAAGAGGTCGCATCTAAATTTTCCAATAATTATATGCTCAAATACAACATTAAATTCTTTTTCTGCGACGTAATTTAAACCTGCCTGTTGGAGTTTAATCTTTAAGGCATTCACATAGATTTTCTCCAAAAAGCCTGGGCCTAACTGATTATGAACTTCATAGCAACAGCCTATAATCGTTTGTGTTAGCGTATCTTTTTCATATTCGATCATATATAAATCTATATAAAACTGTTAAATCTACCAATCGGTGTAATCACCTAAATCGGTGGAATCAACCACGAAGTGAATTGTAGACTAAATCCTCAGTGGAATCAAACGCTTGCGCCTATTTAAACAAACTATTCACAAACTCTTTCTTATCAAAAAGCTGTAAGTCGCCAATTTTTTCTCCTACTCCAATATATTTAACAGGAATCCTGAACTGATCTGAAATTCCGATTACTACACCACCTTTTGCTGTTCCGTCTAATTTTGTAATGGCCAATGCATTAACATCAGTAGCTTCGGTAAACTGTTTGCACTGTTCAAAAGCATTTTGTCCGGTCGAGGCATCTAACACCAATAAAATTTCGTGCGGTGCACCTGGTACTACCTTTTGCATCACCTGTTTAATTTTACCCAACTCATTCATCAAACCGATTTTGTTGTGTAAACGTCCGGCAGTATCAATAATCACTACATCTTCGTCGTTAGCAACAGCCGATTGTAGGGTATCAAAAGCAACTGAAGCAGGATCAGAACCCATAGCCTGTGCCACAACCCTCACGCCGACACGTTCGCCCCAGAGTTTAATCTGGTCAACGGCCGCAGCTCTAAAGGTATCGGCTGCACCTAATACTACTTTAAGACCGGATTCTTTAAGTTTGTGGGCCAGCTTTCCGATGGTAGTGGTTTTACCAACACCATTTACGCCAACCACCATAATTACATAAGGTTTATGATCGCCGTATTCGAACTGGCGGAAATCGTTACTGTTGTTTTCGGATAAAAGTAACTGGATTTCATCACGAAGGATAAAATTTAGTTCTGAGGTATTGAGGTATTTATCTTTGGCAACACGTTCTTCGATACGTTTGATAATTTTTAATGTAGTACTTACACCAACATCAGAAGTAACCAAAACTTCTTCCAGATTATCGAGCACTTCATCATCAACAGAAGATTTTCCTGCTACAGCTTTGGTAATTTTATTAAAGAAACCGTCTTTAGTTTTCTCTAAACCTTTATCCAGTGCTTCCTGAGCTTCAGGTGCAGTTTCTTTCTTTTTGAAAAAATCGAATAAACCCATATCTAAATTTTTATATAACAAAAAAAGCCCTTCCGGTTAAAACGGAACGGCCTTTAATATTTTTAATATTAAAAAATATTAACCTTATTTAGATGCAATAGCATCTTTTACGTGGTCGTTGTGTACGATAAGTTCTTTGAATGAGTAAGCACCAGTTTTTGGTGATTTTACCATTGTAATTACTTTCGAATATTCTTTACCTGTACCTGTTTTAAGGGTTGCAACTACTTTCTTTGCCATGTTCTTATAATTTTAATTATTAGATTTGAGATATCAGACACTAGATTTGAGACTTGCAAAATGCTTTAGTCTTTAAGCTTTGGTCTTTTATTCTTAACCTATTTAATTTCTTTATGTACGGTTACTTTTCTCAATACTGGATTGAATTTTTTCAATTCTAATCTTTCAGTAGTGTTTTTACGGTTTTTGGTAGAAATATATCTAGACATACCTGGCATGCCACTTTCTTTATGTTCAGTACATTCTAAAATAACCTGAACTCTGTTACCTTTTTTTGCCATTTTAATATAAATTGAAAACTGTTAATCTCAACAGTTAATGTTTTTTACAAAAATCCTTTTTTTACGAAACGGTTAATTGCTTCGCTAATGCCCACTTTATTGATGGTTTTAATCGCTGAAGTAGAAACTTTCAACGTAATCCAACGGTTTTCTTCAGGAATATAAAATTTCTGAAGTTGTAGGTTTGGGTAAAATTTGCGTTTGGTTTTAACGTTTGAGTGAGAAACGTTGTTACCTACCATTGCTTTTTTTCCTGTTAAATCACAAACTCTTGACATGACTTGTAAATATAGTTGTTAATATCGTCCGCTTAATTTTTTTAAGAGTGTGCAAATATCTGAATAATAATTGTAAACAGCAATAGCGTAGCTAATTATTTTTATAATTAATATTTATGGGCGGAAAAGGTTTGTGCAATTTTTGTTAAAGCCAAACCTTAAATTCTTCCTATATTACATCTATTTAAAATAAATATTTCTTATCAAACGTTTGATATTCATTTTGATACGATTAGACTATTTCTCCTTATTATTATTTATTTAAATTAGCCCCCACTAATCCAAAATATAGAACAAGCAATGCAAATTACATCTTTTAAGCAATACGAAGAAGATTATAAGAAAAGCGTAGAAAACCCAGAACAATTTTGGGGCGAAGTGGCGCAAAACTTTCAATGGCGCAAGCCTTGGTTCAAAGTATTATCATGGAACTTTAACGAACCAAATATCAAGTGGTTCGAAGGCGCTAAACTTAATATTACCGAAAATTGTTTAGATCGGCACTTAGCTGCCAATGGAGATAAACCAGCTATTGTTTGGGAACCTAATAATCCAGAAGAAGAAAGTGTTACTTATACTTATAAAATGTTGCACGAACGCGTTTGCCGTTTTGCCAACGTTTTAAAACGTAATGGAGCAAAAAAGGGCGACCGTATTTGTATTTATATGCCTATGGTGCCCGAGTTGGCTATTGCTGTTTTGGCCTGCGCAAGAATTGGTGCCGTTCACTCGGTTATTTTTGGTGGATTTTCTGCTAAATCTATTGCCGACAGGATTAACGATTCGCAATGTAAAGTAGTGATTACGGCCGATGGTTCTTATCGTGGCAATAAACAGATTCCTTTAAAAGATGTAATTGACGATGCCTTAATTGGTTGCCCAACCGTAGAAAAATGTATCGTGTTAACCCATATCCGTACACCTGTTTCGATGCTGAAAGGCAGGGATGTGTGGTGGGAAGATGAAGTTAAACACGTAAATGATATTTGTGAAGCGGAAGAAATGGATGCAGAAGATATGCTGTTTATTCTCTACACATCTGGCTCTACCGGAAAACCCAAAGGTGTGGTACATACCTGTGGTGGTTATATGGTTTATGCCGGTTATACTTTTTCGAATGTATTTAACTATCAGCCTGGTGAGGTTTATTTTTGTACAGCCGATATTGGCTGGATTACCGGTCACTCTTATATTGTTTACGGACCGCTTTCGCAAGGTGCTACTTCGGTTCTTTTCGAAGGTATTCCTACTTATCCAAGCCCATCTCGTTTTTGGGATATTGTAGAAAAACATAAAGTAAATACTTTGTATACTGCTCCAACGGCTATCCGCTCATTAATGAGTTTTGGTGAAGACCCATTAAATGGCAAAGATTTAAGCTCAATCCGCGTTTTAGGGTCGGTAGGAGAGCCGATCAACGAAGAAGCTTGGCATTGGTTCGATGAGAAAATCGGGCACGGTAAAGCGCCTATTGTTGATACCTGGTGGCAAACGGAAACGGGAGGCATTATGATTTCGCCTATTGCTACGGTAACACCAACCAAACCAAGTTTTGCTACATTGCCTTTACCAGGAATTCAGCCAATTTTAGTTGATGAAAATGGTAATGAAATTGAAGGAAATGGTGTAATGGGAAATCTTTGTATCAAATTCCCCTGGCCGGGCATGTTGCGTACCACATACGGCGATCACGAACGTTGCAAACAGACTTATTTCTCTACTTACGAGAATTTATATTTTACAGGCGACGGCTGTTTACGTGATGAAGATGGTTATTATCGAATCACAGGCCGTGTTGATGATGTATTAAATGTTTCTGGACATAGAATTGGTACCGCTGAAGTAGAAAATGCCATTAATATGCACGCTGGTGTGGTAGAAAGTGCGGTTGTGGGTTATCCGCATGATGTAAAAGGCCAGGGCATTTACGCTTTTGTAATTTACCCTGAAATGCATGGCGAAGCAGAATTATCTAAAAAAGATATTTTACAAACGGTTACCCGTGTAATTGGGGCGATTGCCAAGCCTGATAAAATATTGTTTGTTTCTGGTTTACCCAAAACACGCTCGGGCAAAATTATGCGTAGAATTCTGCGTAAAATTGCCGAAGGAGATACCACTAATTTAGGCGATACTTCTACGCTGCTTGATCCAGGCGTGGTAGAAGAAATTATAGCAGCAGCAAAAAAACTTTAAATTTAAATGAAAGATAAAAAAAATGCCCCAAATTTTTTGGGGCATTTTTGTTGATATGTAATTTTAATAACCTGGGTTTTGAACCAAGTTTTTGTTTGCATCAATTTCACGTTGTGGAATTGGGAAAACCAATCTGGTAGAGTTCCAGGGTATGTTTCCAATATTGGTTTGCGTTCTTTTAGCATCGTGTAATGAAAAGCCTTCAAAAGCAAATTCAAGTTTCCTTTCATTTAGAATATTTGCCAGGGTAGCGGTTAGTGTTGTTAAGCCAGCCCTGCTTCTAACGGTGGTTAAATCTTGTAGTGGTGTAACGCCTCCAATAGGAGCAGCCGGAGCTAAGCGTGCATTAGATTCTGCCCTGATTAAATACATTTCTGCCAGCCTGATTACGGGAACATTTCCGAACTGATTTCCAAATTTCGCCGTAAAAATATCGTCATCATCGTAAAAAGCATTAGCCCTATCGTCGCCTGCACTATAAGTTGCGTCAATCCAATCTTGCGAAATTACCGCATCTCCACGGCCACCAAATGTAGATGAACCATAAAATTCATTAAAACCGTTAAATCCGGTTAAAGTTGTTACCTGCATAGCGAAAACATCTTCCGTCGAATTTTCTCCGGGTTTTGCAGGTTTTCCACTTTCTGGCATTTTAGGAAAAGCATCCAGGTAGGTCCCTGTTAACTGATAATTTCCTGAAGTAATTACCCGGTTTGCAGCAGAAGCGGCAGCACTATAATTGCCCATTTGTAAATACAACCTGGCTAACATTGCTGCAGCCGAAGATTTAGTGGCAAAGAAACTGTTGGTTGCAGGCAATTTAGCCTCAGCATCGGTTAAATCAGCTATGGCCTGATTATAAACCGCCGCTACTGTAGCCCTGCTTACATAACTTGATTCATTTACAATGCTGGTAGGGCTTAATACGATCGGTACACCCAGGTTTGTACTTGCCGAACCATCGTTATAGGCTTTTCCAAATAACCTAACCAACTCAAAATAGGCTGCACCCCTAATAAATTTGGCTTCACCTTCAACTCTACTCTTTTTAGCAGCATCTACTTTATCTATAGCTGCAATAACATTATTGGCATCATTAATTGCGGTATAGCCTGATGCCCAAACGTTATCAACAAAAGTATTTGTTTTTAGTAACGACTTGTTTATCGCCTGGGTTAGTTCTTCATACGTGCCGAACCATTCAATGGCATCAGTATTCGCTAAGAAATCAGTTATCAAAAACGAACGGCCACCGAAAAAATTACGGCTGCCAAGATCTGAATAGGCTCCAATTAGCGCTCCTTCAACATCTTTAGAGGTAAGCAAAGCATTTTTTTGCTCAATGGTATCAACAGGATTTACATCCAGTGCCTTTTTGCATGATGATAAAGCCATCAAAAACACGCAAGCAAATATGATATTATTTATATATGTCTTTTTCATTTTGATTCTTTTTTAATTATAGGCCAATGTTAATACCCAATGAAATTACCCGTGGTTGTGGTGCTGAGTAAAAATCTACGCCCTGATTAATGTTTGTCGATTGATAATCTGCATTAACCTCCGGGTCCCATCCTTTGTAACCGGTTATGGTAAGCAGGTTTTGCGCCGTAGCATATAACCTTAATTTGCTTAACTTAATTTTGGTTAACACCGAAACTGGAAAAGTATAGCCAAGCGTTAATGTTTTTAAGCGGACATAAGAACCATCAGATAAATATCTTGTTGAGTTTCCGATACCATTACCTGCAAACAGACGGGGCTCCGGAACAGATGTAACATCACCCGGTTTATCCCAATAGCTCATTTGATCTACAGTTTGGTTATCATAGCCGTTTGATGCGTTGGCGCTCATATACTGGCCGCCAGCATTGAAAATTTTATTGCTCTTTACACCTTGAAAAAATATACCTAAATCGAAATTCTTGTATGAAAAAGTGTTGTTTAAGCCAAATGTATATTTAGGATTAGGGTTGCCTGCAAAAATCCGTTGTGCATCGTTAATGTTATTTGTTGTACTCCTGTCTACATTGCCATTTGCATCAACTGTGTTTTTGTAATAAATCGCATCACCATTAGCCGGATTTACCCCAGCATATTCCGGGATGTAAAATACGCCGATCGGTTGCCCTGAAATAGCCGCATTTATTTCATTGCTATTTAAAATCTGCCCTCCTAAATTTGTAATCTTATTGTTGTTAATTGCTCCTGTTATTGCTGTTGACCATTTAAACGCGCCTACAAAATTTTCTGTATTGATGCCCAATTCAAACCCGGTATTTTTTAATGAACCTAAATTTTGGGTTTTAGTAGAGAAACCTGTTGTTTGCGGGATAGGCACATCTAATAATAAATCGGTGGTATTTTTTTGATAAAAATCAAAAATTCCTGTAATTCTATTCTTTAAAATACCAAAATCAAAGCCGATATCGAGTTGTTTCGTTTTTTCCCATGTTAAGTCCGGATTGGCTATTCGCGAAGGAATCTGCCCAGGCAAACCACCATATGCCCCTGTTCCGGCGAATAAACCACGGGCAGAATAATTACCAATTTCGGCATTACCCGTTAAACCATAACTTGCCCTAAATTTTAACAAACTGATGGTTTCACTTTGTTTTAAGAAATCTTCTTCAGATGCAATCCAAGCCACTGAACCTGCCGGGAAATACCCATATCTATTATTGGTTCCAAAACGTGATGAACCATCAGCCCTTACACTAAAACCTACTAAATAACGGTCGTTGTATTTATAATTGGCCCTAAAGAAATAAGACAGAAAGCTAAAAGCACCCTCATTACTGGTTGCAATCACTTTTGTTGCAGCAGAACCTAATTTAATGTAAGAATCACTTGGGAAATCCTGTCCTTCAATGGTGCTGTACTTGGTGGTTGATTTTTGATAACTTGTACCCAAAATAACATCAAAAGCACTTTTGCCGATAGTTGTATTATAACTGAAGAAATTATTGGTGTTGGCATTAATTACAAAAGTTGAAATATTTTGCCCGTAGCCATTTGAAGTACCAGTATTTCTAAAAGTTAATGAACCATAATAACTTTCTTCGTTTTGATTTAAGTTATCAATAGAAAAATCAGTGCTGAATTTTAATCCCTTAGCAATGTTGATATTCGCAAAAGCTTTGCCAATTGTTCGGTACACTGTTGCTTTATAAAAAGCATTATCGACACTAATGAATGGATTGTAATATACTGGATAATTTGAAGCGGCTCCAGGTAAAGTTCCACTTATTAAACCCGACCTTGGATCTATAAAAGGCGTAATAGGAGAGAGTGCTACAGATTGTAGCGGACTTGAAAAGGCATTATCATTTGATAGCCTGTTATTAATACTATTTGAAAAATTAAGGTTAATACCCACTTCTAAAAAATCAGTTACTTTATTGGTCAGGTTTAACCGGCCGCTGTAGCGTTTATAACTGTTGCCTATCACAATTCCTTGTTGATCTAAGGCCTGGCCACCGATATAAAATTTCGTTTTTTCATTTCCCCCTGTTAAATTAAGGTCGTATTGTTGCGTAACAGGTTTATCCTGAAAAGAAGCAGCTTCCCAGTTAGAATTTACTTTATAAGTTTGATAATCGTTGTTACCAGCAGAATACCGGTTTAAACGTGCCTCTACACTTGCGCTATAATCATCTAATGCTTCTTGCAGGGTTGCATAATCTCCATTGAGAAAATCCTGATTCGCCTGGCCCTGCCCAGCTCTTCGCTCTATTTGAACGTACTGTTCTGCGTTTAAAAAATCCCTATGGTTAGAAGGTGAGCTTACACCACCCAGTGCATTAAACTGGATAAGTGTTTTGCCTGCCTTACCTTGTTTGGTTGTGATCAATACCACGCCATTTGAAGCTCTTGCACCATAAATTGCCGATGCCGATGCATCCTTTAATACTTCTATAGATTCGATATCATTGGTGTTTATATCTGCCAGAGCACTCGTAGGCGCAGTAGTACTCGAAAAATCTCCCGAGGTAATTGGTATTCCATCAACAATGTACAGCGGCTCGCTACCTGCAGTTACTGATGCAGCGCCCCTTACCCTTACCGTTATTCCCTGCCCTAATTTTCCATTTTGAGCGGCAATCTGAACACCTGCTGCTTTTCCTTGTAAGGCCTGTTCAAAACTTGTTACAGGTAAGTTTTCCAGGTCTTTAGATTTAACAGAGGCTACAGATCCTGTCACATCGCGTTTATTCTGCGTTCCATAACCCACCACCACCACATCTGATAGTGTATTGTTTTCCTCATCAAGGTTTACATTGATGCTTTGCCCTGTAATAGGCACTTCTTTGGTTTTGTAACCAATAAAGCTAAAAACAAGTGTTTTGGCATCATCCGAAACGGTTAATTTAAAGGCGCCCGAGGCATCACTCTGTGTGCCATTAGCTGGTGAGCCTTTTACAAATACGCTAACGCCCGGAATTGGTCCGGAGGTAGACGTAACTTTCCCGGTAATCACTTTGCTTTGTGCGAAAGCAAATGAAATTGCACCGAGATACAAAAGCATACTTAAGAGTAGTTTTTTCATCAAATTGGTAGTTTTAGTTAGTAATGTTTAATAGTTCGTAGAAACGAATTTTAATATAATTAAAAATTTTTATAAAACCTGCTGTAGTTAAGCGAAATTGGATCGTTGTTTGGTTTTTTGAGCTCAAATCAAAACAAAAAGTGGTGAAAAATGTTGATAGATTTAAAAAAGTATATTATTTACCACAAAAAAACACGAGCATGGATAAGTTAGAATTAAAAGGGAAGTGGAATGAAATAAAAGGAAAGGTTAAACAAGCTTATGCCGATTTAACTGACGATGATTTAAAACACGAAGAGGGGCAAGACGATGAATTGTTGGGGAAACTGCAACAAAAAACAGGAAAAGGAAGAGATGAGCTTGTAAAATGGATCAATTCATTATAACATCAATTTTTATTAATAATATACAGGCGGCCAATTTTGGTCGCTTGTTTGGTTTAGAACCTATGCCATGAGCGATATTGCACAACGGTTTATTCAAAACCCAATACTTTGTCCAAAAGATTTAGTACCGAGTATAGCGGGCCTGGAAATTGCATGCCTTTTAAATCCTGGTGTTTTTACCTTTCAAAATAAAATATGGCTTCTGGTGCGGGTAGCAGAACGGCCGGGGCAAAAACAGGGATTTATTTCTTTTCCGGTTTTAAGGAAAAACGGCATCGAAATTATCGAGATAGCGGAGGCAGATCCTGCTTTGGTAGATAATGATCCACGGGTGATCAATTATCAGGGTGCTGATTATTTAACCACATTATCGCATTTAAGGCTCGTTTGCAGTGATGATGGTGTGCATTTTTATCAACCGGCCGGTTATCCTTTATTACAGGGTGAGGGAGAAGATGAAACTTTTGGCATTGAAGATTGCCGTGTATCCTTAATCGATAAAACCTACTATTTAACCTTTACTTCCGTATCTGCCCATGGGGTAGGGGTTGGATTAAGAACAACAAAAGATTGGAAGCGTTTTGAGAAACACGGCATGATTATCCCGCCGCACAATAAAGACTGTGCCGTATTTGAAGAACGCATTAACGGTAAATTTTATGCCTTACACCGGCCCAGCAGTGTAGCTTTGGGTGGTAATTATATCTGGCTGGCCGAATCTCCTGATGGTATTCATTGGGGTAAACACAAATGTATCATTAAAACCAGGCCTAACCACTGGGATAGTGCACGTGTTGGGGCTGGTGCGGCACCCATAAAAACCACAGAAGGATGGCTCGAAATCTATCACGGTGCAAACGGAAAACATCAATATTGTTTAGGTGCCTTTCTAATGGATTTAAATGATCCATCGAAAGTACTGGCCAGAACCGATGAGCCGATTATGGTGCCAACAGCAGATTACGAACTGCATGGTTTCTTTGGTGAAGTCGTATTTACAAACGGCCACATTGTTAACGGAGATGAATTAACGATTTACTATGGTGCGGCTGATGAGTTTGTTTGTGGCGCTAAGTTTTCGGTGAAAGAAATTTTGGAGACACTGAAATATATCTAGTTCTTTTTGCCACGGAAGCACTGATAAACACGGAAGATGGGCTTGTTTTTCTGTACCATACAACTAATGATCAATAGCCAATGAACTAAACAAAAAAAGCGATCCCCGTTTCCGAGAATCGCTAGTAATTTTGATATTAAAGCATCAGGTTTTCACTTTAAACCCTCCGCCTTCCTACCCTCAACCTTATTAGTATCCAAAAATCTGCTCCAGGCTTAATTTAGTTACCGGGCCGAATTTTGCTAAATCGGCCATGTTGATTTTTTTCTCTGAAGCCACGATACAATAGTTGTAAGGTTTGCCCGAAAGATTGGTTTGATGGAACGATTTTACATCATTAAAAGTTAATGGTTTTAAGTTCGCATATTCATCAACTCTTGAGTCATGATCGAAACCTAATTTTTTATCTGCCAAATAGCTATAGATAATTCCATCTTTGGTAATACGGCTGGTTTCTAAGCCGTTTAATGAGTTGGTTTTTGATAATGCAAATGATTTATCAGACTCTGGTAAAGTGGTTAATAACTCATTCATACCGGCAACTGCTTCATTCATTTTATCTGCCTGTGTACCTACATAAGCGATAATGGTATTTTCTTTTTCTTTGGTATTTGGAGAAGAATATACTGCAAAGGTAGAATAAGCCAAAGCTTTAGATTCGCGGATGGTTTGGAATACTACTGAGCCCATGCCGCCGCCAAAATAGTTGTTAAACAAGGCGATTTTTGCTGCATTGGCCGGATCGTACAAGCCACCATTGCGTACCCAACGGATTTCTGCCTGCACCATATCATAATCGGCAAAGTAAACTTTGTTCGAATCGGTTTTGGTGTATACAAATTTCTTAATTGGCGCCGTATCTGTAAATTCTTTAGCCAATGGGTGTGCTTTTACAATATCAGCAGAAAATGCTGCTAAAGTTTTAGGGCCATAATAAGTAATGGTGTGTTTGTAATTGGTTAGGTTGTGCAAGATATAGATCAGATCTGCCGATTTCATGTTTTTGATCTCATCATTGCTTAATCCGTAATTGAAAGGATTATCGGCACCATACTGTGCATAACTCATTAAACCACCAAGAATTGATGATTTGTTTAATTTTGCGTTATCTCTCGATTTTAACAAACGGCCTTTTAAATCTTCTAAGGCTTTTTCGTTTGCTTTGCAATTTGCCAATACATCTTCTACCAGGGCAACAGCTTTATCAAAGTTTTCTTGTAAACCACTGATGGAAACTGTAGTTACATCGGTACCTACGTTTATGCTATAGCTACAGGCAATGTTGTAAAATGCTTTACTAATATCCTCTGCCGAATATTTATCAGTACTTAAGAACGCTAAATATTGAGCAGCATAAGGCAACAACTTATAGTTGTATGAGCCCACATCAAAACGGTAGCCTAAACGGAAAATTCCGTTTTCGGTGTTTTGAACCGCAATTACATCAGCAATGCCTGCTTTACCGAAATTAAGATCTTTGGTATAATCTAAAAACTTAGGGGCGATGGGTTTTACCGGTGCAGCAATAATGTCTTTCGTAAATGGAGAAACCTCATTAACATTGGTTTTTACCGCGGTAATGGCTGGCTTTTCTACTTTAACGATGCTTTTATCTTCGCCTTTATGTTTTAAGATAGAAACATAGTTGTTGACGAAAAATTTATTGGCAAAATCTACAATTTCCTTTTTGGTTACTTTAGCCATTGCATCGGTTGATGCCAGGGTTTTATCCCACTCCGTACCACGGTTTTGGATAAAGGCATTCATCGCGAAATCTGCACGCACATCGTTATTATCGAAACTTTGTAACTCTGCCAATTTGATGTTTGCAACAGTTGCTTTAATCAAACTTTCGTCGAATTCGCCTTTTTTAAGGAGTTCTACCTGCTCTAACAATAATTTTTGCGCTTCTTCTAAACTTTGTCCGGCTTTAGGTGAGCCAGATAAGATGAAGATTCCATAATCTTTCATCGAGTTATAACCAGCGCTTGCCCTCAACATTTTTTGCTGTTTATTGATGTTGATATCCATTAAACCCGCTTTACCGTTGGCTAAAATGCTGCCGATTAAATCCAGTAGTAAGCTTTGGTGTGTATTTTGAGCAAAACCTCTATAGGCAACGTATAAATTTTCGGCACTTGGACCGTAAATGTCAACCGTTTGAACCTGCGTTAATGGTTTTTCTGGAGCAGGGTTGTAGAGTGAAAATGGTTTTGGAACCATGAAGGCAAAATCTTTATCGATTTTTTTAATTAAATCATCATAATTAATATCGCCACTCATAATTAGGGCCATATTATTAGGCACATAATATTTGTTGTAATATTTTCTGATTTCGATTAAAGATGGATTTTTTAAATGTTCAATGGTACCAATGGTGGTTTGTTGTCCGTAGTTATGTGTTGGGAACAAAGCATACAGCATTTTCTCATACATTTTACGGCCATCGTTATCCATACCGATGTTTTTTTCTTCGTACACAGCTTCTAACTCTGTATGGAAGATACGGAAAACAGGGGCGCGGAAACGTTCTGCCTGTACGGCCAAAAATTTATCAATGGCGTTTGATGGAAGATCTTCCTCGTAAACGGTTTCTTCTACCGAGGTGTGGGCGTTGGTAGAGTTGCTCCCGATCGATTTCATCATTTTATCGTATTCGTTTGCGATAGAATAATTAGAAGCTTCGCCCGAAGTTTTATCAATTTCTTTATAAATCTCTTTACGTTTAGCCGGATCGGTAGTTTTGTTGTATGTTTCGTAAAGTGCCTCGATCTTATCTAAAAGTGGTTTTTCTTTGGCATAATTTAAGGTTCCAAATTTATCCGTTCCTTTAAATAAAAGGTGTTCTAAATAATGCGCCAGGCCGGTATTGGTACGCGGATCGGTATTACTGCCCGCTCTTACCGCCATTTTATAGGTAATATTTGGCTCTTTATTGTTCTGGGATAAAATTACTGTCAAACCGTTTTTTAGTGTATAAAAACGTGTTTTGGTCGGATCGTTGGTTACATACCTGTAGCTAAAGCCACCAGATGTTCCTGTTTTCCATTGATAGGTTGTTTGCGCCTTCGCTAAAGCACCTGTAAATAGAAAACAAGCCAAAGTAAATAGTTTGAATTTCATTGAATTGGTTTTGGTTTATGATAATGAGTGCGTACCTGTTGGTTTAAGCGTGATCTCAAATACAGCCTTCATTTTTAATAAGTTATTTATCCAAATATATATGCTTTCTGGCAGGGAATGAAATAATTTTGATTTCAAAACTAAAAATCTAGGAATAAATGATTTTTGCATATAAACCATGCTTTATTGTGCCTTGAATTTATAATCTGTATTTTTACCGACATGACAAAGCAGGGCACAAAACCAAATATTTTAGTTGTAAATGATGATGGCATTACAGCTACAGGCATCAAAAATTTAATGGAGGTAATGCAGGAGCTGGGCAATGTAGTGGTGGTTGCGCCAGATAGTCCGCAAAGCGGAATGGGGCATGCCATTACCATAGGTAAACCGATCCGTTTTGATAAGGTTGATCTTTATGCCGGTGTAGAAATGTACAAATGCAGTGGAACCCCGGTTGATTGTGTTAAAATTGCTGTAAATAAGATTTTTAAAGGTAAAAAACCTGATTTATGCGTTTCAGGAATTAACCATGGACTAAATAATTCGATTAATGTACTTTATTCAGGTACCATGTCTGCAGCGGTGGAAGGCGCGATAGAAAAAATCCCCTCTATTGGTTTCTCTTTAGATGATTTTGCAGCCGATGCCGATTTTAGTCATACCAAAAAATACATTAAAAACATCTGTGAGCAGGTTTTGGTGAATGGTTTACCAGAAGGAACCCTTTTAAATGTGAATTTCCCAAAAGGCGATCAGCTAAAAGGCGTTAAAGTTTGCCGTCAGGCCAATGCAAAGTGGATGGAAGAATTTGATGAAAGAACTGATCCTTACAAACGACCATACTATTGGCTAACCGGTGTTTTTGAAAATTTCGATAAAGGAGAAGATACCGATGTTTGGGCATTGGAAAACAATTATATTTCTATTGTCCCGGTCCAGTTTGATTTAACGGCACACCATGCGATACAAGCAATAAACAGTTGGGATTTTATTGGCAACAATGCTGCTAAATCTACAAGTACCGGCACTAAAGTTTCAGCGCCAGATGGCATAAATTTAGGTTAAGCGCTTGCCATTATGATTGATCGATTGAAAAGATTAAATAATTCTGTATGGATAGGTTTGGGCATTGGTTTGCTTGTGCCGGCAATATTTTGTTCCATTGCCTGGTACATCATTACCCATGTTGCTTCCCTTGCTAAAGCAGATTTGTTATATATTGGTGGTATTGCAATAAATGCCTATACCATGCAATACTTTTTTAAATACAATAAAGAAAATATTGGCAGGGGTATATTGGCCGCAACGTTTTTATGCGCTTTTGTATTTTTTGCTTATAAAGTTTTTTAAAACAGGCGTCATTGCGAACTGAAGAAGGGGATGGTGAGCTGGGTGAAGCAATCTTTCCAGAACAACGGAGAATTAAGGGATAGACAATAGCATAAAGATTGCTTCGTCGTGCCTCCTCGCAATGACGACTTTGTTATAACATAAGAAAATATGAAGTACTACCTCGTAGCCGGAGAAGCCTCAGGCGATTTACATGGCGCCAACTTAATGAAAGCCTTAAAAACTGAGGACGGCGAAGCTGTATTCAGGTATTTCGGGGGTGATAAAATGCAGGCCGAAGGTGGCGAGTTGGTTAAACACTATGCTGATATGGCTTTTATGGGCTTTACAGAAGTAATTCTAAATTTAAGGACCATTTTCAAAAATCTTAAAGCCTGCAAGAACGATATTTTACAATGGAAGCCCGATGTACTGATCCTGATCGATTTTCCGGGATTTAACTTAAAAATAGCAGCGTTTGCAAAGGCCAATGGTATTAAAGTATGTTATTATATTTCACCTAAAGTTTGGGCATGGAACCAAAAACGGGTGCTGAAAATCAAAAAGGTTGTCGATCATATGTTCTGCATCTTACCTTTCGAAGTAGATTTCTACAAAGAATGGGGCATGCAGGTAGATTATGTAGGCAACCCATTATTAGACGAAATTGCGCAATTTACTCCAGATCTAAATTTTCGCGAAAACCATCAATTAGGAGATGGAAAAATTATCGCCCTGTTGCCTGGTAGCCGCAAGCAGGAAATAGAACGTTTACTCCCGGTGATGTTGAGCATTACCGAAAACCATCCCGATTATATTTTCGCCATAGCAGCCGCACCAACCTTTACCGAAAGTTATTATCGCCGGTTTACGGGAGATAAAAAAGTTCATCTGCTTTTTAACAGTACCTATAATTTATTGCACCATGCGCATGCTGCAATTGTAGCTTCAGGAACAGCTACGCTAGAAACTGCTTTGTTTAAAGTGCCACAAGTGGTTGTTTATAAGGGCGGAACCATTTCAATTGCCATTGCCAGGATGTTGGTGAAAATTAAGTTTATTTCATTGGTTAATCTTATTGTAAACAAGAAGATTGTAACCGAACTTATCCAGGAAGATTGTAACACCCAAAAGGTGAACGGAGAACTCAAAATTATCTTAACAGGGGAGGGCAGGAGTGAGATGTTAAAACATTATGATGAGTTGCTTTTACTTATGGGAAAACCCGGCGCTTCGGCAAAAACGGCCAGATTAATTACGACCTATCTGCACAAAACAATTTAACAGGATAGAGGGGCCTGATTATGAACTTATTTATTTATACAGGATATTAATTTTGATACAAAAGACGCTTTAATGGTGCCTTTTGTTGTTTTAAGCTTTCATATTTACATTGAACCATCCTTTAACAAGTGTTTCTAAAACGATTAACATAAAAAATGTTAAATTGCGTCTTTATAATGGGCAAAAATTTAAAAGCTGCAATTTTTATTTAGCTTTGAATTGATTAACTTAAAGAAATCCAACCAGATGAAATCGCTTTCTATTAAAGATATAGCCGTAAAAGCAAATGTATCCATTACCACAGTTTCATTCATTATTAACGGTAAAGCAAAAGAGAAATCGATAAGCGAGGCAGTAATAGAGAAAGTTGAAAAAATTATCGAAGAAAGCGGTTATAAGCCTAATCAGATTGCAAGAAGCTTAAGAACTGGTAACTCCAATATCATCGGCTTAATTATCGAAGATATTTCCAATTCATTCTTCTCGAGGATTGCAAGGTTAATCGAAGATAAAGCCTATAAAAGAGGCTATAAAATTATTTATTCCAGTACAGAAAACAGCATCGACAAAGCAAAGGAACTGATCAACATGTTCAAATCGCGAAAAGTTGATGCCTATATCATTTCTCCAATAAAAGGAATAGAAGAAGATATACAAATGCTCCTGGATGATGGAAACCCTGTAATCCTGTTCGATAGAAATTTGTCAGACATTAATACCAGTTATGTTGGAGCAGATCATTTTAATGCCTCGCACCAGTCCATACAGAGTTTTATCGATCAGGGTAAAAAGAATATAGCCTTGGTTACCACTGATATAAATGTGGAACAAATTATAGAGCGATACGATGGTTATAAAAAAGCATTGGAAGATAATGGGATCGAATATAATGACAACCTGGTTTTAAAGATCCACTTTAACCAGGAAGAAGGCGAAACGATTGCTCAGATTCAAGAACTCTTCGAAAATAAAAAAATCGATGCAGTGTTATTTGCAACCAATTATTTAGCGATTAGTGGCTTAAAAGCGCTAAAACAAATCAATAAAAAAGTAGGAGATGATTTAGGAGTTATCGCATATGATGATCATGAAGCATTCGAACTGCACACCCCCCGTATTTCTGCTGTCCAACAACCCCTGGAAGAAATAGCTGAAACCATTATTAAACTCATTTTAAACCAACTTTCCTCAAAAGGTAAATCACCTGCTGAAGAGGTAATTATCCCCGCCCGTTTAGTCATTAGAGACTAGAAAAAAATCATCCCTCACTCGATTGTAATATTTTTTTTACTTACTAAAACGTTTTATTATAATTTAAAATTGCTATAATTGATCTACTAAAACGTTTTAGCATAGCCGGACTAATTTTATGAGTATTACAGCAGTTCTCTACTGAATTTTAATGGATTGTATTAGCTACAGGGATAGATCTTCTCGTTGGGATTTTTTCTGTTTGTCCAATCAAATCTTCAAAACAATAAGATAATAGAAAACGTCAGACACTTAGCCTGTCTGGCCATCGCTTTCGCAGATAAATAATACCAGAAACAAAAACTAATCATTTATAATTAAAACAAAACCGTTAATGAAAATTAATTTACTCAAAATTACGGGACTGTCTGCTGCCATTGTGCTGCTAAATAGTCCGGCGTTTTCAATGAATTTGGAGTGGGAAGGTACCCGGAGGTTCTTGAATGATAACAAGCTCTATGGGCGGGTTCAGGCGCAAAAAAATGTTACCGGAACAGTGGTAGATGATAGTGGCCTGCCAGTTCCAGGTGCCAGTATCAAAAATCAAGCTACCGGTAGAACAACCCTTACCGATGCTAATGGAAAATTTGCTATCGAGGCCGATGCCGGGCAGGTGCTTCGTTTTACTTACGTTGGTTACGATACACAGGATATAACTGTTGGCCAATCGTCAGTTATCAATGTAAAATTTGCGGTATCAAAAAATACAAACCTACAGGAAGTAACTGTTGTTGCTGTTGGGTACGGCACCCAATTGCAAAAGGAGGTAACTTCAGCAGTTGCGCACGTTGGTGCTGAAGATTTCAGACAAAGTGGTTCAAGAAATGCATTAGACCTTATCCAAGGTAAGGTTGCTGGTTTAAACATCACACGTAGTGGTTCAAATCCAAACTCTGGTGTTAGTGTTCAGCTTCGTGGTGTAGTTACAGTAACGGGAAGCTCAAGTCCGTTATTTGTAATCGATGGAATTCCTGGCGGTAATCCAGATTTATTGCAACAAGATGATATCGAATCAATCGACGTTTTAAAGGATGGTTCTGCAGCTGCAATTTACGGTTCTAGTGCCAATGCAGGGGTAATTTTAATTACCACTAAAAAAGGTAAAGCCGGCCCTCCTCAATTCAACTATTCTGGTTACGCCAGAAAAGAATATTATAATCAATGGTTAGATTTCTTGTCGCCGGCAGATTATAAAGCGAAAATTGCCTCAGGCGAGATTAAACAACAAAATTTTGGAAGTGAAACTGATTTTGTTGACCAGTTAATCAATCATGATAACCTGACTCAAAACCACAACTTAAACTTTAGTGGTGGCACTGATAAAACGAGCTATAGAGCAAGTATTAACTATCGCGATTTACAAGGTATTGCAAAAGAAAATAGTCGCGAAGAATATACTTTAAGGTTTAACATTAACCAAACAGGTTTAGACAACAGATTAAAAATTCAGGCGAACCTGGTAACTAACTTTAACAAAGCCAACTTACTTGGTGGCGGCGGCTGGGAAAGTGAGCAAACCAAAAACCCTACTTTATCCAACTACAATCCAGACGGAACTTATCGTTTCGATTTAACCAGTACCAACGAGTTTGCCCGTTTGGCTCAAGAAACTTCTTACCGTAAACAACAAACCAGTTCTGCAGATATTAAAGCTGATTTAGACATTGTAAAAGGTTTAAAAGGTTCAATTTTTGGTTCTGTAACCCGCGATAACCGTAACGATGGGCAATACCGCCTTAAAGCAAGCGAAAACTCATTGGAAAATACAGATTTTCCAGGTGGTGGTTATGCTTATAAAGGTGATTATTTATCGCAGGCATGGGCTGTAGAGCCAACTTTGCAGTATAATACAACAATTGCATCGAAACACAATTTAACTGCTTTGGTAGGATATAGTTATCGTTATTTCATGGAGGAGAGCTCAAGTGCATCTAACCGTGGGTTTATAAACGACTTATTCCACGAGGATAACTTAGGCCAAGGTGCCGCTCTGGGTGTTGGTAAAGCTTCGATGAGCAGTGGTAAAAATGATAACACGTTAATCGCTTTCTTTGGTAGGATTAACTATAACTACGATGGTAAATATTTATTGACTGCTACTTTAAGAAGAGAGGGCTCATCTCGTTTCGGTGATAACAATAAATGGGGCAACTTCCCTGCAGTTTCAGGAGCCTGGAACATTACTCAGGAAGATTTCATGAAAAATATCACCTGGGTTAACAATTTAAAATTAAGGGTTGGTTATGGAGAGACAGGTAACAGTGGTTTTGCAAACAATGCATCAAGGGTAACTCTTGGTGGCGGTGGTAGATATTTATATCCGGACGGACAATATCTTGAAACTTATGGACCTAATAGAAATCCAAATCCAAACCTTAAATGGGAGACTAAAAAAGAAAGTAACATCGGTTTAGAGTTTAGCTTATTAAAAAGTAAACTATCCGGTACATTAGACCTATTTAAACGTACCACTAAAGATTTATTGGATACCTATACTTCTCCTCAACCTCCATTTGTTCAAAGCTCAATTTACACTAACGTAGGTACAATCTCTTCAAAAGGTATTGAGCTTGCATTAAGTTATGCTGCATTTAATACCAAAGATTTTAGCTGGGATATTGATGCAACAGCGAGCACACTAAAAAACACTTTGGATTCTTATTCAAATGATGAGTATAAAATTTTATACAAAACGTTTGGTGGAATTGGTGGTGCTGGTGCCTTAGGAGATGCTATTGTAACTTATGAAGGAGGTGCTTTAGGTGAATTCTGGGGCAAAAAATTCGCTGGTTTTACTGCTGATGGTAAATGGTTGTTCTACAACAGAAACGGCCAGGCTGTACCAAACGCACAGATCAATAACTCCAGAGATAAAAACGTAACAGATTTACAAATGATCGGGAATGCGATTCCTAAGTATTACGCATCAATGGCACATAATTTCAGATACAAGCAATTTGATTTACGTGTTTTCTTAAGAGGTAAGTTCGATTATGATATCTTAAACAGAAATGCACTTTCTTATGCAAATAAAACATGGTCTGGTAACTTATTGTCAAGTACTTTCGATAAATACAGCCAAATCAATGATACCTATATGTATTCTGACTACTATTTGGAAAAAGGAAGTTACGTTAAATTAGATGAAGTAACCATTGGTTATAATTTCAAATTAAAAACCAAATTAATTAGAAACATGCGTGTTTATGCAACTGGACAAAACTTAGCTACCATTACTGGTTACACAGGTAGCGATCCAGATTTCATTGCAGATACTGGTACTGGGCCAGGTGTAGATAACAGTGGTGCTTATCCAAGTACCCGTACTTTCTTGTTTGGATTAAATGTTGGATTTTAAAGATTAAAAAAATGAAAAATAAATCAATCATATGTAGTTTGCTCATAGGTACTTTGTTGCTTACAAATGCCTGCACCAAGTTAGATGAAAATGCTTATGATCAGCTATTGACAGATAACTTCTATAATAATAAAGCTGAGGTTTTATCGGCGGTTTTAAGGCCCTATACGCACGCAAACGCATGGGTTACCCCATCTGGTCAGGATGGCTGGTGGCGCTTAGCTGAACTTTCAGGAGATCAGTTAGCATGGCCAACAAAAGGACGTCATGGCGAAGATGGCGGTAAATGGAAAAGACTACATTACCATACCTGGACGACAGATGAAAGCGGAATTAACAACGCATGGTCTTTAATGTTTTGGGGCATGGGTTTATGTAATGACCCTATTGAGAATATCGAAAAACGTGATATTTCGCAAATGGGGATTACGCTAGTTGAAAAAGAAGCCTTTATTGCAGAATTGAAGCTATTAAGAGCATTTCATTATTTAAAATTAATGGACTTGTTCGGTAATATTCCTGTGGTTACACAAGTAGGTACTCCCGCAAAACCAGAAACAAAATCCCGTAAAGACGTATTCAATTTTATTGAATCAGAAATTAAAACAAACATTGATAAAGCGCCTAAATTATCGCGTGGTATGCTCGGCCGTATGAGCCAGGCAGGAGCTTATGCCATGTTGGTCGAACTTTATTTAAATGCTGAGGTTTGGACCGGTACACCACGCTGGGATGATTGTATTGCTGCTGCAAATAAACTGATAGCTGGAGATGGAGGTGCCCAAAATGGCACAATGGGATTAGATCCAAATATTACCGATCAGTTTAAAACCACAAACGACCTGTCTAAAGAAGTTATTTTCTCTATTGCTTATAATTATTCAATAGCTAACTTTCAACCATCTTGGCCGGGAGAGTTCTATCACTTTAAGCAACAACAGATTTATGGTGGTGGCAGAAACGGTAACGATGGTATTGTGTTAATCCCTGGCGTTTTTACTACCTACGAAGATGCTGACTTAAGAAAAAGAGGATGGCTTTTAGAAGGACCAATGTTTCAATTTGCTGCTCCAGCTGAACCAGTTCTGGCATCAGAAGAGTATAATGGATCGCAATTGACTTTTGTAGATAACATCCGTAAAAATAAAACGGGTTCTACAGTAAGTAATATGAGCGAAGGCGAAGAGAACTCAGGTGTCCGTTTTAACAAATATAAATTGGGTAACCAATTTGCGGGCCCTGGTGGTGTTCCGTCAATTGATCCGAATTACAACAATGGCGATTGGAATATCTATCGTTTAACGATGATTTATTTTGCTAAAGCAGAAGCGATTATGCGTAAAAATGGGGGCGTAGCTACAGCAGAAGCTGTTCAATTAATTAACGATTGTAAAAAACGTGCATTTAGTGAGGCAGATTTTGCCACCCGTGCCTACACTACAACAAGTTTAACTTTAGATGAGCTTTTGGCTGAAAGAGGCAGAGAATTTATTTTCGAAGGAATGAGGAGAGATGATTTAATCCGTTTTGGTAAATTTGCAACCGGTAGTTGGTGGGATCACACTGCATCTACCGCAACTAAAGCACTTTATCCAATTCCGCAAAGACAAAGAGATCTGAACGGAAATCTAACTCAAAATCCAGGCTACTAATTCGTAACCAAAAAAAGGTGTCCAAAATTGGGCACCTTTTTTGGTTATTTTTTGACCAAATCTTTGTAACCTATATGTTACGGATTTAAAGGGTAAAAGATGTACATTTTTTTACTAATATTGAATTAGTAAAACGTTTTACTTTAATCGACTACCAAGCACCAATAATCCATTTAATCTAGCGGTCATTTTTTCGTTTTTCTGTGATCAGAATTAGAAAGTTGAGCGATAAAATTAGGTAAAACGATTTATTAATGAACCAAATATTAATTTATGAGAAAACTTTCCTTAGTAGCACTTTGTCTTTTTTTTAATTTAATTACAAAAGCACAAGATAAAGCACCCGCTTATCCCTTAATTACACATGATGCATATTTCAGTATTTGGTCTTTCGGCGATGGGCTTAACCAATCGGTAACTAAACATTGGACAGGCAAGGAGCAATCTTTACTGGGCATTATAAAAGTAGATGGTAAATTTTACCGGTTTTTGGGTGAGGAAAGCAAAACCTTTAAAGAAATACTCCCTGCTGCCGATGCATTAAAATACCAGGCCAGCTACAGTTTCGACAAACCTGAAGCAGGTTGGGAAAATAACAGTTATAACGATAATAGCTGGAAAAAAGCCGAAGCCCCTTTTGGAGACGATAATTCTGCCAAAACAAAATGGAATAGCGATGATCTTTATTTTAGAAGGACCTTCGATGTAGACAATGTATCGGCCGCAAAAAAATACCTGAAACTCAATCACGATGATAATGTAATTGTTTATTTAAATGGGAAAGTAATTTATAAAAAGAATGGATGGGTTTCTGATTATATTTATGTGCCAATTGAAGTTGGGATTTTAAAAACAGGAAAAAATGTATTGGCCATACATTGTAAAAATACAGCCGGTGGCAGGCATTTAGATGCCGGGCTTGTAGAAGAAGCTGCAGACAATGTAAAAATTACTCCCGCCACTCAAACCAATGTATCCATTCAGGCTACCACTACCAAATATACTTTTAGCTGTGGCCATGTAGAACTACAGGTAGCTTTTACCTCTCCATTATTACTCAATGATATTAAATTAACCGCCAGGCCAATCAGTTATATCAATTACACCGTAAAATCTACTGATGCCAAGCCGCATAGTGTTGATATTTTCTTTGGCGCATCATCAAACCTGGCTGTAAATACACCAAACCAAAGTGTATCGGCGTGGAAGCGTTCGAAAAACAATCTCTCCATCTTAAAAACAGGGACTGTAGAACAGCCAGTATTAAAGAAACGGGGCGATGATCTGCGTATCGATTGGGGCTATTTATATGTGGCCGTTCCCGCTAAGTTTAATGCCACTCAGTTTATAGCTACACAGAACGAAAGCTTAAAAAGTTTCGTCGATTCCAAATATCCAACACAAACACAGGTTTTAAATTCGAAAAACCTGAACCTAAGCAGTATTATTCCTTTCGGTTCGGTTTCTTCAAGCCCGGTAGATAAATATATGATGTTGGGCTATGATGACCTAAAATCGGTTGAATATTTTGGCGAAAAGCTACAGCCGGTTTGGCGACAGACTGGTTCACAGCAATTCGAAGATCAGCTGGCCGAGGCGAATACCCAATACCCTTCATTAAAAACCAAGTGTGCCATTTTTGATGCCAAACTATACGCCGATGCTGAAAAAGCAGGTGGCAAAGAATATGCAGATCTATGTAAACTGGCTTATAGGCAGGCTATTGCGGCGCACAAAATTGTATATGCACCAAATGGTGATATCCTGTTCCTATCGAAAGAAAATTTTAGTAATGGATCAATCAATACAGTGGATGTAACTTATCCATCAGCACCACAATTTTTAGTGTACAATCCCGAATTGCTAAAAGGAATGTTGAATGGCATTTTCTATTACTCAGAAAGCGGAAAATGGAAGAAACCATTTGCGGCACACGATTTAGGTACTTATCCTTTAGCCAACGGCCAAACCTATGGTGAAGATATGCCTGTAGAAGAAGCCGGTAATATGATCATCTTAACAGCTGCCATAACCAAAGCAGAGGGAAATGCAAAGTATGCCGAGAAACATTGGGAGGTAATGTCTGTATGGGCAAACTATCTGCTAAGAGAAGGTTTCGATCCGGCCAATCAATTATGTACGGACGATTTTGCTGGCCATTTGGCCCGGAATTCGAATTTATCGGTAAAAGCCATTGTAGCTTTAGGCGCTTATGCACAAATGGCGCAATTATTAGGCAAGGCCGATGTAGCTACAAAATATAGAACAGCTGCCTTACAGATGGCCCAGAACTGGATGAAACTTGCCGATGATGGCGATCATTACGCTTTAACTTTTAATGATAAAAATACCTGGAGCCAGAAGTACAACCTCGTTTGGGACAAACTTTTAAAACTTGATCTTTTTCCTAAAGAAGTATACAAAAAGGAAATCAACTTTTATTTAACCAAACAAAAAGATTTCGGATTACCGTTGGACAGCCGTAGAACTTACACCAAATCTGACTGGATTATGTGGACAGCTACCTTGGCTGATAACCAAGCCGATTTTCAAAAATTTGTAAGTCCGATATATCGTTTTGCAACCGAAACGGAGAGTAAGGTGCCATTGAGCGACTGGCATGAAACTACCAATGGGAAAATGACAGGCTTTCAGGCAAGAAGTGTTGTTGGCGGTTATTTCATCAAGATGTTAGCCGATAAATGGAATATTAAATAATCATATAATCAACGTTTGTAAGCTCATAACTGCGCTCACAAATGCAAATACACAGCCTGGTTTTGGTTATATCAGCTGGAAAGAATAAACACACAAACAAATGAAATTTAAATTAATCGCATCCATTTTATGCTGCCTTGCTGCCAAAGGTTTACTGGCGCAGCAGAAAGATTGGGTGCACTACGTTAACACACTTCAGGGCACAAATTCTAAGCACGAACTCACCAGGGGCAATACCTACCCAACAACGGCACTGCCATTTGGCATGCACACCTGGACACCCCAAACCGGTAGAAATGGCGATGGTTGGAAATATCAGTATTTTAAAGATAAAATCAGAGGTTTTCAGCAAGCGCATCAATGCAGTTCGTGGACGAGAGACTATGCGGTATTTTCTTTAATGCCAATGGTTGATGACCTGATAGTAAATGAAGATAAACGCGAAACTAAATTTAGTCATCAGGATGAGATTGCTAAACCAAACTATTATAAGGTAACATTCGAAAATGATATTACCACCGAAATTTCACCTTCAGAGCGTGGCGCACACCTCAGGTTCAGCTATCCAAAAGGCAAAAGAAGCTTTTTAATTTTAGACGGGTACAACAGATTAAGTGGTGTTCAGATCTATCCTAAAGAAAATAAAATAACGGGCTGGGTAAACAATGGCGAAGGTTTTAAAAGAGGTTGGAAAAGTTATTTCGTAATCCAGTTCGATCAACCGATTAAGTCTTACGGTACTTGGGAGAATAAACGTAATACCATTGCAAAAGATTCTATTTCAGCTGAAGGATTGGGAAAAGGTGCATTTGTACAGTTCGAATCTGGTACAAAGGTGCAGGTGAAAACTGCTTCATCTTATATCAGTTTACAACAAGCCGAACTCAATTTAAAAAGAGAACTGGGCAATGATAAGACCTTAGAAGATACCAAAGCCCATGCTGCTGCGGTGTGGAATAAATCGCTCGGTAAGATAGAAGTAGAAGGCGGATCTAAAGCAGATATGGAAACTTTTTATTCTTGCTTTTTTAGGGCAAGCCTGTTCTCCAGAAAGTTTTATGAAATAAATGAAGCCGGAAAACCATATTACTTTAGTCCGTATGACGGTAAAGTGCATGATGGATATATGTTTACCGATACGGGTTTCTGGGATACCTTCCGTGCGCAATTTCCACTAAACACACTGGTGCAACCAGAAATGCACGGTCGTTATATGCAGGCCATGCTCGATGCCTATGAGCAATGTGGTTGGTTGCCATCGTGGTCTTTTCCCAGCGAAGCTGGAAGTATGATTGGTAATCACGCTATTTCTTTGTTAACCGATGCCTGGGCAAAAGGAATCAGAACGTTCGATCCGAAAAAGGCGCTGGATGCTTATTATCACGAAGCGATGAATAAGGGGCCATGGGGTCCTGCAAATGGTAGGGATGGTGTAACAGAATATAACCAATTGGGTTATGTGCCTTATCCAAAATACAGAGAAGCTACAGCCAAAACACTAGAGTATGCCTACGATGACTATTGCGCTTACCATTTGGCAGAAATGATTGGAGATAAGCATTATATGAAGGTTTTTGAGAAACCCATGTTCAATTATAAAAATGTTTATGATCCTTCTACCCGTTTTATGAGGGGTAGGAACGCAGAGGGAAAATGGTCGCCAAATTTCGACCCAACGGAATGGGGAGGCCCGTTCACCGAAGGAAATGCCTGGCATTGGCAATGGTCGGTTTTTCAAGATACCAAAGGTTTAATTAATTTGATGGGCGGGAAAAGCAATTTTATCGCCAAGCTCGATTCTGTTTTCAGCGAACCTAATAAAGTAAATGTGGGTTCGTATGGCGGGATGATCCATGAAATGACCGAAATGGTAATGGCCAATATGGGCCAATATGCACATGGAAATCAACCGATACAGCACATGGTGTATTTGTATAATTATGCCAACCAACCCTGGAAAGCACAATTTTATGCCCGTAAGGTGATGCATAAACTGTACGATGCCACAGAAAATGGTTATCCTGGAGACGAAGACCAGGGGCAAACTTCATCGTGGTATGTTTTAAGCGCACTAGGGTTTTACAGCGTAACGCCAGGTACTGGGGAGTACGTTTTAGGAAGCCCAATGTTTAAAAAAACGACTATTAATTTAGAAAACGGCAAAAAATTCGTGATTGAGGCACCCGCCAATAATGCTGCCAATGTTTATATAAAATCGGCAAGCTTAAATGGTAAAAATTATACTAAAAATTTTATAAACCATAACGATTTGTTAAAAGGAGGGGTGTTAAAATTAGAGATGAATGTTAAACCTTCGTTAAATAGAGGATTATTAGAAGAAGATAAGCCATTTTCAATCAGTAAATAGATATTGAATTGCTACTTTTGGCGAATTAATTCAGATTATAAAGAATAGATAACAGAAATATATATAGAATGGAAAAGCCTGTTGCATTAGGTGTAGATATTGGCGGCTCGCATATTACGGCCGCATTGGTGGATTTAGAAACGAGAACTTTGGTGAAGGATTCCATCAAACGTAGCCCTGTGAATTCGCAGGAGAGTAAAGAAGTGATTTTATCGGCATGGTGCGATATCATCAATAAGGCTTTTAAAAATATTAAAAACGGTGCCCGGAATGTTGGAATTGCTATGCCTGGTCCTTTTAATTATAGTGAAGGCATTTCATTAATTAAAGACCAGGATAAGTTTAAATCACTTTACCAGATCAATGTAAAAGAAGAGCTGGCTAAACGACTGGATATCCCTGTAGAGAATATTCACTTTATAAACGATGCAGCAGGTTTTTTACAAGGTGAGGTTTTTGCTGGCGCTGCCAAAGGAAATGCCAGTGTGCTGGGCTTAACGCTTGGTACGGGCCTCGGCTCATCGCTTTGTCTCAATTATAATGATAAAGCTTTTGATGCTGACCTCTGGAACTCCGAATTTTTAGACGGAATTGCGGAAGATTACCTTTCTACTCGCTGGTTCGTAAAACGTTTTAACCAGCTTAGCGGCAAAACGGTAGATGGCGTGAAAGAATTGGTGGAAATGGTAGAAACCGATCATTTTGCCACCCGGGTATTTATGGAATTTGGTTATAACCTCGCGCAGTTCTTGATTCCTATTATTAAGAAACACAAAATAGATACTGTAATTGTTGGTGGTAATATTGCGCAATCTTTTAGTGCTTTTGCACCCGAGTTGATCGCAACCTTAAAAGGTAACGACATCGACACGGAAATAAAAATATCCGAGCTTAAAGAACATGCAGCGTTGATTGGTGCTGCAAGTTGCTGCGATTTAAGCTTAACTTAATAAGGAGAGGACTGCGGGTGATGACTTACATAATTAGTCCCGCAGTCTGCTCCTCTTTTGTCTTGCTCTACCACATAACGCCCTTTTTCGTGGCAATCCTGTTTGTTATTCGTATATTTTATTATTGATCTTTTTGCCTTAATTTATCAAAAAAAGGAATTAATTTTTCATCTGCGATATTATGCTTATTATTGCTTAATAAAACGTTTTAGTATAACGTTAAATCACTTTTAGATTTTTAAAATATTTCAATTAAAAATACACACCAACAAACAAATGAATCAGAAACTTTTAGTCATTGCACTGGCTTCTTTTTTAGGGGCAAAGGCTTTTGCTCAAAACCGGGGGCAACGAGAATACAAGATTACCATCAATGATAAAGATAGCGTAACAAATGCTATCGTGGATGACAAACTAAAGGCTGCTTTTTTTCAGGTTTATCCAAAATTTGCCCAGGCAGATGGATACCGTACCAAAAGAGATGTAATGTTAGATTTGGTAACGGAAGAAACATCAACAATACAGGCTAAAGCTGGAGAAATTAAAGTAAACAGCCAATGGGTTAAAAACAAATCTCAAGAGAAAATCCAAAAGGAAATGTTTTCTGCACTCTCAAAAAACTGGGTTTCTTACAGTAAAGAAAAACACAAAGGGTATGAATTAACATTTATCAGCAAAGATCCAAATTTAGATCCGACCGTAAGAAAGAAGTTAATTGCTACTTATTTCGAAATCTACCCAACCCTGGTTAAAACATTTAACGATAAATCTACCCACGATGTGTTATTTGTGGTGGATACAGCTTACAAAGCAGTTGCAGAAGCAAGCGGAAATAGAATTTTGTTTAGTGCTGCTTACATGAAAAAAGCACATCCAACCGATATTGATGTGGTAACGCACGAAACCATGCACATTGTTCAGGGTTATGGCTATAGTGCTGGTCCGGTTTGGCTAACCGAAGGTATTGCCGATTATGTACGTTATAAATATGGTGTTGATAATGTAGGCTCGAAATGGAGTTTGCCAGATTATAATGCAAAGCAGGGTTATAAAAATAGTTATCGTATTACCGCGAGGTTTTTTGCATGGTTAGAGCAAAATGTGAAACCTGGCTTAATTGCTACTTTAGATCAACAGTTAAGAGCGCATCAATACAAGGAGGAATCTTGGGCAGCCTTAACCGGAAAAACTGTCGACCAGCTATGGGAAGATTACAGCAAAGAACCACAAAAGGTAAGCCTTACTTACAGCAGCAAAAAATAAGAAATTGATCTACATGGAACGGCCGTCATCTCCTTTGGTTTATCGGACTGATTTTTCTTCTTGTAAATAGTATTACAAGAAGAAAGCTTGGTAAGCGTTTAAATAAAAGGCAGGGTGAACTTCCGTCATCTCTAGTTCACAGAACTTGTGGTCGTATTAGTCCCTGCCTTTGGCCTAGCTAGAATACTTTCTTTGAACTATCAAAGGTGATCGGCAAAAGACAGTTTATTTAAATATACTAAAAGATAAACGTATGGGAAACTGGAATGTTATTTTAGGAGTAGATGTATCAAAACTTACACTGGATATCAGCTGTGCAGAACGCAGGCTGCATATTAAGATCGATAACCATAGTAAAGGATTTGCCATGTTTAAAAAGTGGTGCAGAACCAATTCAATTGAGCTTAAAGAAGTACTGGTTGTTATGGAATTTACAGGCGGCTATGAGTACCGTTTTATCCAGTTTCTGGAATCGCAATCAATTGCCTATACCAGGCTATCTGGTTTGGAGATCAAAAATTCAATGGGCATGGTACGCGGAAAAAACGACAAGGATGATTCTTTCCGCATAGGTCAGTATGGTGAGGATAAGATCAAGCGCCTGGAGGCATCCCGGCCATTGAACAACAATATTCTTATACTAAGGCAGCTGCTTTCCTTTCGGAAAAGACTGGTAAGGGAAAAGGCTGGCCTGGAAAGTACTTTAAAAGAAAGGATATACATGTTTTCAACCGGCAAGGACGATAAGATCAGCAAGATAATCCGCTCAAAGATAAAGGCAGACCAGAAGCATCAGTCCGAAATAGAGGCTGAGATTGCCTCTATTATCAAGCAGGATGGAGAGATGCTTAAAAATTATCGTATAATAAGCAGCATAAAGGGTATCGGCAAGGTAAATGCCTGGATGACGATCGCCTACACGGAAAACTTTGCATCTTTTCCAGACGCAAGGAAGTATGCAGTTTACGTGGGGGTAATACCATTCGGAAATACATCTGGAACAACTATCAAGGGAAAGCCAAAGGTGAGTTATCTGGCACAAAAGGAACTAAAACAGGAACTCAATCAGGCCGCAAAGTCTGCTATGCAACATGATCCCGAAATATCAGCTTATGCAGAACGTAAACAAAAGACCAAAGGCTATAATCTTGTTTTAAACAATGTGAAGTTCAAACTGATTTTAAGGATGTTCTCACTTGTTAA
>NZ_JBFTSB010000003.1:0-464740 GCF_056399805.1 Pedobacter sp. 01N310
CGCTCAGGCGTTTGCAATGGCCCTAATATGGCACCCTTCATGGGCCAGCCGGCAATCGTCCATTTAAAACGTTCATTAACCGGTTTTTTCTTGTCGGCTTCTATTAAGCGGGTGGCATTGTCCATCATATCTTCACGGTATTTTTTAAATACGGCACTTGCAGGCATGGTATAACCCAGATCGCAATGTGTTTTAAACACTACCCAGATATCGGTTACTACAGGCGCTTTTTTTCCGGGAAGCAAATTTGATACCGGTTGCGGAAGCGGTATAGGTGAGACGGTTTTGTTATAGTTTTGAGAAAATGCGGGTAAAGCCGCTGTTAAGAGCAAGGCAGCAACAGCGCATTTAATAACCAGCTTAGCCATGGCATTCTCATGCCCCAACTCCGCAGATTGCATATAATTACGAAAATGCGCTACCTGTTTTTCTATATAGGCAGTTGCAGCAGTCATCTTTTTTGTAGTCATAAATTTTCTTTAACGAATGTTTTATAATAATGGGTTTATTTCAATTTTAAACTGACCTTTCAATTCTTTTGTACCCTTTGTCCAAAAAATATTGAAAATGCTTATGAATGCAGACTACTGGTAGCCTAGTATTCACAAAGAGATTATCTTCAACAAACAAGGGACCTGATTGTAAACCGGTCATTATATATTTATTTTTTTACTGCCGATCATTTAGATACCTGTTAGGAGATAAAAATATATTCTAGATTATAAAGCATATAGGGTTCACTCCCTAGTAATGTGCACAAAAAACTGATTCACAATTTTAAAGCTAGAAATGTTGAATAAATGAGTAACACCCAGGCTTAATGCCCAGGTGTTTAAAATACTAATTATTAAATGTTTTAAAATTTATATCCCAAGGTTTCAAGCAAACCTCGACGAAAATTATTTAAGCTCAATAATCTCTTCAATAACCCGGGCGCCTGTTCCACCAATACCATACCTTATTTTAAGGATTTTGGTAGCCGGATCATAGGTGTTGTTACAAGCTGTAGAATTTACCCAAATAGGTGTAGCGGTGTCATAAGGTGCTGGCAAGCCCGAACTATACATCACAAACGGCCCATTTGGAGACCCTGTAGCTGCGGATATGGTTACCGTATTATCAGCGTTTATAACAATTAAGGCTTTGGTGCCGTCCGTTAAATCACCTACAGGGATAATTATACCGCCAGTTATGCCATTTGTACCATTTGGAACGTAAGTTTTATTAAGACCAATTACTTTCTTAGTGGAAGTAGAATAAAAGTAACCTGACATAGCAGCAGGGTAATAGCTCCCCTTAGTTAAATCTACCGGGCTTGGGGCCGCCGATACCACATCGTAAGCAGTAGCTTCTGGCGCATAGATAGAACGATAGGTAATTGCCGTTCCTAGTTTATAGTTGGACAATGTGGTTATTGATTGCGAGGGAGCAAGGCTGGTCGTATCCGCTCCTTTTAAATTAATATATTTCAATTCAATAAACTGCTCGGTTGATAAAGCAGGGCCCCAGGTAATTACAGCCTTATTTAAAGCACTAAAATTAAGTGTGGCTATCGATCTGTTAACCCTTGGTGCTGTGCTCAGATAATTGTCGCCAAACATCGTTCCAGATACATTAGTTACTATAGATTTGTTGCCTTTATTGTTATAGGTGTATACCTCGAAATTATTCTGGCCTTCGTTTAAATGATCGGTAATAAACACATTTACAATATCCCCATTACTTCTTACCACCGGGGTTTCCAAAGAATCGGCCCTACTGTTCCAATAGGTTTTTATTTTTGTTATGGCAGGGTCTGGGCCCAATGCCACCCGTAACAGCACCCGCTTATATCCCGCCTGGGCAAGCACTACGGTTGGCTTTCCAGGATAGCTAATTTCCCCATTCTTTGTAAATTCTTTAAACGCATCTTCTTTTGAACAAGATAGTATACATAACCCTGTTATAAGGAGAAAAGGATAAATCAAATATTTTATTTTTTCCATGACTTAATTCATTAATTAATTATAATTCTATTAATTCGGGTTACCCCACAAGGCCAGCTCATAAAAACAGCAATAGGTTCCGTTAGACCAATTGGCTAAGGTTCTAAACCTAATGTAGCGCACTTTTGGTGCATCTAAGGGTATCAAAACGGTTTCGCCTGCTTTGGCTGCATCACTGTCTGCCGTACTTAATTGCCCAATTGGTAAGCCCGAAGGCTTAATTTGCTCATAATCAACTAACTTAGTCCAACCATCATAACTTCCGTCTGGATTTGGCGCATTCGAACCCCATATCTCAATTTTTCTTGGCGCGTGTATTGCATAATACCCTCCTCCATCTGGTCTCATCCACCAGGCCAGGCGGCTTAATTTAGCGGTTACACCCATATCAAAAGTAAACTGTTGAGGCATTCTTGCCGCATCGTTGCTATGGTACCATCCGCCGGTCACACTCCCATCAAAAACACCATTTAGCGTTCCGCTGTAGGCTAAACCTGGATCTGAAGGCCAGGCCAATCCTTTCATTTTTGTTCGGTCTAACCTTTCTTCGTATATAGGGGTAAGGGTTGTTTTTAAGGTATCAGAAATATTGCCCCACCTGTCTCGCACGTAAATACCGAACTTTGTTTCCTCTGCTTTCAGGTCTCTTGTATAAAACACACCTTTCTTTAAGGTCGTATAATTGGTGTTAACGGGCGCATATTCGCCCAGTTTATTAGGGGCGATCACCACAATGGCCACATCAGCCTCGGTAGCGTTTTCAAAACTCACATCAATACCGCCAAAATTCGAGATTACACCCAGGCTATTACGGATTATTTTATAAGGTGGCATTAATGGATTAACGGTAATTGATGTCGGTTGAGATGTATTTCCGCCTTTGTCTATCGCATATAACTTTACTTCATACGGGTCGGTGTCTGCAAAGCCAACAACAGTTATCGTGTTGTTGTAGTAACTTACCTTGGTCTCTCTTTCAATACCTTGTTTGGTTTTATACACTGCTTTTACATACAGTACATCAGGGTCTGAAGGCAGAATGTACTTTATGGTGGCTGCCCCACTAAGGTTGGTTACGGTTAGTCCTGTTACCGGGCCGGGTGCAACCCCGTCATTTACCGAGGTGGCTATTTCTGATTCTTTACAGGCTTGTGTAGCAAGTACAACTAACATCCCCAGGCAGAATCTATTTATTAATCTTTTCATTTTACTTAAGTTTAATATGTTTAAATAATCCATGAATTATAAAAATTACCAGCCCAGATTTTGCACTAATTTTGGGTTCACCTGTAAATTATTTTCTCTTATTGGCCAAAAATAATCTCTTGGGCTAACAAAGGTTTGATTAAATAACAATACCCTGGTATTATATTCCTGAGCATTTTTATTAAGATCAGCCAAACTAGTGGTAGCGCCTCCTTCTACGCTAACATTCCAGCCATATACTGGTGCATTCAGCGCGCTACCCGCTTTCTTCCACCTTCTCAAATCCCAGAAACGACTGCCTTCAAATGCCAGTTCGATCGCACGTTCTTGCTGTATGATCTCTCTTAAGCCAGCTTGATTGGTATATTTACCTGGGTTTGTAGAGAAATTGGTCCATGAAGTTTCTACCGTTGGCAAACTTGCACGGTCTCTAATCTTGTTAAGATAGATTAATGGAGTTGCCAGATCGCCCGTTTCGTTTAAGGCCTCCGCATAGAGCAGGTAAAGATCCGCAAGCCTCATTATCGGCCATGGATAATTTTCTGTGGTGACCCCTCCGGTAGCACCAATTACCAAATTCATATTGATTAGCTTTTTGGTATAGTAACCGCTTATTGAATAGATTATATTTTGTTTCTTTCCTGAAATTGCATTTGTTTTGGCATAAATCGGTATCGGTGGTTTTTGATTACTTTGCATATACATTTTTGCACCATCAAACATCACGTCGGCATAAAAACGAGGCTCTCTGTTAAAATGTAATCCTACCGTTAGATAACCGTTCACCATCGCCGAATCCTGAGTGGTAACGGCCTTCAGCGTATAACGATTATCATAATCCCAGGTGCGGTCTTCGTTAATCGGCACACCATTTTTGGTATAAAACATTTCTGCCATTTTTAGTGTAGGCGCCAATTGCCCACTTAAACCATTATCGAACTGAGGGGCTACAAATAAGTTTGGACAGGCGTTCATTTGAATCTCACGGGTACTCCCCACAACATTACTAAATAACAATTCCTTGTTCCATTTTTCGCACACCGCATTCCTAATGCTCATTTCAATTCTTGTGGCTTTATCTGCTACTTGAAGACCGGTAGGTACAAATTGGTATAAAGCCACTCCCGAAGCTTCTGCAGCATCGATGGCCGCCTTACAGGCATTCGCAGCCCGCTGCCATTTTTTTGCATCATAAGTAGGGTTAAACAAGGCTTGCCCGTCCTTATTTCTTAAACCGCTGAAATCTGGATTTCCATTAAATAACGGACTGGCAGCTGTTACCAGCAACCGGGCTTTAATGGCCAGGGCAGCAGGTTTGGTAATCCTTCCCATTTCGGTAGCTGCTGCCTGAATCTTATCTGGCAATCCTACTCCTGCCCCTCCCGATGTGGCCTCATCCAATAAATTTGAAATGTAATTGACTACAGAATCCACCGGTTGGCGGCTTACTCTTACCTCCTCCACATTTGCGTCGATTGCTATATTTTTATCAACGATGGGAATTGGCCCATACATTCTAAGCAAGTACCAATGCAGATACGCTTTGAGAAACTTTACCTCAGCAATCCAGCGTTCTTTTTCATAAGGCGCTAAATCGATTGGCTTATCAACATTTTCTAAGAAAATATTACAGTTACGAATGCCTAACCATAGCGATTTTCCTCCACCAGATCCGTCCCAATAATTCATGGACGGGCTGATCTTACTTTGCAGGCCCTTTGAAATATTAAACGGTTCAAGCGTAGTGATCTGAGCGAAAGGAGCAGTAATCGGATTAATCCAAAACTCGTCACCTGTATTCATACCAGGATTAGTATTTATACTTGCTTCATTTGGCAAAGCACTGTAGCAGGTAAACAGAAATTTTTCTGCCTCACTCCGGTTTACAAAAGCATTATCCAGGGTAGGTAAATTGTCTGGCACAATGTCCAGAAAGCCTTTTTTACAGGATGGCATAACGAGCGTTAGTACCATGGCCGATAAAATAAAATATGTATTTTTAAATAGTTTCATATCTTCTTCTTAAAAAATTTAGAAATTAACGTTAATTCCAAAATTGTAAACCTTTTGAAGCGGATAACCTAATCCGTTACCTCCTTGTTCAGGATCCCACATTTTGAAACTGCTCTTAACAAATAGATTTGTACCATTGGCATAAATCCTCACAGAACCGATACCTAATCTCTCAATTGTTTTCCCTGAAAGATTATAACCCAGTTCTACCGATTTAACCCTTAAAAATGAGCCGTTTCGCATCCACCAGTTAGATTTTTGTGTATTGTTTGGGTTAACAGAAGAACTTAAACGTGGCCAGAATGCCTGCATATTTCTGTTGTCTTCAGACCAATAGCTATCAGCAATACTTTTTAAAAGCCCATTCTGAAGATTCGCAACGCCTCCTCCGTCAGGTGCGTGTATTGCAAACGGTGTAATTTTGACAGGGTCAATCCAAAATGAAGAGCGGGTAGAGCCTTGGAAGAATACACCGATATCGAATTTTTTATAACCACCGGCTAGCTGAAAACCATATATAATCTCAGGAGATGTCGGCAAACCTAAAGGAACTATATCTAGTCCGCTAATGACGCCATCACCGTTCACATCTCTATATTTGATATCACCACCCCTAACAGGCTCATTACCAAAAGATTGCAACGGAGAGTTTCTTACCTCTTCGTCATCAACAAATAACCTTTCAGCTATATATCCATAATTCTGTCCAAGTGAGTTACCAACTTTAGAGAGGTAGGTTAAAGCACCGTAATCAGGTTCTTCATTAACCAGCAATTTACTGGTGGCATAGGTAAAGGTTCCCCTCGCCTGAAGCGAAAATGCTCCAAAAGTCTTATTGTAATCCATTGAAACATCAATACCTTCTGATTCGGCCTCGCCTACGTTGGTCTGTACACCGGCAGCAAGCCCCATGGTTGTTGGAATGCTGCTCCTGGCCATTAAAATATTGCTTCGGTGTGACTTGTAAGCCTCAATAACAAAATTTAAGCTGTTAAACAAACTCAAATCCAGCCCTAAATTCAGGGTTCTTGATTCTTCCCAAGTAATATTATCATTTGGATACCTACTGATCGCAACACCAGGTCTGGAATATGCGCCATCAGTACCAAAGCTTACTGGAATACCACTATTTAAGTTCACATTAGCCAAATAGAAGAAACGATCTTCTGCCCTTCCAATCGCGTCGTTACCAACCATACCATAAGTAGCCCTAAGTTTTAGGTTAGAAATGGCAGCCCGTAGCGGCTCAAAAAACTTCTCATTAGATGCGACCCAGGCTACACCAACCGAAGGGAAAAAACCATATCGGTTTTTTTCAGCAAAACGTTCAGAGCCATTAGAGGCAAAGTTTGCTTCAAAAAGGTACCTGGTGTCATAACCATAGGTAACCTTACCCGCAAGACTTTGGTTCCTGGCAGGAAGAGCAGCCTGAAGGTCGTTGGCGTTAGCTGTTACATAGTTGCTCAGCGTGGTAATCAGGGATCCGCCTACCGAATGTTTTTCCTTAAAGGTCCTATTGTAGTTTACTACAGCCTCCATATAGGTTTTCGTGTTCGCGGTACGCGTACCCGGCACATAATTTAGGTATTCGGTAGGTCCATTTAGTTCATTTAACAAGCTGATGTTATAATTTTGTCCACTGGCATCTGTTGGCGTTGCGCCATAATAGTATGGATTAAACCTCCTGCTAAAATCGAAATAAGAATACCTTTGGGTATAGCCCATCACTCTGGCGGTAAGACCTGGAGTAATAAATTTAAAATCCTGCTTTACTTCCAATTGTACATTTAAAGTTGAAGTATTGTATTGCTGGAAACCCGAAACCATATTGGCATAGGGATTAAGATAGAAAGTATTCAGACTATTACCAATCAAGGCATTTCCGAACAATGGATGTTTCTCAAATGGCGATGCCGATGCTGGGTAAACAGCCGGAAACAATACCGGATTGGACGAGATGGCTTGACCAAAAATACCGCCTCCACCACCTATCGGCCCTTGATAATCGTCAAAAGTACCAGAAGTTCTTATCGTCCCATCAGTGGTTGGTGTTAATTTAACAGTCACGTTTGAACGTACCTGGGTGGTCTTTAATGAGATATTGTTACCGTATTCATTGAGTGCTTCGGTTTTTAACACCCCGTTATCGATATTATGCGTAGCGGCAATGTAATACTGGGCAGCCTTACCCCCTCCGGTCATATTAAAGTTAAAACGCTGATTCATCGTATAGTCCTTTATCAAAGCATCCATCCAATCGTTATTTGGATATAAGTACGGGTTCATGCCCGCAGCTGTACGATCTATCTTGGTTTTAGAATACGGTTCCGGACTGGATTTGAAGCCAGGCAGGGTTCGGGTTAATACCGCCTCGTTTGCTAACTTCATATAGGTAATGTTGTCTGCAAGTTTGAAATTCTGCGTATTACCGGAAATAGAATTTTCCGCCCTGAAAGAAAATTTTGTTTTGCCGTCAATACCGGATTTGGTCGAAATCAGGATCACCCCATTTGCGGCCCTGGAACCATATAATGCTGCAGCAGATGCATCTTTTAACACCGAAAAGCCTGCAATATCATCTGGCTGCATCCTTGCCAGGTCAGTAGGCGTAGACTCCATTCCATCGATCAGGATAAGCGGGTCAATCTTACCTGATCCAAAAGAGGCAACCCCGCGGATGAAGAACTGCGCATTATCGGCGCCCGGCTCTCCACTCCTCTGGTAGGCAATTACTCCCGGCAGTTTGCCCGCTAACATAGTGGTCAGGTTACTAGTGGGCCCTTTTAATTCTTTAGGGTTAATAGTGGTAACAGAACCCACAAGGGTCCCCTTCTTTTGTGTTCCGAAGGCCACAACAGCAACCTCATCCAGGGAGTTGTCATCTTCTTCCAGCTCTACATTAATGGTCTTGCGGCCTGCAATATTTATTTCTTTTTTCTTATACCCGACAAATGAAAAAACGAGGGTTCCTCCTCCACTGGTTAATTTAACAGTATATTTTCCTTCTTTATCGGTAACACTGCCATTAGTGCTTCCCTTTACCGTGACGCTTACTCCGGGCAATGGGCCACCTTTTACATCGGTTACCTGACCGGTGACCGAGTTGTTTGATTGAGCGACTGATTCAAAAGCCGTAGCCATTAACAGGAGCAGATAGCAGAGGTATTTCATGCTTCCCCATGTAAAAATTCTTCGATACATAATAGTTTTAGTTTGATATTCGGTTTGTTTGGTCAAATAGCAATCAGATAATCCTAACCAATTGTAATTTGTACATACATATATACATGAAATATTTTAAAAATCATCTTTTTTATTTTTTTTTCAAATAACAAAAGCACTATAAAATAGGTAATTACAACAAAAATGTCTGACGAAAAAGACAATAAATGTTCGTACATTATTTAACCCTAAAAGAATAAATCTAAAAAGCACATCACTAAATGCTTTTACCTAGAACAATTGAAGGAAACCTGTGAAAATTACAGAAGAAAAAAATAGAAAATTAAGTTCAGACAAGACTGGCTATAAACGGCAAAACCAGATTACCAATTTTTCAATTCCAAAAAAATACACAAAAACACAAAAGGTTTGAATAAATTAAATACCTGAGTTCGATTATTAAATCTCACTTTGTGACGTTTTAATCAAGTTTTCTGTTAAGGCGGTCGTCACCCTGAATTTATTTCAGGGTCTTTCACGCTAAAAAGATGCTGAAATAAATTCAGCAGGACGATAAAGCGGGATTAGACGTACATAAGATGTGATTTTCAGCAAATAATTATCGAACTCAGGTTAAATGGTATTTCGATGTACTCTAAAGCATTGTTACATCGTAAATAATCACTTTTTTTGTTGCTTTCTATCTGCAAAACCCAATCATTTCGCCTGTTTAAGTAATGTGAGTTCGGTTTAAGCAGAAGTTCTGCACTATTTGTTCCAAACTTAATGTTAAGCGTAGTTTTTCTAGGGAAGAATGCATAAGCTGACTTAAAGAGAAACCGCCAGCAGCATACTCATTGGCATACCAGCTGATAACACCCGATTTCCAGGGGGACTGGCCAGGTGCTTCAAACGATTCCTGATAGACGAGCTGATTTTCCTATCGGGTTTAGTACCTCCACATCTTCGAACCGGCTTTTTTTAAAATATTGGGGCAGATGAAAATTGGGATCAGCGTTATGAATTTCGCTCCAGGCCAGGTAATGAGGCTCTGGTAAATCATCACCGCACTTGAAAAAATTGAGATAGCAATCCATCCCTTCAAAATCTTCTATTACATGAAATTCAAATACTGTGGCCGGAATGGCTATGGTGAGTTCCCATTCAAATAACTGGTCGTTGTGGTTAAATTTCACCTCAGTCTGGGTACTGATTAGGGCCAGTAACTGTGGATCGAGAAAATGCCTACCTATTTTACTGGCACCATACTGTCCCAGCACGGTACCCGTGCAATTAAACTCCAGGTTATAGTAATCCGGAACGTCACCAAAACCGATAAAAAATTCTACACAACTATCTTTATACACGGGTTCGTTAATCTGGCTATAAAGGGCGGCTATATGTTTTTCTCTTACATAATACTTTAGAAAAATCCTGTCACGACTATGCCCGATAGCAAAACGTACCAAGGGAGGTTCTGCCACATCCCGCCAAAGCGAATACCGGATGGCCTCTTTAATAAGCGCATCCAAACTTTTGCCAATTAAAGAAAGTTCCTCAATCCCGGGTGTATAGGCTATTAAAGGGATGATTAGGTTATCTGTTATGCTCACCTTGCGTATAGTTATTTACCGAATTTCTGTCTTTCAGGTTGAACGCGCTGTCTGGCAGTTTGCACCTGGTTAATCTGCTTAAGCCTATTAAAGGCAAACCTGATTAACAATACCATCATGGCATAAAAGAATGCTAAGCTTGGTTCATTATCGAATGTGTTGTTCAGGAAAAGAAATGCCGATCCACCGATCCCGCACATCCAAAAAAGAATAAAATTTCTCATATCTACACTTGGTTTAAATTTGGTTTTACTGTAATTTTTAAATAGACTACTGTCATCAAATTTAAGTAGCGAACCAGGCTATTAAGGGGTAAAGATCAGTTTATATAGGGGGGAAGAATTGTCTAAACAGCAGCAATTATTGCTTGCACATTTTGAAATAGGGGCAGGGCAATAAATGACGATACTACTATTTTCTTCATTTGGCTGTTAAACTATTTCTCCTTTAATAAAAAACTAGCCGGCGCATAAGCACCTAAATTAAATGATAATTTATTATCCAGGATAGAAATTGGCTGTCCCTTGTTTTCTCCTCTCAGATTAACCGGTTGCGCAAGCGTATACTTAGCGTCTTTAGGCAGGGTAACTTCAAGTTTACCCGTTGTCCCCCCCTGCTCCCAAACACGTAAAATTGTGCCTTCCCCATCTGGATTAGCACCAAATGCGGAAACAGCCACGCCTTTGCGTGAAAGCGATATACCACTTTGTGTAACCGGTAACTTACCTGTTTTTAGCTTTGAAAGCCCCACCTGCAATGGCACTTGTTTCTCTACAGCAGGCGTATAAAGCGAACTTTCACTATTGAAATTGGTAAATGACCATAAACGTACACGGACACTCATTCGCTGTCCATTACCAATCCATGCTGGGAAATTTGTACGCCAATGGTTGTTATAAAGATTGATATAGGCATACGGTTTTTTTGCTTCATATCGTTTATCAAATTTATATTCACCAGGTTCGCCCAAACTTACCAAAGGTGCATCTGGCGAGCTAATGCCTACACCATTTCCAGTTGCACTATCATAAATAGCTACACCATTATTAACCCACCAAAGGTGATAATTCGCATTGTCTATCGTCATATCCTTAACCGGATCTACATCTGCACCTAAACGGCCCAGACGAAACTTAGGGTTATCTACTTTAAAAGGAAGACACATCCATGCGGTTTCTGGCCATGAATCAGGTTGTTTCTGCCAACTCAATTCCAAATCGGCTGTCGGGGTATATCCAGAAAGGATTAACGAGATAGAAACTTTTTGAGACTGACCAGGCCCGGATATAGTTCCCATTAGCACGGCTTTTACATCAATTGCCGATTGCTCTACCGTTAAAGTCATATCTGCTGGAAGTGCCGAACTATAAACCGCATCTTTTGGCATATCATACGCAACAAAAGTAAACCGGTGTGCCATATATTTTGGATACAGCGATTTGTCGATCCAATTAGACAACTCTTGATACCCAAATCTTTCGTAAAAATATTGACCAAAACCCTGAGGGGCATCGACATCAACGAGTTCTCTCCCTGATCTTTTGTCAATTAAACTGGTAATTCTACCTCTCTTTGCGTCGATAACCGCTTTAAAGAAAGGACTTTCGATAAGGCCCGATTTTAGGTCGGTCGACATTTTTGGACCCTCAACTTTTTCGTTGGAAACGATGTATGTACGGTAACCCATCGGCGGGATATCCTTTACCACTAAACGGGACATGGGGGCTCCATCTTCGATGGCCGGATATTCGTGGTTAACCAAAATAGCTGAGCCTCCATCAAGGGGTTTCAAGGAAACAAAATTATTCCCAAATATTAACCGCGTATCAACTTCGATTTCGCCATCACGTTTCCAGGGCAATGGGTTATAAACCACTAAACGATTTTCAGTAGTTTTAACATTGTCGGCCAGTGATTGCACGACATCACGATAAGGCTGAACTACTAATCGCTCAACATTGTCAATATAATTTGCTTTATCTTTCCACGAATCTTCCATCAATTTGAATTGAGGTGGCAAGCCCTGAGCCCATAAATCGTCCCATGCTTTTCCGTAAGGTGTTTTAATATAGTGCTGATTAGCTAAGCCCCATGTATGTTCGCTATACATTAAGCTCTGCTCATACGCTTCAGCAAGCTTATCTTTTTGACTTGGAATGTGGATACCCCAAATTCTTCCGAGTGTAGAAAGCTCATCCAGTGCTTGAATGGATGGCCTTACATTTTGGGCAAGTTTTGTAGCCTCAGGCATGCCCATTGTACCATGAATCCACACATCTCCCATATCACTACGCACAACAGGCAGTTTGCTTAAATCTTCTTTCAATATCGTTGTTGCAAAGTCATCCATTGTTCCAACTTTTGCATTTATTCCCTGCGCTTTAAAATAAGCCAGGTCTTTCGCAATCGTTTCTGGAGCTGGTGGTCCTTGATTGTCGCCGGTCATACTAATATACATCCATGTTTTATGAGGCCAGTTGGCAGGAGGGAGCATATCTGTTCCGTATCCATTATTATAGAGTGTCAGCAGTCGAGATTTATCAGGCCCTTCCCACCAAAAGAAAAGTGGTAGTCCATAATCGATATTTACAGCTGGTCCGCCCATATGATAAAATTTAACACCAGCATTGGTAAGCAACGTTGGAATAAACCAAGAATAGCCCGGTACATCGCTCATTTTAGCACTGATAGAAAGTGGACGCTTATACTTGCGTGCTAAATTTGAAGAGATAGAAAGCCCTCGAACCAAATCTTCTGGAGCCGAACTTTCTATATGCATTGAAAAAGGAAGTGCATGAACAGCTAGGTTACCATCAGCAATTGCTTTCTCAATTTTCGCCTTGCGATCTGGGGCTTGCCCATCCCAAAGAATTTGTTTCATTGGCCAGCCCGAAACCGTCCAAACAAACTGTTTATCTTTAGGTTGCATCCTATTTTTATCGATGGCATCAAGTACTTTATCGGCCATTGAAGTACGATAGTCATGTACAACCTGTTGCACGGTTTCGGAATAACCTATATCAAAATGTGTTTTATAAACAATGATAACGTTTTCGATTACTGGCTTTTTGAGGTTTATTTTTCCAATTTCAATTCTCTTTTTCTTTTCAGTATCCGGAAGCGTTGATTTCGGATCGTAATTCTGGGCTTTTGCACCAAGCACTCCTGCTAAAGAAAAAAAGAGTAGTGTAAGGGATTTCTTAAATCGTATCATCTGTATAATCTATTTTAACGGTAATGAAGCTATCATGCGTTGTAATGAAGTTCATCCATACAAACCGGCTACGCCATTGCACGTACTTTCTATCTGCTGATGTTGCAGGAATTTGTAGCAGCAAATTTGGACCGATTGCCTGATCAAGTCTTTCTGCTATTACCAATTATCTTTTATAAGTTATTTTTTCGCGCTCATTTTACCCCATGAAGCATTGGGTTTGGCTCCTAACCATAATTCTAGCACCCCTCCCTTGGCAAAATCAGCATGGGAAAAAGTAAAGGCATCGTGTTTTTTTCCGTTCAGGGAAGCTTTTTTTATGTAGTAATTCTCTTTTGAATTGTTATTCGTTTTAATAATGAATTCCTTTCCTGGATAGTAATTAGGATTGAGCTTAATGGTCACTTCATCAAATACCGGACTTGTAATATCATATACCGGATCAATTGAACAAGTTCCGTTAATATTAAATAAGCCGATGGCCATTAAGACACTAACTCCTCCCATTTGCCCCTGATCTTCGTCATGCCCGCCATATCCCTTATCAGGGGTAACGCCACCATAGGCCTGCTCACTTACTTTCCGTACCCAATACTGGCTCAAATCCGGGCGGCCTGCATAATTAAAGACATGTGCGTTCGAACAACCCGGTTGATTGGCATAACTTACATATCCTGCCCCGTATCCAAATACGAAATCCTGACTTTGTGCTTTTTCGAATGCAAAGTTCAACTTTTTACATAACGTATCCACTCCTCCCATCAACTTTGCCAATTGATCAATTCCATGAGAAACAGACCACGTTGCCTGCCAGGCATTGGCCTCAACCCAACCTTTTCCGCTTAAAGGGTCTCGATGTGTCCACTCTCCTTCTTTATTTTTCGGAAAGATCAGTTTTTGCGCAGGGTCGAAAAGTTTTGTCCAGCCCTGAGAACGGTTGAAGAAATAATTATAATCTTTCTCATTCCCCATTTTTTTTGCCATCTGTGCCAAAGCCCAATCCTGAAAAGTTATTTCAAGCGTAATTCCGGCATTTGATGGGTAATATCCGTTCTTGATGTAAAAATCCATTTCTTTATCACCCCCCATCATTCCTCCTATTTCGTGATTTTGTTTCATCATTTGATAAGCCGTTAAAGGACTTTTCTTTGTTAAAATACCTTTCTGATAGGCAGAGGTGATCAGGTTTGTTGCCGGACACCCTGTCATAATATAGGAATAGCCTCCTGCATTCGGCCCCCGTGGAAGTAACCTACCGTTTTCGGCATATTGCACCAAACATGCAGAAAAGTCATCGGCTACTTCTGGCCAGGCTAATCCCCACAATACATTCAAATTCCATTGCGTTAACCAAAATGCATCAGAATTGTACATATGAAACTTCACTTTACCATCCTTATCTTTTGGCAATGCCCGTACTTTAAAATTCAAATTCACCGTAGCATTTCCTACTCGTTGCCCCTCTGTATTATCAGGATAATCACCTGATACATCATCCAGCTTATGACGGCCGAGCAAGGCATGCCACAGGTCTGTGTATAATTTTGTTTTTTGATTAGCACTACCGCCTTTTACAGCAATCCGCCCTAACATTTCGTTCCACTCCTTTTGAGAATTTTCACGAAGTTTATCAAAACTCCAATGGTTGCTTTCTGATGTTAAATTCTTCCGTGCATTTTCAATACTTGTATAAGAAACCGCAACTTTTAACTGAATAGATTCTCCGGCTTTTACATTATACTGAGCGGATACTCCAGTAGTAGCTGCATCAAAATAGCTCATTCCACTATTTCGAGCTGTTTTTTCCGGACTACCTTTCAATGTTCTTATATCTGATAATTCATGCTTTCCATCCCAGCTGTTTAGCTTTGCAAACGGTTTTTCGAAGTCTATTGCAAAATAAATCCGAACGTTTTCTGGTCCTCCCCACAACCTTCCAGTTGTATTAACCGAGCCTTCGATACGAGTATTGCTTATTTTTTCTACCCGTGCATCAGTCATTGTCGTTTCGCCCAAATAGCCACCCAAGTTCACTAAAATATTGGTTAGCTCATCTTTTGTATACGTATAACGATAAAAACTTACCCTGTCGCCCGCCGTTTGCTCTACCCACATATCGTAATCATCGAGATATAGACGATGATAACCTGGCTGAACGATTTCACTTTCATGAGAAAACTTTGATTTCCAGCCTTGCTCTCCTTTATTGGGGGCAATTGTACCTGTTGTTGGCATCAGCGTAATCCCAGAAAGCATCCAGCAATGAATTTGAGGAAATCCCAGTATTTCTGTTGAATTGTAATTATACCCGCCACCAAATTGATTTTTATTGCGGGTTAATGGTGCCGCACTGATCATCCCAAAGGGCTGGCTTCCCGTTACAAAGTAAAAATAACGTCCTCTAGTGGTCTCAATATAGGGATCAACCCAAGAAACTGGATCGGCACACTGTACTTTGGAAGGAAAAACCTCAATCTCCGACAAGCCTAAATGAGCTCCATCGCCATCTGTTGTTTCAAAACGTACCCAACTGATTGTTCGCTCGGTAAAATCAATTACCTTCGGTGCACCATTATTCGCTAATGCAAAAACAGGTATCCTGGTTCCGTCACTAAAAATTAAAATACCCCCACCAGTATGCGCAGCCAGTGTTGCCCGATCATACAGAATAATTTTGTTGATGACCTGTGGTCTTTCCCAATCCAATTGTATCCAGGGATAATCAATACCTCCCCAAAATACCACCTCGCTTTTTGATGCCCATTCACCAACACCGTCGGTCCTAATAATTCCATCAATAACATTAGTTGCCCTGTTCTTTGTATCAAGTTCAGAGGAAGCAGTCACTTTTGCCTTGCTCGCAATACTCCCTGGCCCTGCATACATTGATAGCGCACAAAGCATCAGTAAACAAAATGTGCCAATCTGTATTTTTTTCATAACGGTATTTTCTTGAGTCATTACATCAAAATAAAACTCACCGGTGCATATGCATTCAGTGAAAAAGTCAATTTATTGTTAGAAATAGTAAATTGTTTCCCTGTTACCTCACCTCGAAGGTTAACTGTGATTGCTTTAGTATAAACTGTTCCTTTAGGTAATGTAACCGTGACATTTCCTGAAACACCTCCTTGCTCCCACAAACGCAGCAGGGTTGACTTTGAATTGGTTTTATCTGATGCAAAAACAGGATTATCAGGACTATCATGGCGAAAGGCAGTAACCTGTATCCCCTTTCTTGAAATAGAAACCCCGGCTTGTTCAATAGGAAGATTACCTGCCTTACCTTCGGCTTCAGCGATCAATAAAGGAGTACGGGCCTCGAGAGAGGGTGTAACCAAGCCCGATTCTACCGTACTGTTTTTATCAAACGTCCAAATTCTAACTTTTGAACTCCAAGTCCCAGGATACCAATAACGATAATTTGTATTCCATTGATTATTGTAAAGATTAAGATAGATGATCGGTCTTTTAGGCACAAAATCTAATGAAAACTGCCAGATCCCTGGTCTGTCCAAACTCACAAGGGAATGATCAAAAGGCGAAAAAGCAATACCGGATCCATCTTTATCAGTCATCGTAACTCCGGTTCCCACAGCATATATATCTTTATCAGATCCTTCTATAATATCTTTGGAAGGATCCATCATCCCCAGAGAACGGCCTACCGTAAATTTAGGCGAATTGACTTTAAATGGAAAACAGAACCAGTCTGCTTCTGGCCAATTATCTTTTGCTTTGTCCTTGATGGTAATTTCCATATCTAAAAATGGCCTGTCGTCTTGCAGGCTTACCCTTAAAGAAGAAGCAGGAAAATGATTCGCTGTATCTGCTGGCATGTCTATGATGGCAATTTGCTGATAGCCATCTCGAGTAATTTTTAAGTTGCCATTTTTGGATAATGCCGCCCGGTATGGAACCTCTTTTTCAGAAATCATTCCCGGCTTGTACAAGCCAGGATGCTTCCATACCCCTTTTGTATTGAAAATATCCACTGCTCGACCCTGTTGATAGTCGATTACATACTTTTCGGTTTGTTCTAAAGTAAAACGCTCATTCATATACTGACCAAGGCCTTGTTCGGCCATACTGTCCACCCATTCTCTTCCTGTGCGTTTGTCAATCAATGAGGAAATAATACCACGGGCAGGATCAAATTTAACCGTAAAGTACTTATTTTCTATTGAATTGCTACTTGAGCTCGTTAAAGTGTTTCCTATCAAATCTTTTTCTGTAAAGGTTTTATAACCACTAGCTGGGATATCCTTAGCATAGAGAAATTGGTGTCTGTCCCCTAATTCCACCCATTCAGATCTGCTATATGGAAGCGGATTATACACTACAAAACGTTTGCCTTCTAGATTTACACTTTTAGCAAGAACAGTCAGATTCGTTGCCAACAAGGGTTTTATAATATTCTCGGTTGCGCGGATATAATCGGTCTTGTCTTCCCACGATGCTTCCAGATTTTTATACTTTTCGGGTGACAGTGCTTTAAATGCTTTCCCATATTTATCGACGGAAGCCGAGCCACCCCAGGTATGTTCGGCATAAAGCAAAACATTTTCATAGGCTTTCGAAATATCCTTGGTGATATCCGCAACCGCTATATTCCAATTTTTGAGTTGCGTATTTAGCCCTTCCAGCGCCGGAATAAATGGGTTAATATTTCGGGAAATTTTCATTCCACCAGGGTCGCTCATATTGCCGTGTATCCATGTATCAGGAGCTTCGGCTTTTATGACAGGCAATTTAGGATTTGTAGGTAAAATGGCATCCGCAAAATCTTCCAAGCGTCCAACCCTTACCTTTACTCCTGGCATCTTTTTGGCCGCTTCATCAAATAATGCTTTTACTTCGCTGGCCTTAGGAGGGCCAGAATTGTCCATGGTAACAAAAATAGCAGGCCATACTTTATAAGGCCAGTCAGCAGGAGGAATCAAGTTCCTACCAACTCCCTTATCGCCAATAGACCATTGTACAGGCCAACCTAACCCTGTTGTTGTTCCGTAATCAGGTGTATAATATGTCAAAATACGGCTTCCATCGGGGCCTTCCCACCAAAAAAGGGAAGGATATTTCACACCACCACTAGGCCAATTACCGCCTATGTGCATAAATTTCACGCCTCCTTTTGCCAGTCCGGTAGCCAAAACGCCTGCCTGAGAAGGCACATCAGTCATTTTTGCGCCTCGGGGTAACGGTAGACCGTATTTTCTGGAAACGAAGGATGAAGGTTCAAAAGCTCTTGCAACATCTTCAGGGAATAGAATTTGCGACTGTACGGAGAAAGGCATCGCGTGGCTTACAAAACGTCCGGTTTTAAAAGCTTCTTCCAGTCGCTTACGGCGTTCGGGAGTTTGACCAGGCCAATCTTCGAGTACCTTAGCCATTACCCAGGCGGGTGCCGTCCATGCAAATTGTTGCTCTTTTGGTAAATCCTTGGTTTTATCCATTAAATCCAAGGCTTTGTCTATCATATCTGTACGGTAATACTGTACAATATCTTTTACCCGATGGGTATAACCAATATCAAAATGCGTTTTGAATATGACAATGATCTCTTTGACCTTCGGATTTATATAAGTGGCATCTGGTTGCTTACTCTGTCCAAAAACCGTTGTGCTGATAAACAAAAAGAAAATTAATTTTAGCTCTTTCATAATGCTATTTTAGATTGTTACAAGTTTTTCAGTAAGGCTTATAAATGATTAAGGATGACAAATATGTTGTATTGTATAAACATATAGCTAAAATAGCATTTTTACAAATCAATTACCTTCTATGAAGGCATATTATGTATCTACATGAAACAATATCAGATATTGCTTCATACCCGCTGAAGATCTATTTTGAAAAATTTGAATACAATTGCCAAAATATGTCCATATAAATTAACTTATGTGCAAAAATGCTTAACATTGCGAATAATATTTAGATAATGAAGTACGCTATAGATCATAATAGCCTGATCCCATTACATGCGCAGGCAGAAATGCTGCTGAGAAAACTGACCGAGGAGGAAGAATACAAAAATGGAAAAACCCTGCCCAATGAAATTGAACTGGCGAAAATGCTTGCAATTTCACGAAGTACACTCAGACAGGCAATAGGGAAACTGGTCTTTGAGGGGATTTTGGTACGAAAAAAAAGAATGGGTACTAAAGTTGCAAATTCTATTGTTAGCTCCAAATCAAATAACTGGTTAAGCTTCTCACAGGAAATGGCGTTAAGGGGAATTCCCATCCGGAATTTTGAACTTCACATTACCTGGACTAACCCTGATGAGGTGATAGCCAACTTTTTCGACATCAAAACCGATCAGAAAGTATTAAAAATGGAAAAGGTCCGCGGAAGGCCGGAAGAACCTTTTGTATATTTCGTATCTTATTTTCATCCCCGCGTCGGATTAACTGGCGACGAGGACTTTAAAGCCCCCCTTTATGAAATGCTGGAAAAAGATCACCTGATAGTTGCTACGCTTTCTAAAGAGGAGATCAGTGCGAGATCTGCTGATGCATTTATTGCTCAAAAGTTAAAAGTAGCCATTGGTAGCCCTATTCTTTCCCGTAAAAGATTTGTATTTGATCAGGGAGGAAGGCCCATTGAATATAATATAGGTCATTATAAGGCCGATAGTTTTGTTTATACCACAGAAAGCTCACGATAACAAACTGAGATAATCCACTTAAAAACATAGAGCGGATTCACTGTTAAACCCGCTCTATGTAATCTTTGTACCATTAGCCTAAATCCAGACAATTATCGGTTTAGATTGCTTTACCCAGCATATTGTTTTTAGAGTTGTTGCTGCTAGGGTTAAGCGCAAGAATCATTGGTGCTCTACCAGTTTCCTTAACTCGGTACCGGCAAGCAAAAATGCACCTACCCCATAAACGGCAGTCATGTTTTCGGTTACTTTCTGTGGATCGCCACCTACAGGCTGCACCCATCCCAGCTTGCCGTTTGGAAACACTGATTTCACCATTGAGTGCCAACCTTTTTCAACTATCGGTTGATATTTAACCTTATCCAAATAACCATGATTGATACCCCATGCCAAAGCGTAGGTATAAAAGCCCGTACAACTCATTTCAGGGCTTGGGTAACTGTCCGGATCCAATAAGCTGGCATGCCAAAAACCTTTTTCATCCTGCAGGACAGCTATTTTTTCTGCCATTTCTACGAATAATTTTTCATAGAACTTCTTGTTTTTGAAATCGGCCGGAAGCTCCTGGATAATGATGGGCAAGCCAGCCAGAACCCAACCGTTTCCCCGGCCCCAAAATACCGGCTGACCGTTTTTTTCTTTCTTTTTAAAATAGGAATCGTCCCTGAAAAACAAATGATTTTCTTTGCTGTAGAGATACTTATAGCTAAGCCGGTACTCCTTGTCCATAAATTTAAGGTATTCTTCTTTGCCGGTAATATTTGCCATTTTTGCCCATACGGTCGGCCCCATAAACAGGGCGTCACACCAGCTCCATCGCTCAGTACCATAATTGCCCGGTTCGAAAGTATATTTCAGATTCCGCTTTGAAGGATGTTTCAAAATGAAATCGAAATAACGTCCCATTGGAGTGTACATTTTTTTATCTTTATAAATACGGAACATTTCGGTATACATCATACCAACCGCATAATCGTCAGCGTGGTAGCGCAGACTCAGGTCCGCTTCCAGTTTTTGTGTCCATTTTAATTTCGTACCTACCGATTTAAGCCAGTTAAAACATGCTGTATCATTTGTTGATTTCGCATATTCAACCATCCCGGCATAAAGCGCACCAAATGTCCAATCGGCAGCTTCCCTTCCCTGGGTTTCTTTCATCTGCCAATGCGCAACACGGGTCATTATTTCATTGATGGACTGTTTTGTTAAGTCTGGAGAAGGTTGTTCGACTTCCCCGTTAATCGCCTGTGGATCTAAAAACTGGCACCAGGCATTACCGTTTAAATGAGCCGCACTGAAATCCAGTGGTTTGCGGGCAAACGCATTTGTCACCGCGAACAAAGCAAAAATTATTAAGGCATTTTTTTTCATCAGCATTTATTTTTTTTAAATATTTTTTATTTTTTCCTCAAGCAACTAATAATCAACTATTTAAGTTCATATAATTACCACCCTGTTCATTGGCTGAAGACCGATCGCGATCACCCACTTTTCATCCTTTCCTGTATTCAGCCAGCATCTGTGCAAAAAGAGGACTATTTTGCCTGCACAGCTATTGTTAGCTGACGATCAGATATCAGTTCGCCATTTTTCCATTCATGTTCTTTATCGATCGAGTTTAACACCAGCATGTCTGTGAAACGTGAACGTTCGACCTGTTTTGCTCCTTTATAGGAGATAACCGCTGGTCTGTCCATTTCAAAAAGCATATTATCTACTGAAGCTGCTGCTGCACTGAGTGAATATTCTAAACCGCTAGCTGCTTTGGCTACAAAAGACTTATCTCCGATCCTAAGATTTCTTTTCCCTGTTTCGTACACCCAGTTGGTATTATTTAAAATGCCAAAACTCAATGTCTCAATAGCACTTGTATTACACGGCTTTAGTGCAGTAAGCACTTCCTTTATTGTAAGGCTTCCATTGGCATTTGTTTCGCAGCTAATATCACTTTGGATCAGATCACCGTGGCGCAGTACCATTTTTACCGAAAAACCATTTTTGTTCGGCTTCACCTCTATTTGCTTTAAAGTAACTGCCAGTGTAGAATCTTTATCTTTCGAATTTTTTACAACTACTCTGCCTATGCCATTTCTCTGGTCTGGAGAAATAACATGGTCTTTAGCCATTGGCATCATCTGTATCATAATCATTTCGCCCCACGAAACGGTCTGAATGGATTTACTGTCCCGACGTAGAATTATTTTTCCATCCTGAAGATAATTTATCCCGGCGACAGGAGTCGTTTCAACCAGCTCTTTTTTTGCAAAATGCAGAACAAGCCACGCCTGTGTCAGCCAATATCCCAGATGTGGTTGTGAAGATGGAAAAAAATTCTCTCCAGGTGCATAAATCGCTCCATCTGGATTCCGGGCCTGCATTTTTTCTGCAGTGGCAATACCATCATGCAGGTGGTACAATGCCTCAGGGTCGTTAAAACGGGCCACAGCAGTTGCATGACAAGTTATCCAGTCTGCATTTCTAAAAAGTGCCCAGTCCTGACCATTGGGGTAGCAATAACCACCATCAGGTAACAAAAATCTTTTCTGCATATCGTAAACATGATTAAGATTGTACAAAAATGCTTCATATGTTTTTCGTCCGGTCAAAAGGAAATCCAGATCATTGCCAGCATTCATAATCCAGGCGCCCATATAATCGGGGTGAACAATATCATGGTTCTCCAGGCTGAAATCATTGTAAATATTGGCCCCTGTAAATTGCTGAGAAATGGGAATATTGTCGACAAGATTTGCCGAAGCAGCATCAGATTGCCGCAAATATGATGAAAGGCTCCACTTTTTCACAGCCGATTCCCATTGCAGGCGGCGCGGATCATCGGGCATCAATAAAATTGCTGCTGAAAGCACCTGGCTATTCCATGCATTTTCTTCGGATTTGCTATCTAATTTGATCTGGTGCGGCGGGACTGTTTTCTCTATTCTATCCGCTTCATGTGCCACGACGCGGCAGACTCCTTTCTTTATATCCACAGGGAGCCCACTCCAGCTCCACCATGCCGCATTGCCCAATGTAGCTGCCCAATGTGCCGATTGCCATGCATCGCCCCATGATTTCCCGTCATCTGTTTTAAGATCACCAGTAAGATGTGTCCGCGCTAGGTAGCGGAGCAGAGGGATCAGTTCTTTGGACAGTAGCAGCTCCCGGGAAGTCCCCACCACTTTTGCATCAAAATCACCAAACCTGTAAAGAAATGCCAGGTCGGCAGCAAAAGTAGTATTAGGCCTGATGTGATGTTCTCCTGATCCACTTTTTGTAATCAGTAACATGGATGGATCATTTTTCCATGGATAAAGCAATCCCCGTAAATGATGGGCCTGTCCTTCAATTAATCTGTATATCCGTTCCTGTTCTTTTCTATATAGTTTGCTATCGGGAAGCTTGATGCTCATTGCACTTTGATCATTTTCATTTACCCCGCCATTCTGCTGTATATTCTGGCTTTGTACGTGAGATATGGAGATAAAACCTAAAAAGATTATGAGGACAAATAACTTAGTCCCAGATTGGATTTTATCTAAAATTATCCTGAAAAAAGTTGCAGGTGTAAACTTGATTTTGTGCATTTTAATAATATTATTGTTTTGTAAAAGTTGAATCATTTATAATATTTATATTTATTAGGTCCTTCGAACTGGTTATCTGTAAAAAACAATGAGATTTGTTAAAAACATTTGAGCATTACCATATATCTTCTCCTTTCTATTTTAAATCCTTTTTTGGAAAATTGCAGAATGCAGCATAGCTCAGTTTAGATTACAGGACTTTATATCGTAATAACCCAAATATAATAATTATGTACATACATATATCCAAACATTATCAACAAGCCTTCAATACTGGTGGTCGGCAACTTTAAAACGTCATCCAGGTTTAGGTGATAAATACCGAAATGCCACCAAACCGTATCAATATCCGCATTGCCTTTTTAACTTAATAATAAGGTATACAGTCATAAACTATGGAAACAGCAGTCGTTCAGGAAACTTGCAGATGTACTCACTCTGGTTATTGAGATCGAAGCTATCTTGATCGGAAAAAAGATATCCGGGCCTCTCTGTCCTTGGCCTTCATATTATTTCAGTTTAATATTCAGCAAGATTCAGATTGGTCTATTACCAGGATATGCTTAATTTTGAATAATGACCAATCAAGAAATAAATTATTATAGAATTGAAAAAGCTATTGGTTATTTAACTGAAAATTTTAGAGAGCAGCCTAGCCTGGAAGAAATTGCAGAGAAAGTGAATATGAGCCCCTTTCACTTTCAACGAATTTTTACGGATTGGGTAGGCATTAGCCCAAAGAAATTCATACAGCATCTTACTTTAGACTATCTCCGCAATAAGATAAGTGAAACCGAAAACATGATTGATGCAGCCGACCTTGCCGGTTTATCAAGCCAATCAAGGGTACATGATTTATTTATAAGCATAGAAGGTGTTAGCCCTCAACAATACAAAACATCTGGCAAAGGACTGGAGATTTTCTATGGCTATCATGCCTCACCATTCGGTCTATGCTTTATTGCGGTTTCAGAAAAAGGAATCTGTACATTAAAATTTATTGATGAAGAAAAAAGCAGAAATGAATTTGAATTATTTTCACAGCAATGGCAGTTTGCTTCTTTGATACACAGGCCAGATTACACCCAGGAATACATCAGGAAAATATTTCAACCAGACAAGACAAATCCAGAAAAACTTAATTTACTGACACAGGGAACTGATTTTCAGATAAAAGTTTGGGAAGCATTACTTAAGATACCGTTTGGCGCTGTAAGCTCATTTCAACAAATTGCTCAAATAATAGAGCAACCAAACGCCACCCGGTCGGTGGCTTCAGCTATTGGGAAAAATTCTATTCTTTATCTGATTCCCTGCCACCGCATTATTTCTAAAAATGGCACGATGGGGAATTATCACTATGGCAAAGTCCGTAAACAAATCATGATCGGATGGGAAATGAGCAAAACTCAACCTTAGCAGCGACTGGATGAACTCCGCAAGATTCGGATTGCTAAAGCCTGCGAATGAATCTACATTTATGCTTATAAAATTAAGTTTATGCAAGCACTTATTGTAATTGATGCCCAAAACGAATTTTCTCAAGATGGTAAAAGACCTGTACCAAACCATTTGACCGCCATCGATGTAATCAGTAAAAGAGTTGAAGAGGCTAGGCTGGAAAACCGTCCTATTGCCTGGGTAAGGCATTTTAACAAACCTACAGAATCACCTGCCTTTATGCATGGTACATGGGGGAGCGAATATGTTTCGGGATTTGGCCCCAAGGAAGGATTCGGCATTGAGACAGAATTTAAAAAAAATGTTTATGGTGCCTTCACAGGAACCGATATTGGAGCGTGGCTGAAAAGAATTGGTACGACTGAGGTATTGATTGTTGGTTTTTATACGCACGGCTGTGTTGCCACCACTGCCCGGGAAGCTATTATGGCTGACCTTGATGTTTCACTTGACCCTAATGCGACAGGCGCCTGCGATATAGCCAATGAAATACTTGGAACACTTTCGGCAGATGAAGTTCGCCGTTCTGCTTTATTGCACCTGTCAAGCATGGGTGCCTCAATAACCCCATTGTAACATCTTTTTGAAGATGATAAATAAAATATAAAATGAAACGAAGGGAATTATTAAAATATACGGCATCAGCTATTTCATTAACTGCTTTGCCTGTCATATTAAAATCACAGCAGAATGATAGAGAAAATAAATCACTGCAAAACCATGATGTTATGAAAATACAACGGCTTGCCTGGGCAGGCATTAAGATTGAGCTCGGTGAAACTACTTTATATATTGATGCTACTTCTTATGAGGAGCAAAAGGACATGAAATTAACTGCCGAAACTGAATACAAGCATGCCCTTATCACACATCACCATCCTGACCATTATGACCCTACTGCACTTAAAACAGTTTTTGATAAAAGGAGCCGTTTATATTGTTATGAGGATGTATTACCCTGGCTGGACACAAGAGATTTGCGAATCCAACCTGTAAAATTATATCAGCCAATAGATGTTTCGAGATGGACGGGAGATTTGGTGGCCATACCTGTACCTGCGGTAGATGGTTTTGGTCATCCTCAGGTATCCTGGATAGTGCAGGGAGGTGGAAAAAAAATAATTCATTGCGGGGATACATTATGGCATGGCTACTGGCGGGATATTGCAATTGCATACGGACCTTTTGATATTGCTTTTATGCCTATAAATGCGGCTCGTTTAACCCAGGGAAAAGTGGAAGATACCGGGATACCTGCGGTGATGAACCCCGAGCAGGCTGTTGTAGCTTCAAAGCTTTTAAATGCAAAATCGGTTTGCCCGATACATTACGGTCGTCCTTCAGAAAATTATTTTGAAACACCTGATCCTGAAAAAAATTTTTTGCGCTTCGCAAAGGAAAGAAATGCTAAACCACTTTTATTGAGTGAGGGAAAATATATAATTTTATCTTAACCACTAACTCCGTCCTCTAGTTGTCCAATTAGTTTTTATCGCGGAAAGGAATTGATGGCTACCATCAATAACATCCGAATATACAACCTGCAGGCGGCATTGATCTATAGTACCGAAGGGATGTACCGAGCAAACCCACATTGCTACAATGAGGCAAGCGGGATATGACATCAGGGAAGATGACCCCTTTCAGGAAAAATTACAAATAGCGATCAGCCCACGTGAACGCCCCGCTTTGTCAATCGCATAATCCTTATTAAGATGCAAAATTTTAAAGCGAGCAGACCTATATGTGCGGTAAAAAAAGTAATGGTAATGGATATCGCTATCTTGTAGCAGGTTTTTCTCCAACAGCTACAAGCATTTCGCAAGGACCTATAAAGCCATTTTCTGTTTCAAACTCCCGAAGTGCATCTTCGATTTCTTCCCAAACAGCCGCTTTCGCGGGATCTGATAAACCATTCATCATCTGATGCAAAGCGCCAAATGATTCTTTTTCAAACTGCAAGCACTCTTTTGCCGTTTGAAAAAGCAAAGGAGCATCAACAAGTTCAGTTATTACATTTTTGAAACCTGCCTGTAAAAATGCTTTTTCAATAACACCATCAGCGCCTAAACTAAAGGGCCCTGGCTGACCAGGTAATGGAGGTGGCAGCTTGGCACGGTTACGGATGATAGATACAGGAAGCGAGAAGAATTTATTTCGCTCAGGAGTTGAGTAAACAATAGCAGCCATTTTTCCACCAGGTTTCAGCACCCGCAACATTTCGTTCAGCGCTTTTTGCTGATCTGGAAAATAAATAAGTCCGACTCTTGAAATCACCGCATCAAATGTTTCATCTTCAAGGGTGAGGTTTTCACCATCCATTACTTTTGTTTCTATGTTATTTATTCCGGCCTGCTGAGCCATTTGTTTCGCAAAACTCAGAATATTGGAAGAAATATCAGTAGCTAAAACATACCCTGTAACACCAACTTTTTTTGCTGTGGTAATGGATTGTTCCCCTGCACCGGCAGCAATATCAAGCACATATTGACCACTGGTGATGTCCGCCATTTCTAACATTCTCTCGGTTGTTTTACCAAGCCATTTGTTTAACGTAGGACTCCAGCGGTACCAGGCCTCTGCTGTTTCCTGCCATTGGTGGCAAGTCGTTCTTTTGTACTGGATAGGGTCAAATTGAGGATTAGATGAATCCATAAATTTAATTTTTTAGAAGTGAAGATCTAAACAGCATCGAAATTGCCACCAATCTTGGGCTTTGTGCTCGTCCTGAAATCAGCCAAGCACTTCATTAAAGATAATTACAGGAGTCTTTATCCTTCAATTATGTATTTTTATTGAAATGTTATGTTAAATATACGCGTTTTATCACTTAATAATCAGGATCATTTTCGGATATAAGGAAAGCTTTAAATAAATATGGGTTTCTACCCTGTAGCTTTTTATCTCAATATTCAATAGTGTGCCAACCTGCCCCTTTTCATCCTCTATTAACTGGCCCTCAACCAAACTCATCAGCTCAATAAGCGGTGTATCCCTGGTGACCCGCGTTCCACACAGACCGTTCGTGGGCACTGTGTCTTCTACTACTACTTTTTTATTGGTTTTTCTTTTTTTTGGCGTGCTTATCATGAGTTTGTTAGTTGTTTTACCTGTAAGCATTTCACATTATTTCTCTTTACTCTTAAATAGCGTTATTCCTTTCACAAATTCTACAATAACAGGCGCTGGAATTGTTAAACTGCTTGTACGGCTTAACCTGGCGATGTTAATGCCATAGAAGTTGCCCTTTGCATCAAATAAGGGGCCTCCGCACTCAGATGGCTTTAGCTTTCCATCATGTACCAATACTTCCTTAAAGTTATCTCGCCGCTCACTTTTACCATCTGTAAATTTGTCTTCCTGAGCACTCGTTTTTACATTACGGGGGCTAAGCATAAAACTCTGAGTATATAAAACAGCTGACTTTTTAGCATATTGAAGGGTAACTGTATCATTTGTTTTGTATTTCGACAATTCATCTGGAATATCATCAATTGTCAATACTGGACGGTTATTGATCTTCTTCAACACATCCATAGCAGCAATATCATTCGCTTTTATATTTTTCTTTTCGTTCGCTAAAGGATATAAACCGGTTACAACAATGACACGGTCGTCAGTCCTGTAGTTAACCCCAACACCTAAATAAGAAGCCGCCGATTTTGGCACCCGCACCTTAACATTCCCAAGCACACTTATCTCACCTGCGACATGCGGTTTTGGTGAAATTAAAATACTACCGAGTTTATCAAATGCATAATCAATTTGTAAATTGATTAAACTTACCCCACCGGCAATTTCTTGAGGGATTTGAAGAAGCACCAAGTCATTTGCGTCATCGCGGCTCAATACCTGAGCTGCTACCATATTGCCATCGGCCATTTCAACCTTCGGGTTTGGCCCTACCATGGAGCATTTGCTAATAAAAAAGCTTTTTCCTTTTAGATCTGACTCAGCTACAATCCCTTTTAAATTTACCAGGGTGCCCAGAATGCTAATATTAAACGATGAATCTTTAACGGTAAATACGTTTTTTAAAGCTGAAAGCGACGGCTCAATGCTCGAAATAAGCTGTTCCATTTCTGGAATTGGCTCCACCTGATCTACTTTTTTATCAACCTTAAATTTATCTTCCGGTATAAACGCAGTATGAACCGCTGGTGTTTTTAAGGCGGTCCAGTATTTCCTGAAATGATCTACCGGAACTTCTAAATTTACATCTATATTTAGACTTATCCGACTGTGGATGCCGATCACCCTTCCTTTTAGGTCAAAAAGAGGACCTCCCGAATCGCCCGGTTCCATTAAGCAGGTAGATCGCATAAATCCTGTTTCGTGCTTCAGCTCTGCAACCTGGCCAAGTCTAACGGTTGGTTTTGTAACCGTTATTAAACTGCCGGGATAGGCAATACTGATACAAGGCATATTGGGCTCCAGTATCGATGACCAACCCATTTTAGCGAAGGGCCATTTACCCTTTTCGGTAATCACGATCATAGCTGCATCGATGGAATGAATAACCCCTAAACCTTTCGCTTTAAACGCACGGCCATCTGGAAAAGTAACCAGATACAAGGCATTTGGCGTAACAGCATGGGCAGCGGTGAGGATATGTCCGTCGGCATCTACTACCACGCCGCTAAAATACCCGCCGACTTTCCGGTTAGCTGAATCGACGTTGGCAATCTGAACGGACGCAGCGTAAGCCTTTTGGATGCCTGATTTAACTTCGCCCTCCAATTGCCCGATATTGAAATTATTATTTTGCGCAAAGGCTGGCCTGATCGAATACAGGCATATTAAAAATATAATTAACTTCTTCATTTTATTTACTTATTTCAGCGAGCAACAATTTTTTCAATGCCGGATTATTTGGAAGCGGGGCTTCAGTGGTCACTACATTTCCCTGGCGATCAAAAATCAGGTAACGCGGCATTACTTTAATTTTATAGTCTTTAGCCAATACATTATTCGCTCCGCCGACAAATAATTGAATTCCCCCCATCTTTCTTTCCTTAATTAACTTTAACCAGGTAGCTTTTCCTTTTGGGCCATCCTGTGCAACACCGATAAAAACAATATCTTTTTGATCATGAAGTTCTGCTTCTAATTTATTCAGGGCTGGAACCAGGGCTAAACAAGGTCCACAAAAGGTTGCCCAAACATCAATTAAAACTACTTTTCCTTTAAAATCGCTCAGCGAAACCATCTTTCCATCTTGATCAGGAAAGCTAAAATTGGCAGCTTTCCGACCAGGCGTAGCATTATACAGTTTAGTTCCCAAGGCATCGACTTTGGTTTTTAAACTTGGGTAATGAAAGTATTTCCCATACTTATTTACCATTTCCTCGAATTGCGCGTAGGTTTTAACCTTAGTACTCTTCAGATTAAAAATATAAGTCCCTTTTTGACGGTCGGTAGAAAGAAAATCAGTACCATCTTCGGTTTTATTTACACCCGCTGCGTAATCGGCATATAAGCTGATCAATGCTTTACCGTTAGGATAGAAAAACACATCATCGTTTTTAAATTTATCTTTAACAAGAAGGACTTTACTATATTCCGACTGGCTTTCAGCTGCAGGCTCTATATTTTTTTTGATCTGATTGAGTCTGTAGAAATCCAGTTCATAATCAACAACCTGCTTCATCAACAGGTTAAATCTGGTATTCCTCGTGCGGATATTGGTTTGAAATTCGGCTGCTTTGCCTTTAATAAGATTAAAAAAAAGTGGCTTGCTTTTAAGTTCATCCGCAATTGAATTCCATCCCGCTAAGACAGTGTTTTCATCGGTTTGTTGACCAATAAATTCTATTTTTCGATTATTGATCGATACCTGCGCTTTATCTCCTTTTTTCAGGTACAAAGGAAATTGTCCGGCCAGAGCAGTAAATCCACCGACCATATAAAAACCATCATAGGAAGGGTCGAAGGAAAAGATAAAAGCCCCATCTTCTGCTAATTTAACCGATTTAACAAGTTTGGTTTCTCCGTCTTCTATTTGGAAGAGATACACAACCTTGTTGAGATTAGGTTTAAGCACACCTGTTATTTCAGTCGTTTGAGCAAAGGTAAAGGTGTTTAATACCATCAATACTACAATTGTAAATAGCTGTTTCATATTATAACTGGATTAATGTTTTTTTGGCTTCGGACGGGAGGAGAAACCAGAAATTTTAGGCTCGTTATTTTTCATTTTCTGCATCATAATTTCTGCAGCTTTCAAGTATTCATCATTACTGCTTTTCATTTCCGCTATCAGTTTCGATTGCTGCTCAATGGCGGCCTCTTTTTCACCAAAATAATAAGCCGCTAAATTCATTTTGCTTTTAACCGCTACCGAATTACTGCTCAATATCATTGCTTTTTTAAGTAAGCTTGTGGCTAACTCTTTATCTATAACATCCTTAGAGAGCTTGGATAAAGTAACCGCATAATTTGAGCAATAGTCAGAAATTCTGATTGAATCAATAGGAACTACAGGTTCAGGCGCATTTTTGTCATTTATTATGGTTTCACTTCCTATGGAAGAAGTTTTATTTGCGGGCAATAAAAATTGTGTGATATAGGTCCGTGAAGCCTTTAAAAGCTGAACGGTATCAGCATTTAAACTGTATAATCTGATTTTATATTCCAGGACTTTTTTGTTGCCCCTATCACCGATTTCAACAGTTTTAAGATTTTCGAAAAGCTTGTTCAATCCGGCTTCTTTTGCAGAAACCGATTGTTTGCTCCCAATAATATCTTCGGCCCTGCTTTTCGTTTCTTCACGAATTACCCGATAAAAAGAAGCTGCTGCAATACCATCATTTTTACATAAAACAGCATCAATGCGCTTATAATTGTTGATCATATAATGATACAGAACTGAATCAGCGCCATTGGTGAAATTAGATCCCATGAAAAATAGTTGAGCTGTAGAGGGTGTTGTGGTTACAAATTTTTCAATATATCGGCTTATTGCTGCACCAGTCCATTTTCCTGAAGCTTTTAAGCGCTTAATATAAGTTTGAGCAAAAAGTTCGTCATAATTACCGGCTTTATATTTAGCTTCCAATTCGTCTAAACTTATTTCTTTTTTTCCTGCATACTTCGCAAGCATTTTATCGGCCAAGTCTTTAAAGTCTGCAGCGGGCATCGAACTTTTAGATCGATCTACTAAGGTTTCATCATTTGGATTAATGAACAAATAAGTGGGGTAAGAATGTACTTCGTATTTCTTTGCCAGGGCAATGCCTTCGCCTTTTTCTGCATCGATTTTTACATTTACGAAACCTTTGTTGTACTTCGCCCCTATTTCGGATCTTGTGAATACCTGTGCAGCCATCACTCTACATGGACCGCACCAACTGGTGTACACATCCACAAAAATAGGCCTGTTTAGTTCTTTTGCCTTTTTTACTGCCTCTTTCCAGGATGTGTGTTCAAACTCAATTCCTTGCGAAAAAACGTTCAGGGTACTGAATAAGAGGAAACCGCTTAATAAAATCTTTTTCATTGGAATATAATTTGTCTTTTAAAGGTTATGAAGCTATCATGAGCGTATTCATTGCTGTTTGTGAGCGTTTGCTCATGATGGTTTCATTAGAATATATTTGTGCTTTAATGGTTAGATAGAAGAAAAATAACCACATCAAACCGTAAACATTATTGTTTTATCTTGGAAGATTGTCAATCCGTTTTTGCCAGTTCTTTTTCAATCAATTCTTTCAATTTTGGATCAGAAGGACGAGGCGAATCTGTTGATACTACATTTCCTTTTTTATCAAATACCATAAACCTTGGGATAACTGAAATAGCATAGTCTTTGGTTATTTTAGTCCAGCCACCGGCAAACAATTGTAGGCCATTCAAATCCAGCTCTTTCAGCGCGGTCAGCCATTTTTGTTTATCTTTCGGATAATCAACTGAAACCGATATAAAGGCTACATCTTTGCCTTTATACGCCTCCTCCATCTTTTTTAGGTAAGGAATCTGCTGTTTGCAGGGTGCACACCAGGTGGCCCATACATCAACTATCACTACCTTCCCTTTAAAATCATTTAGCGAAATCATTTTCCCCTTTTGATCAGGGTAAGTGAAATTGATACCGGGTTTAGGTCCGATTACACTGTTGTAAAGTTTTGTCCCCAGTTCTTCTACAACTGATTTCTGGTAAGTCGTTTGAAAGTACTTTCCATACTTATCCATAAACTCCTGGTAAGCGCTATAGTTGGCAGGCATTTTACCCTTACTTAGCATATAAGCGCCTTTGATCGCGTCGTTATCAAGGGTCATCATTCTTTGATCTATTGTTCCGCGGCTTAATATGGCAGAATTGGCATAAGTTTCCTTATTACCTGACATCGCAAAGTTGACATACATATCGATATAACGCTGACCATTAAGCATTCCCAATACAGCATCAGTTTTAAACTTTTTGGGTTCTATTATCCTATTGTAATAAGGCGGCAACTGTTCTTTTTTAATGAATGTGCCCCCTCTAGGGATAGCCAGAAAATTTAAAGCATATAAATCTAAACCGTATCCAATAATCTGTTTCATCGAAGCGTTGAATACTGTATTGGGCGTATGGATCGTTTTTTTAAATATTTCCGCTTGGGCAACCAGTTTTGTCAAGGCAGGAAAGAATTCATCATACATCTGCATCGAATGGAAGGAATTATACCTGATAGAATCCGTCATCTTGGCCCATTTGTATAAAACGGTATTCTCAGGGCTTTGCTTACCAATAAAATCAATAGTTCTATTATTGATGGCAACTTCTGTCTTATCTCCCTTTTTTAAATAAACCGGAAACTTTCCCCTGATAAATTCCCCCCAGCCAATTGCATAAAAACCTTCTTTAGCAGGATTGAACATGAAACCAAAAGAGCCATCTTTGGCCAAACTGGTTTTTGTAATTTCTCTGGTCTCCCCATCATTGATTTCGTAAAGGGTAATATCTTTATCGTTAAAACCTTCTGATTTCACTGTCCCCCAGATCTGGGTCATTTGTGCTGAACAGCAAAGGCTCAACATTAAGCCACTTAGGGCAAGCATCAATTTTTTCATAGCTTTATTTAGCTTTTGCCAATTCGGTTTCAAGCAATGCTTTTAGTTTTGGCTCAGAAGGGCGGGGTGAATTAGGATTGATTAATTTTCCTTCCCGATCAATCACGATAAAGCGCGGAATGGTTGTAATCTTATAGAAATCGGTAACTTTATTAACAAAACCGCCTGCATATAACTGCACCCCTGAAAGCTTCATATCGCTAACCATTTTCAGCCATTTTTCTTTGTCTTTCTGCTCATCGGTAGAAATGCTCACAAAAACTACATCTTTACCATGTAGTTCTGCATCCAGTTTCTTTAAGAAAGGAATCTCTGCTTTACAAGGCGCACACCAGGTTGCCCAGATGTCTAACACAACCACTTTGCCTTTAAAATCACTCAATGAAACCATTTTACCGCTCTGATCCTCGAAAGTAAAATCAACGGCTTTACCTCCTGCGGTAGTGATGTACAATTTAGCCCCCAATGCATCAACTCTAGATTTTAGGCTTGGCGACTGAAAATATTGGCCAAAGCTTTTAACCAGACCTTCATACTGCGGGTAGGATTGTATGAAAGGGGTCTGCTTAAACAAGATATATACCCCTTTTTGCCTATCGGTAGTAAAGAATTTTAATCTATTGTCGATATTCGTATTCCTGCCGCCTGCCCAATCAGCATATTCATTTATTAATAGCTCACCAAACAAATACGATAAGACATCGTCATTTTTGAATTTATTTTCCGCTAGGATCGAGTTATAATAAGGTACATAATCTTCTTTCTTTGCTTGAAATCCTGTTTTACGTGGAGTACGGACAAAGTGCATGGCATAATAATCTAAATCGAAATAGGTCACTGCGGTCATCAAGCGGTTAAAAACTTCATTCTTGGTTTTAATCGTCTTTCTAAATTCATCGGCCTGGGCGGCAACTTTGGTTAATTCAGGAAAAAAATCCTGATAGGTACTTAATGGCGGCTCCATAAAATAAACAGATTTTACCTTTAGCTCCTGTGTTAAGGTATTCCATGATGAAAGAATGGTGTTTTCAGGCGTTTGTTTCCCTACAAACATCATTCTTCTTTTATCAATTGCAATCTCAGCCTTATCGCCTTTTTTCACATATATCGGAAAAAGAGACCCTTTTTCCATTTTTGAATAACCTACGGTATAAAAGCCCTCATTGGTGGGCGTAAACAGAAACCCGAATGAACCATCTTCGCCCAGTTGAGTGCCGGCTAATAATTCGGGCTTCCCATCTACAATACTATAAAGATAGATATCCTTTTGGGTGCCATTTTTCATCACGCCACGGATTTCGCTCATCTGCGCAAACGAAACCTTTGCTAAAAGCAGGGCGGCAATTATTAATAATTTTTTCATCAGTTATTTTTGCTTAGTAATTCATTCAGATAAACCTTCAGAACAGGGTTAGATGGGCGTTGACAGCATTTGGCATTTAGCATCCTACCCTCTTTATCAATGATGACAAAACGGGGAATGCCGGTTCTGCCAATTTTATTAAAGAAAGGATTTGCGGCAAGACCACCGTTCATCCATAATTGATTTCCGGTTAAGTTTCTTTTTTTGATAAAATCTTGCCAGTAGGCTTCTTTAATATCTCCATTTAACGAGATGAAGGCAATATCCTTTCCTACCATTTCATGTTCTAATTTTTTAAGAAAGGGCATTTCTGCTACGCAGGGATGGCACCAGGTGCTCCAGATATCGATTAAAATATATTTGCCTTTATAATCAGAGATTTTAGCTACCGAACCATCTGGTTTTTGGAAGGTATAGGCGCTAAAATCGGTCCCAGGTAAGGCGTCATTATAGCGCGTTACGGTTGCAGCTTTGCTGGTAATTGCATTGATTTTTCCAAGATTGGAGGGATCTTTAACCAGCCCCATCGATTCCTTAGCCAAGTCCTTTATTTTAAAAATATCATCTTCTAAAAAGGCATATTCCAACAACTTAACAATATAAGTTTCTTTTAATTTTTGATTACTAATGGTATTTGCAAAATCGGCAATCCAGGTATTTGAATTACGCACCTGTAGTTTGCCTGTTTCCATTTTAGCATACATGATCTCATTAATTGTTTTAAACCAATTGTAGTAAGTCACAATTTCTGGTAATAAGCTGATGTCCAGATCAACGAAGTTGATTTTGTTAATGAGGTCTGTTTCTCCCGAAACCTTTGCTTCCATATAAGGCGCGCAGACTTTATCGAGGTATTCGCCTTGTGCATAGCCCAATAAAACAGCTTTGTTTAGTTTTACCTCTTCGTTATTTGAGGTTTTTATGGCATTTACCCGGTTGGTATAAACTTCTGTAGCGCTGTACTGTTTATTCTTGTAATCATACTTTCGGGTAAGCTCAAAGAGAAACTGGTTTAAGCTGCTTCCTTTTCCAGAGAATACCACATTTTTATCCTTTACCGAAATCAAGATGTCATCTCCAGGTTTCAAGAAGGCATTAAAACCCTGTACAATTGGATCGGTTGTGGTTAAAATACAGAATTCGGGTTTTGTAAGGGTCGTTTCCATGCTGAAACGACCGTTAGTATAATTTGCTCTTCCTTTTTGGATCATGCCAAAATCTTCGATAAAAAGGCTCGCGCCTCCCCTCAGTCCCGACATCTCCCCCTTCACCACTGTTTTTACCCCTTCATCGGCCAAAATGGGCAATGAACTTCCCAGTCCGCAAATTAATGCGGCATATAAAATCAATTTTTTCATCTGCTTTTGCTGTTTATCTTTCTCTGTAATGCAAGCTTTGTACCTTGCCGAAACCGGTAAATGTATAGTTTGGTTCTTTTGTTAACCCGGCGCCACCATTTTGGATAGAAAACTTCTCCAATTTTCCGTTAACACCCTCGGGAAGTGCCGGATCATAGCTACACACCACCAGTTTGTCTGTTTCGGTGATCGGATAATTGGCACCGGTCAAATGATAAATCTGAAATTTCAGAACGCTGATTTTTGCAGCACCATAATCATACACTTCAGTACATAAAGGTGTTGCCGGAGAAGTATCATACAGATACAGTTTTCCGCCAACACTGTAAAAAAGGTAGCCTGTTTGATTGCTGACAGCGAAGTTTTCTGCCTTATCGAAATCTTTGCCTACAATTTCCTGATAGTAAAGTTGCTTGGCGGTATGTGCCTCAAAACGGGCCAGGTAATATTTAGCGGTAAGGGGATCTTTTAATATCACATTTACCTGGTTGTTTTTTGCCAAGGTCATGTATATTAAATCTTTTCCTGTATTGGCATAAGAGAATAAAAGCGGCTGGCTTACACTTCCATTAGGCTCGGGAACGGCCAACAGTTTGGAATCGTTTACACTTAAATGTCTTCTAAACCTTTTATGTTGAACATCATAAAAGTAGTTGTACTGAGAAATCGCTGGTGTTACAAAATTTTCGTTTCCGCCAATAAAAGGGGCTACTTTGTATGGCCCGTCAGTAGCGTCAAAATTAAGTGTTTGACTGTATTTATTAGCTGGTGCCTGAGAAGTATAATAAACATCGCCGGTTGATGAAATCATGTAACAGCCGTTAATGGATGGTCCATTTACACGTTTTATCAAGTCAATACTGAAATTTGATGGCAAAGGCGTCAACACTTCATACTTTACATTATAGTTAGGCTGCCAAGCAAAAGTTTCGGGGTTTACCCGGTCTACGCTCTGATCAGTTCCAAAGTAGATGGCATAAGGCAAATTAATCCCAACGCCAAGGAGCGCCCCACAGTTGTAACTGTAAACGACTTTTGGCTTGCCCTTTAATTCAAGGCCAGTGTTTGCTTTTGTCAATAAATCAGTTACTACGATGAATTCTCCACCTCGCTGTCTGGCAAGCATATCTACCCTTGCCTTACCATTCACATCGGTCATTAACAACCAGCCTTCATTGTATACATTCCTGATTTCTAGCGAAAAACTCTTTCTAAACACCACTCCTGTAACATTATCCGTAATTTTATAATAGGCACTATAAGTACCTGCCTTTTCACTTATAAACACATCCAGGTCTTTTGTTTTGGCCAATGTTTTTACCGTTGCGTCTATTACATATACCCATTCGTATGAATAACGATTTGGATCAGTAACAGCAGCATCCTGGGTAAACTCAATCTTAGGATTAATGGTTAATTGTGTAAGCGTTAGGACCGAAATTTTCCCATCTAATTCTGAGCTAAATTTAACCTCATTAATTTCATGGTAATCATAATTGCCTATATCCTTTTTACAAGAATAGGTCAACAAAGTAAAAGCCGCCAATAAGCAGGCGTATACATATTTTTTCATCAGTATATAATTATTAATTTATTGCTCATTGTTTTCGATGGCATTAATGAGCTCGCAAAAGCTCGGTTTATTTTTAACGGTGATGAAGCTATCATGGGCTTATTATTTGCGTTTTGTAGCGTTTGCCCATGATGGTTTTATCATAACAATCTTCATTTATTAGAAAACAAACAATTAGTTAGAACCTGGCCCCATAGTCATTGGCAGTCCATTTTCATCTAAAACGGTCTGACCTATACTGGCTAACCGGTCTAGTTCACGTTTTACTACTTTGCCATAGGAATTAAGCTCCCCAGTGTTACGGGCAGTCTCCATATAGTCAGCCGGTATGCCTAGAAGATCACTTACGAAAAACATTTTTGTCCGTGTCCATGTGCCAAAGGCATTGGTAAGCCAGTATTTAGGTTGTTTTACCACATCGTCGAATCTAATTTTATATCTGATGGTACTGATTGGCTTCCCCCCAACTAATCTGGTTTTCCAGCTAATGCCAAAGTTCTCCGTCGGCAACAGATCGAGAACAAGAACATAACTCTTGCTTTTCATATCGGGCGTACGGATCAATTTTACCTTGATGGTATCTCTAATGGCGTTCTTTTTGATGACAACCTTTTCAGGTAATGCCTGATAATGGATTCCCGCGATAGCTGTTGACGACTCATTAACGACAACCTTATATTGCCTTTCATGGTCTGCGGCTAGACCTGTAATTGCAACCACCACGTCTTTTACGGTGTCGGGTTTGGTTACATAAGTAAACGATACATAAGAAGAATCGACATTTGGTGCATATGTTCTTCCGGCATCAAAGAAATAAACGTCAACTTTTTCATTATCAAAGTTTATTAGCCCTTTCTCACATGAGACCAATGAAACAGCCATTAGTAATATAGCGATTTTATAAATAAGTTTATTCATGATTTTTTTGATTAACGGTTTGAAATTTCAGTGGTTGGAATTGGCACAACATATTCGGCAGCGGTCATTGAGAAGGGACTATCAGTATCACTTACCTTGTTACCATTAGGAATAGTAGCTACCTTATTCCGCTTATAATAGTAGAATAACTGGCCTTCACCAAAAAACTCCTTTTGATACTCCTTCAATATTTCTGTCGGAGTAGCAGTAACCGGGAAAGCTACGGTATTAATACCTCTATTTGACCGGACTGCGGTTAAATAACTGCTTGCGATAGTCATGTTCGGTTCACATTCTGCTGCGATATAATACATCTCGCTCAATTTTAACAAAGGGATCGTATTTCTAAAGGGTTTGGTTTTGTCTTCCACATCAGCATACTTTAAAAATGTTTTGTATGTTTTACTTGCCGGCGCATCCCAAAACTGGAAAGAGAACCTATAATCGGCGGTAAGTTCTGGACTAAACAGTGCGGTTAAACGTTCGTCTTTTGGTGCCAGAATACTATTATCGGCTAAACCAGCACTAAAAATCTTCAGTTGACCATTCCCCTCCTTATAAAGATCAGGGTTATAGGCCCCAAGAATCATTTCACTAGAAAAAATCTTATCGGGACTACCTTTTTCGTTCAGGATATTAATTTTATCTACCCAAGGAAATTTATTCGAGTTGATAAGCACCAATGCACAGGCCAAAGCCTCAGCCTTATTGCCTCTGTATAGATTTGCCCTTGCCTGTAAAGCCTTTACCGAATAATAGGTAAACTTATACTTTTTGTCTTGATTCATTGTCTTATCGTTGGAGAGCAAACTTTCGGCCTTACTTAAATCAGCCATAATGTGATCCATTATTCTATTGGCTGGAAAGAAAGGAGCTACGGTGATTTCTCCCGATGTAGCGTAGGGGATCATTTGAATAGCAGAACTGGCAGAATCGGCAGAGTTATACATAGGGCCAAATAAACGAAGCATATCAAAATGCAACATCGCCCTTATGGCCAATGCTTCGCCACGATAGGTAGAATCTGTTCTTGCATCTAGTACACCAGGATATTTTGTCAGATTGGCCATGAACCTGTTCACATTAAAAATAGCACTATAGGCATTGGTCCAGATTTCAGCCATTTTAGTGCTTACCGCACCACTAGCATAAGCATATACCGCATACTGGTTATAAATATTAACACCAGTTCCGTTTGCAGGAATCATATTATAACGCTGCGCCAATAGGTCTGGAATGGTTAATGTTAGGTTTTCGCCATATAAGGTATTTCCTCCCAGTTTTACATAAGTACCATTTAAATAGGCCTTTATATTTTTAGCTGAAGTGAAAACCTGTTCTTCAAGAAGTTTGTCTTCAGGCTGTATCTCTAAATATTTCTTACAAGAAGAGATCGCAACTATGGCGCAAATTAAGATGATGATGTTTCTGTAATTTTTTTTCATTATTCCTATAAATTAGAATGAAGCCCTTAAACTAAATGACACGGAACGTGCAAATGGATATTCAATCCCCCGCTCGCGTTTAACTGTTGAGAAGCGGAAAATATCATTTGTATAAGCAGATAAATTTAGGTTTGTCATACCCATATTTTTCATCCATTTGGCATTTAAAAAGCTATAGTTCACATTAATTGATTCAAGTGAAAGTGAGTTTTCTTTCTGAAGAAAGCGGCTTGACATCTCGGTTGACCTTACATTCGGATCGCCCATATAGATGTTCTTGAATTGGGTAATGTCGCCAGGTTTTTTCCACCTATCGTACAAGGCACGCCTATCCTGGTTGTTCACAATATCATTGAAATCGATATTTTCAACTTTTTCAAGCAGTGCTGAATTGAAAACATTGGCACCTAATTTATAACGCATTGTTAGCTGCACGGATAGATTTTTATAGGTAAAATTGTTTGAGATAACACCTTCTAATATTGGTCTGGAACTGCCCACTTTAGTATTAAGCCCAAGTGTATAATCTGTCGTACTCCCTCCATCAGCTGTTAAATACATTTCACGGCCAGTAGCGGGGTCAATACCTAAAGAGATAACGGTAAATAAATCATTAGGGCTGGCTCCATCCTGGAAACGGGTTAAAGTTTTATCGCTTACTACCCTTTTTAGCTCCCCAGGCGCCGCTGGTGCCGCCTCCGCTATCATTTTGTCATTCATTTTCTTTAATGCATCGCCAAAACCAACATATACACTATTGGTTCTTGCTCCTGTTACACCAACCCGCCAAATAATACGGCCTGCACGATTATTGATCACCGCATAATTCAACCTAAATTCAGTTCCCAAGGTCTTTAATTTACCTACATTCATCGAATAACTGGCAACACCTGAAGATGTAGGATAATCTACAGGAACAATCATATTGTTTGTAACCTTAGAATAAGAAGTTAAAGAACCTGTAAGACGATCCTCAAAGAAACCAAAATCGATACCGCTACTTATTTGGGTAGTTTTTGATGGCAATAGATCTGGATTACCCAATGTAAGCATACTGATACCCAATCCAGCTTGGTTATAGGCCCTTAAATACTGATAAATTGTATTATTAGGCGCGGCTCCCATGGTCTGGTTTCCGGTTACACCTATATTGCTGTAAAGCTTTAAACGGCTCACTACATCTAGTTTTTTCAAGAAAGTTTCGCGATGCGCATTCCAGCCAATACCAGCAGACCAATAAGGACTCCAAGGATCATTTTTACCAAAAGAGGATGAACCATCTAAACGATACGAAGCGTCGAATAGATAACGTGAGGCATAAGAATAGTTAACAGATCCGGTTGCGTTTACACTTCGGAAAGCAGAACTGGATGCACTTGGCATTCCATTGAGTTCATACCCATAGGCAAATCTTAAAACAGGATCTGTTTGTGTAGGGAATCCCTGAGCAACAAAATTTTCGAAACTGGAATAGTTATGGCTAAACTGCCCTCTTAAATTGGCTGTAACTGAATGTTTACCTCCAAATACATTACCGTAGGTTAATAAGGCGTTTGTACTATAGCTAAAGTTATTAGATTTGCTATTGGAATATTTACCACGCAGAACAGGTGCTAACGCCGCATAATCTGTATGATCGGGTGAGGTAAATATATCAAGTTCGGAAACACCTTTCGATATGGAGAAACCTCCGTTCAACCTAAATTTCGGAAGGATATCATATTGTACTGATAAATTGTTTGTTAAATTCATTCCCGTTCCTTCGTTTTTAAAAGGCAATGAAGCGTTGTAAAGTGGATTTGGAACCGTTATCGCTTTAGTGGTAAAAACTGTTGAAAAAGTTGTTGCGTTATCTAAACTGGGATTAGTGGTATTTTTCTCATAATAAGGGTTCGCATTTACAAAATTAGAAAAGTTACCATAAGGAGATTCTGTACTATTATTTCCGTTTATAGAGAATGAGTTGTTAATGTTGACCTTCGATTTTCGATAGTTCAAATTGATGTTACTTCCCCATGTATTACGGGTAGAACCTTTCATTACCCCAGGATTAATTTTATAATTGAAACTCACCCCGTAGCGGAAAGCCTCATCGCCACCACTTGCATTAATGGAATGGTTTTGGCTTACAATATTACGGAGCGGCTCAGATAACCAATAGGTGTCTACACCCCTTGCGATAGCAGCTTTGTGCACATTGTATACCGAATCTAAGGTAAGCTGTTGTTTAACATCATCAATATTATATCTTCCAGAAAGTTTTTCAAATTCCAATTTCTCTGCAGCATTCATCATATTATAAACGGTGAGATCAGGTCCTTCAACCCTTAAATCACTGTTATATGAAAAGCGCAATTTACCCGGTACCGGTTTAATGGTTTCTATTACGATTACACCATTAGCTGCTTTTGACCCATACAAAGCTGTGGAAGCCGCATCCTTAAGAATAATTACGGAGGCCACGCGGTTCATGTCCAAATCGATAATCGTACTCAAAGTGGTTTCAAAACCATCTAGAATAAAGAGTGGCTGGTTTGGATCGGTACCAAATTGATCTTTTAACGAAAGCTCAGAAACGGTGGTTTTACCCCGAAGTTCAAGTGTAGGCAGCACATTGGGGTTAGAACCTTTTAATTCATTATCAAGTACAATAAAAGAGGGGTCTAAAGCCTTCAAACTCGCAATGATATTATTGTTTCCGATTGCCTTTAGCTCCGCACCGGTAAAGGTAGCAGTTGCACCCGTAAAACTTTCTTTGTTCCTGTTTATACCAGTACCTGTAACCACTACCTGGTCTAGCCTTTCAACAGATGATTTAAGTTGTACATTTAAAATATTCTTATCTGGAACCCGTAATGTTTTTGATTCTAAGCCGATAAAAGAAAAAATAAGTTCGTCTGCATTATCGTTGATCGAAATCGCATATTTCCCATCCTTATCTGTCCTTACAATTAAACCTGTCTTCTTGCTCCTGATGGTAACACCAGGTAAAGGACCACCGTTCTCGTCGGTTACAGTACCTGTAATTACACGCAGCAGATTTGCAAAGCCATAGTTTTGTGCCGGTTTAGCTTTTACTATAATGGTTTTATTCTCAATTTCATATAAAAGTGGCTGGTTCTCGAAAGCTTTATTCAATGCTTCAATTAATGGAACATTCGTCAGGTTTAAGTTTACCGGCGCTACATTTTCCAGCATGCGGTCGCTATAAATAAAATCATAACCGGTTTGCTTACGGATTTCTTTAAATATGGCCACCAATTTGACATTCTTCTCCTTCAGGGTAACGTTCTGGGCATAAGTGCCTGCGCTTACCTGCAAAAATGTAGCTGTTAATAACACAATGATTAGTTTCATTACGAGCAAAATTTGGGCAATACGAGCTGGTGGCCTGTATAGCCTTTTAAAGTAAAAATTCATACATTTGAATGAGTTTAATACGAGTATGCCGATTGTCTAGTTAGGAATTGGGCATGCTCAGGGTTTCATTAATAATTGTTTTGCAATTCCCGATTTATTCGGGTCTGATGAATAGCATTAAACCATAGCCAAGAGTGGTTGCACACTCTTGGCTTATTTTTTAAGCTATGCTTTTGTAAAAGTTAAGGAAAAGCTTTCATTACGGTTGGTTTGGTTAGTAAATTAATCGGTTAGTTTGGTTTGTTGATATTTTTATTATTGGTTATTCTTTACTTTGATTTTTGATCCGCTGATTTCGAATTCGATTTCCCCGGTTGATTCTAAATTTTTAAGGATTTCTTTGATATTTTTCGACCTTGACATCTGACCGCTAAAGGTCAATCCAGCATTTACATCTTTTTCATAAACTACGTCTACATTATACCATCGGCCTACCCTGTTCATGATCTGCTTTAAACTCTCCTGCTGAAATATAAAATCCCCGTTTTTCCAATCCATCACTGCCTCTACGTCTTTCTCTACCACATTTATTCCTTTCTCAGTTAATATGGCCTGCTCTCCCGGTTTAATCTTAACTTCAGCCTTTACTCCATTTTTAGCATAATCAGAGGTTACGATTACGCTTCCCTCTAGTAAGGTTGTTTTAATCGCACCCTCATCTTCATAGCTATTAATATTAAAATGTGTACCCAGCACTTTTACTTCCTGTCCTTCATTGATAACCTTAAATGGATGTATTTTATCTTTGGTTACTTCAAAATAGGCCTCTCCTTTTAGTTCAACTTTACGATCTTCCATAGAGGCAAATGACAATGGGAATTTTAATGAGGAAGCTGCATTAAGCCAAACTTTGGTACCATCAGGCAGGATAATCTGGTATTGCCCACCCCTTGGGGTCTCCACTAAATTATAGGAGACTAACTTGGCTGTTTTTTCTACATCATTCAATACCTTATACAACAATTGGCCATCAGCCGATTTTGTAATCTGAATTCCAGCCTGTTTCAACAAAGCACCATTCCCTACCTCATTTAAATTAACTTTTTTTCCATCGGCCAAAGTCAGGATTGCATTATTTTTGCCAGGTAGAATAACAGCCTGCTGATGCTGATCTTCCATTTTTGTTTTAATCGCGAAAAAATAAACGCTGAAGCCAGCAACAATTAAAAGAACGGCGGCAGATAAATATTTCCATAATGGAAACACGCGGATATTTTTTTGTTGATCATCAACCTTATTGATGAGTGACTGGTATATTTCGTTTTGAACAGCTACTTTCTCACCCATAAGATTAGCATCCCATGTTGTATGTCTTTGAAGAAGTAAGTCATAAACTTCATCAAAAGCTTTTATTTCCTCTTCACTGGCAGTTCCCTCCTGGCATTTCCTTGCCAATTCTTTAAATTCACTATCAGTTATTATGTTTTTCATATAGGTATGTCTAAATGAAAAGCCCTAACCCCTAAAAGAATTTAAAAAAAAATTAAAATGAAGGGCTTAAGCGGTTTTAAACGGGGATGAAGCTGGAATATAGGATGCTCCTTTATGTAGATATTTTGCTTATACGCCTTTGACGTGGCCTGTATTTTAGGTTTCGCGTTTTAAAAAGTATGGTGGAACGAAAACATCACCAACAGAAAAAGTACTTCTCCCATCACTGCCCGTAAATGTTTTAATGCGATCGACATCTGGGCTTCGACAGTTTTTACGCTGATGCCCATTCTCTCGGCAATTTCTTTATTACTCAAAAATTCCTTTCTACTGAACAGAAAAACCTCCTGACAGCGCTTTGGGAGTGAAGCAATCCCTTTTTCGAGCAATTTTTCGACATCTTGTTTATTCAGGTTATCTTTCTGTAAGGCAAAGCCAGCCAATTTTTCCAATTCGCCATCTTCGATAAATACCTTCCGGTTATTTGCCGACTTTATATAAGTGAGTACTTTATAGCGGACAGCGGTAAACAGGTAAGATTTTAGTGAATCAATTTTCACTTCATCTCTTCTGATCCATAATTGCAATAGAACATCTTGCACAATATCCTTACACGGTTCGGGATCTTTTAATACACTAAATGCTGCAAGGTATAGTTGTTCCCAATAGTTGTTATATATCAGTTGAAGGCCTCTTCTATCATCTGTCTTTAATAAAGAAATTAACTCTTCATCTGCTAATATTACTTGGGTAAACATTTTCTCTTTTGCATAAGGATTATATAAATTTATAAAAAAAACCGACACCATACAATAAATTGAAAAACCGATAGCCTTATTCAATTACCCAAAAATCTTTCTTTAAGACTTTATTCTCAGACGAATTTTCGACCAAAGACTACATTTTATCTTCTCCCGGTATTAATGTTACCCTTTCAAAACGGCGCAAAACAGATCCGTAAGTGCTAAGGCTACTCAACAGGTCTTTTAGGTAAAGCTGTATCACCTCATCTCTTTTACTTTTCCTGCATTTTTTAGGCTTACCGAAACCCTCATTTATCACCATTTTGTATTTTGCCATATCGGTGCTTAATCCGTTAAATTCAAAAAAGATATAACTCAGTTATCTCATCGAATTAGCTAGGGTTTTAATGCTCTAAAAATAATGGTCTCTCCTCCCTTTGCCTTTAAATCAAATGAGAGAACAGTTGACGAATCTACCTTCATTTTCCTGATCTGGATTTTTGTGGCTGTTTGGAGTGAAGCATCATCAGTATAAATAGTAGCCTCGTACTTTGTCTTTTTTTCTAAAAAATTAAGCGGTAAAGTGAAGTTCCTCGATTTGTCGGTCATTGTACCCAGATACCAATCGTTTCCATTTTTTCTGGCCATAGTACCATATTCTCCTATCTTCCCATCTAGTACCCTGGTATCATCCCATATGGTTGGCAAAGCATCATAAAAACTAAGATCAGGTATTTCATCTATTACAGAAGCTGCTGATCCTGCCCCTCCTTTAGCTCTCGGCGAATCGGCAGGACGGTCGTACCAATAAACGAATTGCCATGGGCTATATAAACAGATTGCTTTGGCCATTTGCGATGCATGTGAGCCCATTTGATCTACCCTTGGTGCGAAATAACAATTTGTAGCATCAGCAGCGCCAGCCAGCATCCTAGTAAACATGGTGCTTAATGCCTGTTTGCTGTCAGGGCTTTCTTCATCGCCACGCACGCCCTCCTGGGTCATTAAATTAGGATAGGTTCTTGAATATCCAGTTGGGCGATAATCATCATGGATATCCAGCATCAGTTTATGATCTCCTGCTTTTCTTATGGCCTGGTGCAACCAGGTAATATTCTGCTGCGAATTTACATTCACAAAGCCATATTTCAATCCTGCCACCCCCCACGATTTATATAATGGAAGGATAGTATCGATCTGTTTTGTTAATGCCCTTTGATTCACATAGAGGATCACACCAACGCCTTTACTTTTTCCATAAGCAATGATTTCCTGAAGATCCAATGGGCCTGGAGACCTTGAGGCATCTACGTTTACGGCTAGTGCACTGGCTGCATTATCATACTCATGGCCATACCAGCCTGCATCGAATTCTATGTACTGGAGATGATGTTTGGCAGCAAAATCAATAGAAGCCTTACCACCAACCGTTGTTAAAGTTACCTCGCGGATTACCTTTCCAGGTTTTATCCAAGATACATCTTTCAATGGCGTGGGTTTATTCAAGTTTAATATGAAATAGTTATTCTCCAATAGCTCCCCGGCTGATTCTGCGATCATCACGTAGCGCCACGGCGTTGAAAAACTACTGTTAAAAACCGATTTTCCTCTCAGCGCAGCCGTTATCAATAAGCTGTCTTTTGGGGACCGGTCAAATTTCATCTGAGCAAAATTGGTTAAGGCAGCTTCGCCAAGCGCCACCAAGCAGTTTGGATTAACTTCGATTACATAAGGCCGCTCAGAACCATTCGGTGTTTTACTCACAGTCCCTTTAATATAACTTGCCTGCGATTCCCTTGCAATCCAGGACGGATGGTCCTGAGTAAACCGGAAACCTGTAAGCTCACGGCTAATGGTTACTTGCTTCTTCGTATCTATATTATATTGAAAGGCTACACCTTCATTGTATACTCGAAAATCCATCGAAAAAGAACGAAAGGGCTTTGTGTTCTCTTTAAACTGGACGGTTATTCCTCTGTAGTGGTCAGCATATATATTCTTCTCTCCATAAACTGGTTTCCAGGTACCTTTTACCAATTTTTGTCTAACCGAAACAATTTCCAGACCACCTGACAAAGGATCTCCTCCTTCAAATTCAAGCCCAAGAGGTGATGCAGCGATTACAACATTCCCCTTAAACATAACCGTATAATTTAACGCAGATTTATTCTGCATTTCTGTACTGAGGGTTAGGACTATTTTATTGTCGGGACTCGACATCTTAACTTCTTTTGCCTGTACAAACTGGCTAAGGGCTATAAAAAAAAGTATTACAAGAAACTTATTCATTGTTTATTTTGTCAGTGCTATAGTATAAATATTTGATCTGTATTCGCGGACCAACAGCGAAATTGAAGCCTCAATGTCTCATGCTTGCTTATTCAAACAGCGGAATTTTCTGATTGATTGGGATGATCTTCATTACAATAATGATATTTGGTCGGCTCAATGATAACAAATCTGCAGATAATTTTGATAAAAATGCGATAAATAAAAATCAACCGATACCCTTAAACTTGGTTGGGGCTTTCTTAAATACCCTTGAATTAATAATGTATCATGTTACTGAAATTTGATTTTCTCCGTTTCATTCTATAAATTGAGGCGGAATCTTATCCAAGCTCCATTAACCGTTATGAAAAGATATCTTTTTATTGTCCTTTTAGCAATCTCTTTTTCTGTACAGGCACAGTCTAATACCGCCAATTACAAATACATCATTGTGCCCGAGAAATTTAGTTTTCTCAAACAGATTAATCAATATGGTTTAAATACACTAACAAAAGCTTTTTTTGAGGAGAAAGGTTTTACTGTGTATTTTGATAATTCGGAAATACCAGAAGAAATTGCAACAGATAGATGCAAGGCCCTGGTGGTAGAAGTGCAGGAAAACAATAGTATGTTCGTTACCAATCTTACTCTTTTACTTAAAGATTGTAAGGGTGCTATAGTGATAAAAAGCAAGGCAGGTAAAAGCAGAGAGAAAGAATATGAAACTTCTTACAATATGGCATTGAAAGATGCATTTACATCCTTTAACGATTTTAAGTATGTAGCAGGCAGCCCAACAGCGGTTACCAGTCCAACACCTGCCCCTGCAAATGTGGCGCCTAAAACAGCATCTGCGCCAGTTAGTCAGCCGATTGCCGTTAAAACAGAGCAACAAGAGGGGCTATTGTATGCGCAGCCTATAAGCAATGGTTACCAACTGATAGATGCAAGCCCTAAAATTGTAATGACCTTACTCAAAACCTCTGTAGAGGACTGTTACATTTCCAGCAGTGGAACCGGGAATGGCATAGTTTTAAAAAAGAATGGAACCTGGTTCTTCGAGTACTACAAAAACAATGTTCTTGTTTCTGAAAAACTATCGATTAAATTTTAGCCATTATAGTGAAACCCAACGGGCAGATGCTTCACATTCTGCCCATTTAAACCCAAGTTCTGAGCTTGGCATTATTGATTTAGCACATCTTTCTGGATTATTGAGGTAGGTCAATTTTTTTCAGGCAGGTATTAACTCCGCCAGTCTATCTGTTTAGCGTATTACAGGCTCGTAGCTGGTTAACCAGCGCTAATTTTTCTTTTATTTTTCAACCTTACGGTCATTCTCATGGCCTCAATTTACTGGAACTTACCGCAAAAGATTTAACAGGCGTTTAAAGCAAATGTTCAGCTATTGTTAATTCTAAGCCAACAAGATTAAGATCGTGCATAGAATTAAGCGATAGGTATGGAAGTATTCGTAAAAATGAACTCTTTTTCGCCCGATTTTTAAACCCGTTCGTCGAGAATTAAGCTGTGTTGGTATAATTGAGGGTTTTCTACTGCAACGTTTTGGCCATCGTGGTGTCTTATCTACAAAACAATCACAAAATATTAATTAAAAATATAAATAACGGCATTATGAAAACCTCAATCAAAACCCTAACAAAATCAGTATTAGCAGCTATCGTTTTAACTTCTGCTATTTTCTCAACAAGTGTAATGGCAGGCGAGAAACAGCCAATCAAAATATCGGCACCTAAAAACATCAGCCAGGTTATTGTAAGTGGCAATGTAGAAATTACGTTGATACAAGGAGAAAAAGAAAGTGTGAGCTACAATGATGATAACACTGGTAAAGTAAAAGTGATCCAAGACGGATATGCACTAAAAATCAGTTCAGTAGATAGAAATACGGCTAAGATTACAGTTTATGTAAAAAATATTTCCAGAGTACAGGCTTCTGAAAATGCCGTAGTAAAAACAGCTGGCAAATTGGATACTAAATATCTTCAGTTATTCTTAAAAGGAAATGCGGTTGCAGAAATCGATTCGGATACAGAAAGTTTATATACTGTAATTGAAGGCCGTGCAGATTTAAAATTAAGTGGCGCTACAGGAGAACATACTTTAGTAATGGGAAGCACACCAAAATTGAATCTAGATAGATTTGCAGCAATGAAAACACAAATGAGCTCACCAGTAACCGGTACAGAACAAACTGCCTCATTAGCAAAATAATAAATAAAAATTTAACATTCGAAGAGCGATGAAATCTATTCATCGCTCTTTTTTGTTTACACACCACTTACGCTTAAGCCGTAACCTCTTTTTTTGGCACCAGGCATTGTAATTAACCTAATAAGATGCAAACAGGCCAAATAGGAAAGGGCATTTTCTATTCTTGCTTTTTTGGTAAACTGATCATTTCCTTTAGATTTGCTAAATCGTTTTACTGTTATAGGCAGGATTAAAAAGATTTACATCATTAATGATACAGTCGGCAACTCGTCAGCGTTAAATATCGTTTTTGAAAAATGTTATGTTTGCCACACCTAATCGAAATTCTTGAAATGAAAAAATATACATATTGTTTATTGAGCGCAATATTTTTGCTAATAGCTTGTATCAATTTCGCACATGCACAAGCTAAAAAACAACCCGTAGACTATGTTAACCCATACATTGGTAACATTAGCCATTTACTTGTACCCACTTATCCTACTATTCATTTACCTAACAGCTTATTGCGGGTTTATCCGGAGCGTGATAATTTTACCAGTAATACTATAGATGGTTTGCCTGTTGTGGTTACCAGCCACCGGGGCAGCTCGGCCTTTAATTTGAGTCCCTTTCAGGGCGACCTCAAAAATGTGGGTAACGTAATTTCTTATGGCTACGACAATGAGGTGATTAAACCTTATTATTATGAGGTTGACCTCGATGATTTTGGGATAAATGTACAATTTGCGCCGTCGCACCAATCGGGGATATATGCGCTCAACTTTTCGCAAACAAATGCTCCGGCTTACCTGGTTTTAAACACCAGAAACGGAGCGCTGAAGGTGAGCCAAAATGTTGTAAGTGGTTTTCAGAAACTAGACAATAATACCAAGGTTTACCTCTACTTCGAAACTGATTTAACACCCCTTGAATCAGGCAAGCATCATGGAACTAAAATTGATTCCAGGGAACAGTCTGCTTCCGGCCGTGATGCTTATCTTGTTTTAAAATTTCCTGCTCAAACCAGGCAGATTAAAGCACGTTATGGCATATCATTTATCAGTGAAGAACAGGCAAAACAAAATCTCCGTCGAGAAATCAAGGATTATAACCTGAACCAGGTGGCGCAGACAGGAAAGAATATCTGGAATGCCACACTTGGAAAGATCATGGTAACAGGCACCGATGAAACAGCCAAAACCATATTTTACACATCCCTTTATCGCACTTACGAAAGAATGATCAGCTTATCTGAAGATGGAAAGTATTTTAGTGCCTTCGACGGAAAAGTGCACAATGATAATGGTATGCCATTTTTTACCGACGACTGGATTTGGGATACCTACCGGGCAACACATCCACTCCGTGTGATTATTGAGCCAAAAATGGAAGGCGATATGATTAATTCTTACCTGCGAATGGCACAACAGATGAAAGACCATTGGATGCCAACTTTTCCGGAGGTAACTGGTGATAGCCGGAGGATGAACAGCAATCATGGCGCGGCCACCGTAATTGATGCTTATAACAAGGGTTTGAGAAATTTTAATCTTGATGAAGCTTATCAGTATTGTAAAGCAGCCATTACCGAAAAAACCCTGGCCCCGTGGTCTTCAAAAAAAGCAGGTGTTTTAGATCAATTTTTTAAAGATAAGGGCTATTTCCCTGCTTTACCTGAAGGTGAAAAAGAAACCGCAGCAGAAGTCCATGGTTTTGAAAAACGCCAACCGATAGCCGTTACCCTGGGTACGGTTTATGATGAATGGTGCCTGGGCAATATTGCTCAGCAATTAGGTAAAACCGATGAAGCAAAATACTTTTTAGATAAAAGTAGCAGCTACCATACGGTGTTTAATCCGGACACCCGATTTTTTCATCCGAAAGATGTGGAAGGTAAATTTATTAAACCGCTGGATTACCGCTTTTCGGGCGGACTTGGTGCCAGAGAAACTTACGATGAAAACAATGGCTGGCTTTACCGATGGGATGTGTTGCACAACCTGGGCGATTTGGTAAATATGATTGGCGGCAAACAGGCTTTTGTTGACGAACTGGAGAAAATGTATAATACACCGCTTGGGAAAAGCAGATTTGATTTTTATTCGCAGTTGCCTGATCATACGGGTAATGTTGGGCAGTTTTCTATGGGTAATGAACCTGCCATGCACATTCCTTACTTATACAATTATGCGGGACAGCCCTGGCGCACGCAAAAAAGGGTAAGGAGTTTATTAAGTCAATGGTTCCGTAATGATTTAATGGGTATTCCTGGCGATGAAGATGGCGGTGGCCTTACTTCTTTTGTAGTATTTTCGCAGATGGGTTTTTACCCGATAACCCCAGGCTTGCCCATGTATGTAATTGGCAGCCCCACTTTTGCCAATGTAAAACTTGACCTGGGAAATGGCAAAAAGTTTGAGTTAAACTGTATAAACTATTCTCCTGAAAATAAATACATCCAATCGGCTAAACTGAACGGGCAAGTATGGAATAAATCGTGGTTTGCTCACGAGGATTTAATGAAAGGGGGCAAATTGGAGTTGGTAATGGGCAAACGTCCGAATAAACTATGGGCAGCGGATGAAGCGTCACTTCCCCCTTCATTTAAAATGCCTGCGAAATAAAATGACTGGAGATTTTGGGAGATTAATATTGTTTTCAGGTATTATCTCCCCAGCATACCATTAGTTATTGCTGGAACTAAATGATAGGTGATTTACACCCATCATGATAAAAAATGCTGTACCAATTCTTCCCACTCCTGGTCTAATGATAATTGTGGCCTTTTCTCTCCGGCTTTAGCATACCAATAATCGGCATTCCAAATATCGCCTTCTTTGCGGTGCAGGTAGGCGTGGATGCGGGCAGAGGCAACATCGCCTAAATGGTCGACCTGGTTATGGGCCGTATGCCAATCTCCTTTTGCATCATACCAGAGTGCGCGCAATTGAACTGATATGTTACTATCAGGCCTATCTTCTTTTAATGACATTCTAAATTCAGCTATATTCTTCATTAACTTCTGATTCTATTTTAACGATTATACAAAATAATCGTTAAACAGTATGATTGCCGCCTGATAAAAAAAATTATTTCGATTAATATTTTCGTTGCTTTCCACATCTTTTAATACCAACACAAAACGCTAGACCACAAATACCTATAGTTAATTACTCCTTTACGATATTTGTTTTAGCCGCCCAATTTTTGTACCCTGGCGCCTTAGCATAAAAACCATCACCTGAAAAACTTGTTGTAAAACTGGGCATCGTTATTAATAGCCCCTTTAAAAAAAGCAATTATGGATTCAGGAACTATTTTATACAGCAATTTAGAAGAGCTCTCAAAAAGTAGTTATCAATTAACAGACGGCGAGGCAGACATTAAAGGTTGGCCAGTAAGAAATGAAGCTGGCGATTCGGTTGGAAAGGTGCGCGACCTCCTATTTGATCCCGAGCAAAATGCGATACGCTATGTTATTGTGGAGCTTGTCGATATGGGCGAAGATTTGGAGGAAAAGGCCGTGCTGATACCCATCTGGCTCGCAAATTTAGGCGAAGATAAAAAAGAAGTTATTTTACCCGATATCCACCAGGATCAGTTTAGGGCAATGCCGAGATATATTATTGGTGAGGTTACCCCTGAATTGGAGAACCAGATCCGAAGCATAATTGGAAGTCCGGCGGCGTTGCGGATGGAAGATGAAATTGTAGAGATTGACCGTGCAAACTTTTATCGTCACCATCATTTCGATAAGAATAGTTTTCCGGAGCACAATCCCCGCAATCAGGATTCCGACCCGTTAATTTAATGGATACGTTAAATTTGTAAATGATGTATATGCCTCGCTAGTATAGTTTATATTCAAAAAACGAGGTTGTATCATAAGGCGATTTCACCTCAGATGATGTATGTTGTCCAAAGGACTCCTACGGAGAGCTTATCGCAACACCTTAAGACCCTTCGACAAGCTACCATTCACAGACTCCAATGGAATGATCGTCATCTCGACCGAAGCACTGCGGAGTGTTCCAAAGGAACTCCTTCGGAGGAGAGATCTTTGAACTATGTTATTGAAATCAAATTTAAAGATCTCTTCCCGAATCTTCGGGATCGAGATGACGATACTTCTAATCAGCTCACCTCTTTAAAATTCTTCTGTCATTAATATTGATTTTTATAAAATAAATTATTCCTATCAACAACAAATTCCAAAAGAAGGTCGTCATTGCGAGGAGGAACGACGAAGCAATCTTTCATGCTAGTGATCCTTTCGATAAAGATTGCTTCGTCGGCAAAAAAGCCTTCTCGCAATGACGATTTCCCATCGTTTATCGTCCTTAAAATACCATGTCGTTTATATTGATTTTATACAATAAATTAACCCTACCATTGACAGATCCCATAAGAAAGGTCGTCATTGCGAAGTATTAAAAGCATATACATAATCCTGTAGTGCTTGTGTTCTGATTAAAAAATCAATCCTAATTCCTATTTTTGAAAACCTATATTCCCATAACGGATAATATTCAATACTGCCTAAGCTCAATGATAACACGAAATTCTTTTTACCCAGCCATACGGAACTTAATATCTCTACTCCTTATCTTATTTTTTTCTGGCCATGTGTTTGCGCAGAAAGATAAGCCTGTAGATAAGGGGCAGGATGTATCTATTCTTTCAGATTCTGCTACATTGACCAAAGGCGATTATCTTGCGCACCTGGAAAAAGTATTTGAAACCGTAAATAAAGTTCCGGTTACCGTTGGCTCCTTTAAGAAACTTAAACCCATAGAAGCACATTTAACGCAGGATGAAGCTGCACTGGCATTGCTTAAAAGCAGGTTAACCCAAAGCGACAGATCCCCTAACCTGCAAAACCTGCAGATGGATCAAACCCTGCTGGAAGAACTACAGAGCAATAATAAAGATTGTTTGTCAGACCTTGATGAATATGAAAAGGAGTTGCGGGCTTTAAAAACAGAGATTCTTAACCTGCGTAAAGATACCGTACTGATTAAAGTATTTACGGTACCTGCCATACAGGTTATGTTTAAAGAGCAGTTTGCAGAGTTAAAGAAGAAACGTATAGTGATGGATAGTCTACTGAAAACGACTACTTTATCAATCAACAACCTGCAGGCCAGAACCTCTTCTAACCTCATCAATATTAAAGAGTTGATGTACCTTACCGATAGTCAGCTCGATGCTGTAAGCATTAAAGCTTTTGGTAAAGAGCGCCGTTATTTGTGGGAAACAGTAAACAGACGGGCCAATAAAAGCATGGGCTTCCGAAGGTTTATTAAAGGAGAACAAGAAATATCGGGCTATTATTTTGTGTACACCAGAAGCAGCCGATTGTTATTACTTTTTACCTGTACCATATTCTTCTTTTGGGTATTTTTCAATTTTAGAAGCGTAAAACAGCGGGGGCGTTTAGAAACCCTTGATGGTTTTTCACTTGTTAGTCCGCAGCCTTATTTAATTACTTTTATCATGCTCTTTGCACTGGCCCCTATATTCGATCTGAGGGCGCCTGCACTTTACATAGAAGCTGTAGAGATTATACTGGCCATTTTGCTTACTGTATTTTTCCGTAAAAAGCTAGGCTCAAAGTTATTTTACTATTGGTGCATATTTGTGGTACTTCTTCTTGCTCCGGTTTTTTTACGCCTTTTGGGTATGCCACCAAGATACCAGCGCTGGCTGCTGCTGTTTTTAACCATCAGCTCCGTTGCCTATGGCATTATGGTATGGAAAATGCTTGATGAGAAAACCAAAAGATACAGAATGATCCTCACTACGGGTTTTATTTACGTTGGCTTTGCCATCATTGCCACCTTTTGTAATCTATTTGGCCGCTTTACCCTCACGCAGATTTTTTATTCTACTGGGGTAAGCTCGCTCTTAAATGCCATATCGCTAACCATCCTGGCGAAAGTATTGGTGGAGGCCTTTTTGTTGCAGATGAAAAGCAGCAGGATCCGTAAAGGATTTCCAGAGTATTTTGATTGGCAGCCCGTAATTACCGGACTTAAAAGGCTAACCGGCATTGGTGCTACCATTATCTGGTTTATAATATTTACCACCAACCTGAATATTTTTAACGGACTATACGAATTGGTAATGGAAATCCTCACGGAAAAAAGAACCATAGGCAACTTCTCTTTTACCTTTGGCGGCATCGTATTGTTTTTGGGCATTATCTGGGTTGCCAACTTTTTGCAGAAATACATTGCTTATTTCTTTGGCGATACAGGCGATGACAGTTTTGATGATAACAAAGGAGAGCGTTCGAAATTACTCGTAACCCGTTTGGTGTTATTAATTGGGGGCTTTTTAATCGCTGTTGCTGCCTCCGGACTGCCAATTGATAAAATCACGGTTATTCTTGGTGCATTGGGTGTTGGAATTGGGTTGGGCTTACAGAATATTGTAAGCAATTTTGTATCGGGGATTATCCTAATTTTTGATAAAACCATCCGAATTGGCGACATTGTGGAGCTGAGCAATAAAAAAGGAAGAGTAAAGGAAATCGGCGTACGCTCCAGTACCTTACTTAGCGACGAAGGCGCCGAAATTATTATCCCTAACGGTTCTATTTTATCGAACAACATCATCAACTGGACGCTGAGTAACAACCAGATGCGGGTAGATATTTCTTTATTGATTGCAAAGCCCTTTAATTCTACTGAAGTGGTAAACCTGATCAGGGAAATTATTATAGAGAACAGCAATGTTTTTATCAGCAAAGAACCTATTATTATGATCAGCCCGGTGAGTAAGCTGAACAGTACCATCAATATTTATTTCTGGTGCAAGGATATTTCTAAAGCCGACTTAACCAGAAGCATGATCAATGCACAGATATTTGAGGCATTTGAACAGAAGAACATCGAAATTTTATAATTGCAGATAACATGAGCAAATTTATCCTTTCTGAAATCAATATTTATCCTATCAAATCTCTGGGCGGTATCCGGCTTGAAAAAGCACATCTTGAAGAAAAAGGCCTGCAATATGACAGAAGATGGATGCTTGTTGATGCGGAAGGTATATTTATTACCCAACGGAAACATTTTGAACTGGCAATGCTTCAGGTGAATATTGGGGATGGTAAATTAACTGTTTCCCATAAAACATTACCTGAGCAAAACATATCATTTTCTTTGGATGAAGATACCGGAGAACAGTTATCTGTTGTAATATGGAACGATACCGCCACTGCACTTGAAATAAATAAAACAGTAAGCGATTGGTTCTCCAATTTCCTAAAATTTAAGGTTAGATTGGTAAAAATGCCTTTAACCGAAAAAAGATTGGTCGATCGGGATTATGCTTCGAATGATGAAGTGGTTAGTTTTGCCGATGGTTATCCCTGCCTGCTTATCGGCCAATCGTCGCTCAATGGGCTTAATGAAAAGCTCGCCGATCCAATACGAATGGACCGTTTCCGCCCAAATTTTGTTTTTACGGGCGGGGAGCCACATATTGAAGATAGTTTTAAAACCTTTCACATTGGTGATGTATTGTTTTCGGCCGTAAAACCATGTGCCAGATGCGTGCTCATTACCATCGATCAGCAAACTGGTGAAAAAGGGCAGGAACCATTAAGAACATTGGCCAGCTACCGTACGGTAGGTAAAAAAATCATGTTTGGCCAGAATCTGCTTCATCAGCAATCGGGAATTATCTGTGTCGGCGATGAGCTAAAGGTTGTAGACTGGAAAGGGAAAAACTAACTTCCTATAAAGGCCTATAGCATACAAACTGGATCCAGTTAATAAACCTATACATTCATCAACTGGATCAATTTTAATACTTTAATTCAAAGGATGAAAAAGAGGCCCTTTGCGCTGGATTTCCTTTAAAATGAAGACCAATACGAGGGCTCCTATCCCATTGTGGCAAAAAATTACCAGTAACCTTTTCTTTTGAGGGAAGGTTTTGCCATTCCTGATCTCCTTGCTTAAAAAACACCAGCAGGCCTGAATCTGCCATGGCCTTCATTTTAAGTTCTACCTGGCCTCTTGCTGATATCTTTGTTTTCGAGAGCACAGTTCTGCCCTTATTGTCTACCTTCCAAAATTCTACTTCATCTCCAATTACCCCCACGCCTACAGCAGCATTGGCATCGCCATAATACACCAGGCCCTTTAAGGCATCGTTTGTGTTGTTAACTGTTGCTGTAACTTCAAAAACACCTGATACCGGTCTAACGGTTAATGCGATTCCGCTTAAATTATCTTTTTTAATATTGCCCGATAAATGGATCTGACTATTTAGCTGTGAAATTTTCGGAGAGGAGTTCCTAAAATCCCATTGCCATTTTTTATCTATATCGGGCTTGGTAAAGGTAATTTTCAGATCATTATTAATGTTTGGTCCACTTTGCGCTTTGAGTGCCGGCCATGCGTTGTTTTGTGGCCACACCAGTTGCGCCAGCATGCCCTGCCTGCCGCTAAAAACATTGGTGTTTTTATTATAAGCGTGATAGAGGTAATAACATTTTTCATCTGCTGTTTTTACGAAAGTACCGTGCCCAGAACATTTCCAGTACGCATTCTCTGCCAATAAGGGGTTGGCCTCATAAAGCGCATATGGTCCGGCAAATAATTTTGATCTCGCTACCCTAACATTATAATCACACTGCGCGCCGCAGCAGTTTCCGGAAGAATAAAAAAGATAGTAATATCCATCTTTTTTCAGGATACTCTGCCCCTCCAGACCAATGCGTTGTTCATCTTTAAGCAGGGAAAAAGGTTCTCCCTCAATGTGAAGACCATCCTGCGAAAGTTTATAGGCCAAAATTTCAATTGGCCGCTTATCAAGGCCATATGCTTTAAAGGTAATGTATCTTGTAGCACCATCGAGATAAACAAATGCATCGATCGACTCTTTACCGTAATCGATTATTACGCCTTTATCTACAAAGCCCCGGTCTGGAAATTTAGAAGTTGCCACGCCAATGCACGAAACGTTGTCGCTTTTTCGCCTTGCGGTATAATAGATGAAATAGGTTTTGTCATGATAGTCATATTCCGGTGCCCAGAACGAACCCGAAGTCCATTGGGGTGCATGCTCAAAAACATACCCAGTCTGCTTCCAATCGAGTAGATTTTTAGAAGTATAGATAGGGAAATGTGGTGCCCATTCGGAAGAAGTACCGATGACATAATACTGGTTATTGGCCCTGATGATGGATGGATCGGCAAAATCTCCGGCAATTACCGGCTCTATAGCAACCTGTGCAGATAAAAGATTCGCAATCAGGAGCAGTTTAACTGTTATCACTAACATGAGGTATTTTATAGACTTCATTTTATTATTTCGTTTTTTTTGCTAAAAGCCAGTTGTTGGCGTGATTTCAAAATTGTTATATCACTAAAGGGACAATTACCTGAGTTTAACTTCTTTTTTGATATTTATGCTTTCACTTATAATCCGTACCGGACCTAAAAGTCCAGATTCCAATAAAGGTGAATCTGAACTGTATTGCTTAGATGTGGTAAAGGTAAATCTGCCACTGGTTCGTGGCTTGCCGTTTAACAACCATTGCGGCCATTTACCATCGGCAATCCCATCATCGGGTTTTGCTTCATCGCCGATCAGCCGGTTAGCCCAAAGGTTGGCAATTTCTATAAGGAGTTCGTTTTTCCCTGGTTTAACCTGAGCGGAAATATCGATTTTCCAAGGCGGTGTCCATAACACCCCAACCACTTTTCCATTAAGGCTTACACGGGCAAGGTTTTTCACCTTTCCAAGCTCCAGATAGGTTTTTCCTTTAAGCTTACCTGCTTTAAAATCAAAAGATTTTTGGTAGGCTGCAATCCCTGAATAATATTTGATGCCTTCAAGTTTGTTTTTAGACCAATCAGATAAGGAATCAAAAGCCACTTTTTTGGGCCCTCCCCATTTCGGGTCAAAACTCACTTCCCATGGTCCTTTTAGGGTAAGCAATTCCTGTCGCTGTGTTTCACGCAAACCAGCTACCTGCGTAATGCGATTTTCCTTCGAAAACACCACAAAGCAGCTCTGATAAGGCGCCAATGCTATTGGGATCATCGTTTTTTTATTAGCAACAGTGAAATCGTTTACCTGTTTAATCTTAGCGGTAACCGCATCCCAAATCTCCGGAGCACCTTTTACCGACCTGAAAGCAGCTTTAAAACTGATAGCGCTATCGCTGGTATTAGAAAGGAAATAAATATCCCAATTCTCATTGGTACGATGGGTATATCTTACAGGCGCCGTTGTAACGAAATCCTCTTCCAATGGTAATGTATGTAGTACCTCAGCTGTCTGTCTGTAATGAGGATAAAGATGGTCCTGTTGTTTACGTAACGCTTCTCCCCAGATGATTGTTCCTTTACCGTAACGTTTTGTCTCCTGCGTTTTCGGCAATTGCCCCTGCCCCCATATTTCGCGGACGATCTTTTCAATCTGCTGATCACAACCTGGATAGCCCATCAAACTAGGAGAACGCTTTGGTGGGTTACCGATAACGGTTGCGCCTTTGCCGATCAGTGATGAAATCTTGGTAAGCAGCTCAGGTGTCATGGTTTCACTTTCGGGAAGTACCATTATGCGGTATCTGGCACCGCTTGGAAATACAATATAGCGGTTTTCTACATTCGCTTCCATAAGCTGTGCAGGTGCGCATCCATCAAAATTATAACCTCTGCGGTCGGCCAGGGTATCGCCTCTCAACGCTGAAGAAGGGGGGACAAAAACATGCGGTGAACCTTCTGGAGTTAGATAAAGAATATCGGCAACCGTTCTTCCTTGCTGCAACAGGTATTGGCATCTGCTTACATAGGCATGATAAGCATCTACCATGGGCCACCAGGTCTGGTTTCTGTCCCAGTGTACACCATATGGCCCCATCGTTGCCCCAGGTTTGAGCGAATCTGGCAAAAACTGATTCTGAAAGGTGTGGTATACAAAGCGGTTCACCCCGGCCGCAAATGCCCAGTCTCCCTGGTTTTTCATGCTGGTTGGATGTTGTTTCCAACCTTCATTATCCTGAGCGGTAAAAGCTTCAGCCGGAATAAGCGAACGGCCCATCACATGACCTATCGAAGTGGCCTCAATAACGCTATAAGTAGAATTGAATCCAAATCCTTTACTCCAGAATTCGGCCATGGGTACATCTGCCACCGCGCCAAGCCGAAGATCGGCGGTTGGGTTCATATCATAAGGCTCGATGGAAAGGGATAAGCCATAACGGTGCGCATAGGCTTTTACCTGTTCTGCATGGTTTTTCAGGATAAGTTCCTGAGCAGTCTCTCTCAGGTCCCATAAAAAACGTTCGCTCTCTTGCAAACTACCTACAATGTGCCCTGAATAGACAGGAAAATACTTTAGCGGATCATAGCCCCTGCTTTTGATAAAAGCTAGTCTAAAACTGCCTGTCCAGTTCTGTGCGCCCATTTCCCAGCTGTCCATGTGTAATCGCTTAAGCCCACCCGTAATATCTTTCCTGGTTTTGTTTATACTACCCAACAGTTTACCCACATAGGTATCCAAATGATGGTTTAATGCAAGGGTATCGAATTTATCAGATTCAAAGCCCAGGCCAGGAACAGGTGCCGGCCTGGTAATTGCCCCGTTATTGCAGGCCCCAAAGCGCATAACCGTCCATTTGCCGGCAGGTGGGGTCCAGTTCAGCGCACCATCTGAAGACATTTTGGAAGTGAGGTCTAAAATAGCTGATTTTTCTATGCCTTTGCTCTTTCCTGCCTGCCCGGCAAATGGGGAGGAAAGATATGGTTTTACCGTTCCAGAACTATAAGGCGCACGGTAGTAAAGGGCCTTTTCATCAATATCTGCTATTTTGGTTGTGTGTTCTTCAAAAGGAAAAGCCAGCACAACTACATCTTTATAATAAGCCATCCACTCCTTTTTAAAATCCACGGTGAGATTGTCTTCACCGAAAAATGGCCTTTTTGGTATAGGAACAGGTAGCATGATCTTGCCTTTATCTGCCGATGAAACCACTACCTGACTGGAAACAAGGTGCTGCATAGATTCCTCAGCTTTTACCCAAGGCCCACCACTTCCTGTCCATCCCGGCCCTATGCCTAAAGTAATCTCGATGTCAAGCCGTCTGGCTTCTCTTTCTGCATGTGCAAAAAGACTGATCCACTGTTTGCTTAAAAAATCTACTTTGCCGCGGGGTATGCCCACATTAACTTCGAGAAAAACCAGGTTACCGATACCGGCTTTTTTCATGGATTCGAGATCTTTGCTTATCGATTCTTTAGATAGGTTCCCATCCATAAAATACCAGTATACCCCAGGTTTATAGCTATCCTTTGGAAGGAGGAAGTTAGTCTTCATTTTACTTATACCCTGTTTTGGCACATCGATCTGCGATTTCACAACGTTGGTCGCAAAAAAGCATAAAATCAGATAAATATATTTATTTCTCAAAAATGCCATGGTGTTTGAATAGTTGAGCGCTTTCATTTTCTGGTATATTATATATTTGGTTAAAATCGGCTCACTATGATGTAAAACTACTTCATTAAGCAATCTGTAAGTAAATCGTTTTATTAACAAATATATCATAATTCAGATCAGCTGTTTTTACCGAAATGCATTTTATTTTTCTTTATTTGATAAATATTTTTGCCTAAGCGGCAGGAGCAGATTAATCTATTGAACCGGAGAAGATATAGGTGAGCATACCCGGAACATTTGCATGTGTATTTTGATAATCGCTTTGCGCAATTTCAAACCCCATTTTTTCAAGTAGTTTTACAGAAGGCGGGTTATCGCTGGATGGGCAAGCAATAATGGTTTTAATGCCCATTACCTCAAATGCATACCTGAGTATACAGGTAATAATCTCTACCATGATACCTTTACCCTGAAACTCAGGAAGCAACTCATATCCTAGTTCCACGGTCTCATTCTGAATATCAAAATTCCAGAGGCAGGCTGCTCCTATCATTGCGGCATCACCCTTATAAGAAGCAACCCAGTATATAGATTCATCATTATTGATCAGGTTGTCAATTTTATTGATGTATGCAACGGCTTCGTTAATATGAAGAAAGGGCGCCTTACCTGTTAAGGCAGCCACTTCAACATCCGAACGCAATTGATAAATTACCGGAGCATCTTCCAGCGAAAGTCTGCGAAGGACCAATCTGTCGGTTTCGAGTACAGGGAAAGTGGAAAAATCGAGTTGTTTCATCTGGTTAACTTAAGGAAGAATTGCTGCAGTCAAGATTATTATCTAGCGGAAGATAACGATTTTTCCATATGAATTAAAGTTTCTCGATCAGTACAAGGCGAATATAACCAATTACCACTTAAAGGTACTTGCTGGCAGGGAGCATCGACGCCGACTCACGGAAGAAAGCCCCAAAGCAGGGCCTGGCTTTACCTTTTAGGTAACCAAAAGGTAAAGAAAAGGTAACCAAAGGGTTAACCTGGGGTTAACTTGGTATAGAGAAAGGGTAAACAACAGGTACAGAAGGGGTAAATAAAATTTGCGTTTTTTTTGATTGTCCTATACAAAGTACCCTTGCGTTGCGGACAAAAAAAAACTCATTTACAATAATAAAATCATTGAAGTTGTATCATAAAAATAGAATTGTCATCCTGTCCAAAGGACTCCTACGGAGAGAGTAATTTATTTTATAAAAATCAAAATGGATGACAGAAGCTTTTTTTTTGTAGTGGTATGCTACGAAGAATAGTCATTGCGAGAAGGCTCTTTCAGCCGACGAAGCAATCTTACAACGATCGCTACTAGCGTGCGCATTAAGATTGCTTCGTTCCTCGCAATGACGACCTTTCTTAACAGATCTGTCAATGGTATTCTGTCTAATCTACAGATACAATTGCAGCGCACCTTTTTATGCTGAGCATACGAAAAGCGATAACCCTACTGCTATTGCTTTACCGATACATTTATCTGATAAAGCTTATCGTGCAAAGCTTTCATCTGTGCTTCAGAAAACTTGATATCTTTTCTATCATAGGTCATCAAGCCGTTGGTTTCTACTTCAACATCGGTAGTTTGAGTATACACTCCGGCAGAAAGCCCTAATGGGATTAATTCTGCTAAACGTTTCGTAAACTGCGCGTATTTATTAAACAAATCGATTTTGTTTTTAAAACTCTGATAGCCCCAGTTATTTTTCTGTTGCCACACGTGGCCATCAATAGGCAGGCCAAGCCCACCAAACTCGCCCAGTACAAGGGCATAGTCTTTTCCAAAATAATCAGGACTAGGCATAGCCGGATGTGGGTAATTGTGCAGGTCGATAATATCGCCAACCGGATAAAAATTACCTCCACTGGCCGTATTCACTAATCTTGAAGGATCTTTCTCTTTTGTCCATTTGGCAATTTCTACTGTTTTAAACTGCCCCCAGGCCTCATTGAAAGGTGTCCATACTACAATAGAAGGCACATTATAAAGTGCATCGATAATGGCATTCCACTCTTTTTTGTAATATCCTTCAGATTCGGCACTTCTGTTTTTATCCGATCCATGGTCTAAAATACCTGGGCGGTTTTCCCAGCCGTTACCCAGGTCGCCGCTTGGCATATCCTGCCAAACCAGCATACCTGCTTTATCGCAGTAGTAATACCAACGTGCGGGCTCTACTTTAATGTGTTTTCTGATCATATTAAAACCCATTTCTTTGGTTTTATCTATATCGAACTTTAAAGCGGCATTTGTTGGTGCAGTGTAAAGCCCATCTGGCCACCAACCCTGATCTAAGGGACCATACTGGAAAACAAATTCGTTGTTTAAGAGCATGCGCTGAATACCGTTCTGATCTTTGCCGATTGAGGTTTTGCGCATGGCAAAATAACTTTTCACCTCATCTACCTTTTTATTTTTAGAGATCAGCTCAACTTTCAGGTCGTATAAAAATGGATTTTTAGTATTCCAAAGTTTAGGGTTCGCAATTTTTAAACTGATTGCGCCAGTGCCATCAGTGGTCTGTTCAGCCACTTTGGTTGTACCATCCCATGCCGAAACCTTAACCTGATCTCCTGCAGCGGCACCTGTTAAAAATGGGCTAACCGTTACGGTTTGCTGATCGATATCAGGCGTTATTTTAATATGATCGATATGTATTTTGTTTACCGCCTCGATCCACACTGTTTGCCAGATACCGGTTACCGGGGTATACCAGATGCCCTCCGGTTTTTTTACCTGTTTTCCCCTTGGTTGAGGGCCTTCATCCGTCGGGTCCCAAACTTCTACGGTTAAAGTCTGGTTTCCACTCTTGTTTAAAAACGGCGTAATATTAAAACTGAAAGGATCGAAACCGCCTTCATGTTTACCTACCTCTTTACCGTTGATACTCACCGTACTTCTCCAGTCAACAGCACCGAAATGAAGCAAAATTTCTTTGCCTTTCATGCTTGCAGGCACAGTAAAGCTGGTTTTGTACCACAGCAAGCTATCTTTACCTACTGTTTTGCCAACACCCGAAAGGGAAGATTCTACCGCAAAAGGCACAAGGATTTTACCCTGATTAATTGCCGGCTGTTGTGATTTTGCAGAAATGGCATAATCCCAAAGTCCGTTGAGGTTTTTCCAGTTACCAGTACGCTCAAACTGGGGCCGCGGATATTCCGGTAATACATTTTTAGGATTGACTTCCTGGGCCCATGGTGAAGAGATTTTCCCTTTTACCATCGACCACGATTTGTCCTGCTGCTGCGCAGAAAGGGAAAGTGAGAGTCCCAGCAGCGAGAAAAGGATAGATACTTTTTTGTTCATTGGTTTAAATTTGTGTGTTAAAGTTGGGTTTGGCAACGCTATTGAGTTAAGTATTAACTAATGTCAGTCTGTCCAAAGGACTCCTTCGGAGAGCTTATCATCCTTCAACCCGGCTATCAAGGACATATTCTAAAAATCGGCGTCATCTCGACCGGAGCAACGCGTAGTGGAGAGATCTTTGGACTAGATTAAAAGATCTCTCCACTACGGTCGAGATGACGATCGATTGTAAACCTGTCATCCATCTCCTTTTTTTTGGCTAAATACTAACTTCTATCAATGAAAGAAGAATATGGTTTATTTGTTGTTAAGTTTTTTAATCAGGTTAACTTCATCCAGGCGGTACGGGGTACCATCGGGCTGAAAGATTTCGTGAAACCACTCAATCGGATCAGATCCATCGGCAAGCGGGGTATCCCATGCATATTTGGTGTTGGTTTTACCCGCAGCAAAACCCCAGTTAATGGCGCCTACATTTTCGTTTTTTAGCATCGGCAAAATGTTAGCGAAACGGCTATTGCGTGATCTCGCCATATATTCGGTACAGATTAATGGACGACCGCTGGCTTTTAACAGATCGATGGTTCTTTGGTGCCAGTCTGGTGCCTCATAGTTATGGTAGGTTACAATATCTGAGTTGGCCAGCTGTATTTCGTTAAGCTTTTCGAAACCCCAGCTCCACAATCCGATAGAAATCGGCTGATCGGGATTAACCGACCTTGCCCAGTTAATGGTTTTGGTTAACAAAGGTATGGTGGCTTCTAACTTTCCGCTATTTCCGGGTTCATTGTACAAATCCCATAACAGAATCCTTTTATCATGTGCAAAATAGGTAAGTACATCCTTTACATATTTTTCGAGTTCAGGGAAATTGGCTTCTTCTTTAAAAGCAGGATCGCCGGGATCTTGCAACCAGCCCGAATTGTGAATACCCGTTTTAGGCTCTGGCTGTTTACCAATGGCCGAAGTTTTATTCCAGCAATCGTCGAAAAAAACAAACATAGGTTTAATACCATGTTTTTGGGTAATGGTTAAAAATTTGTCCATTCTCTTTTTAAAACCTTCAGGATCCTGACTCCAGGCTTTACTGAATAAGAATACGCGCAGCGTGTTAAAACCGATTCCTTCGGCCCAGCCCAGTTCTTTATCGATCAGATCGGGTGAAAAAGTATCGGCCTGCCACATTTCCAGCTGGTTAATTGCATTGGAAGGAATGTAGTTGGCACCTGTTAACCATTTATGTTCTTTGTACCAGGCATTGGCTTTTTCTATCGACCAAACCTTTGCAGGTTCAGCACTTTTTTTTGTTTTTTGTGCAAAACCCAAGCTAATGTTAAAGCTCAAGACAGCAAGTAGCGCGTAGTTTTTTAAGTTCATATCGGTATATCTGATTTAATTTTTATTACGGTTAGCTGGTGATGTTATACTCAATCCGGCTTTTACAGGAGTTCCAAAATTTGGTGTACCATCGGCATTCCAGCTAAATTTTTGGGCCCGGGGCGATCGGAAACCTCCACAGCCCTGGCCCGGTTTATCATTGGCGTGATATAGGATCCAATCTTCTTTTCCATCCGGCGAAGAAAAAAATGAATTATGGCCCGACGCATAAACGCCATCTTTTGGCGATTGCTGAAAAACAGGCTGACCGGATTTTGTCCAGGAAGCAGGTTCGAGCAGATTGCTTCTAGCCGAAGCTGAAAGCATACCCAAAGCATAAAAATCTGTCCAACAGCCACTGGCCGAATAAATGATAAATATTTTATCACCATGCGGCAAAAACTGAGGCCCTTCGTTTACATCCACGTGCGCTCCTCCGCCAAGGTCTCCGATTTTTTCCCAGCTAAATTTGGGTGTAGAAATCTTCACCCGTTTACCCTCTACTGTCCAGGGGTTTTTAAGTTTGGCGATGAAAATTTCCTGCCTGCCATTTTCATCTCCCTCCCATCCAGACCAGATCATATACAATTGGCCTTTAAAATCGATCACATCTCCATCAATGGCCCATTTATCAGTCGGATCGGTAATTTTGCCTTTAAATACCCACTCGCCTTTCATCGGATCGGCAGAAGCATTTTCCAAAACGTACATGCGGTGGTTTTCGTTTCTCCCATCATCGGCTGCAAAATAAGCATACCATTTGCCCCTTAAAAACATCACTTCTGGGGCCCAGATTTCTTTACTGTACATGGTTCCTGCAGGCGCGCGCCAAATGGTTTTCCGCTCCGCATCTCTTAAACCATCCAGGGTTTTGGTTTTCCAAAGATCTACACGGTTTCCTGTAGTATGGGTATAGTAATAATAACCATCTTTATAAAAGCTATATGGATCGGCACCCGATGGCAATAAAGGATTGGTAAATGTTTGTGCATGTAAACCTGTTACGTGTAACAGGCACAATGCGACAAACAGATATCTTATTTTCAAAGCATTCATTTTTAAATTCTTACGTCTTTTATATTTTTTGATCTGCGGCATTCCTTAATCTTTAAAAAAAGCGATTTCTTTTCTTAAATAGGCCTATTTTTATCTCAATATTTCTACAAATGCAATCAATTAATCTTTGCTGCGCTTTGCATTAAAAACCGAAAACTTTCGGGATAGATCTGCATGCGAAAACCTCCATTTTTCTCTTTTATAAAGGCAGCTTTGATTATAGCCGTAGCTCTTGGCGATACTTTATGATCTGAATGATGGGTATGAAAAACATATTGTAATGCTCCGCTTTTATCTATAAAGAAATCGCCATGCCCGGTGCCGTTTATTTTCAATACCTTTTTACTGATAATCGGGTTGCCCTGATACTTTATCCATGGTCCGGTAGCTGAGGTTGAGGTAGCATAACCCACTGCATAATCAGGATTTCTGAAATCATTAGCCGAATAAAAAAGATAGTAAAGATTTTCCTTTTTGATTACCGTTGGCCCTTCGGTTACCGGCCAATCGGTTTTCGCTGTATTTTCCCAGGGTGCTGTTCCTGATAAACAAAATTTTGTTGTTTCAGGGATTACATCAGAAAAATCATCTTTCAGTTGTGTTACAAAAATCCTGTTACCGTGATCGAGTTTTACATGGTAGAGGTAGTTTTTTCCATCTGTATCGGTAAATACAAAAGGGTCGATCTGCTTGCCCGTGCCTGAAATTGCTTTTAATTCTTCCTGGACAAAAGGCCCTGCCGGACTATTACTATGCGCAAAGGCAATCTGCTCATCGGCAGTATAAGCCATAAAATATGTTTTGCCTCTTTTAAATACCTGAGGCGCCCMAAAACCCTTGCTCCCAAAGGCATCGCCCTTTTTTAATGCAAATCCTTTATTTTTTCCGGTCGGTTTGGTCCAGTTTTTAAGGTCGCTGGATGAATAAACCAGAAAGCCTTCATCGCTACTTGTGCCATATAAATAATATACACCGCCATCCAAAAAAATCGTTGGATCGGCCAGATAAAGGGTGTCATTCAATGCCTTTTTGTACGGATTGGCAAATGCTTGCTGGTCCATAAAAAATACTGACACGCTTAAAAAAAAGGCAAAAAGATATTTCATTTAATATGATTTGCTAAGGGTAAGATAATGATTCTTTATAATGTGTAAAAGCATGCATGTCATCCTCAGGGTTAATTTATTGCGTAAAAGACAGGGGCTTTTTTTTTGCAGCGATAAGGCTGCGAGGAATCGTCATTGCGAGAAGGCTTTTTCAGCCGACGAAGCAATCTTACAACGATCGCTACTAGCGTGCGCATTAAGATTGCTTCGTTCCTCGCAATGACGACCTTTCTATAGGATCTGTCAATGATAGCTTATCGAAGGATTGGCTTAAATATATTTATTAAAGCGTTTCGACAAGCTCTCCGTAGGAGTCCTTTGGACAACGTGACAAGTTCCATTTAGATTTTCCTTCTAAAACACCTTCCTTGGTTAAAAACTTATTTTGGTTACAGGTGTAAAAACCAGGTCATCTACTCCTGCAATTTTGACCCCTATCCTGGCAAAAACATAATTTTGTGTCGGTACAATCGTAGGGATATTTACACTCATATTTAAGTTATTCAGGTCGGCAAGAGCTGCACCCGTAAGTTGTTGTGTCGCAATGTTATTGCCCCCATCTACAAACTGTGTTTTGTTGATATACAGCGATACACTTTCTATATCTTTTGCATTGGCATCGGTAATGATTTTTTCCAGTTTGCAGAATCCGTTCACTTTTCCAGATGCAGCTGTTAAACTAGCGCCGCGGATCATGTAGTAAGGCATTACTTCTATATCCATCACTTTGTTACCGCTAATGTTTACCGCGATGGTATCTTGTTTACCGGCTGCATTCTTTTTCCACAAAAACGGCCCCTGGTTTGGTGAGAAAACCAGTTTATAGTTGCCATCAAATAACTTAGCCGAAAAATTACCGTCCTGGTTAACGTTTACATTTAATGCGGAGTAATTGCCAAAACCAGATTGCCAAAGTTCGAAATTTACCTGGCCGTACTGCACATTGATTGCTTCGCCCTTATATACGATCCTTCCTGTAAAATCGGCTGCGGGCGCCTCGTAATTATCTTTTTTACAAGAGGAAAACAACACGGCTATAATTGCCCCTATGATGAAATAAAGTCTATTTTTCATGTCTGTATCTGATTATTGATTAGGGTTTCTGATAATTTTCGGGTTGCCGTTAAGTACATCCTGCCCGATTGAAGAGTAATAATTGCCGATACGGAAGCGGTGTGCTGCAGTTACACGGCTGGGTTTAATCACCTTAAAAATATACTTTAAATGATTTGCATTGCCCGGATTATAGTATTTATAGGGCCACAAACCAAACACTTGTGTGCTGGTACGTGTTGCGCTACCGATATTGCTGGCATTGGTAAAATCAGCAACCGACATATTGTTGCCGTTCCATACCTTATCGGCCAGTCTCCAACGTTTCATATCCCAAAGCTGATGTCCTTCAAAGGCGAATTCTACTTTACGTTCGTGTACAATACGGTCGAAAGTAATATCGGCCGGACTTAGTGCTGTGGTTAATCCTGCACGGTCTCTTACCGGTTTAATATAATTGGCTGCAGTAGCTGCATCGCCCAATTCAAAAGCAGCTTCGGCAGCATTTAACAATACCTCGGCATAACGGTAACGCACCCACCAGACATCACTTCGGGTACCAATCTGACCTGAACCTGTAGCAGGATCTAAATATTTACGCACGTAAAATCCTGATTGTGCGCTGAATTCAAGCCCATCAACAGGACCATCACCACCCACTACCTGCACCGAACCTGGGTTACCGGGAAGTACATTGCTTTTACTTTGCGCAAAATTGTCGCCCGTTACAATTGTACCATTTGCCAATTGATAGCCCGCCCATATATCAACTGTTTTACCTTTAAACTGTGTTCCCGGGAGAATTACAGTGCCGGCTAAACGTGCATCGCGGCCAGCAAAAATATCGGTGATATTGGTGTAATAAACCGGATTTCCGCTGCCATCAACAGCAGCCAAAGAGGCATAAGTATTATCTAGCTTTTCGAAAGACTGCACCAGATTTAACGAAGGGTTTAACCTTCCTCCCTGTGCTTCTTCGGCAGAAGAGCGCGGTTGGTTATCGATTGTAAAACCATGAACTTTATTGGTTTTCAATTTAAAATCTTTAGCAAATATTACTTCCGGATTGCTGCCTTTATCGGTAAAAAGGGCTGCAAAATTATCAGACAGATTTGGGTTCTTTTTGTAAAGCGAATATTTACCGCCATCGATAATTTCTTTTGCGGCATTTAAGGCTTTGGTAAAATAACCATTGGCCATTGCAGCAGGAATGCCAATCTCTCCACCTGGAAGGGTTAATTGGGCATTGCTATATTTGGCAATTGAACCTGCATAAAGTGCAGCTCTCGATTCCATGGCCAAGGCCGCAGCTTTTGTAGCCCTGCTTTGTATGGTTGCATTATCTGGAAGTATGGTTTTAACGGCTTCCAGTTCAGCAATCACAAAATCGTAAATTTCAGATTCCTTTGCCCTTGGATATTGCAGGTAACTTGGATCTCCGCTATAATCATAAGCCAGGGGAACAGTAATCAGCGGAACGCCGCCCATTCTTTTTACCATCTCGAAATAAACACCGGCCCTGATAAAACGCGCTTCAGCTAAAAAACGATCGCGGTCTTCAGCCTTTAAAGCGGTAGCTTCCTGCCCACGTTTAATAAACAGATTCAGGTCGTTTACAAGTCTGTAAACGCCTATATCCCAGTATCTCCATGCATCGTATCCATATTCCAGGTTCTGGTGGCGACCATAATCGCCGCCTGCTGAAGCAAAACCCTCATCAAAATCGGCAAATAACCACCATGATTCGATACGTTGAAAATCAGGGAAACGATCGTACAGATCGCCAACCACAGTAAGTACCAGGTTAGGGTCTTTCCACACGGCATCAATCGGCAGGGTACTGGTAGGTTGCTTATCCAAAAATTCGGAATCTTTTTTACACGACTGCGCAAAACTTAAACATGCAATGGCAGCAAATGCGTATATATATTTTTTCATTTGATTAGTCTTTTTCATGTTACAGCGTTAGTTTAAGGCCTATATTAAAGAACTTGTTCTGTGGATATTGCAATCCATTATCGTCTGCAATTTCAGGATCTACACCATAATCTTTCAGGTTATCGATAGAGAACAGGTTGTACCCGTTTACATATACCCTTGCATTCTGGATTTTGATTTTTTCTGCCCATCTTTTTGGAATGGTGTATCCGATTTCGAGTGTACGGGCACGCAGATAACGTACGTTGTGCAACCAGAAAGTTGAGTTTCTGGTGTTGTTACTATGATCGCGGTCATTAAAACGGATTGCAGGATATTTACCGGCCACCCATGGGCTGTTCAGGTCGTAAAGATTAGTATGGTGCCAACTGTCATCAGCAAAATTCTGTAGCAAAGCACCTCCGTTCTGGAATGCCCAGCGCTGCTCCCAGTTCTGGTTCCAGGAATACATGGCGCCACCAGAAAAATCGGCGGTAAAATCGAAGTTTTTATAAGAACCGCCAATGGTGAAACCAAAGCCGACGTTCGGCTGTCCCGTTGTGGTATAACCAATGGGTCTTTCATCTAAACCATCAATAATACCATCGCCATTCTGATCTTTGTAAATTAAATCGCCGGGCAATAAAGAGCGGTTGCCTTTTCCATCGATGTTAACTTTGTAATTATTGATTTCATCGATACTCTGGAACTGACCGGTTACTTCATAACCCCAAAATATATCGGCATATCTATCGGTACCATTACTTCTGTAATTCTCCCATGAGTTGCCAAAACGTGGTTTATATCTTTCTAAAAGTTTCTTTCTGCTAATGGAAATGTTTCCGCCGACATTGTAGTTAAACTCGCCGATTTTATCTCTGTAGTTTAAAGAGAATTCACCTCCAAACTGTGCATCGCTCTCCAGGTTTTCAACATTTAAAGGATACCCCAGTTCAATCGGAACAATCACGTCGTTTTTAATGGCGGGTAAACCAGAGCGTTTTCTATAAAAATAGTCTGCTGTTCCTGAAAGTTTACTGCCGAACATCGTAAAATCAAGGCCGATGTCGGTAATTTTGCTTTTAAACCAGCTTAGGTTATTGATAATCGGCCCCTTATCTCTTGAAGTAGTAATGTTTTTCCCATCCAATATCACGCTGCCCTGATTGTAGTTATAACCCGGGATATAAGCGAAAGGATCGATACCCACATCATCATCCCCTAATACCCCATAAGAAGCACGAAGTTTCAAATCGTTTAAGATATTGCTTTCTCCCAAGAGCGATTTCATAAATTTTTCTTGTGTAATTCTCCATCCAATTGATGCCGAAGGGAAATAACCAACACGTCTATCTGGAGCAAATTTCCAAGAGGCGTCTCTACGACCGGAAAGCTCGAGGTAATATTTATTGTCGTAGTTGTAATTTAACCTACCCACATAACCGATACGGGCCTGCTCTTCCTGTATATCAGCAAAATCCTGCCCATCCATATCGGCAAACTGCAGCACAGGTAAAATATTAGTTTGTGGTACAGCATGCTGAAAGGTATAAGTTCTAAAACGATCCAAGCGCTCGGCTACCAATACCCCACCAACGGTATGTTTGCCAAAAGTGCGGTTATAATTGGCCTGAAGCTGATAGGTATTGGTGTATACTTTTTCATTTCTGCGCTCTCTGTATGGGTTTGAACTGCCTACTTTTTGTTCGTAAATGCCCGTTTCCGGATGGTAGGTATATACATTATAGGTATACTCATGTCCATTAATTACGTTATCGGCAATGTAATAAGAATATAAACCTTTTATTTCCAAACCCTTTATAGGCGTTTCATAAGAGGCTGATAAATTGGTCTGTAAAACCCTCCAGTCTGATTTCCAATAACCGCTTAAAGCTTTACTCTGAACAGCGAACTGCTCGGTATTGTGCCCGATATCGTTCGGATAATTCGGATTGCCATTGGCGTAAGCCTGCTCAGTAGGTCTGTTTCTCAACAAGGCAAAACGGGCAGCCCAGTAATCATCTCCTCCCGGTACACCTGGTTGATCGCGGCTTTCGATACGGCCATTGATGAGCATACCCACCTTAAAACGATCGGTGATTTTAGCCTCAATATTACTCTGGATATTGGTCCGGTTGAAATCGAATTCCCTTGCTGTTCCATATACGCCCTTCTGATCTAAACGGGTAGCAGAAAAGTAATAGTTTACCCGGTCACTTCCACCCGAAGCGCTTAGGTTTACTGAAGTTTGGGGTGCGTTAGGTGCAATGATAATGTCTTTCCAGTTCTGGCTTTGATAGCCATACTCTGTACCCGCTTTCCATTTATCCAGTTCGGCCTGGGTAATACTGGTTGCGCCGTTCTGGTTCATTTCTGCAGTAGCCTGTCCCACTTTCCATTGGTAAGCATTGGTCGTTTCCGGGAAACGTACCCAGTTCTGCCAGCCTGTGTAAGCATCAACGCTAAAAGTATTGCGGGTACTGTTTTTTCCCCTTTTTGTGGTTACCAAAATTACACCATTTGATGCCCTACTACCATAAATAGCAGCCGACGCATCTTTAAGCACACTGATGCTTTCGATATCATTAGGCGAAATATTATTGAACTGGCCAGCATCCTGTTGAATACCATCGATAACATAAAGTGGATTACCCATATTACGGATCTGGATATTGGCGCTCGCACCAGGTCTTCCGTCAGGCATCCTGAAAGATACACCTGGTAGCTTTCCGGCCAAGCCTGTACTCACGGTAGAACCGCCATGCACTTTTTCGAGATCTTTGCTGCTGATTGATGAAATGGCGCCCGTAATGGCTTCCTTTTTTTGTGTGTTGTAGCCCACCACAATAACCTCTGACAGATCGTTGTTAGATGGCTTAAGGCTAACATTAATTTGCGTACGGCCAGCCAATGCTACTTCCTGATTGGCATAGCCCACATAAATAAAGATCAGGGTAGCATTTTTATCGCTTACCTGAATTTTGAATTTTCCATTGCCATCGGTAGTTACCCCCGTGTTGGTACCTTTAACTTTAATACTGGCGCCAACAACCGTTTCGCCCTTTTCGTCGGTTACTGTTCCGGCAACAGATGTTTGCTCCTGGGCACTGAGCTGAAAGGAAAGTAAGATTAAGGTGATGGAAGTAAAAATAGCGGAGAGGACTTTACGTTTCAAAAACATTTTTTGAAGCGGATACCAATCCAGGCAGACAAAGCCACCATAAGAGAATAAACTTCTTTTCATATTAGGTTAGGGATTTGGTTAGTTATAGAAGTAAATGGATTTAGTTCTATTTAATTCTTATCCAAAGATTCGGTTTTTAGCTTTTCAGAGGGATACGCATTTGTATCAATCTTTCTTCATTTTGTCTCGATTTGTATTGAAGGAGTCTGTTTAGCCACGGAAACTCAGAAACACTGAAAATGCCGCTCAATGCGTCATCCTGAGGTTTAATTTATTTTATAAAAATCACTAAAGATAACATAGAAGTTCAAGGAGATAGCTCTCTCAGCTTTCGTCATTTCGAGCGAAGTGCAACGCAGTCGAGAACCCGAAGGCTCAGCGAAGCTAAATCTACCTAGATAGATCTCTCCATTTCGCTGCACTCCAGTCGAGATGACGATGTTTTTTATTAAAGTCTATCAATGGTAGTTCAGCTCAGGATCTTAAGCAACAGTTTTTTTTGGAAACGATGGGGCGGGCACATTTCGGTTAAGGAAGCCCTGCTATCACTCCAAGTCCTCTCCCGATAGAAAAAATCGGGATCCGGGCTTTACGTTTTATCAGGTTTATTTAACGCAGGCCTTTAGTGCTATTGAAATCAGACTTTGCAGATTTTATACGCTGGGTTTTGCGTTAGGGATTGTAAGGGTTCAGTACCGATCCTTCATCGGTACCGGAGCGAAGCGCAGCCCTGCAAAGCCCGACCTTTGCGCAGCTTAGGTAACGCCCGGATTAGTCTGCAATTGGCAGTTTACAGTTTTCAAGTCTATAAAAAGCGTACACTCAGATTAGTCTGCAATTGGCAGTTTACAGTTTTCAGGTCTATAAAAACTGAGTTTCTTAAATCTTTAAGGTTCTCCCAAATAAAAATGGAATCTGTCTCAATCTTTCTACTTATCCGCTCAAATTCAATTTAGCCTGAAAGCAAAGCATTTCTTTAATATATTTGATGCTGCTGACCAAGATATCTTGAAAAAACTCTTCATCCTTTTATGTCTTTTGTTTTCGGTCCACCTGCTGTGGGGGCAACCTTATTATTTCAGGCATTACCAGGTAGAAAACGGACTTTCTAATAATACCGCCTTTTGCAGTGTGCAGGATGGAAACGGTTTTATGTGGTTTGGCACGAAAGATGGCTTAAACCGGTTTGATGGTTATTCTTTTAAAACCTATCGCCACGACCCAGACCAGGCTGGCAGTTTAGGCAACGATTTAATCTATGCACTTCACCACGACCGGGAGCAAACACTTTGGGTAGGTACCAACAGCGGCGTGTACCAATACAATCCGGCAAAAGAAAGCTTCAGCATCATCAAAGAAACCAAAGGGATGCGGATTATAGATCTGGCCAGCGATCAGCGTGGAAATTTATGGATCTTGTCTTCATTCAAAATATACCTCTATCAAAAGCGCAGTAAGAAAGTACAGGCTTTTACCCATAATGCACCTTTTGATGCCTCACTGGTAACGGTTTTAAAAGATGGCAGCGTATGGATCAGTACCGGAAAGGGGACGCTGGAAAAATACAATCCAAAAGCGAATAATTTTCAGCGTTTTAACATCAACGGTAAAAATGCAAAAATAGAATACGGCTGGGTATCCAGAATTGCGGAAACCGAAAATGGCAATTTATTGGTCGGCACCACCAATCAGGGGGTCAAGCTCTTTAATCCGGTAACCTTGGCATCAAAAAATATACTGCGGTTAAACGACGACCAAACACCAATTTTTGTACGGGATATCAAAAAAACAGGGCCTCATGAGTTTTGGATTGCCACCGAATCGGGCATTTACATTTACAATGACGAAAACGGAGCGATTATCCATATTAAAAAACAGTACAATAACGATTATTCTTTAAGCGATAATGCCGTTTACACCATCTGTCTTGACCGCGAAGGAGGCGTTTGGGCGGGCACCTATTTTGGCGGTGTAAACTACTATTCGAGCCATACTTCCCTGTTTACCAAATACTTTCCGCAAAAAGGTACAAACTCGATCAGTGGAAGTGACGTAAGGGAAATTACCAGGGATGGTAACGGAAATTTCTGGATCGGTACGGAAGATGCGGGGCTGAACAAACTTGACGTAAAAACAGGAATATTTAAACACTTTTTGCCCGATGGAAAACCCGGAAGCATTGCCTATTCCAATATCCACGGTTTATTGGTTGATGGTGACAAGCTCTGGGTTGGCACTTTCGAACATGGACTGGATGTTTTAGACCTGAAAACAGAAAAGGTAATTAAACACTACCAGGCAGGTGTTGGAAATGCCTTACGCACCAACTTTATTGTTACTTTTTGTAAAACACGGTCTGGCGAAATTTTAGTTGGGACCATTAATGGGATTTACCGCTATAACCGCAAGCGCGATGATTTTGAGCCTATCGCCGGCCTTCCCTTTATTTTTTACTATTCGATTATTGAAGACAGCAAGGGCAATATCTGGGCGGGCAGTTTTAATGATGGTTTATTTCAGTTTAACTTATCCAAATCAGGCTATGTGAACTACCGAAATAGCCCGACAGATGCGAAAAGTTTAAGTCATAACACCGTAAATAGTGTTTTTGAAGATAGTAAACAACAGATTTGGGTAACCACAGACGGTGGTGGACTTTGCAGGTTTGATCAGAAAACACATCAGTTTAAGCGTTATGGTATAAAAAATGGTTTTCCCAGTAATTACCTTTTCCGCATTGAAGAAGATGCCGCAAATAAGTTTTGGATTAGCAGTACCAGGGGCCTTATCCATTTTGACCCCTCCACGGGTTTAAACAAAACCTATACTAAAGCCAACGGATTGCTTACCGATCAGTTCAACTACAGTTCTGCCTATCAGGATGAGGATGGCCGAACCTATTTTGGGAGCGTAAAGGGGCTGGTCAGCTTCAATCCGGCCAACTTAAAAGCAACATCATACGAAACTCCAGTATTTTTAACCGGATTTCAGATCAACAGCTTAGAAATGGGTTTAAATGGGGCAGATTCTGTTTCTGATCAATCGATCGTTTATGCCGATACCATCGAACTTAACTACAACCAATCTTCTTTTAGTATCGATTTTGCGGCATTAAGCTATCTCTCACCCGAAATGACGGAATATGCCTATAAAATGACAGGGCTTTATAAAAACTGGGAATATTTAAAAACCAACAGGAAGGTTTATTTTACAAAACTTGCTCCTGGGAATTATATTTTTGAAGTGAAAGCATTGGTTGAAGGAAGTAGTACCTGGAGCACCAAAAATGCGAAGTTACTGATCAAAATCCGTCCTCCTTTTTACCTCAGCCCCGTGGCGTATCTGTTTTATCTGATCGCGGCAGGTGGAATTATCTTCTTTCTGGTACGAAGCTATCACCGAAAAATCGCATTAAAAAACAGCAGGCGGATGGAAGTTTTTGAGCATGAAAAACAAAAAGAAGTGTATCAGGCGAAAATCGAATTCTTTACCAATGTTGCCCACGAAATCAGAACACCCCTTACACTGATTATCGGACCGATGGAGAAACTGATTAAACAGGCTGATGCCGTACCCGCGATAGAAAAGAATTTACGGATTATGGAGCGAAACACCGATAGGCTGCTCAAATTGACCAATCAGTTACTGGATTTCAGAAAAACCGAAACCAGCGAATTTTCATTAAATTTCGTAAAAGCCGATATTTCAGAAATCCTGAAAGACGTATTTCTTCAGTTTCAACCTGCTGCAGAACAGCATGAGATGAAGTATAACCTTCATTTACCTGAGAAAAAGCTCCTTGCCTATATCGACGTAGAGGCCTTTTACAAAATGATCAGCAATTTGGTAGACAATGCCATTAAGTACGGAAAAACCATGGTACAGATCAACTTATCATTGCAGGAAGGCGATAAGTTTGCTGTGATGGTAAAAAACGATGGACATCGCATCCCAATTGAAATTAAGGACAAGATATTTGAACCTTTTTTTAGGGGCAAAGAAACAGAAATTAAGGCAGGAACCGGAATAGGTTTATCGATTTCAAAATCGCTTGCTCAACTGCATAGCGGGGAGCTTTATTTAGATTTTAATGACCATGATTTTAATATATTTGTGTTGGAATTGCCTATCCATCAACTTATAGAATTTAACCTGAACGGAAAATGGAAGAAATTGTAGGCAAGCTGACCATAAAAGATACTGAAGATATGGAAAGATCTGTGGTGTTGCTGGTTGATGATAATGAAGATATCCTTGATTTCATTTCAGATGATCTGGAAGAAAAATACGATGTACTACAGGCCAGAAACGGTATAGAAGCATTAGAAATATTACAGCGTCAAATTGTTCAGCTCATCATTAGCGATGTAATGATGCCCGAAATGGACGGTTTTGAATTTTGTGCGAAAGTAAAATCTACCTTAGAATTCAGCCATATCCCCGTTATCCTGCTTACCGCAAAAAATTCATTGCAATCTAAAATTGAAGGTTTAGAACTGGGTGCCGATGCCTATGTGGAAAAGCCATTTTCTCCCGAGTTTTTACAGGTACAGATTTCTAGCCTGATTAAAAACAGGAACAAAATCAAAGCATATTTCGCGAGCTCTCCCCTGCTCCACCTTAAAAGTATTGCATATTCAAAGGCAGACGAACTGTTTTTAGAAAAATTACAGGATACCATTAACAAGAATATCAGCAATCAGGACCTGGACGTCGAACATCTGGCAGAAAAGATGAATATGAGCCGGCCAACCTTATACCGGAAAATTAAATCCATTTCTAACCTTAGCCCCAATGAACTGATTAATTTGGCAAGGCTAAAAAAAGCGGCCGAGCTTTTAAATGAAGGGGTACTGAAAATTTACGAAATCTCAGAAATGGTTGGTTATAGCTCTCAATCGCACTTTGGCAGAAACTTTGCCAAACAGTTCGGCATGTCGCCAACCGACTATGTAAACAGTAAAACTGTGGATAAAAAAAAGCCTTAAAATCAAATAGTTAAGCATTGTTATTTTCTTAATTTTTCCGTAAATTGTCATAACCAAAATATAGAAGTTATGAACATGCTTAAGAAAATCCAGATCTGGGGCGATCACCATCACCCAAAGTGGTTAGACTATTTTAGAATCTTATTAGGCCTTATTTTAATTTGGAAGGGTATTGATTTTTACATCAATATGCCAGCCTTTAGTAATTTAATGAGGGGCGCTTTCTTAGGCACGGCTGTGAGCATTAGCCTACTGGCACACCTGATTATTATGTTACACCTAATTGGGGGCTTAGCCATCACCCTGGGCACACATACCCGTGTATTCTGCCTGGTTAATTTACCAATATTGATCGGGGCAGTATTCTTTGTAAATATTTCTGGTGGAATTTTTAAACCCTATTCAGAATTTTGGTTTTCGGTCTCCGTATTAATCGGACTCGTTTGTTTTGCAATTGAGGGAAATGGTGTTTTATCGGTAGACCGGGAAAAAATTTATCCTAAAGAGGCGCTTTAGTTTAAACCTAAAGCCTGAAATTGTAGCTAAAATGGCCATTATTGGCCCTTTATTTGTTTTTTTGAAAGTTTTTATGCGAGCTAACTAAATGATTAGCAACGCTTAAAATATTTATGCAAATATTTGATTCGAAATCATTTGCAGATTTGCTTCAAGTTCGTACTTTTGCAGCGGAGAGTTGGCAGAGTGGTCGATTGCGGCAGTCTTGAAAACTGTTGACTTGTTAAAGGGTCCGCGGGTTCGAATCCCCCACTCTCCGCTGAAATGGTTTCAAAAACCAAGAAAAGCCTGCAAATCGTATGATAGCAGGCTTTTTTCATTTCCGGGACCCCACAAAACATGCATAAATTCGCATAGTTCTGGTGAGTGATTCGGTGAGTAAAATGAAAAATTGAAATGACTCACCGAATTTGATATAAGACACTGAACATCAACATGTTCAGAGAGTATACATCTTGACTTTTGGACACTTCAAAGCTAAATTTGTTAACCATTAATGTGAGACATTATGAAAACCAATTTCAGCTTGCTCTTCTATTTGAAGAAGTCAAAAAATTATCAGAATGGCCCTGTAGCCATTTACATGAGGATTACCGTTGATGGTAAAAGATCCGAAATCACGACAGGACGGTCCTGTGAACCAGAGAAATGGATCGTTGCCTCCGGTCGGGCCAATGGAAAAAAAGAGGATTCAAAGTCCTTGAACGCCTACTTAGCAGACCTACAAATGAAGGTTTATGAGGCGCACCGCCAGCTTACCCAACGAGACGAAATGATTACGGCGGACGCCATCCGCGACAGATTCCAGGGAAAAGAAGAGAAACAGACTACACTGATCGGGGTATTCCAGGAGCATAACCGTAAAGTGGAGATTCTGGTGGGAACCGAATATACCAAGGGAACGGCTCAAAGATACCGCACTTCCCTGAAACACACTGAAGATTTTTTACAGTGGAAATATTCTGTAAATGATATAGATCTTAAAAGGGTAAACCATGAGTTTATAACCGAGTATGATTTTTATTTGCGTTCCGTCCGAAAATGCAACAACAACTCCGCGGTAAAATACATGAAGAATTTCGGCAAGATCATCAGGATATGCCTTGCCAATGAATGGATGTCACTTAATCCTTTTTTGAATTATAAGAACAAAGTTAAGCCAGTGGAGAGGATATGCCTGAATGAGGAGGAAATGGCCCGGATTGCCCGTAAGCCCATGCTAAGTGAGCGGTTGGAACAGGTCAGGGATATATTTCTTTTCTGCTGTTTTACCGGACTGTCTTACATCGACGTAAAGCAATTGAGAGAAACAGACATTGTACCAGGCATAGACGGTGAAAAATGGATTTCGATCAAAAGACAGAAAACCAATGTGCCCTCGCGCATACCATTACTGCCAATGGCCACATCATTGATTGAGCGTTACAAGGACCACATGACCCGCAATATTACAGGCATGATATTCCCGGTCTGCAGTAACCAAAAGATGAACAGTTACCTCAAGGAGATTTCAGATGTTTGCGGAATCAAGAAACAGATCACTTTCCATATTGCCAGACATACTTTCGCAACAACCGTTACGATGTTAAAGGGAGTGCCGATAGAGAGCGTATCCAAGATGCTCGGACATACCAATATCCGAACTACTCAGCATTATGCCAAGATCCTAGACATCAAAGTGGGGGCAGATATGGCCAAATTAAAAGCGGAGAGCAATTATGAGCCTATCAACTTCAACCATAAGATTGCACGAACCAAATCGCTTGGCCATGAAAGATAAGGGTAATGTGATCAATATAGCTGATGATCTAATTCTCAACAGGATCTACATTATCAGGGGGCAGAAGGTTATGCTGGATGAAGACCTGGCAGAACTCTATATGGTAACAACAGGAAACTTGAATAAGGCAGTAGCCAGGAACATAAATAGGTTTCCGGAGGATTTTATGTTCAGGCTGAATGATGATGAATTCAAGAACTTGCTCTTCCAAAATGGAAGAGCAAGCTGGGGAGGAAGGCGCCAGGCACCAAATGTTTTTACGGAGGCAGGTGTGGCAATGCTTTCAGGTATCCTTTCCAGTAACCAGGCCATTAATGTAAACATCCAGATCATGCGAATTTTCACCAAAATGCGACTATTGCTTTCTGACAATATGGAGTTCCGCATAGAGCTTGAAAAAATCAAGAAAAAGCTAACCAATCAGGATAAAAACATGGAAATTGTATTTCGCTACCTTGATGAATTGCTTGAGAATAAAGGAAATCCCAATCCCCCAAGAAAGCGAATTGGGTTTAAACCAGATGATCTTTAAGTCATTTCTTCCAAGGATTCAAGGTGCTATAGCGGCACCTTGAATTTTTAAGTAAAAATAAAATGTTCAATTTTGGCAAAAAAACCTAAAGTTATTAAACGTTACGCTTGGGGGCAATGACAATACGATACCCAGGAAATTATTGCGTATATGCGAGAAGCGGGAACAGCTAGGGTTTTGAGCATTGGGGTTCCGCAGGCCGCAATGCGTGGTGGGGATCTTTAACTACAACAAAATGGTGCCGGGTTTTTATATTCAACTAAAACACAGAAAGATCTAATCTGAAATTACTTTATAATTTCCATGGTATGCCTCTTTATCTGCCCAGTCCCTTATTTCTTTCATTCCCTAAATCGCGGTTTCTATCCTGCTCTTTCTGAATCTGGTTCTGAAGGTCAATCTGATGTTTTCGCTCTATAGCTTCAGGGATCTTCAATACCCACTCAGGCAGTTTTTCAATGGCAGCAGAAATAATCCCTTTTTTTATGGTCATCAGCGAGTTCATCTTAAAAGGCTCATTATGGCCAATTGTACTTTCAAGTATGTCAACGGAATCAAACTGGTCGTAAAACTTCGTTAAATTTTTAAGTCCACCGATAAAATTTTTATTTACATTGTCAACATCCACAAAGTGTCCCCCGGCCCTGACCCTCATATCTACCCTGTTGATTGAAGCCTCCACAGATGGCAGCCCAATAAAGATCATCCTTACCTCATACCCAGCATCCTTAAACTGTCTAACACTATCCATTACCCCCTCTGTCCTAAAATTGGTTTCAAAAGCAAAGTCCTTTCTCCCCGCAATCGCATTATCCTTTCTTTTTTGGAAAACAATCCCATTTGCAGCCTCGTACAGTGTACCATTATCTGTCGTCGGGTATTGGTGTTTTAGGATAGCCATTTCTTTATCCCCATCAAATATATCTGTTCCAGGTGAAACAAATGTACCAGATAGGGTCGATTTGCCGGCTCCATTGGGGCCGCTCAAAACATAAAGCTGTAAAGGCTTCATTTAACTTAATGTTTTTATAAGGCTAATTTTTCCAGACCGGGCATCGACACTTACCAGTTCCGTTCTATCGGCATACTCATTTATGAAGAGATTAGGGGCTGTGCAAAGCTCATTCTGATAAGTCCTAAACGATCCCCTTACAAGGTTCTCCTTTTCTACCTCACGCAATTTACTCTCCAGAAATTCTGATTTTTCCGTTAAGGACCGCTCATGAAATGGGATAAACGTTAGTTTGTCCATAAGTTTATAAAAAGGACTTTTAGGGTCTACTGCAGATTTCAGCTTTGGCCAGTCGCTCAGAAGAACAACGACACCTTGTGGTATTTCTACCGCATCTACATAGATGCTGAGTGCCAGGGGCTGATAATCATGTTCTCTCAAATTTACTGATTTTTTCATTTGCTATCAAGTTTAAGTTACACGTTTGAATGTTTATAGAAATAGTATGCGAGCCAGGCGGTAAATACTAAGCAGATCACCAGAACCGTGAACGCAATAATGACACGCCTGGTCAGTTTCGCAAAGTGGTGATGGTTCTGCACATGGATCGTGTAAGGTATCCTTGAAACGAGATCTTTGATCATACGGAAAGTTTCGTCCATGTTCTTTTGATGACTGCTGTTAAGAAACCTATCTACACTTTTCTTCACTTCACGCAGATCAGATGTATAGTCTGGTACCTTTAACATGGGATACTCCAGGCCCTTGGTTTCAAGTATCTTCAGTTTCTCCTCTAATGTTCGCTGCCTTTGGTAAAGGCTAGCGATCTGTTCTTTTTCTGATAACATATTTTAAGGTTTTAATATCGAAAATCTTATCTGATGGACTGCCCTTGGCTGTGTCCTCTTTTTTTCTTCTTGCGCTTGGGCTCCTGGGTATTAGCAGGGACTATAGGCCCATAATTAGGTTCGAGCATGATGTCAAGAAAACTGCCAACTGTCGAGCCTATTTTTTCAAGCATTTCTGAACTTGTCTGGAACAGCCCCTTTGAGACATCAACTGCGAGTTCTAAAATGATCCCTTTTTGTGACTGATCAAGTTTAACTCCCTGATCTAAAGTATCCAGCTGTTTTCTTTGCTCAATTGTACCGTTACTCTTGATGTTCGAATAGGCCAAGGCATCCCTTAGTTCACGATTGAAGTTAAATTGCCGGTCGAAAAGAGTTTCTCCGCACTGCTTGAAAGCCAGGCGGTCAAACTGTCCCATTTTTTTTGAATGCTCGATATTCTTACCCCGAGAGGTATTCATCGGACTTAATTTGATTTTATTGGTAAGATCCTTTCTGCTTACGATCACCTGTATATGCTGCTGGTCTCCCTGCTTCAATTCTCCACGTTTTTTCAGTCCCTGCTTCACCTCTCTGTCATTATGGGTGTAATATCTATGGTTTTCCACCTTCGCGAACCAGACCAGATCCCTGCTGCTGTTAACTCCCGCCCTGTTGAAGTTTCTTGCATATTCATCCATAACCTTAACAGTAAATTCTTTCAGTCTCAAGGGCATTTGTTGCTCCCCATAGCTTTCCTTCAGGTGCCTGAGTTCTTTTTGGCTGGGACTGATATTGATCAGGAAAAATTTAGCATCATCTTTTCCGAGTTTCCCAATATTGCCATCAATGGCGGTACGAACCTCATACGGCTCATATACCTGATCTTGATGATTGAACCATCTTTCTGGTTCTTGCATAGGATTTAACCTATTTTCCTTTTCGAGATAGTTCACCAATTGTCCACTACTGCCCTTATTGTCCGCAGTTTTGCTGTCAGTTATATTGATATACATATTACAATAACATTATCTGGTTCCTTGTAGCAGCCAGCAACTGCAACTTATCTTTCTTTGATCCAATGGCAGGAAGATTGTCCCTGGCAATAGCGTATCCATCAAGGATATTCAGAAAGAGCTGCTTGAAGCTTTGCTTATCCTGTAGCTTTGCAAAAATCAATTTATAGTCTTTTTCAAGCTGATATAAAAACTGGGTCTGTTTTTCCATCAACACGGGCACCATTTCGTTTTGTTTTAAGAGTCCGTTAAAGCCTATGATCAACCTTTTTTGTGCTTCAGACAACTGCGCAACCTCTCGCCTGGTCGGAATAAGCAGATCATTTTCCTGGGTCTTGATAAATCCGATATAGTCTTTGTGGTTACGGACCATGGTAGTTTTTAGCAGATCATCATTGATGTCCAGCGGGTCTTTTTTCGTCCTGTAGAAATACTCCGTCATCTGAAGGAAAACCAGTCGCTTTGATCTCCCCAGTTTTAGGGCTATCTTATCTAACTTAATACCTTCCGCCTCTGAATATTTAATCGATCTTAATACTTCATTCTTCATCCATTTTTTGTTTTTAAAAGAATATTAATGGTATATATCTCAATATATAAATAGCTATGTGTATGGCTATCTTGTTTATCAGATCTCTATATATCCAACTATATTGCACTCTCGCGAGGGTGCCGAAAACCTAACTTATTGCGTCTTATTGAGATCAAAGCACCCCTGGAGGGTGCTTGAAACCCCAATAGCGATAGCTTGGGGCGAGAAAGGTAGGGCTCTGCCCAACCTCGGCTCGCTCCTTTTTCTGAAAACGAAAAAGGACCTTTCTGCATGGCGTACAACCTTTCCACCGCCTCATAGAAAAATAGAGCCATGAACACAAGATGAAAAATATCCGATCCCAGTTGTCATGATGGCGGTACAACTATTTCGCTAAATTGTTAACTATGCCAGCGGAGCTGGGTTAAAACTAACCTGACTGGCAATAGCTGTATTATAGCTTGGCCTGTAATCGATCCAGCCTTGCTCGACTAGCTGCTTTAAGCACTTATGATAAGTGTTAAAAGAACGGATTGCAGACAACCTCATCAGTTCCCTTCGGGTTACCCTAAAAGAAACTTTATGACCTTGCATTTGACAGCATATTACCAAAGCTGTAAAAAGACTGATGTGGCTTGGCAGGATATTTCTTTTGGTTCCAGCTAATTTTAGAAAATCGCGTTGGATCTTAGAAGTATCGATCATATGTCTCCCCCTTGTCCCATCAGTTTTGTGATGTCGGCATAAGCATAATAGAATATGCTTCCAACCTTTTTGAACGGCAGAGTTCCATTGACACGGAGATTTTGGAGCGTACCTGGAGAGATGTTCAATAGTTGCCGGACCTCCGCACTACGCAACCATTTTCTCTGATCAGAAATGGTCGATCCACCAACATTCATTTTTTTGAGTTCATCGAAAAGCTCTGTTTTGAACTTCTGAAGATCTGCTTCCGTTAAGATTTCTAACTGCATAAATGGCCTCTTTTTTAATTAATCTTTAGCAAAGATCTGAAGGAGAAGAGGCAATACAATGACCAGTGCACTGCTCTGGTCATGTTTAAAATATATACAGGAGACTGGTTTCCTCTATTTTTTTCCTATTATCTCAAATAGCTGTTGATCTGGATAAATAGAAGTTCCTTTCGATGGGATATCCCCCTCTTTTTCTACGAAATAGTTTCTAGCGGTTTCTAACGGAATATCCTTTTCACCGTGGCTAAAATATTTCGCGATCATTTTTGCGTATGTTATTTTGTGGTCGCACCTGAGCAGAAGTCTATCAGACGGCAGTCTCAGATTGCGCATCTGCTGAAAAAGATCGATCAAAGTTGGCAGATGATCATCTTCAATGCTGATTTTTTGCTTCACTTCATACTGAGTTAGTTCAACTATCTTTTGCTTTAATTTCTCAATCTCATTGATATATTGCTGAATAATCTGGTTTTTTTCTTCAATAACAAGCGGTGCTGGCCTGGCATTCCATCTATCGATTCCTATTAAAAACTTTTGAAATTGTTTTAATTTCTCAATTCTAATTGAATTTTGCTCGTGGTCACTGCCATGAGGATTCTTGTTCCGAAAGTGTTTGATTCTGGTTTCTATGAGTTCCCACAACTCTTTGAAAAATTCTTCTTCAGCGGCAATGTTATTTTCTAATGTATGTTTGAGGTGGTAAGCGTAATATTCTCCATACTTTTCGATTTCTAATCTATAAAATTTTAATAGAAAGTGGCTATCGGCATTTCGTCTCCACGGACCGAAAAGATTACCGATGTCGTAAGTATGAGGGAAAAAGTCAAACAGTTTACGTGCTTTAAAAAAATCAGCTTTCATACATATTATTAATAAAGTAATTGCTAAGACTTTAGATAAATTTAAATTAAAAAAATCACATACACGAGTTTTTGCTACTGAGAGAGGCTTTTTGTTTGCTTCGCATTCACCGTTAATAATCACTAGTATTAAATTCTCAATCACTAATTTTAGAAATGCTGCAAAATGCGTAATCTCTTATTAAAAATGGATGTTATCTACACCGTTAAATGACAGCAGTAAAAAAAAGAGGTGAGTTTTCGGTACTAAAACCATGGAGGAGTATTCAAAAAAAATGATTTCTAAATAATTACACCACTAGGTTCGACGCCCTTTCGGTCCAAAGCAGGACCGGTTCATAAAAAAAGCGCATCAATCCCGATAGCGCTATTTTAGATAAAAAGTGCAGACCAAAAGGCTTGCTACGCAAAAATAGAAATTAACGTATGATTACAAAACTCCTATTAAAGAAGTTATATCTTCCAGTTCCAAAAAATGATTTTTAGGGAGCAATCTTCTTAATTTAGAGCAATTTATTGGGATCATATAAAAAAACATCTTTTTCGATACCATTAAATGTTTTTTTTTTGCAACAGGGATAGCAGCGGATACCGGCCCCTGCTTAAGGCTTGCAGGCGTATGAGCGGATAGCCCGGCAGTTGCCCAGACAATATAAAAAGTTAACATCAAAATTAAATCAAGCTGGCATAACCAGAAAACATATACAGTTGCCTGGCTCTCTTGCCGTATATGATGAATATAAAAATCCACCTACAAAAAAGCCACCGGTCTATACCAGTGGCCTTATATCCCAAAACAGTCTCCTGTTTATTTTGCGCTGTTCTTTTTCTCTGTAACCTCAGCCCTGATCTCCTGAGCAAGGTTTTTAAGGTCCTGCATACCTTTGCGTACACGTGTACCGGCTGCAGCGTTTCCACCATCATAAAATTTTGCTACATCAGCTTCAACCGAAGCGATCACTTCCTTTACCTGTTTGAATTTGTCCATAACTGTTTTTTAAAGGGCCAAATGGCCCCGGCTATTTAATTATATTATTTTAGGAAACCGTATTCCAGCCCCAAAACTAAACATTTATGCAGGAAAGCGAAAAAGAACCAGCCAGATTTAACATTTCCGTACCGGGAGAAGAGCGATGCCCTCGGATAACTGCTTTTAACTACGAATTTTCGCTTATGGAAGCTTGTTTTGTCTTTTAAACATAAAAAGAAAAACCGCCCTGAGAACCTTTGCAAATCCCTTCATGATTTCCTCAACCGTCCAGTATCTCTGCCCCTCACCAGACAATATCCAGATCCCCTTTAAACCGAAAGGCTTAGTGGTCACCGCAAAAATCCTGAGCGGCTCGCCATCTGAACCCCTGCACGGGACTATCTCATCAATATCAAACCCAATACCAGAGGGCCATGGATCGGATACTCCCCAAGAGGCAGCATTTGAATCTTCCGGGTTGAATGTAAGTGTATATCCTTTTGCTTTTAAGCGCTCTATCACTTCATCGATATCGTTCTCTTCCATTAAAATGTGCTGATTACTTTAATATAGCGGGCTGACCTATATTTTCCGGAAAGCCAATGGTACGATTGTACCCTTTCCCACGATCACCTGCCCGATAATAAAAATGAGAAGGCATCATCATCCCACCCGGTATTTTTTTTGATGCCAGGTAGCAATGTTGAAAATTCCTCCAAGTGCAATCAACAGTCCGCCACAAAATTCCGGCCATGCAAATGAATGCATCCCATTGATATTGATTGTCCATGGATGTGAATCTGCCGCGTTCACCGAATTGAGATGGCCTGTGGTTAAAAAGGCGACAACCAGCACAATTATGCCAGCAACCATCATACAATAACTTGCTTTTTTCATGATAATAAATTTTAATAACAGAAAATGTGTTAAGGCCTCCTATCGGCCATCATCCTTTTGCCCCTGACAATAATTTTCTTTGCCTGCCTGTCCAGCGATAGGTTTCTCCCGGTCCTGCTTTCACTTTCGTGATTGACATGATACGCCTTAACAACGTCCCTATAACTTAACAGACCTTCAAAAGCCCCTCCTTCCCTGCTATTGAACACCATCAAAAAGTCATGCTGGTTTTGGGACATAATAGCTAATGCCTTTTTCAAAGGGTCGTTATTTTTAATATGGGCATTTACAGGCTTTATTATTGACAGTATTTCTTTTTCGGTATCTGCCGAAGGCTGAAAAAGATCCAATATTGAAACAACACCCAGGCAGTCTCCGGTTGGTTCCTTCACGGCATACTGATTTTCCATAGGAGGATTTTCTCCAAAATACCTTCTCACTTCGGCAATGGTATTATACGGGCTTATAAAGACAGGATTCCGGTCCATGACCTCTGAGACACGGAGTTTCAACAACAGATCGGGTTCATAACTATCAGGTGTATGCACACCCCTGCGAGCAATTTTTTCGGTCATGATCGTATTTTTCATAAAAAACACCGAAATGAGATAGGCCCCAGAACAGGCCCCCAGAAGCGGAAGAAGTCCGTTGATCTGGTGGGTAGACTCCAACGCAAAAAGGATGCTTGTCAGATATGCCCTGGAAGCACCTGCAAACATTGCCGACATCCCAACCAGTGCCGACATCGGTATGCTGATATCCAGACCGGGAAATAAGTTATGCAATAGATACCCCAAAGCAGCGCCGCTTGCCCCACCAATGGTCATCAAAGGTGCAAGCGTTCCGCCCGAAGTCCCACTGCCAAGAGCTATGGCCCATGAAATAAATTTAAACAGGCATAATGAAAGGATGACCGAAATGGAAAGCTGTCCGCTTAGCAGCGAGATAATATTATCATAGCCCACTCCGAGTGTTCGCGGTGCAAAGTAACCGACCGTACCGACTGCCAGCCCCCCGATAGCGGGCCACCACATCCAGTGGACCGGGATTTTCTCAAAAGCATCTTCAATAAAATACACAATTTTGGTCAGCCCGAGTGATGCAAAACCGACGAGGATCCCAATAAAACTATATATGCCCAATGCGGCATTCGAGGGTACCAAAAGTGCCGGCATGGGAAATACGGGGCCTGCTTCAAAAAGAAGATGATGTCCGGCTGCGCCGGTAATACACGCAAGGGCTACGGGAATGATAGATCTGGCGGAAAACTCAAACAGCAACAGTTCTATTGCGAGAAAGACTGCCGCCAATGGAGTACCGAATATAGCGGACATTCCGGCTGTAGCCCCAGCTGCAAGGATAATTTTACGTTCATTGGAACTCACCGTAAATAGCTGTCCCAGGGTTGAACCTAAGGCACCACCAGTTGCAATAATAGGTCCTTCAGCACCGAAAGGGCCACCTGTACCTATCGCAATGGCAGAAGAAACAGGTTTTAAAATTGCAATCGCAGGCTTTATCCTGCTCTGATTGGTCAAAACCTGCTCCATTGCTTCCGGAATCCCATGCCCCCTGATCGCTTTGGAACCATAAAGGGCCATCAGCCCAACTATAACCGAGCCTATTACAGGCACAACAATTACCCATAAACCCAAATGATTGCTTGCAGGACTATGGAAATCAAATCCAAACTGCTGATAGAAAGATATGTTTGTAACCAGGTTGATCAGTGACACCAGAACCTTTGCGATTAGGGAAATTACTATAGCAACCCCTACAGACAATATAGAAATAAACAAAAGACGCTCTTTCGAACTTTTCTCTTTGTTCCTGCCCATTTTAAACCTTCCAAAAACGCCAAGCGATGGCGATATCGGGATTATATTTTTTCTACTGTTCATTTTACTCTTAGAATGCACCAAAAGTAAAATAAAAAAAACACAAATAAAAATTAAATATATTTTAAACAATATAAAAAAGCGTATAATACAATTGAATACTGAAAATAATATTTTTTAAACAATATTAGTCAAATCATCTTTGCAATTAAATATAAGTTGTATTTTTGCCTGTGAAATATCTGTTTAATGAAAGAATGCAATAACCTGTGCGATGTAAAAAGCTGTTTTCTATGCAGCCGTGTGATACCGGATTGGCTTCCCGCGGTGTCACAGAGGAAAAAGAATTTCCAGTTAAAAAAGGGCGACCAGTTATTTACGGAAGCAGAAGCTGTAAGCGGCATTTTTTTCGTTTTTTCGGGAACAGTCAAAGTCCATAAAAAGTGGGACAATGAAAAGGAACTCATTATAAGGTTTGCAAAACCGGGCGATGTGATAGGACACCTCGGACTGGGAAAAAATCCTGTTTACCCTGTTTCGGCCACAGCACTTGAACAGGCAAGTGTCTGCTTTATCGATCTTGAGTTTTTCAGGTCTTGTTTGACGGTAAATCCCGGACTTACCTATCAGATGATGGATTTTTTTGCTTCCGAGCTCCAGGAGTCGCACGAACGGATGCGCAATCTCGCTCATATGTCGGTAAAGGCAAGGATCGCCAATGCCCTGCTTTCCCTAAAGGCACAATTTGGGGCTGATGCCAATGGAGCGATAGATCTTAATATCTCACGTCAGGACATCGCCTCCTATTCGGGAACTACCTACGAAACCCTTTTTAAGGTTTTCACAGAATTCACCAAAACAGGAAAGCTTGGCGCGAACGGCAAAAGAATCAATGTTTTGGACACACCGTTTCTACAGATGGTTGTAACAGATGACAACAAAAAGGGTTGATGTTTACCGTAACCGATTTTTGATAGAAACCGAATATTTTAAAAAATGTTTTCTTAAAAAAACAACCAATCAGGCAAACCTAGCCATACAATTTAAAGCATAAATGCCAGAATTAAGATCATCGGGTCTATCATAGTTTCTTTCCCTTTTTTCTCCAAGTTCCTGTTGTTATTCAATGCCACTAACCACGGTTTAAAACTTTATTGTTTGGAATGCATTTCTGCATCATCTGATTCCCACTTATGTTCATTAAGTAAATACAGGATTTCATCTGCCTTCCTGTCCAGATTGGATACCGGAATTTTTGCAGAAGTGCCGTCCTTTAACGATAGGGTGATGTAATTTTTATATATGCTCCCGGCATTATCACGTCCAACTTCTTCTATGCTAAATGCAAAGCCCTCTATGTTTTCCCAGTTGTAAAAATCACGGTCTTTAACGGTCAGCCCGTTTTCAGTAAAAGTAAGATGGGGGCTTTTTTGATGAGCTCGCGAAGTGCATATATAAAAAGCTATGCAGGGAATATGCCAACAACAGCAATGATGCCTACAGCTACGATTGTACAAACAAATACAAAAAAGGTCTGTCAATCTCTGAACAGCGAGATTGACAGGCTTAAACATATAAATACTTTACATCATCTCCTCGTCCCTAAAGCTAAAATGTCCATAGGGCGAAACAATCAGGTGACCATGAACGGTTGTTATCTCTTTTTTCTTTTTAACCACAATAAAGCACCGCTGATGGAAAGAAAGCCGGGAGTTAGTCCAAAGACCACATAAACCCACTTCAAAACATCACCGCCAAATGCACCTACATGAAGTTGATAGGCCATATATTCAAACCGTTCTTCCAGCCCCTGTTCATCAATGATTGTATAGTGTTTAATTGTTCCCGTACCGGAATCAAAAGCAATACTGCTGGCCTTGCCCTGAAGCAATAAATTGCTAGTTTGAGGCATCTTTCCCTTAATTAATATGTCTACACCCTTTACGGTAGGAATGTTAACAGCAATTGGCTGAAAACCTGGAATACTTTTACAGGCCAGGGTGACCAGGCGATCGATATTGGCAGGAACTTCGTAGTTTGCCTGCTGTTTGGGCAAAACCCACATCGATGGCTTAAAGTATTCCCTCAACATCCAAAAGCCGGTAAAAAAAAGAATAATATTGAAGAGCAGTGCCCAAACTCCGATAATGCGGTGCAGGGAGGAAAGTCCGGTCCTCCAGCTTTTAAAGTTAAGACCTGCCCTAAACCGAAGGGCCTGCCAAAAATGCTTTCGATAAACAACAACCCCAGTGATCAATGACAATAGCATCACCAGGCCAATAATAGCGGTAAGAAACATACCCGGTATACCCAGTTGCAGAGAGTAATGAAAGGTATAGATCCAGCGCAGAAAAGAGGGAGCCATCTCTTGATAGCCCCCTTCTCTGAGTATTTTCCCGTTATATGGATTTACAAAAACGAAATAAAGGTAGTTATCCCTCAGATTTTGTTGCCGCTTATAAAGCATAAACTCATAACTATCATACCTGTCCCTGGGAAAATCGTGCAGAACCAGTTTTTTAAGGTTTGGATGCGTATGTAATACCAAACGGTAAATTTCATCTGCGGGAACTTTTTTCTCTGCCGGAACAAGGTTATGCAGTTCAGGATTAAAGTACCGGTCAAGCTCATGCCTGAAAACGAGCAACGAGCCGCTAAGTCCATAAAGCAGAAAAAATATACCGGCAGCAAGTCCTGCCCAGCCGTGAATCTTGAAAGATAATTTGGTCAATCGTTTTTTCCAGTCCATCACCATCGCCAATTAAAATTTATAGCCTACGTTTAACCTGAACTCACGTGGTGGGTAGGGAACATAGGCATAGGTACCAATTGTAGCAGATGACGGCGTAATCCATGCACTTCCGTAATTAAACCTGTTGAATATATTATTCACAATTCCATTTACAGAAAAGCGGGCATTCGACCAGCCAATTCCGCCATCCACACGAAAAACAGGTGCAAGCTCCAGCTTTTGAAGTTCGTATCGGCCAGCTCTCCCTACCTGCAACTGATATCCAGCTGATACCGTTAAACCCTTTATTTGATGAAATGGCAAAAGATAATTCAACCAGGTGTTCTGAATATGTTTAACCCGAAAAGGTGTAACCAATCCTATCCGGGCCACATTGGCATCCCTGGAAATATGGCTATCTGTGTAGGCATAGTTGATTACCGTATTGAGGCCTTTTAAAATTTCTCCTTTCAGATCAAACTCGATCCCCTTGGAAAGGGTCTGCCCCAACTGAGTCTGGATATTGGTGGAAGGATCGCTTACCTTTACATTATCCCTGATAATTCTGTAAACCGAGATTGTGGTATTCCATTTCCCATCCATCCAGTCTTTCTTAAGCCCAGCCTCTATGTTTTCGCCCTTTAGGGGCTTAAATGCCTCACCATTTGTGGTATTAATTCCGCTTTGTGGCGTAAAGGTCTGATCAAAAAGTGCGTATACGGAAAAATCCGGCATCAGCGAATAGCTCAATCCCAACTTTGGCGTAAAAGCTGTATTTTTGGTCTCGCCCAAACTGGTTTTGGTAGGGCTCTTTTGAACGCCTGTCTCACTAAAGGTCAGTCTGGCGGCTACTGTCACGCGCAACCTATTTTCAAACATTGCAAGTTCATCCTGTACATACGCAGCCTGATACGAGATGGACTGCTGATCAGTCGCGATCTCTGATAATGCGCCCGTTCTAACGTTGGCATCAAAGTCAATGCCATATACAGGATGATAAGCATCCAGTGGATAAAGGGTCTGGTTGGCTGTGGGATCACCTGATCCGGAATAGGAAATAAACCTTTTACGGTTGATGTCGATACCACCCAAAAACTGGTGGCGGACCGCACCTGTATTAAATTCGCCGTTGATATAGGGCTGGATTGCAAGCGCATCTGTATTCAAACGCTCATAGGTTGCCCTGCGCATGATCAGATTAGGCTGGGCCGCATTGTAGCGTGAAACAAAGAAATAAGTTCCTTCCAGGTGGTCACGTGCATATGCGGCATTTATTGTAAGGTGCCAGTTTTGGCTAAACGAATTATGATAACTTAAAAAACCGTTGTGCTCAACAGATTTAAATGGTGCCTTATTGGGGTCGTTTATGGTAAAGTCACTGGGCAAGCTCACAAATCCATCGGGCGCAAATACTGTCGAAAAATACTGTTGAAAGCGCTGGGTCTGGAATAGATACTCTGCAGAAACATAGGAGTGATCATTTATATTATATCTGATTACCGGATCCACCACAAGTTTATCGTTGAAATTATACTTCTGGAACGATTCAGACTTTTGCCCGGCAGCATTTAGCCGGTACTGCCATTTATCGGTTCTATCCAGATTGCCGTCCAGATCTGCCGTAACCCTATAAAGGTTAAAACTCCCCGTTGTGAAGCTAATCTGATTGGTATTGCTCCCCATAGGCTGTTTAGTGAGCACATTGTAAGAACCCGCCGGGTCAAAAAGCCCATTGATATAACTTGAGGGGCCTTTTATAAATTCTACACGGCCGATAATGGCGGCATCCTCGGCGCTGGGGCCAGCGTAAATCATCGAAAGATCCAGCCCATTGCGCATCGGGGTTATCTGCGCTCCACGCATAAAAACAGAAGCGTTATACATGTCTGCATTGTTGTTACGAATGGTACCACTAACATTCCGCGTTACGCTTTCGTTAACATTGATAGATTGCTGGTCGGCAATAATACTCTGATCAATCTCCTGAATATTCTGTGGAAGCTGGAGCAGTGGCGTATTAAGTTTCAAAGCAGCTGAAGATTTGTTCAGGTTATACCTGCGGTAATAGCGGGAACTTATTTTTACCTCGTTCAGTTTCTTTGCCGAGGTATCTCCTGTGATTTTAACCAGATCCTTTTGGGGTTTCGTTTTATCCTGGGCCAAAACTCCGGCCGAAAACATAAGTAAACAAAGGCCCGTTAATAGTATGTTTTTCATTTAAATTCTTTTTATGGCTGTAAACTGCGCATCAACAAAAGAGTATCATCTTTCTAATCCGGCAGGTCGCCAATTTATCTCTTGCTTGTTTTATACAAGATCTTTTAGGGTCGTTTAGGTAAACAGGGCCGCTAGCGTTTTTATAATATTTTTTTTAACGCAATTTTGTAGGAAAGCTCGTACATCCCGCGCAAATCTTTTACAATATGCTTTACGCGCTATGCAAAAAGCACAGCAAAGAACATTAGGCCCTGACCAGTAAAAGATTAATTAATAATTGTTGTGTTTATTGCTTCGACTATCTCCGGCGATATCGGCTGTCCAGATAATGATCAGCATCGACCATTACCCTTTTATAGCGACGGTCAATTTTATAGATCTTATCCAGCTCAGTTTTAAAATACCGAACAGATTCAGCTGCATCCTTGCCTGATACATCAGGTTCAAAGTGCTCCATCCATTCCTCCATCTCATGGTTCGCCTTCTCGATATTTACCATTATGGACAGGACCTTAACAGTATCCTTATCACCGATATTTCTATATACCGAATCCAGGGACTTGTACAGTCCATGAGCCAGATCTGCATCCCGCATTACCTTGTCATGAACACTGACCACTTTTGATCGGATTTCCCTATAGTTTTCCTGATTTTTACAGGAAAAAACAAAGACTGTTACCAATAAAATTGCAGGACAAATAACCAAAGATCTCATTTTGAGAAGTCATAAAATAAGCTATACACAAAATTATTTTGGTATCGTCCAAAAAATAGCGGTTTATCTTCCCGGAAGTAGAAAGAGTACCCATGGAGTGGACAATACCCGGATAAGTTTAGACAGACTACAACTTATCGGTATTTAGCAGTTCCACTTTGGTGGTTGGAATATAGTGTAAGTACAGCTAATAGGCCGATCAATCCTAAGAGGGTGATAATTAACAATATTTTTGGGAAAAATAAGAGATAAAAAAATTGGTTGAGTTGGAAGACCCAGAGGATAGGCACTACGCTGATTTTGGCGGTCCTGTTTTTTTTCTTTTTCCTCTGCCTGTTTTAGTTTCTTCATTAGATAACACTTGCCATTGCAGTGCATCCAGGGCCTGTTCTTATTTTCACACAATTTGGCAGCAATCTCCTTTTTATTCACTTCAAATCCGGCGTAAACCAAGTAAACGGCAAAATTTGATCCGATAAGCGCTACCAACAATAATATGACTAAAGACCTTTTAAACATTTCTGTCACAAAGATAGGAGTATAATTTAAAGTGGTTTGGTCAAAATGTTAAAGTTTAGCACATCAAACCTGTGGAAGTGTCATGGATAGGTAAAATGACAGTGATACTCCCAAGTATACATGCCTAAGCGTTCCTCACAATATATTTACCTTAAACCCCCATTTGGGTTTGATACAGCATATACGGTTCGCTGTAATTTCTGCCGACAGGGAGTTTATGGTGATTTAATTGGCAGAAAACATACATGATTAAGGTTGTGCCCCCCGGCTATACACTTAGAACCTTCCCGAAAGCATCAGTCCGGTGCTACCAGGTTGATGGAAGGGCATTAAAGTGAAATTGCCTTCTTTCTTTGTGGTGAACAGGCCTTTCATATAGGGATAAATCAGGTAAGCGATTTTTGTGGAAGCAATACCGAAACCGGCACCGGCCACCACATCGCTAAACCAATGTTTATTGTTGTACATCCTTAGTGTTCCTGTGGCCGTGGCCACAAAATATCCTGCGTAACCGATCCATGGATCTACATCCTTATATTCCTGATGGAGAAATTCTGCTGCCATAAAAGCTGAGGCCGTATGCCCTGAGGGAAAAGAATTTGTACCCGATCCGTCAGGCCGCATTCTGCCCACACCCTGCTTTACAAAATGGGTAGAAACGCCCATAATGGCAGCAGAGGTAACATATAACATGGAGGCATCGAACAGATTGTGTTTTCCTTTTACCCCCGATAGGTTAAGTGCATAAACCGCAGCGGCTGGGGCTAACTGTAAATAATCATCTACATGGGCGGCGAAAAGCGGGTGATCTTCCTGTAATTCAGCCTTGGTGCTCACATCAAGCTGTTTGAGTGCACCATGGTCGTAAACCGCAGCAAAACCATAACCGATCAATACTGCAGGTGCAATAAAGGTAATTGGCCTGAATTTCATCTTCGGCACAGGATTTCCGGCATACCATCTTCCTGCCGTATCGGCCGGAAGGATTGCAGTAGAATCGATAACCTGTGCAGAACAAATAGATATTGTAGTGATAAAAAGTAAGATAGAAAGACGTATTCTGCACATGATCTAGTTTTTAACGGTATTCCCGTTTACATCGAACAAAAGATCTTTACCTTTTACCTCAGCCTCATAATGTATTGTTCCATCGGCTTTTGTAATTTTTGCGGCTTCGGCAATCTTCTTGCCTTTTAGTTTGGCAAGTACGGTTACCGGCAGTTCTGAAGGTTTGATTGTGCTTTCTGTTTCCAGCAGAGTACCGCCCGGTGTATAAACTTCAGAAGTCTCTTTTCCATTGAGGATAAAACCAGCCTCATAATTAGCCTGCTCCATTTCCCATTTTACGTTAGCAGCAGGGTGTGATTTTTTAAAAGCAGCACTAACGGCAGCAGGTACTTTCAGAGCATTGATTTTTTGGGCCTGTGATGAGAAAACTGTTCCTCCCACTAGCAATATAATTACTAAAATCTGTTTCATAGTTTTAATTTTTAATCAAAACTATTCGGCAACTTTGTAGGAATTCTGTAGTTATCTGCCTTAGCCTAAATAAATTGAAAAAAAATGCATGTTTTCGATATGACTGTATTCAATATTGAATCCGTAAAGGTTACAGATCTGTTTGCTGATGGCCAGCCCCAATCCCATTCCCTCAGATTCTGTCGATTTTGAAAAACGGTCGAACATGCGGTTATGGATATTTAAGGTTTTTCCGGTATTTGAAATGGTAAGTTTTTCACTGGTCAATTCAAGCGATATCCTGCCATCGTTTATATTATGCCTTACGGCATTGCTGAAAAGGTTGTTTAAAAGGATATCTGCCAGATAGCGGCTCATGGTTACTTTCCGTTCCGATAGTTTTATTTCTACATTTAATCCGTCCCGTCCAAAAAGTTCCTGAAACTGACGGATTTTTGCTTCGATCATTTCTTTTAAGTCTATTTCCTCGGTATCCGATATCAGGTTGTTTTCGATCTTGGCCAACAGCAAAAGCGATTGATGTAACCTCGAAAGTCTACCTGTGGCTTGATAGATATCTTCCAGTAATGCACCCTGTTGTTCGGTAAAAGACTCTGTTTGCAGGAGCGAATCGAGCTTGGAATTGATCACAGCCAAAGGTGTCATCATTTCGTGCGAAGCATTATCGGTAAAACTTTTCAGTTCTTTATAATCCTGCTTTACTTTCTCGGCCATTGCATTTACCGATTTATTAAGTTCGTTAAACTCATCAATCCGCGTGGGCTCTTCTTTGATGTTATCCATGCGGGTTACCTCAAAAGCCTTCATCCGGTTAAGCACTACATAAAAGGGTTTCCAAAGCCTGTTTAGTACAAAACGGTTAATCAGCAATAGCGAAAAGAGCAGTAACATGGTAATGCCCAGGGTGATCAACAGGATAATCCTTACGAGGTCTTCCGATTCAACACGCGATTTCGTTATGGTAACCACTATTGTTTTTCCATTAAGGTTAACGGTGGTTACCAGACTTCTACCCGGCTCCTGTTCTTTCTCTTTAGGATTTAAGTAAGTGGTATAACTGAATTCGCGTACATCCGTGGTGTCGCCCTTTGGGCTGCTGTAAGAAATCTGCTGATCGAGGTAGGTTGCTGGCAGTGGAAGTTTTTTGTAGGTGTGGGTATATTGCCTGATCTCGTTTTCTTCAACGGCAAGGTCTTTATCAAGTTTGTTTGTCAGAATGAGGTGGATAACCAGGTAATAGATAATCCCGGTAATAATCAGCACGATGATGGAGGTGATGATGTTTACCCTGTTGTAACGGGTGGAGAGTTTCATTGGCTGCTGAATTTATAGCCGATACCATAAACAGAGCGCAGATGGTCTTTTGAACCAGCCTCGCTGAGCTTCTTTTTTAAATTTTTAACGTGAGTATAAATGAAGTCAAAATCATTTGAAAGATCCATTTCATCGCCCCAAAGATGTTCGGCCATTGCGTTTTTGGTTACCACCTTATTCTTGTTGGACAGGAAATACACTAATAGATCGAACTCTTTTTTAGTCAATACAACAGGATGTTCATTTACGGTAGTTTTCATCGCGGCAACATCAACCTTGATCTCATCAAAAATAATCAGGTTGGTTCCTTCAAAGTTTTTTCTCCTCACAATCGCACTTACCCTTGCTTTTAGCTCCGATAGGTGGAATGGCTTTACCAGGTAATCATCTGCACCAAGATCAAGCCCGGCCAAACGGTCATCAAGCGAATGCCTTGCCGAAATAATCAGTACGCCGTCTTTTTTGTTCATGCTTTTCAATCGGGTCAACAGCTCCAGCCCTTCTCCGTCCGGCAGCCCGAGGTCTAACAAAATACAATCGTAATGATATAGTGCTATCTTTTCGGATGCTGTAACGAAGTCGGTTGCAAGCTCACAGATGTTGCCCTCGCCTGTAAAATAGGCAAGGATACTCTCATAGAGTGCCTGTTCATCTTCGATGATCAAAATTTTCATGGTGTAAATTATTAAATTATGCCGGGATTTAAAGTGAAGCTAACCAGCGATGGGTACAAATCCGTATTTTCAACAATTATATATTAACCAATCCGGCCTATCAGTTTTTTTATGTTCAGCATTTTCTTTTCCTGTAATATCTTTTTGCCATAAGCAGTAAAATACTCATGCCGACTGAGCATTTCCAGGTTCAATGTATCCCATGCCAGATCGGTATAAACCAATCCGAGGTTTTCTTCCCATTCACGTTTTAGTCTATCGGCATAGTCCTGATAATCATTTAGCGAAAAATGGTAGAAATCTGCATCACAAATAACCATTTCCAGTTCGTTTTTGGGGTATTGTGGAAACCGGGTAGCCATAATGCATCCGCGCACCAGTTCTGTTCTTTCTCTCGCAAAGCCATTTTCTAAAAGAAATTCTGCAGCAATCTCTGCGCTGGCTTCTTCGTGCCCGACGTATTTTTCGGTATAGCCAAGATCGTGCAAAAACGCCGCAAGAATCACCACCAAACGGTCGGATTTTGAAAGTCCCATGTGGCGGCTTATTAACTGTACACCTTCAACCACCAGTAAGGTATGCTCAAGATTATGGAAATACATTCTTTGCGAAAGCCTGTTCTTCAACTGGTCTTCAACAAATAATTTTACCTTGGTTAATAACTGATCGGCTTTTTTATCCATCTAGATTAAATTAATCCGGCGCAATGATAAAACTCAATTCTGGAGAAAATCTGTAGTGCACATAATTATACTTTGTGCTTACAAATGTTTTTGTACTTCCTAATTGCCTCACAATAACTATGCGATTCAATACAATTTTACTACTGAATTAATGGTTAAATTCCTTTTTACTCCTTAAATTGCTTTAACCTAAAATCTTTAATATGTGGAAATATTATGCAATCTTATCTGCTTTTTTCGCCGCAGCTACTGCAATCCTTGCTAAAATCGGGATCAAAGGCGTCAATGGAAATCTGGCAACGGCGATCCGCACCATTGTTATTCTTTTCATTGCCTGGGGTATCGTGCTGGCCACCGGTGAAATTTCGCAGCTTAAAACACTGAGCAAAAATAACCTGATCTTTTTGGGCCTCTCGGGTGTTGCAACAGGGCTTTCGTGGATTTTTTATTTTAAGGCACTCGAAACCGGAAATGTTTCGAAAGTTGCCCCGATTGATAAACTAAGTGTAGCTATAGCCATGGGGCTTGCTTTTCTGATCCTCAAAGAACCCATTGAGGTAAAAACACTCATTGGCGGTCTTATGATTGTGGCTGGGAGTCTAGTGATCCTGTTATAAACCGGAACAGATCAGATCGATAGTAGTTTTCAGAAGTTCAGATTGTCTTCAGAATTGCTTTATAATTTGCCTTTCGGAAAACTTATAAATTATGAAAAACTACATACGGATATTGAGGCTTTTTTGCCTTGCGCTATTTCTTTGCCCAGAGGATGCAGAAGGACAGGAAAAGCCGATAACCCTTTCAGGACAGATCAGGGATGCAAAAAATAAGAATACACTGCCTTTCGGAAATATACAGTTAAAAAAAGGAACCGATACAAAATTTATTTTGGGTACGGTAAGCAACGAACAGGGCCGGTTTACCCTTAAAGATGTGCCTTCGGGAGAATATATTCTTGAAGTAAGCATGGTGGGCTACCAACGCATCAGCAAAACCTTCAGCGTTGGCATACTAAGCCCTTTTTTAGATCTTGGGAATTTCGATCTTATAGAAGATCCCCAGACCCTGCAAACCATTGAGATAAAGGGAACATCCACATCTGAAGGGATATCCAACAAAATGGATAAAAAAAGCTACGACATTACAAAAAATACAAGCCAATTGGGTGGGTCGGTACTTCAGGCCATGCAGAATCTTCCAGGCGTAACCATTCAGGATGGTAAAGTGCAATTGAGGGGGAATGATAAGGTTGCAGTACTCATTGATGGAAAACAGAATGCCATCACAGGTTTTGGTAGCCAGACCGGGCTTGATAATATCCCGGCATCATCCATAGAGCGGATTGAGATTATAGCAAACCCTTCTTCTAAATTCGATGCCAGCGGAAATGCAGGCATTATCAATATTATATACAAGAAAAACAATCAGGAAGGCTTAAATGGCAAAGTGGGTTTTAACAGCGGTCTTGGATCACTCTGGCTCAGAAAAGAAAACCTACCGGGGATATCGCCGCAGTACCAGGCCACTCCAAAACTTAATCCATCGCTTTCGTTAAACTATAAAAAAAACAAAACCAATATCTTTTTACAGGCGGATTATCTGTACACCCAAACACTGAACAAAAACGAATTTTCTCAGCGCATCTTTGATAGTGGCATGGTACTGAACCAACAGGTAAAAAGAAACCGGACAACGACCTTTACAACCGTAAAAACCGGAGTGGATTATAATCCTGACGAACACAATAGCCTTACGGTATCTGCGTTTTTCAACAGGGAAAAAATCATCGACCTAGGTGATATCCCCTATTTTAATGGAGATTATACGGTACGGAACCGGTTGTGGCAATTTGTAGAGGACGAAGTAAAATATACGGCCACCGGTTCTGCTGTATACCAGCATAAATTTGCCCAGCCAGGACATACCTTAACTACAGGATTTAATTATACCTGGCACAGGGAAGACGAAAAATACAATTTCACTAACATCCTGCCCACTTTTAGCGGCGAAGATGCCTTTAAACTTTTGTCGGACGAACATGTTTCTGATCTTACCATTGATTATGTAAAACCCATGAAACATGGCCGGATTGAAGCCGGACTTAAGTACCGTTATCGGAACATCCCGACCAATATGCAGTTCTTTGCTGGGCTTAATTCGCCCATTGATGTGAACGCTGGAGGCTGGGCAGACTATAGTGAACATATTCCGGCAGTTTATGGAAACTATATTTATGAAACGCCCAAAATCGAACTTGAAGCCGGCCTGAGAATGGAGTATGCCAATATTTACTATGATGTAAACCCCGACCACAATACGTACAAAAGCGACGGTTATGATTACCTCCGCCCTTTTCCAAATCTTCGCTTTGCTTACAAAATCAATACGGACAACAGGATCACTTTCTTTTACAACCAGCGTGTAGACCGTCCAAACGAAGTGGATATCCGTATTTTCCCAAAATATGATGAACCAGAACTGCTCAAGGTAGGTAACCCTACCTTACGCCCACAGTTTACCACTTCGCTGGAACTCGGTTATAAATACAATTGGGACAAAGGTTATCTGTATGGATCAGCTTTTCATAAAATTATTTCGGGCACCATTACCAGGATTGCCACACAGGTTCCTGGAAATACCATCTTGTATAATATTTTCCAGAATGCCGGAAAAAGCTACAATTCGGGAGGGGAACTGCTTTGGCAACAACAGCTCAAGGCCTGGTTTTCCTTCAACCTGAGTGGGACGGTATACCAGAATACCATTGATGCATTTAGCGTAGAAAACAGATACCCCGTACCCACTCAATATAGCATGACCAAGGAATCCTTAGTATCCGGGAATGTGAAATTCAATGCCCAGTTTAAGTTAAAAGGCGATACCGATATCCAACTTTCTATGGCCTACCTGGCGCCGGACATTATTCCCCAGGGAAAAATCGGCTCAAGGTTCTCAACAGATCTTGGAATTAAAAAGCAGATCCAGAAAGGAAAAGGTGAACTGTTTTTAAACGGCAACGACATTTTTAATACGCTGAAAATCAAAAAAGAGATTACTGGCAACGGATTCAGGCTAAACAGTACCGATTATTATGAAACCCAGGTATTCAGGATGGGTTACAGTTATAAGTTTTAATCTAATTCTGGAATATCGAATATCAGTGTTATGGTATGCGATATTCCAGAAATACAAACCCTCGGGCGGTTTATTATCTTTCCCCGTTTTCTTCGATAATCCGCAAGGACTTCCCATTGAGCGTTACGGTTGCTTCATTGGAAAGATGATATTCACTTTTGGTGATCTTCGGATCCAGTAGCTCAAGTTTTCCTGACCCGGGAATTTTGAATACTGCGTTGCCAAAAGTTCCAGAATGCAACTGTAGGGATGAAACACCTTTTCCATGCGCACCGATCAATGCGTTCAGACTACCAACAGAGATACTATCCAGAACAGCGGAGGAAGAAATACCCAGATCGACATCCATTGAATCCTGTCTAAATCCACTGATACCTATTTGACCGAAAAGCCGTGCATGCTCCCATTTCTCACCGGTTCTAAAATACGGCTTTGTGCTGATCCGCTCAAGATTGTCAAGAACAATGACCAGATCATCGTTATAGACCATAAAATCTGCCCGCTTAGCCTCATCGCTCAGGTCGATCTTTAAACTACCTTGCTCAACACTCCAGATCACCTTATCCTTGGCGCGCGCACTTAGGTAAATGCCGCTATTTTTCCCCTGACGGATATAACATGTAATTTTATTCGAGCAGTCGAGTTCAATCTTTGAAACCTTGTTTATCTGATTATAGCTAAGCCCATAAAATGGATTTTTATAATCCCCGTTTCGGTATGAAGCTTTTAAGGTAAAATTATATACAGTTAGCGAGATCAGTATGATAGCTATAGCCGAAATGATCATAATATTGCTGTTTTTCATATTTGTTTGGATTGGTTCATGGTTTTCTTATAGGATTCGAACTGTGCGCCGATCTCCTCAATGGTAATCCCCAGCAGGTACATATTCTTGAGCAGTTCCGGCAGGTCCTGTCCCATGAAACGTTCCTTACTGAAGCTCCTTATTTTTTCAATGGCATCACTATGGATGAAGAAACCGATCCCTCTTTTATTTGAGATCACCTCTCTTGACTGCAGTATCTCATAGGCCCTCACCACCGTATGGGGGTTTACCTGAAGATCAGATGCCAGTTCCCTAACTGAAGGGATCTTCTGTTCCGGCAGCCATTTGCCCAGCATGATATGCTCGGTAACGAAATTTGCCACCTGGGAATAAATTGCTTCGTTTTCTCTAAACTCCATATTATACCTGCTTCTCCTTCAATCTAAAATAGCTTCCCAACCACAACAGGCCACAGACCAATACGAGTGAAGCAAACACCACAGCATCGCCCAAATGATCTCTCCTGATAAACCAAAAATGGCCCGCTTCAGTGATTCCGACCGAACTGAACGGGATACCCTTGTCTACCTTGAAACCAAAAATCCAGTTTAACAGCATGGTATTAAAAACACTCAGAAACAGGATAAATAAGAAAAAAAGAAAAGCAGTTTTGATAAAATGGAGCCTTTCAAAGTATATTGCCCCGATAAAACAGATCGCCTGAAGAACGGCAAACTGTGGAAATGCAATCCAGAACGGATCGTCGGTTGAAAATATATTCACCATATTGTTCTTATCTGAAATACCGACATTGCCCGCATATAGCACAATATAATCTACGGCGTAAAAGCAGCCGACATACACCAGCTGAAAAACAACAAAAGAATAAAGCCAGGCGACCAGATATTTCTCCAGATGAGATACGGGAAGGGTTAGAATGGGTATGGCCTTCTTTCTGCTACCAAGATCTGCAAAGATCATACTGGTAAATATCGTTCCAGAAAAGATCATGATGTTAAGAAAAATAATGCCCTGTTGAAATACACCTATATGGCCATCGCTGGTATAAGTAATAAAACTAAGGATGAGGGTGAGTACCCCGATCAGAACCCCTATTGACATCAGGTAGGTCTTGTAATTTTCGGCACTATGTTTTTTGAAAAGTGCGATAAACCGCTTCCAATTAAATATATCGTTCATATCCTGTTATTTTAAATGTTGTAAAATTAAATTTTCTCCATTAACAACCGCATTAAATAGCAGTTCCATATCCACCTTACCATACTGCTCATCGGTGTTGATACTGATGGTATTGGTACCGATCATATTATCTTCAGCGTAGAGTATCCTATCTGGGTTTGCCCTTCCGGCCGAACTAAAGAGCAAACGCTCCCCGATTACATCTAAAGGAAGGTTTACTACGATCTCTTTATTATGGAGCACAAGAAGGGTATCGATCAGACTGTCCAGATCCCTCACCTGATGAGTCGAGATAATGATGCACCGCTCATCAGAGAGTGCTGAGGAAATAACCTTTCTGAACTGGACCTTTGAGGGAATATCAAGTCCATTGGTCGGCTCATCCATGATCAAAAGAGATGTATTTGTTGCCAGGCCAAAAGAAATCATCATTTTTTTCTGTTGTCCAAAAGAAAGCTTGCTTAGGTTCTCCTCTCTGTCTACATCAAACTCCGACAGCAGTTTATAAAAATACGTACGATCAAAGGCCGGATAAAAGTGTGCCGTCCGGGCAACAAAAGACTCCGTACTTAGCGATGGCATGTGTACCTCTTCTGGAATAAAAAAAAGCCCCTGAAGAAAAGAAGGCTGGCGCCTGGCTGCAATTTTACCGTTGACCATACATTTCCCCTCAAAAGGAAAGGCAAGCCCCGCTATATTTTTGAGCAATGTAGATTTTCCAGCACCATTTTTTCCCAAAAGCCCATAGATGTGCCCTTTTTCAAGTTTCAGGTTCAATTTTTTAAGTAATGTGGATTTTTTAGAATATCCAAAACTCAGGTCAATGATCTCTATCATAATGAAGATATTTTTAGTATATCACTGTATCACTTATGTAACACACTACAAAAGTAAATTTAAATCCGGTATTTCAAAATATTTTATTCAATTTTTTATGTTTAGCGGCCAGGGCTAATTAAGCGCATTCAATTCCCTTACCTACTCTTAACTAAAACTATTCCTTGCAACCCGCAATTGAAAACAACATTCACTATTTACTTTCATGGTTACCAGCAGGATAACCCAATTCTTAAAGTTTAGTATAAAAATAATTTCACATACATTGAACTTCTACGTATATTTGAAAAAACATTTTTATGCTATCAAAGGAGCTAACTGCAGCATCATCTATCCCCATAATCCTTTCAACCCTTATTGAAGGCGAGAGTTATGGCTATGAGATCATCAAAAAAATAAAAGAGGCCTCAAACGGAAAGGTCCTATATTCCGATGGAACCCTATATCCGGTACTGAGAAAGCTGGAGGACAAAGAGCTCATCCGATCGGAATGGCGGATTGCCGAAAATCAAAAGAGACGACGGTATTATACCATTACAGATAAAGGAATAACACAGCTGAAGGAAGAAAAACTGAGCTGGGAATTTATGAACGGACTTTTAAATACATTATGGGCACCACTTCCGCTTACCTCAGTTTAAAGATTGCTGAATGGCAATCAAATCTTATCAAGACATCACTTACCCCCGACGATAGGGAAGAACTAACTAACCATCTTGATGATGTGATAACAGAGCTCACCGAACTGGGACTGAGCGATGAAGAAGTGTGGGCAGTTGCCGTAAAACGTCTCGGATCGGTTTCAGCGATTGAGTCTGAATTTGAAAAGGTCAATCCGGACATGCCGTTCAGAAAAAATGGGCTTCTGATGGTATACGGAGCCGTCATTATGCTCTTTCTGCAATCTTTTTTTATTATAGTTCCTGCATTTATCTTTAGAGCCAATCAAGAAAAAAATACGGATCAGCTCTTTCTTGGCATCAGACTGTGGCCCATGGTTTTTAATATACTGATCATAGTCCTGATCAGCATTATACTTATCTTTATTTTTAAAGGAAAGGTTTTGGCAAGGGCCTTAAGCAAACTTACAGGTAAGCTAAATATATTATCTGCATTTATCTCTGTAGTGGTAATTGTTGCTTCTGCCTTTTTTACTATTCAGCTCATCGGATTAAGCAAAACAGATAAGCTCCATTCGGTAGCACCAAAATTTAAAATGCTTACCCAGTTGTTCTATCTGGGGCTGATTGGCCTCATCGGGTATTTTCTTTTGATCGGAAACAACAGAAATGTACGTACCCTATTATCTTTTAACAGGAAGTTACACTGGAAAGTTTCATTGCTGCTCGGTGGGATTACCTGCCTTGCTGTTATCTTTAGCTACACCTACCGCCTGGCTTATCTCCCGTTGATTATCGGATGCCCCTTATTTGCCGTTCTTGGATGGATGGTGAGTTTTTCTGAGAAAAAAGGTATAAACCTGTTTTGCTGCCAGCTGTTTTTAATGCTGTTCCTGTTCTCTGAACTTAGTGGCCGTTACAGTGAAATGTTTACCAAATACTACTTCGTTATACTCGTTTTCTTGCTGATGGGCGCATTTTATCAAAAAGCATTTGGTTACTTGTCCAGGTTATTTAGCAATGTCTGAAAGTAATAAACTTCGTAAATGGTTTCTTAGGTCAAAAAATCAAGATAGCGGTGACCATGGTGAAATGTCTTTTTTTGCTCACCTGGATGTACTCCGTAAACATCTGATCAGATCGGCCCTTGTGATAGCTTTAACAACAATCTGGGCCTTTTGTTATTATGATTTCGTTTTCGACAAGATAATCCTAGGCCCAAAAAAGGCTGATTTCCCAACCTACAGGATAATGTGCTGGATCAGTGACCGTTTTAACTTAGGTACCAGCTATTGCCTTAAAGAGATCAGCTTCAAGATCATCAATACCGAAATGGCCGGACAGTTCAATCTTCAGCTCAATTCATCGGTTATTGTCGGGATTATATTGGGTTTTCCTTATCTTTTGTTCGAGCTATGGCTCTTTATCAAACCGGCCCTACATTTAAGAGAGAGAAAAGCAGCAAGAGGTTTTGTTTTTTATGCTACCCTGCTTTTTCTTCTGGGCATTTTGTTTGGCTACTACATTATTGCTCCTTACTCGATACGTTTTCTTGTGGGCTTCCATGTGAGCGAAGTAATCGAAAACCAGATCACCATCGATTCCTATCTGTCATCAATTGTTACCCTTACTCTTGGAACGGGAATTATTTTTGAAATGCCCATCGTTGTATTAATTCTTTCAGGATTGGGCCTGCTAACACCTAAACTGATGCGAAGTTCCAGAAGGTACGCGGTTGTAATCATGTTGATTATTGCAGCGGTAGTTACCCCTACCCCTGATATACAGACCATGCTGATTGTATTCTTGCCGTTGATGATACTTTATGAGATCAGTATCATGGTAGCGGTACGGGTTGAACGGAAAAACATGCAGGCTCAGGGATAGGCATTACTACCAACCTCGTATTTACCTGTCTCACTATTGGCGGACCTGTAATTATGCTATTACAATGAATATTGGCTCAGCAAGAAAATGGATTCTTCAGTTTTGCAACAGAATCTACGGTGATATTTGTGTTATATTATAATTCATATTCATGCGATACCTTTTAACTGTACTTTTCCTTATAACTTTATCTAATACCTTATTTGCACAAACCAATCCCGGAAAGGGAAAAATTTCCGGAACAGTTATCGATGCCACTACAAAAGAGCCAATTGATTTTGCGACCGTCACCATTTTCAAAACAGGAACAAAAACTGTGGTCAACGGCATCAGTTCTAATGCTCAGGGAAACTTTACGGTTTCTGGTCTTGCAAACGGTGTATATAAAGTTGCTGTAGATTTTATAGGTTACAAAGAAAAAATCTTCGATCCGGTAACCATCAGTGCAACATCATCCAATATTCATCTTGGTACTACTTTATTGGTTTCTACGGTAGATCAGTTGCAATCTGTAACGGTTACAGCCAAAACGCCCATTATAGAGAACAAGATCGACAAAACCGTTTACAATACCGCTAACGATCTTACCGCACAGAACGGTGTGGCTTTGGATGTGTTAAAAAAAGTTCCGATGGTAAGTGTTGATATCGATGGAAATGTGGAACTGCAGGGAAGTGGAAGCGTCCGTTTTTTAATCAATGGCAAGCCCTCCAGTATTTTTGGTGCCAGCCTTGCTGATGCGCTGCAGTCGATTCCCGCCAGTCAGATCAAAAGTGTAGAAGTGATTACCAGTCCGGGTGCGAAATATGATGCCAGTGGCACAGGGGGGATCATCAATATCGTATTAAAAGATAATAAATTCCAGGGCATGAACGGAAGTGTCAATGTTTCTGCCGGAACAAGATTGGAAAACGGATCGGTAAACCTGAATGTAAAAAAAGGAAATTTTGGTGTTGGTGTTTTCTTTAGTGGGAACAAACAGTTCAACACGGTTACAAAAAGTTCACTTGACCGCCTTTCCTATAATAATACCAGAGATACGATTAACAGGTTTTTTCAGGACGGAAGCAACCCTACCAAAAGAGGGAGCTACCAGACTGGCATCAATCTGAACTGGAGCATTACACCTAAGGATGAAGTCACAGCTACCTTTGGTTACAATCATTTCAATAATAACGGAAGTGGGGTTACCAACCAAAACCAACAATACCTGCTTGCCTCATCTGGGCTTTTGTTATCCAATATCCAGAGCACCAGAAATTCGGTCAGTAATTTTAACGCCAACTCAACCGATATTAGTTTAGCCTACAAAAAAAGTTTCAAAAAAGGAGGTCATGAACTGGATTTTCTCTATAATTCGAGTTTTGGAAACAACACCGTTCGTACTTCACAAACCTCTGCCTACCTGAACGGCAATTATCCAACAACCGGATTACAGAGCTCGAACCCTGGTAAAGAAAATGAGACCGAACTTTCTGTTAACTACACTTTGCCTGTAAGCAAAAAACTCACAATTGAAAGCGGAGTAAAAATGAATATAGACGACCTGAACAATAATGTGGTTACGGATACTTTAACCACAAACGGATCGTATATTAACAATGCCAACCAAACCTATGGCTTTAATTATAAGAGGAATGTATATTCGGCCTACCTATCGGCTTCTTTTTCACTTTTTAAAGATTTTATTACGGGCAAGACGGGACTTAGGTATGAACGTACTGGAAAAGTAGCAGATTTCTCCGGTGCAGAAATAGCCGGATACAATACTTTTGCCCCATCTTTTACCCTTCAGCATAAACTCGATGATTCGCAATCTATCAAACTCTCTTATACCTATAGAATCGAAAGACCAGATTATGGTGACCTCAACCCATTTTACAATATCAGCGATCCGCATAATATGAGTACCGGAAATCCACTGTTGAAGCCTGAAATCGGCAATAACTTTGAATTGGGTTACAGCAAAAACTTTAAAAACGGAGCAAACATTTATTTTGCTGGATATTTCAGGAGAAATACCGATGATATGCAGCAGCTTACCACCTATTATGACGTATTGACCATCAATGATATCGATTATTCTGCTGTTTCACTTACCCAAAGATTCAATCTGGGCACGCAGACAAGCATTGGCGCGAGTTTATTTGCTTCGGTACCTATAACCAAAAAATTGAACCTGCGCACCAACATACAGGCAGGCAACAGAGACAATGTATCGCCTGGCCTGGCAAGTGTTAGTGCATTTGCCTACAGAACCAACCTAAATGCAAGTTATGAGCTTCGCAATAATCTTTTGGCAGAAGTTTTTGGAAATTATAATTCATCACAAAAAAACTTAAGGAGTACAAGACCCTCAGTATTCAACTATAGTATCGCGATAAGAAAACAGTTTCTCAACAAAAATGCGAGTATCGGTTTAACAGGAGTAAATCCTTTCAACCGGAATCTCACGCAGAGACAGACCAGCTTTGGCCCAAATTTCGATCAGACAAGCCTTAGGTTTGTTCCTGTACGGTCCTTTGGGTTAACATTATCCTATAAATTTGGCAAGCTACAGTTTAAAAAAGATTCGAAAGAAGACAATGGGCCGCAGCTGCCCGATGTTGGCGGGGGAAAATAGTTTTAAGGCCGTAGTCTCCCAAAAAAGCAGCTAACTATTTGAGAAAAAATACAAAAAGGAAAAAATACTGATTAGCAGAGAACCGTTGGCATAGGGCTTTGTTTAAACGGTTCTCCGGCTTTCGCTCTTAATTGCTAGGTGCTTAAGGAATTGTAATTGTCTCAAGTTCTACAACATGTGCACTAAAAAAGCCAAGTGCTCCACCACTGACATTACTTACCAGATTGGCGGGAGCTGCCCGGTCGGCAGAACTGCTGGCATTGAAAAGGCTAAATAAATAGGTGTATACCGGAGCCTCAACGCCATGCATTTCTACAGTAAGCCTGTCACCCTTAACAAGTCCTTACTATGATCTTTTCCTTACTATGATCTTTTGTCCTGTTTTAAAAGACAAGGTATTCGTTGATCTCCTTATCGGAAGTAAACTCATCACTGAAAACCTCAATTTCACTATATTGATTGTGATTATGACTCGTCGTATATTTACTTGTCGTTTGGTGGCAGATATTATCAATCGTATCATCAAACCTTCGAACTGAACTCCACAGATTTTCACCAAAAGCAACGAAGAACCTCAAAAGTAGCCTACCCATTTCGGGTCAAATGGTCATAACTTGATTGCCTCCTAATTTGTGGAAGACAGAGACATATTAAGTTTATGGTCGGGGGCCTTGCCAAAGTGGCTAGTGTACCATTCAATCAGTTTAGGAGATTTAAACTGGTTATTTCCATTTATTCCTCTAATAAAACGTTTGGCAGATTTAGTTCCATTTTCCCCTTCCATGGCTTGATAAAGAACATAATCCACAATAATTTTATCATCTGGCTTGGGGCCTTTGTAAGCCAAAATTGCTCCATCCTTCCCGATGATGAACGGTGCCGGATCGCCGATCGCCAAAATTTTATGGAATTTGGCAGACGAAACATCAGCACCTAATTTATTGGTTGATGAGGTATCTGAACCTACATATAGACTGGCAAAAATTACGTCGGAATATTTAGCAAAGCGTTCCTTTAGCAACCGGTATGATTTTTCCTGCTGAACTGAGAGTTTCTTATTTCCCCAAACATATAGATAGACCGTTTTTCCCCTGTATAAGCTGCCAAATGAGTGATTACTTCCATCAGCATCCACAATTTGTATATCAGAAATATAAGTATCGGTATAATCATTATAGTCTTTAACCAAAAGTTTGGCGATTCCTTTCACCATCATTGTGCAGGAACTACCAAGGACACAAAGGGCAATAATAAACAAGTAAGTATATTTCTTCATCTTCTTTAAAGCTTGTTTGACGCTGGTAACGTGTATTTGAATTAGTTTATATAGGAGAGACGACAAGAATTGATCGAAGGTTGCATCAACATTCTAAAATATTTTTATCAATGACTATTAGAAACGGTGCGAGACTTATTTTGAAATCTTCAACTCTGATTTACGCTTCAAATCATCAACAAAAAAGTTCGTTAAAGATCTCGTTAAGAGCACCAAAAATTTAACATGTGATATATTTAATAAACTATTCAATGTATGTTTTTAAACGAAAACGATTAGAGCAGATAATATTGATTAAAAAAAATCTGATTTTGAAAACGTCTTTTAAAATGTATGATAATTTAATACCTTTTAAACAAAAAATTTGCAAGAAAAATAGAGGTGAGTTTTTGGCGACCTAATGCCAAATACGATTTTAACTTCCTTAAAAACAAATAATTAAAACCAAAGGTCCTACACCCTTTCATTCCACCCTAAATTTAATAAAGGAATCTTGTCCTTCGCAACAGGGATAGCAGCGGATACCGGCCTGTGGTTAAGGCCTGAAGGCGTATGAGCGGATAGCCCGGCAGTTGCCAAAAAAAATATAAAGCGGCTATCAAAATTAGACAACCGGGCATAAAACAAAAAACTTCGACACTTGCCCAGGTCTACGCACATATATTTGAATGACTGTATGCCAAACGAAAAGCCACTGATCTATACCAGTGGCTTTATTTCCCAAAACAGTCTCCTGTTTATTTTGCGCTGTTCTTTTTCTCCGTAACCTCAGCCCTGATCTCTTGGGCAAGGTTTTTAAGGTCTTGCATTGCTTTACGTACACGTGTACCGGCTGCTGCATTTCCACCATCATAAAATTTCGTCACATCAGCCTCAACTGAAGCGATTACTTCCTGTACCTGTTTGAATTTGTCCATAACTGTTTTTTAAGGGGCCAAAGGGCCCGGATATAATTATTTTGTCCTTGGAAACCGTGTTCCAGCCCCAAAACTAAACATTTAAGCGGGAAAGCAAAAAAAAGAACTATTGAAAACCAAGATGCCCGGCTTCACTGCTTACCCCTATCGCATTGGCTCTCCACAGGATAAAGCCCAGCCTGCCGCAGCATTCCGCAACAAAATACTCGATATCCGCAGGTACATCATTCACGATACGGTAGCGGATTTTGTATTTCGGGTTATAGCTGATATAGACAACCAGATCATCGTCTGAAAATCCCCTGCCTGACAAAGGCTTGAAATGGGCTTCCTGTAATTCCTTTGCGGTCCGGACCAAACGGTCGTTCATTACTTTGGCCAATGCTTTTTCAGGCTTAAAATCTGTCTCTAAAATAGCCAGTACGGTTACGGTCATCAGGCAAAAATAGACAGATTAGGCACATTGACAAATGCTTTAGGATAAGCAACTGAAAATCAGGCAAAATATTTTTTCAGACCAAATTTATAGTGCGCAAAAGTCAGTCTTAAGGCAATAACCAGCTTTATACACAGTTGTAAAAGGAATAACCAGGCAGTTTACATTGATCAGTTTTTCTAATTTCAGGTTGACTATTTACCTGAATACCATCTGTTTTATCTTCCTGCTATAAAGAACTTTCTTCCACTTGTTCCTGCTTGTCCAAAAGAGCAGACTTTATCAAAGTAAAAGCATAGTCCCCGGCTTCGGCAACGAAATTCATACTTTCCTTTAAGCCTGGATATTTCAGGGAAAATGGCCACTCGTTCCGTTTTTAAAGTGAGGCCACATTTCGCTTCAAACTGGTTCATCATCACTTTTGGTGAAGAATTATGTATGATGGCGAATCTGAAAATCAGGAATTTCTGCCTACTTTCAATACCGAACATAAAAGCTCTTAAAAACAAAAATCATTTTTTTTATACTTTATATTGATATATCAATTATGTTTGCATCAACATAATTGATATGAATAACAAAAACCCAACAGCAACAGTACTTTATTTGATTGAACAAGCAATTAAGGAGTATAGAAAAATTTCACAAAGGAATATCTCAAAAATTGTAAAAGATATTACAGTAGATCAATGCCTAGTCTTAATAATCCTTAACAAGAATGACAAAATTTCTCAAAATGAATTGGCAAATCTTGTTTTTAAGGATAATGCATCCATCACGAGAATGATAGAATTAATGGTTAAAAAAGATTATCTAAATAGAACTATTCATAAAGGAGATAGAAGGAAATTTAATCTTGAAATAACCGAAAAAGGAAAAAAAACGCTAGAATTAATAAACCCAATTGCAAAACTGAATAGAGAAACGGCACTAAATGGTTTGTCGTTGGAAGAGATTAATTTACTCGAAAAAATATTAAATAAAATAATTACTAATTGTAAAATCTAAGAAATGAAAAAAGTATTTAATCTATTGTTAATCTACGTTGTAATCTGCTTCAACTCAAAAGCGAATGCCCAGGATTTTACGGAAAGTAATAAACAAATATTGGAAATAGCAGATAAAATTAATAAATATTACATTTTTGAAGATGTTGCAAATCAACTTTCTAAAAAATTAAAATCGGAAATAGATCTTAAAACTTTTGACAATCTTTCTGATGCAGAATTTGCAAAATCTCTTTCAAAATATTTAACAAGAAACGGTAATGATCTGCATTTCAATTTATTATACCGTCCGGGTAAAGAGGAAGAAAAAGCAGTCAATGAAAAGGAATTGCTAAAAAAATACGATGCTATTAACAAACAGTGGAATTATGGTTTTGATAAAGTGATGAGATTAGACGGAAATATCGGTTATATTGAATATACCGGATTTCCCGAAGGAAATAAATCTGCTCAACAAATTTTAGATGCTACAATGAATTTTGTTTCAAATACAAATGCTTTGATTATAGATTTAAGGAACAACCGGGGCGGTGATGGCAAAATGGTAAGGCTATTTTTAAGTTATTTTTTTAATGAAAGAATTAAATTGAGTGAGATTTACACCAGATATAATAATAAAACCGAAGAGAAGTACACCTATAAAAAAGTAAATGGCAAAAAGTATTTAGATAAACCTGTATACCTCATTGTAAACAATAATACCATTTCTGCCGCTGAAGCATTAGCATATAATTTACAGCAAAATAAAATTGCAAAGGTAATTGGAGACAAAACCTATGGAGCAGCAAATCCTGTAAAAGTATTTTTTATTGGCAAAAAATATCAGTTGTTCATCCCGATATCAGTTGAAAAAAATGCAGTCACAGAAACGAATTGGGAGCATACAGGTATTAATGTTGATGAAAAAGTAAATTCTGAAAAAGCATTGATAAAAGCGCAAATTATAGCACTTGAAAATCTGTTTAAATCAAACACAAAAACAGAATTAACGGAAAATGAAATTAAAGAAAAGATTTTGAAATTAGAAAAACAATTGTAGGCATTTTTTTTTATTGCTAACCAGGGTTTGGCAAAATGGGGACAGAATTACTAATCTGAAGCCCATGACCGCAAAATTCAAACAATCTTCTAATTTCCTGAAATTCTGGTAGGCACAGTAAAACATCGCCAAAAAAATCCTCGTTAAAGTGAATAACAAATATTTCAACAGCATCACTGCCGCCGCTCTTTAAGTGCTTTTTTGAAAATTGCCAAAAATGAGGTAAATCGCTTCCCAACAAAACTATATCGCCATCCTTAAAGGGCTTTACGCTATCACCAACAAACTGAGTACCATTGCCGCGCTTGAAATAAACCAACTCCAATTCACGACGGTAATGCCAATGGTTATTAATATCCGGCAGGGTATCTAATCTAGCACTAAAAGAATGGAATAGCCCATTTGACAAATTTAAAACCTTCGGCTTCACTAATTGTAATCGTTTAAATTTATAGCTGTAACAATTGGTCGTAACTGAGCGATCCAAATTGAGTTAAGCTTAAACCTTTAAAGCACATCAAATTGTTTATCGATGGGATGACGATCCGATGTCCATTAAAAAACGCCATCCCCGAAGGAATGACGCTAATCTTACTAACCAATAGTATTTTGTTTTGCCTGAATGCACAAAATTTAAACATAATAGTTAATAACCAGGGTTTTGGGTTAAATTTTTATTCAGATCCCTTTCTGACTGCGGAATTGGCCAGAGTTCGTTTTTGCCCACTATAAAACTGCGTTTTTTGAAAATATAGTATCCATTTGCGTTTACGGGATAATCTTTATAATTGGCAGGATCGTTGGTGAGTTTCATACCAGTAAACTGCTGATTGTTCTCTGAACCGATTATGCCCCATCTCAAACAGTCAAAATACCTGATCCCTTCAAATGCAAATTCTACACGGCGTTCTCTGCGGAGGATTGTTCTGAGTGCTGTTGGATCTAAGGTAGTTATTGCTGGCATTGCCACGGCTGCCCTTCCCCTTACTTTATTTATTGTTGCATCCAATAACGCCTGATCTACACCACTGCCAGACTCTAGCTTTGCCTCTAAATAGCCAAGCAATACTTCTGCATATCTGATCAAAGGAAAGTTGTTTCCCGTATTATTGGTAGTTGCCACAGCAGGATCATCTTCAAGAAATTTATAGATCGCATAACCGCTCCAAACACCAGGATACTGGTTCAGGCGATCCGGAAGCGTCGTACCTGGTTTAGCAGAGTAAACTTTTCCACGAAAACTCGTACGGTCAGAGATCATAATATTGAAATCCATCCTCGGATCACGGTTGTTATATGGATTGTTTTTATCAAACAAAGGAGATTCTGCTATCGTTTTCCCGTCCTTACACTCATATGCTTCCACAAGTTCGTTAAAGGGTGAATACTGATGCCATCCTCCCCAGGTTTCGGGCGTAAGGTATTGCAACAATGCATGATTGTAAGTATCCCTAATGTACTGCATTGACATGATGATCTCACGACTGGTTTCCCCTGCATTTAAGAAAAGTTCTCGGTATCTGGGATCGATAGTATAATAATTATAATCGACGATGGTTTTATAAGTAGTGGCTGCATCTGCCCACTTTTTCTGAGCGAGCTGTAAACGGCCCAGAATGGCCAGTGCCGATGCAGATGTCATGTGCCCCAATCGATCTGCACTTACAGATACAGGAAGTGCAGCGGCCGCAGCCTTAAGTTCACTTTCGCAAAATGCCCAAACCTCTGCTTTAGGTGTGCGGAATACAGCATTAGCTTCGTCTACCGTCAACAGTTTTTGTACAAGGGGAACATCGCCAAAATATAAAGCCAGATTGAAATAATTGTATGCCCTGATTGTTTTCACCTCTCCGATCATCACTGCTTTTTGCGCAGCATCCATGCTCACCAGGCCAATATTGGCCAAAAAATTGTTGCACCTTCCAATCTGAGCATAGGCCTGAGCATAATATGACCCCACAAATCCATAGGTTGAATTTAAGGTTCCATTGGTGAAATTATCAGGAATTGATTCCTTTTCTGATCCATTACCGGCCATCAGATCGAGGTTGACCATCGATGTTGCCGCCCAAAAATTATAACCGGTAAAACCTGCCCCACTGTCATAAACCCCGTTCAGCGCAAGTGTTGCGTCACCGGCTGTTTTCCAGAAGGTAGCATCAGAAATTGATGAAAGCGGCTGGGTATCTAAAAGGTCTTTCTTACATCCCGCAATCATAGTGAGGAAGGTGCATCCCACCACAACTGTTAATTTATATCTAAAATTTTTCATTTTGTTTTATTTAATGATCCTAACTACATCAGATTACAATTTCACATTTATACCGAAGGTATAAATGGCAGAGAGTGGGTAGAAGTTTGGGTTGTCTCCAGAACCCTGTCCATTTTCAGGGTCCCATCCTTCGTAAAAATCATTTAGCGTGAAAAGATTTTGTCCGCCTGCAAAGATCCTCACCTTCTCCAGACTTATTTTTTTAGTCAAATTAGATGGCAAGGTATACCCGATCTGGGCATTTTTCAATCTTAGGAAGGTTCCTGATCTGTTCCAGTAAGAGTTTCTTTGCAAATTGGCGCTGCCCTGGCTCAAATTGGTAATGCGTGGATAAAGTGCATTTCTATCAGGATTTTGTGTGGTCCATGCATTTTCATATTGCCATTGCTGAACATTCCCTCCGTTATATAATGCGTAGGCCTGATAAGAACCCATCTGTACCGTATACCCTCCAAGCCCGGAAAATAAAGCTGAAAAATCAAACCCTTTGTATGCGGCAGTTAAGTTTAGTCCATAAGAAGCTTTTGGATTGGTATTCCCCAAAATCTGTCTGTCATAAGTGGCATCTACCTTCCCATCCGGAACACCATTTGGTCCGCTGATGTCCTTAAATCTGATGTTACCAGGGACACCGCCATTTGGCTGTGTTGGGTAACTTGCAACATCCGCAGCATCAACAAAAAGACCATCGGCCACAAATCCATAAATCGGGTTTAATGGTTGGCCCAAAAAGAAATTAGGGATTACGTTTTGAATATTGCCCGCTATTTTGATTACCTTTTGATTATTATATGAGAAATTTGGTGATACACCGAAGTTCACCTGACCTATTTTGGTATTGTAGGTTAAACTAACCTCAATACCTCTATTTTGGATTGAACCCGCATTCTGCGTTGGTGCGCTTAAGCCAAGTGTAGAAGATACCGGAACCTGGTATAAAATATCTTTAGCTGTCCTATCATAAATATCTACTGTACCACTAAGCGCATTCTTGAACAAAGTGAAATCAAGGCCAAGATTGGCAGTGGTTGTTGTTTCCCATTTGATATCCTGATTGGCAGCTGCAGTCACCGCAGCACCAGGGGCAATTACCCCTCCGAAATTATACCTTACATTGGTGCTGATATTATATTGATATGGATAATTGGAAATATTGGCATTACCCAATGAACCATAGGAAGCCCTGATTTTCAGCTCATTGATCCAGCTAATATTATCCTTAATGAATGATTCTTCAGAAAGTCTCCAGCCTGCAGAAACCGCAGGGAAAACCCCATATCTATTTTTAGGTGCAAATCTTGAAGATCCGTCATAGCGCACATTGGCCTCAAAAAGATATTTGCCGCCGTAATCGTAGTTAAAGCGGGCGAAGAAAGACCTGAAAGCGTATTCATTCGCAGATCCGGCGTTTTGCATATTTGTCGTTGCGCCAGCGTCGAGCTGATACAACAGGTTGTTCGGAAACTTGTCGCGATAGGCACTTGTAAAATTATCACGGTGTGCCTCTTGCTGGTAACCACCTAAGATGGAGAAGTTGTTTTTGCCAAAACTTTTAACATATTTTAAAAGTAAATTGAGCGTAACTTCATTTCCATCGGTATTACCTATCCCCAAGCTATTTGGGCCCACATAAGTTGTCTTATCAATGTTTATATCTGCTACGTAGGTGGTATTTACACTCGTGTAATAGTGATAACCGGCAGTTCCACTTAAGTTCAATCCCGGGATAATGTCCCATGCGAGTGTGGTATTGCCATAGAAGTTTTTAGCACGTAAGTTATTGAAACCTTCACTGGCGAGCCATGCTTCGGGGGCGAAGAAATCCTGACGGCCGTAGGTGCCATCTGATTTCAATCCTGCAATGGTATTGGGCTCACGCACCGAAAATCCAATTATCCCACCTATTCCGGCTGAATTGGATTGCGGCTGGGTTTGCAATTGAGAAAAACCGAGTATACTGGTTTTAAGATTCAGATTATCTTTGATACGGGTATCAATATTGGCCTGGATATCGTATCTTTTGTTGTTGGTTTCTGCCGTTAACCCATTATGATCACGGTAGCTTCCGGACAGGTAATAAACGTTATTGCCTTCACCGCCAGAAACACTGGCATTATGATACTGCTGAAATCCGGAACCCGTATTCAACAGATCTTTTAAATGGGAAACGTTGGGAAAGTTATCCGGATCGGCTCCGCTTTTATACTTCGCTACCACATCGGCACTTGCTCCGGTTAGTTCCGCATAAGTCCATGAGTCGACAAATTGCGGTAAACTCGTTATTTTCTCCCAGCCGAAATAGTTGTTATAACTGATAACGGTTTTCCCCTTTTGTCCACGTTTTGTTGTGACCAATATAACGCCATTAGCTGCCCTGTTACCATAAATTGCTGCTGAGGCCGCATCTTTCAGTACGGTCATACTGGCAATATTGTCCGGCGCCACATCATCCAGTGACCCTGCAATTCCATCAATCAATATTAGAGGGCTACTGCCTGCATTGAACGTCCCTACACCTCTAATGATTACCCTTGCCCCGTCACTGCCCGGGCGGCCTCCACCCTGTTGTACCTGAACCCCAGGTGACAAACCCGATAAAGCCTGTGATGCCTGGGTAATGGGTCTATTATCAAGATCTTTCGAGGAAACAGTGCTAACCGAACCGGTCAGGTTTACTTTCTTCTGTGTGCCATAACCGACAATAACAACCTCATCAAGTTTTTTATTGTCATCTGCCAATTGAACATCGATCCGTGTCTGTTGCCCTATAACAATTTCTTTACTTGTGAAGCCTATGAAGCTAAATACCAGCGTTCCTTTCCCGTCGGGGGTGCTTAGCGAATAATTTCCCTGTGAATCCGTCTGCGTTGCTTTTCCGGATTCTTTATGCTTTACTACCACTCCTGGTATTGCTTTGCCAGTAAGATCGGTAACTTTACCCGTTACTGTAACTTCAGTTTTTGTTTGTTTAGGATTGGCAACATTTGGCGCATCGTTAGCAATATTAATATTTAAATTGTTATAAAGACTTGTGTTTGTGCTTGCTACCCCTTTGGCAAAAGGAGTGGCTGAAAGTATTGAACTGAAAGTTAACAGTGTTAACAATCTGCGCCATTTTTCTGGCGACTTTGGAATCATTTCCATATTTGGTCAGTTGGTTGTTATTATTGAAAATCAGGCAAGGATGTTTTTCAATTACCTGCTTGTTGTGGGCTAAACAAATGATATCAGCCATTATAAAAAGGCTGGTCAAATAGCTTAAGATTAAGTTCGTTTTCTTTTCATAGGCATATCATGATTTACTGGCAGTTTTCCTACAACATGAATATTTTATAGAGGAGAAGAATATCGAGATCTTTCAGGCCAGAAAAAACCTTCCTTACTTATAGTCGACACTTTTATCATGCTTCAAATATTTGGTTGTACATTCTTCAGATCGGACAAAGAATATAGTTCAAATATAAAAGGCGCAACAGTGGTGGGGTTTATTGTAATCAGACATCTTTTTATATTTTTCCGACTTTTCGCATTAAACCACGGCTGATAATTTTTCCCAAAAAACAAACAAGTTGATTTGCCCCTCTATTTTTATGGGACTAGGCTGATGATGGTATGGACAGTTATTTGGTTTTAAACGCTATAAATCAGCAGAATCCTCAAACTGCCAATAAACGAGATCAATTAACAAGCGCAGGTTAATGACTTCTAAAGGATCGCAAAACGCTGAAAGTATTTAACGTGCTTAGTTATGCAGACTCCATTAGACCGGAACACAATTACCAATATACCCTTTTGATTTACAAATACTTACAAAACAACCACATTAACAAACTGATTTATAAATAATTGAGTATTGGAAAAAAGTAATGATTGTGCCTAACAGGCTACCCCGCAAAGCAGAAATCCAAACCATTAACATGGCTTGGATTTCTATTTATTACAGTAAAGGATGTTGCTTGATATCGGATGTATTGTTTCCGAGCTAATCAGTCCTTATATAACCGCACTTTACTGAACCTTACACTGCTCTGATTTTTGACTACCATGGTAGAAACAAATCCTAATGTAATCTCCTGGGTCTGTGTCAATGAGAAAGGAACGGCAAAATCTTTTCCATTCTGCGAATTATCCAAAAATTTAAAACTTCCCATGGCCTGTGAAATGTCGGGCACATCGGGCAGTGTTTGGCCCAGGTTTACAGCGGCGTAAGTAGCCTCTAGTGGATTGGCAATTTCAGACACTGTTACCACATAGCGATATTTCCCTGGTGGGAGTGTAATAGTTTGATAGATTTTTCCATTTGTAATTTGGGGTGTACCCCAATACTCAAAAGCAATAAAACCACCCCCATTATATGAATCCCACCCACCTACGGCGCCATTGGACATGTTTCTAGCGGCGGCATTAGTAGTCCAATCTGCAACTAAGCCCCACCTTCCATCTCTTTTACTTTGAAGAAATGGTGCTCCCGGGTTTTTTAAATAAAACTCTGTTATTTTCCGGGATGCAGAAGCGCTATAAAATGTATCAATGGCCAAGGAATCTGGTAAAAAAAGAGTCCGGTACTGGATATCTGTACTAGGATTTTGATCGGTCAAGGTCGTCTGTATTGCGTCTTTGGCTATCCTTTTAATCGTTACTTTTCCGTTTATGTTGGTATAGGTAACTTCTGCACCTATCGATCCTGCATCTGAAGCGCGCCAGTTGAGATATGTTGTTCCATTGGATGGCTGATAAACAATATTTTCCAATATACGGTTCAACAACGATTTCTCAAAAACATCGCCATAAGCGGCACCTTGCTTCAAGGCTGCGACGGATTTATTTCCGCCTTTATCGTAGGTTAACACCTCAAATGAATAATTGCCTTCCGGAAGTGGCGACACCATTGCTTTTATGGTATCTATTCCTTTTCCCCTGGTGATGGAAACATCCTGATGATTTGCCTTGTTGTTCCAGTATATAGTCGCTTTTACGATATTTGGATCGGAGATAAGCAGGAACCTGACCAATGCCCTGTTGCGTCCCGGCTGGATCCTTAATGAATCGGCTTTACCTGGGTAGACAATAACTTTGCCATCGGTGAATTTTTTGTAATCATCCATTTTGCTGCAAGAAACCATTAATAAGGCAACTGCAATAACTGAATAAGCAATAATATGTTTCATACTATATAATTTAATAAAGATCATTTGTCGTTTCCATAAAAAGTCATCTCTGAAACGTGAGCTGCCTGTCCCCCTGGTCCTATCCAAGTTTCCAATACCTTAATTCGGATATATCTTACAGGGGGTGCATCCAAAGGAACATTGGTCTCTTCACCGCGTGCAGCAGCAGCTACATCCTCATTGGAGTTGGAACCGATCGGCTGAGCAGAAGGCTTAATAGAAACACATGATGCCAATTTGGTCCAATTGGTATAACTGCCATCGCTGGCCGGATTGGTCGAACCCCAAATTTCATATCTTTTGGGATTTCCATGGTTATAAATCCATATACCCTGTCTTTGCCAAAGCGTAAAACGGCTTATCTTCGCGGTCACACCAAGATCGAAAGTAACCTGGCATGGCATACCGACATCTGTGGTATGCCACATATTTCCCTCTGCCGATATTACATTGTTCCATAGGTTACTGATAGGCAGGCTCCAGCCAACCGGAGCGTCTGTAGGCAGGGTAAGCACCTTAAATTTGCTTTTGTCGAGCTGTTTTTCAAAAATCGGCGTTAGGGTTGCTTTTGCCGTATCGGTGCGGTTGTCCCATCTGTCTCTGATATAAACCCCGAAAACTGTTTCTTTAGAGGGAAAGCCCCTCGAGGAGAAAAGACCGTTTTTAGATTTGGTATAGATGGTTTCTCTTGTTGCAAAATTGCCTAAAGAATCTTTATAAGTTACCACTACTGCAATATTGGCCTCCGTGGGATTGGCAAAGCTTATATTGATGCCACCAAAATCGGTAACCAAAGCCAGGCTTCTGCGAACGGCGAAGATGGGCGGCTCAAGCGCTTTTACTTTAATGGTTACCGGTGCCGACCTGTTTTCGGATTTGTCTACGGCATAAAGGTTAAGACTGTAAGATGCAGTATCGGCGAAACCATCAACAGTTAAGGCATTGATGTAAGAAGATGCTTTAACGCTGATTACCTTACCGTATTTATTTGTATATTCTGCCACCACATACATCAGGTCTGCATCTGAGGGCAGATTATAGGAAACCTTAACTGCGCCTGCCATGCGTTCCGAAACGGGATTTGAAATCGGAGGCGGTGCTACTGTATCTTTTTCCAAAGGTGCCAGTATATCTTCTTTGCAGCCAAGTATCATCACACAAAAAAGTGTGGCCAATACATACCATTTATTATTTTTCATCACATTCAATTATTAAATTATCCTATAATTAATTACCAACCAGGGTTTTGAACCAGATTGGGGTTGACAATCGTATTGTATTCTTTTATTGGCCACAAATAATCACGGGGCGCTACAAACTTCTGGTTGAAGAGCAGTTTTGGCCTATAATACCCAGTAGCATCGGTCTGCTCAATGTCCCATCCATAAACTGGAGTATTGAGCGTTGCTGAAGCTTCTTTCCACCGTCTTAGATCCCAGAACCTACTCCCTTCGAATGCCATTTCAATTCCACGTTCCTGATGGATTATCTGTCTTAGCCCTGCCTGATCTTTATATTTGCCAGGGTTATTGGAATAAGTATCCCAGGATAGCTGAACGGTTTGCAGACCTGCTCTTTCCCTAACCAGATTGAGGTATTGATAAACCGGTTCCGAAGGGCCGTTTGCCTCGTTCAATGCTTCGGCATACAACAGATACAGATCGGCTAAACGCATCAAAGGCCAAGGATATTCTTCCTGGGTATAACTCAGACCATCCTGTATCACAAACTTCCAGTTGACGAGCTTTTTGGTAAAGTATCCTGTAATTGAATAGCCAAATGCTGCACGCCTTGATTGCCCCTGCCCTGATTTAGCCTGTACCGGCCAGGTTTTATTCTGCATATACCATAAAGAGCCGTCGAAGGCCAAATCTGCGTAAAACCGGGGTTCTCTGTCGAAATGTAGTGCAGAGGTGGTGTAGCCATCCTGCAGATAATCCCCATTTAAAGAAGAGGCAGTTTTTAGACTGTATCTGTCAGAAAAGTTCCAATTTTTATCCTCCGCAATAGGCACTCCGTTTTTGGTATAAAACAGTTCGGCCATGCGTATTGTCGGCGCCAGTTGTCCCAATAAACTCTCATTGCCCGATCTAGCAGCATCGAGCCTTGGTATCGACTGAAGCTGTATCCCCGATCCTGTTCCATTTGTAAAACCCCAGATCAATTCCTGGTTCCAAGGCTCACAGACACTGTTTCTAATATCCATCTCCTTCTTGAGCTTATCGGATATGCTGGTTAATGCAGAATTGAATTTATACAAACGGATCCCTGCAAGCTCACAAAGATCAATGGCCTGTTTACAGGCATCCGCAGCTTTTTTCCATTTCGCGACACTATAAGTTGAGTTTACCAGCGCTGTCCCATCAGCGTTCTTTAATCCGTTATAATCCGAATTTCCATTAAACTGCGGACTTGCGGCCAATGTTAATACCCTTGCTTTTATGGATATGGCAATCGGGCGGGTAATGTGACCTAGTTCAGAAGAGCGGTTTTGAATGGTAATGGGCAACTTGGCAGCAGCGGTATCCATTAATCCTGCGATATAGTCAAATACCTTATCAACCGGCTCACGTTTTATCCTTACCTCCTCGGTTGTTGCGGTAATGGGCAGGTTTTTATCGATGATTGGAATCGGCCCATACATCCTGAGCAAATAAAAATGATAGTAAGCTTTCAAAAACTGCACCTCGCCTGTCCATATATTTTTTTGTGATGGATCCAGGTCTGGCACTTTGTCTACATTATCAAGGAAAATATTGCAGTCACGCAATGCTTTGTAGATGGCTTTACCATCCTGCTCACCGTCCCAGTAATTGAGCAAAGGCGATGTAAGGGACTGATTGCCCCTGGCGATCTGCTGAGGGTAAGACGGGAGCCGGCTTAGCGAAGTAATAGGCCAATAAGTCCAGAACTCATCACTGGCCAGCATTGCCGGATTCTGACTGACATTGCTTTCCTGGGGCAGGTAAGAGTAACAGGTAAACAGGTATTTTTCAGCTTCATTCCGATTGGTGAATGCGTTTTCTATTGTTGCGATATTATCCGGAACGATATCCAGATAATCTTTTTTGCAGGAGATTATCAAGGTTAAGATAACTGCTGCCAAAAATATGCTTGTCTTTTTCATAATTAAAATCCTATTTGTATACCCACATTATAAACTCTCTGTACCGGGTAACCTAAGCCGTTGCCACCCATTTCAATGTCCCATAACTTAAAACCACTAAGAATCAATAAGTTAGTTCCGCTCACATAAAAGCGTGCATTGCTTAGCTTAACCCTGTTGATTATTTTTTTTGGGATTGAATAACCTACTTCAGCGGATTTCAACCGTAAAAATGAACCGTTGCGCATAAACCAGGTATTTGTCTGTACGTTGTTATTGTTCTGACTGTCGCTCAACCGGGGCCAAAGCGCATAGAGGTTCTGGTTGTCTTCAGACCAATGATCGTCTGCATAGGCTTTGATCAATGCATTTTGTGTCCCCCCCAATGATTCACCGGGATAGTTGTAAGGAACAAATGGTGCTGTGGCCCTGGTGTCGATCCAGAATGAGGAACGGGCAGACCCCTGGAAAAACACCGACAGATCAAAGTTTTTATATCCTGAAGAGAAGCCAAAACCGTAAATGATCTCCGGAACGGTAGGCAGGCCGATAGGTACCCGGTCGAGGTTGGTAATCTGACCATCTCCGTTTACATCCCGGTATTTGATATCGCCCGCTGCATATTCGCCGAAGGTCTGTTTTGGAGAATTGGCCACATCATATTGATCGATAAATAACCGTTCTGCAATTAAGCCATAATTCTGATTAAGCGACTGCCCGATCCTGGAAAGATAACTTTCTTTGTACTGAGGTTCCTCAAACTGTAAAAATTCACTGTGTGCATAGGTGAAGTTCCCATGCAGACGCAGCCATAAAGATGTATTGAAATTTTTGTTATAATCGGCTGAGATATCTATTCCATTCGCTTTAGCCTTTCCTGTATTAGCTTTGATGGCTGCCGCAAGCCCCATTGTACTTGGGATAGCGGCACGTTCCATTAGAATATTATCCCTGGTTTCAGAGAAAAGATCAACCTGCAAATTGAAATCGTTAAACAGGGTCAGCTCTGTACCAAAATTGAATTTCTTTGCCCTTTCCCATGTAATAAAAGCATTATCGTAACGATTGACAGTTATTCCCGGCCTATAATAGGCAAATTGTTCACCAAACCTGGCACCCTTGCCTCCATCGGACAAGTTAACTTCTGAAAGATAAAAGAAACGGTCTTCCGGTGATCCGATAGCATCATTCCCAACAATTCCATAGGTTGCTTTTAACCTTAGTTTACTGACGATAGTGCTGATCGGTTTCCAGAATTTCTCATTGGATACCTGCCATCCAAGCCCTATCGCGGGAAAAAAACCATACCTTTCAGTTTTGAAAAAACGCTCAGATCCATTATAGCCAAAGCTGAGTTCGGCGAGGTAACGGTTGTTATAGCCATAAGTAAAACGTCCAGACACCCCCTGATTACGGTATGGCAAAGATTTTTGCAGAGTACCGCTGTTTGCAAAGAGCTGTTGCCTTCTTTGATATACCAGTAGGGCCGTTATATCATTTACTTTCGAAATCTGCTTCACATAATTTACCGCAGCCTCCATGTAGGTTGTCGTATTGATATCCTTTGCACCTTCGTTGTAATTCAGGTATTCGGTCGCCGAACCCTCATTCAGCAGGGTTAAACCATAAGTATCCTGCAGGCTATTGTAGCCACTGGCCGAATAATAAAAAGGGTTGTAATTCCGGCTGACATCGAAATAAGAATACCGGGAGGTATTGAACATGCCCCTCGCCGAAAGGCCCTGCGTGATGAATGACAGATCCTGTTTCACCTCAAACTGTGCGTTCATCAGCGATCTTGAGTAATCGCGGTAACCTTTCACCAGATCTGCATAAGGATTGATCAGCAGTCCGTTACTTGAATTTCCGAATAAAATGTGGTTTGTTTTTGGCATTTGGCCTGCCGGATAATATGCAGGGAACAAAACGGGATTGCTCCTCATAATTTTGGTATACAACCCGCTTCCACCGTCTATCGGCCCTGTATAGTCATCAAAACTTCCGGCTAAACGCACAATGACTTCTGTGGTTTTCGTCATATTGATATTGATGTTCGAGCGTAACTGATAGGATTTAAGGCTGATATTGCTGTTAAAGTTATTACGTTCATCAACTTTAAGAAGACCGTTGTCATTGTTGTAGGTACCTGCTATGTAATAACGGGCTACCTTACCGCCACCATTGGTACTAAAATTCATACGCTGATTGTTCGTACGGTTTTTAAGTAACATTGTCCGCCAGTCATTTGAAGGGTAAATATTAGGATTGGCACCCAATGCGGTCTGATCGATCTTGTTTTGGGCATATGGAAGTATGCCTAAGGGATTGCGGGTAACAACAGCCTCATTTGCAAGTTTCATATAGGTTATGGGATCTGCAAACTCCAGGTTTCTTGTATTTTCAGATGTAGAATTTTCAAACCTGACCTGGATTTTTGCTTTCCCTTCCTCACCTGTTTTTGTCACAATCAGGATGACACCATTTGCGCCCCTAGCGCCATAAAGGGAAGTAGCTGTAGCGTCTTTCATGATGGAAAAACTGGCAATGTCATCTGGCTGCATTCTGGCCAGATCGGTTGAGGTAACCTCAATTCCGTCTATTAGTATAAGCGGGTCTTTTTTATACCCAAAAGTTGTTACCCCGCGGATAAAGAAGGATGCATTGTCCTGTCCAGGCTCTCCACTGCGCTGATAGGCAATAACTCCCGCCAGTTTACCTGCCAATGCAGTCGTCAGGTTACTGGATGGAACTTTGAGGTCTTTTGGGTTGATGGTGGTAATCGCACTGATCATGCTGGACTTCTTTTGCGTACCAAAAGCGACTACGGCTACCTCATCAAGATCATTCAGGGACTCCATCACTACATTTATTGTACTTTCGCCCTTAATTTCCACTTCTTTGGTCTTATATCCGACCATACTGAAAACCAGGGTACCATTTGCGGGAACCTTTAGGCTAAATTTCCCATCGTTATCTGCCTGTACCCCTATTTTGGCAAATTTCAGCGTAACGGTTGCACCTGGAAGCGGTCCCTGAGCATCTTTTATGGTTCCTTTGACTACAATCTCATCCCGTAAAAAATAAATATCGGAAAAGGGAGTGTGACCGGTAGTTTTGGAGCGGGCGGTCTCTGGACTGGATAAGCCCAAAATCAAAAAAGGTATGCAGAACAGATTGACTCTGGTTCTCTTCTTCGATCCCAGAAAAGGCGTTGTTCGTCGCTTCATAGCAACATACTTCATTAAAGCATTCACGTTCATTTAGTTTATATTTGGTTAATCGGTTGGTTTTTTAATAAGTGGAATACGCCAAATAGCCTGTTCAATGCCCAACTACCAGCAGTATTCTTTAAATTGGGAATGATCGGTAAAATTCCTTTCCCAAGGGCCCGACAGCTGATTGCAAGATGAAACGGCGCGCCTATTCTTTCCTTGATCACTTTAAATTCCCCATCTAATACTCCTGTGGTTGCATTTACCTGCTTACCAGTGCTGAAAGCGCTATAAACCATAATTTTGTCTTAAGCAGAACCTTTAATTCGTTATAGTCGCTTTTCATTTGAAGTGCCTAAAAAAGAGTCAAAGCAGTTCCTTATACCCCGACATACAGGGTTCAAACAGAAAAACGAAATGGTTGTAATGGCCTACCTTAAGTTGCAGACGGGGCTGGTAATAGTTTTCTCATAATTGTCGCGTTAGTTGGTACTTTTATATCCATCTGGCTGACCATGACCTTCATCAGATCACTCAAAAATCCGCAGTGGGTATTAAAAAATTAATTGTGTAATGGCAAAACCTGTTGCCTTTAATATTTGGTTATACATCCATAACAGCCGGTTAATGATGTGATCAAATATAAAATCTAATCAGGCGATATGATTTATTGTAAACAGACTTCTTTTTATACTTTTCCGATTTTTGATGTGCTGTTCAATGAAAATTAAATGATGTTCAGCATGAAATTGATGTGCATTAATCCCATGGGATCAATCAATAAAATTCAATGTCTTATTCTGCGTTTTGTAAGCGCCTGGTGTTAGTCCGGTAAGCTTCTTAAAAACCCTGGAGAAATAATGGACATTTTCAAATCCAGTTAATTCGGCAATTTCATCTTGTTGTTTTTTACTGGTAATAATGAGGTACTGGGCCCGTTCTATTCTTTTTTGCAAGATATAGTTCACGGGGCTTTGACCTGTGTAGCGGTGAAAGAGCCTTGAAAAATAATCTGTATTTAAATTTGCCCGGTCCGCAAGATGACTTACTTTAAGCGGTGTCCGCAGATTGATCTGTATATAACCAATGGCATCCATCACTGCAGAGGGCTTGGCAATAATCTTGTCTTTATGAAATATTTCCGGTTTTAAGAATCTGGATATCAACTGAAAAATAATCCCCTGTGTTTCATATTGCACAGCAATACTCTGAAGGTTATTCAGCTCGGTGTATTCCTTGTAATAAATATCTTTTTCATACACCATTGGATCGTTGGACCTGTTGATCCCTCTGCCCGGATTAATAGCGATGAGTCGCTTAAAATTGGCGATATCGTTAGTGTTTGCCTCAATCTGCAGACTTTCCATGCAATTGGAAAACAGCGATATCCCGTCTGCCGAATCTTCAAAGAACTGAACAAAATACTGGCTTAAAAAGTGTTCGCAATAGAGGTTACAGAGCGTAAAACTGGGAATGAGGTAGAGATTACCGGGAATTAGGCTAAGTGAACCGTTCGGACCGGATATTACACCTTCGCCTTCATCGATATAATACAGTCTATAATACGGGCTGATTACATTTCTGAAGTTCCACTTATTTCCGAGTTTTACGTAGTCGACGTTCAGCAGCCGAAAAGAATGCCTGATGAGCCGTTTATTCATTGTCATATTGCCTTCTTTAATTATTGATAATTTGATAATCGGTTTTTAATAATTTCTGCCATCCACTCATTATCGCGGATTTGCTGTCAGAAAGTATAATCATACCAACCTTTAAAAGCAGGAGTCCCGTGATAGAAAGGAAACGACAGTTCAATGATCAGTATTGATAATGTTCACTAAATTCAGCCTATTTCAAACTAGAAAGGGGGGGCTAACAGGTAAAATTGGAGGGGCAAACGGAGGGGGTGTCTTTTGGATTGACAAATAAGGGACAATATGCGTCAGACTTGGCTAACCTTACCGTTGAAAAAAAGTTAATATAGGGAGAGCGGCTTAACAGTGTACCGTTATATTTTTTTACGCTTAAGATCCTGGTTGACTGAAACGGTCTTTGAAAAGACTCTTCTATATTTTTTGATGTATTCCGAGGGGTTCATCAGGAATACTTTTTTGAATTGTTCTCTAAAGTATTTTATATCATTCATTCCAACGCTGTACATGGTTTGCCTAATGGTATTTTCGGTGCTAATAAAAATTTCGGCGGCTTTGCGCAAACGTATGAAACGTATGAAACTATTGGATGAATGTCCGGAAATGGATTTGATCCGTTTATATAGATTCTCTCTGGACATTCCCAATTCTTCGGCTAATGTTTTGATATTAAAATCAGGGTCATCAATATGCCGCTCAACAATACTGATACAGTTCTTTAAAAAGTCTTTATATTCTGCGGATATTTTTAAGCTGTTGGGATTCAGCGTGATTTCACTATAAAAATAGTTCTGCAGGCTGTTTTTGCTTCTGAGGATACCCGCGATCCTGGCCATTAACAGATTCTTATCGAATGGCTTACTGATGAAATCATCCGCACCGCTTTCAATACCTTTTAATTTGACTTCTTCAGAAGTATTCGCGGTGAGTAGTACGATGGGAATATGGCAGATAGATTCGTCTTCTTTTACTTTCTGGCAAAGTTCAATCCCCCCGATCCCATTCATCATTACATCACTGATTACCACATCAGGGAGAAGCTCACGTATAATCGATAAGCCACTTTCTCCATTCCAGGCCTGTAGAATGTGATATTCCTTAGCAAAAATTTGACGGAGGTAACTGGCAATCTCTTCATTATCATCGATAATAAGAATAGATTTTCTTTCTTCGGAAACAAAATCGTTAAGCAACAGTTCATCATGCTGCTCAACGGCAATTTCCAGTCCATGCTGATCAAGCGCTTTAAAAAATCCCGGATCTTGCTCGACATCGGTATCAATCGTAGAAGAACTGATATAATTTCCGCCTTTTAAGATCTGGACATGGAAGGTTGTTCCGGAATGTGCATCACTAAGGCAGTTTATCTTTCCCCCATGCAGTTCTACAAAGGTTTTAACCAAATAAAGTCCTATTCCAAAACCACCTCCAAACGACCTGTTTTTTGCAGGTTCCTGATAAAATCTGTTAAAAATCTTTTCCTGTGCTTCAGGGCTGATGCCACATCCCGAATCTTTCACCTCTATAGTAACATCAGCATCATTTTCCTTTATGTCTATCCCTATCTTTCCACCCTCTGGCGTAAACTTAAAGGCATTTGAGAGTAAATTAAAGATCACAATCTCAAGCTTTTCCCTATCGGCAATAATTTGAATGGCCGCTGAAGAGCTATGAAAGGAATAATCGATCCTATTTGATTTTGCCTGATGATCAAAACATAGATAAACCTCTTTCACCAGTTCAACAATATTAACTCCTGATGTTTTTAAGGTATCTCCCTGCGCATCCACCTTACTGTAGCGTAGCAATTGATCGACAAGGCCTAACAGACGCTTAGCATTCCTGTAGATAATATTCATGTTGCGGGTATCCAGGTACCTGCCATCCTGATGGAGAAGATCCTTTACGGGGTTGATGATCAGTGTGAGGGGAGTTCTGAATTCATGCGAAATGTTTGTAAAGAATGTCGATCTCTTTTCATTGAGCTCCTTTTCCTTTTCACTTTCGAGATGGGCAATCTTTATCTCATATCTCAGTTTTTCCTGTTTTCTCCGGTAAGAAATATAAATCCCGGCCCCTAGAAGAATCAGCATAGTATAAATCACATAAGCCCACCATGTCAGATACCATGGAGATCTGATCCTTATAATCAAAGTTGTTGCTTCGTTGTTCCAGGCCCTGTCACTGTTGGTCGCCTTTACTTCAAAACGATAGACTCCGGGGTTCAGATTTGTATAAGTAGCATTACGCTGATTGCCTACCTCATTCCATTTTTTATCGAAGCCCACTAACCGGTAAGCATATTCTATTTTCATCGGATCGGCATAATTTAGTGCAACAAATTCCAACGAAAAAACACTTTGATCATACTCAAGGACAATTTCTTTTGCAGTATTGATGTTTTCCTTTAAGGGACCTGTTTGCTTTGGCAGCACGGATTTGCTAAATACCATAAAATCGGTAATATAAACTTTGGGACTGCCCTCATTTAAGGTAACCTGTTTAGGGTGAAAAGCAATATAACCTTTGCTTCCGGCAACAAAAATAGAATCGCCGTTACGCCCAAGAATAGCATTTACCGAAAACCCGTCAGCCTCATCAAAATTCCTAACCTTACTGGTCGCTGGAACCAAGCTGGATATACCGTTCTCGGTTATCAGCCAAATGGTTCCCTGGCTATCTTCAATGATATCTTTGAAGATATTACTGGAAAAGCCTTCCCTTTTCGAATAGCCCTGAAACTGCTTTGTGCGTGGATTGTACATATTTAATCCATCAGGAGTACAGATCCAAATATTCTTTTTAGTGTCAAGGAAAATTTTATTTATAACATTGCTGCTTAATCCATTATCAGTCGTGACCTGCGTGAAGCTACCAGTTTTTCTATCGAATATATTTACCCCTCCACCATAAGTCCCTACCCAAATCCTACCATCAGAAGCTTTGCAGAGCACATAAGCGTGATTATTATTTATTGAAAGCGCATTTTGAGGCTGGTTATAGAAATGCTGGTATTTGTTTTTATTCCGGTCAAAAATCTTTATTCCTGCATCAGTCGCCAGAACATATACGCCTTTATCAAGCTCTAAAATACTCCTGAAAACATCTTCGTTAAATAGATTACCGATTGAAGAGTGATGATAGTGGTGGGTGAAGACAGCTTTACGCTCATCGTAGCTATCAAAACCGTTCTCTGTTAATATCCAGAGAATCCCATTGGTGTCGAAATAAAGGTCACTTATGTTATTACTTGTAAGACTGTTAGCTGCTTGGCTCTTTGTAAACAGCTGTGTTTTTCCAGATTTTCTTTCAACTTTAAAAAGGCCATTATCAGTGCCGAACCAAATTGATGAATCTCCTACAAGCATACTGCTGATACCCCTGTTTCCAAACGGCAGTGGCTTAATTTTTAAATTATAACGCTGATGATCTATTTTGTACAGTCCGTTTACTGCATTTATCCACACGATACCGTTCACGTCTTTATACGACTCACCGTTGGCATAGTTTTTTATGCTACCGATCTTTTCCCACTTTTTTGACAGTATACCATAGCGATAAAAACCGTTGCTACCCCCAATGAGCAGCGATCTGTCATCCAAGGGCATAATACTGAAGACGGAATATGTTTCATTTTCCGGATGCTGAATCTTAGAGAATTTACTGCTTTTTACGTCGAAACTAAAAAGACCGTTCCAATAGGTTCCAACCCATATACTTCCATTTGAAGCGTAACTGAGGGACCAAATGTCATTTGGATTTTTCTCTCCATTGACGTGATATTGACGGAAGCTGGTAAAGAGCCTGCTTTTTTTATCAAATTTGTTAAGCCCCCCGCTCCAATTCCCCAGCCATAAATTGTTGCCGTCATCCTGGATGATCGCGTTAACAGATTTGCCTACCATACTGCCTGGTCTTGTGGGATGTGGCTTATAAATGCGAAATTGTTGCCGATCGGGTATATACTGATTAAATCCATCATCGGTACCAATCCAAACGGTTTCTTCCCTATCACACAAAATAGACCATACCTTATTATTGCTTAAAGAGCCTGGCTTTTTTTCGTTGTGGAAAAATCTTTTGAAAGTTTCAGAAAGCGGATCGAACAGATTGAGCCCGTCCATTGTTGCCACCCATATCCGGCCCTGACGGTCCAAACAGAGTGCGTTGATATAATTGTTTGTAATGGAGGTGCTATCACCTATTTTCTTTGAAAACACCTTAAAATTAAAGCCATCGAAACGGCACAGACCATTTTCGGTTCCAACCCATATAAACCCCTTTTTATCCTGGAGTGTAGCAGTAGTGCTCTTTGAGGGAAGCCCATCGGCTATCGTATAGTTTTTGGTAGTTAACCATCGTTTGCTGACGGATTCGTCATTTATAGACTGGGCAAAAGCAGCATGAAAGCTAATTATGATCAGACAAAATGAAAAAAACATTCTGATGGCAATCATCATAATATACTTGGTTTGGTGGGTAAACTTAGTACATTAAAGGCGGATATCATACAGGGCGATAAAAATTCACGTGTCTAAGATTATCTAAACGGGCTCATTTTTGTAATCAGACCAAGATGTCTTTTGATCCCATTTAAGATTTCTCATTTCAAAAGCTACACCAGCATAAGGTGCAGTACACCATCAAGAAGGTCTTTTTCTAGCGGTTAGCGGGAAGAGTCATAGCGCTGCTTTCATTAATGGCTGGTCGTTTACTTAATTTGTTTTGCGCAATCCAATTCGAATATTTTTTCCATAAGTACCCACTTCACTCCTTCGTCGGCAAAGGGCAAAGGTTGCTGAAACTTCCACATGAGTTTTTCCCATTGCTGGACCTTTTCATTTTTCTCATCCATCTGCGCCTTATGTGAGAAACTGAACTTTTCGGTGGTTTCCATCGACATAAATAGCCGATTTGAAACCCTATAGATTTCCATTTTTAAAATTCCGGAATCAATAATGCTAGCCGTTATTTCCGGCCAGCCATGTTTATGGTAGTCTTCGTATTCGGCAATGAGCGCAGCGTCATCAATCAGATCAAGCGCAAGGGCGTATTTTTTCATATTTAAAGGTGTATTTGAAAGTAATTTGGCTTGCAATTGAGACGCTGATGGGCAGAATAGATTTTTCTAAACCTTGGCATTTATTGTAAGTATTCAAGCCAACAATGGGGTAAAGTAAGCTGACCGATGTAAATCTCCGGTTATGTAAACACTACTGATACAACCCACCCATGCCTGAGGCTTTTATCAATCTCTTAAAACCGGAGAACAATACCATTAAACAATTCTTAGTGGATTGGCATAAGCAGCCGATGGCATAACATCAGGAAAGTAAACTTTAAGGCCATCTGCATTTCTTTCAAATTTCAGTTCCTGGCCTGTTGCAACAAGCTGTACACTGTTTATTTTTTGGGGATAAGATGAACTATCTACCGCTAAACTTGTAATAAGCACAGATCCGTCAGTTGGCCAGGCCATCACAGTAGCGAAAAGCGCGTTTCCCTTTGTGGTGAAGCGTATGTCCTGCTGACTAAAAGGCTTTCCTTTGCCTTCATTAAATCCCTGTGCAGTTAATGCAGCGGCCTGGTTCTGTGCCGGTCCTTCTCCAAATATCTTCCACGGCCGCGTTCCATAGATACTGTCTCCATTTGCGTTCATCCAGATACCGATTTCTTCAACAATTTTGCGTTCCAGTTCATCAATTGTGCCATCACCCCGAACAGGAATATTCAACATCAGGTTTCCATTCTTACTCACCACATCAACCAGGGTATGGATAATCGTTTTTGGGGTTTTATAAGCCTTCCTGTCGTATATCCCCCTATCGTAGTGCCAGTCGCCGATGCAGGTGTCAGTTTGCCATGGCAGAGGCTCTATACTATTGCTCTGCCCGCGTTCAATATCCCATACCATTGCTTTCCGCTGCTCTTGGGTGAGGATCTTACCGGTGATAACTGCGGTTAGTTTACCATTGTCCTTAATGCTTTTATTGTACATATGAGCAGCAATTTTCAAACCGGCATCACTAATGGGCCACATTGGAAATTGCGAATCATCAAAATAAATCATATCAGGGCGGTATTTATCGATCAGGTCGATTGTCCGGTTAAAGAATTTATCGATGTATGCTTTGCTAGGTGGAGTTACGCCATTACCCCAATGCCATTGTTTATGGATCATGCCATCATCTTCGCTGTTTTTACTGAGCTCATGATTCTGGGCGTAAAGTTCCTGTGGATCAAGTCCATCCCACCATTTGCCTTTTCCATCTTTTTTGGTAAGGGTTCCATCATAGGGTACTCCTGCCAACGGGCCCGTTTTATCGGCTCGCTGAGCAGTTTCAAACCAGCTCCAGGTATGTGCTGCATGGACACTTACAGCAAAAGGAAGCCCATGTTTTTTTGCGGCGGCGGCCCAGCCGCCGATGATATCCTTTTTAGGTCCTTGTTTTACCGAATTCCAATTTTTCTGATATTTACTATCGTATAAGTCTAAATTGTCGTGATGATTGGCGAGTGCCATGAAATATTTTGCCCCTGCGCTTTTGTATAGGGAAACCAATGCTTCCGGATCCCATTTTTCTGCCTTCCAGATATTGATTACATCTTTGAATCCAAATTTAGACGGATGCCCATATTTCTCGACATGGTATTTATATTTCCAGTTGCCCTCCATGTACATGTTCCTTGCATACCAGTCTCCTGCTTCCGGCTGGCATTGTGGTCCCCAATGAGCCCACATTCCAAATTTTGCGTCTCTAAACCACTCAGGCGTCTGATAGTTGGAGAGCGACTCCCAAGTTGGAGAAAATGGTCCAGCTAAGATTTTTTCAACAAATTCTTTTGCGGCATCCCTGTTTATTGCCAGGGCAGAAAGTTTACTGGAAAGCAATATTGCAGGCAAACCTAGGCTAAGGCTTTGGATAAGTTTTCTACGGTTCATATACATTTGGTCAGCATGATCTAATACAAAAACAAATTTATCGATGTGATCAGGTACATTTTTATAAAAAAATGACTTTTTTTTATAAAAATCCGACTTTTCGAACATCCTTCACTTACCCAAATCGCCATGATTTTTACTCAGGCAACAATCCTATAAGCCTTCTTAACAATCCATATGATCGAGCGAACTCTATTTCGATAACTTGCCTGACTTATCCAAAACCGTCTACAGAACTCGCTCGCTTTGGTGGCCAATGATCTTTCCTTCAGCATTACACCAAATTCTCCAGACCGAATTCGATTAATTTATCAAGAACCGGAAGGGTTTTCTTTCCTAGGTCGGTCAGCCTGTATTCAACTTTTGGAGGGATTTCAGGGTAAGCCTTTCTACTGACGAGTTTATTTTTGACCAGCATCGTTAACTCCTGTATGAGCATTTTCTCACTGATATCCGGAATTGCCTTTTTCAGCTGACCGTACCTTATCACATTATCATTGATCTGAAAAATTATCATCAGTGTCCATTTGCCTCCTAAAAGCCCTAATGATGCTTTAACGGGACATCMTTTGTCGCAAGGAATAATTTTTTGTGCTTTTTCTTCCATTGATAATCAATAATTCTAACCAAAAGGTATGTGCCCAACCTTTTGGTAAGTACTTGTACAAAGGTATGTAAATATTGAATTTTGCTCTAGTTAACCTTAAATAAAAAAAATGAAAATATTAGTATTTGGAGCCACAGGCTCCCAACAATTCAATATCATACCTGAGGCAATAAAGAAAAACGCAAAGGTATTTGCTGTAACAAGTAATGAAAAAGGTGCTACCAAGTTAAAGGATGCTGGTGCGGCTCCCTTGTTTGGAAACATGGGCGACGCTGCGCAAATGCTAGAGGTCACAAAAGATATTGATGCAATTGCCTTTATGATTCCAGTTTCGTTGCCCAACCCTCTTGACGGATTCCAATTTTCAAAAAATGTTATCGACGCGGCCAAAGCGAACGGTGTTAAAAAAGTTGTTTGGAATACCAGCGGTTGGCTGCCGGACCAAAAGACAGGTATGCCCACGGATGATGTAAAACTGGATGTCAAGGATTATCTTTTGGAAAGCGGGTTGCAGTACGTAATAATCGAACCCACCATTTACATGGAAAATATGATGGGCGCTTTCTGTGCACCTTTTGTTTCCGAAAAGAAAAAACTTGCCTATCCAACTCCTGAGCCTATGCCAATCGGTTGGATTGCCTCTAGGGACGTGAGTGCGCTAGTCGTTGAAGCTATCTACAGCGCCGATCTGACTGCGGATACTTTTCAGGTAAGCGGGCTTGAAAATCTTAAGGGAGATGAGCTTGCGGAACGCTTTTCTCAAGGTGTTAGTGAGAAGATAGATTACTACACACAGCCTGCTGAAGAGTTTAAAGGAATTTTAGCGCCATTTGTTGGTGATGCTGCAGCTGACGCGGTAGCTTCATATTACAGAGTCCTTCAGGAAAGCAATAAATATCCCCTGAAATTCAATTCTGAAATGGATAAAATATTGCAGAAGCTGCCTGTAAAGATGACATCGTTGGCCCAGTGGGCTAAAATAAACAAGGATTTTTTTATTAATAAATGTTAATATTATATGGATGCAAAAGATATTGTAGCATCATACTTTGATGCATTGGCAAAAGGCGAAATGGAGCGGGCACTTTCGTTTTTTGCCCTTGAGGCCCAATGGGACCAACCGGGCAGAAACAAATTTGCAGGAATTAAAAACAACTTGGGTGAAATTATTAAAATGTTTGAAGGCATTATGAGTGATAAATGATGGAAAATGCCGGTCTGGTAGCAGTTCCAGTTTGGTTTAGCGCCCAAAAGGAAGGCAAAACGATGAACCTTGGAGGTTTAGACCTATTTGAAATCAAAGAGGACAAGATTATCCACGTGTGGACGTTTTCAGCAGACCAGCCGGTTGACGACGAGTTTTGGGGAGAATAGCCTTTCGAATAGAACGGAGCTGACTGGAATCTTTAAGCTATGCGGCTCCGTTTAAATATTATTGTTTTAAATGAAAATTTTTCCGGCTATAAATTCTGAAGTTGTCATGCCAGTCTGAACTTTAAAAAACCTCATCAGATTGTTTGGCTCAGAGAAATTTAGATCATATGCAATTTCATTGATGGTCCTATTAGAGTGAAGGATCTGGTCCTGTATCTCAAATAACAACCGCTGTTTTAACAGCTGGCTTGCTGTTATCTGAAACTGAGCTTTTACGGCTTTATTAAGTGAAATCCTACTGACACCAAGCATCTCCGTGTAGTCTCCGATCCGCTGTTTTTCCTTAAAATGAAGTTCGATCAGGTTCTTAAACAAAAAAGGGATCTGTGTATTTCCATCAACATTTAAAGGCAGTCTGTATTGGCTGGCATATTGACGGTTCAACGATTGTAAAAGATAATATGTCAAAGATCGGATGATGTGCGAACTATCAAATTTACTGTCAATAAGCTCCGTTTTTATTTCGGCCAAAAACTTACAGTATTTTCGAAGATCCTCATGATCAATTGTAATGGTTAATGGGAAGCTGAGCTGGTAAAAATACAGCAGACGATAGGTAAACAGCTTATCTGCGAAAAAGTCGTTAAGGAATTCCTCCTGAAATATTAATGTCGTAACTTCCAGACGCTCGACATCGAGCTGCCAGTTACGCTTTTGATAGGGTGAAATGAATATGATTGAATTATCTGATATGTTTATTTGCTTCTCATTAAGCGAGACAATTCCCGATGCTTTTTTAAAAAATAGAATTTCAAAGTAATCAGTATTAAATGTTGCCTGAAGGCTATAGTCAATATCCTTTTCTGTTAATACATTCAGTAGAAAATGTACACCGCACTCGCCTTTATGGAATTTTATTGTTTTCAATTTTTTCGATCCGGTTAAAATTACTAAAATTCCTGTAACCTTTTCATCTGAACGTTTTCTCGTGTATAAGACTGGTTTCAAATAGCTCAGCTTAGTGCTCATAAAACCATTCTATCATTACTGCTGATCAATGGTTATCAAAACGCCACTTTTTAAACATGGTTTGATATCCCATAACCGACGCCTTCTATCGACCTTTGTTGCCATAGATAGAAGAATCCAAAAAAGTAAAGTTTAAGTCATGAAAAAATTATTAGTAACAGCTGTCTTGTCATTGACAGCGATAGCCTCGTTTGGACAGAAAGTGTCCGGATCAAAATCCAGCCTTCAGCTTGTAAGGAATGCTACATTGATCATTCACTATGGTGGCCACAAGATTCTGGTTGACCCCATGCTCTCTGCCAAAGGTGCAATCGAGTCATGGGCCGGTATTGCAAGAAATCCTACAGTGGATATACGGATGCCAATGCAACAAATTACAGACAATGTCGATTTAGTATTGGTCTCCCATACGCATGCTGATCACTTTGATGATGCTGCAAATAATATTTTGAAAAAATCTATAAAGATTATCAATCAGCCGGCAGATAAGGTATTCTTCAGTTCGAAAGGCTACATCAATGCCGAGACCCTTGAAAACCAGACAAAGTGGGATAATATCAGTATAGAGCGGATAAATGGGGAACATGGATCAGGCAAAGTATTGGAGATGATGGGCAAAACCTCTGGTTTTGTATTAAGTGCCAAAAATGAACCGACGATTTATATCATGGGCGATGCGATATGGACCGACCGTATCAAAGAAAATATCAAAAGGATCAAACCTGATATTATTGTGGTCAACTCAGGTGGTGCCCAGATCAAAGGCTTTGAAAATGTGCCGATTATTATGGACGAAAAGCAAGTTATGCAACTTATATCTGCGAGCGGAAAAGCAAAAATAATTGCAGTGCATATGGATGCGCTTGACCACTGCCGTACCACAAGACTCACATTGAGCGAGGAAGCAAAGAAAAACAGTGTCGGTGAGAACAAACTTGTGATCCTTAAGGATACAGAGATTTTCACCCTGGGCAAATAAATCAGAAAACGAAAATACCCGCCCAAAAAAAGTATTTGACTCACTTTGGCGGGTATTTTTATGCAAAAATAATCAACTGCATTTACCCCGGGCGTGGCCAAAGGCAATTTTCGGGCAAAGGATCTGCTTTTTTGAAACGGATTATACTAGCGTAGTTGTTTGCGATAGCGGATTATCATAAGTTTTCCAATCCGAATGCTGCAAGTTTGTCAATAATAGGAAATGTATCCAGGCCAAGCTTGGTTAAACTATATTCAACTCTTGGAGGGATTTCTGGAAACGATTTTTTGGTCACAAATTTATGCTCTACCAAAAAATTCAACTCTTGAATCAGCATTTTTTCGCTTATACCAGGAATAGCTCTTTTAAGTTCACCGTATCTTATTACGCGTTCGTTTATTTGAAATACTATTAACAGTCTCCATTTACCACTCAATATAATCAACGACTTCCTTACCGGGCAGTTTTCATCTGACTGTAAAATAATTTTCTGATTTTTTTCCATTGACACCCAGTGTTTCTAACCATTTAGTAAGTACCTAACCATTTGGTATGTACTTGTACGAAGGTAGTCGTTAACCTACCTTCGTACAAGTAATTTTTAAAATATAAACCTATGTCACAGGAAGAAACAAACAAACAGCTGGCTATTACCGCTTATCAAAGAATTTTTGGCGACTTGGATGCCACAGGAGTAGATCAATACATGAGCAGCACTTTCATTCAGCATAACCCCACAACACCCGATGGGCCTGAGGGCGTGAAAGCGCTTCTTCAAATGCTTATTTCACAAGGTGTTCCCAAACAAAAAATCATGTTCAAACATGTTGTTGCGGAAGGTGATACTGTTTTTCTTCATTCCCGTTATGAAATGGCAGGAAAAGAATGGAGATTTATCGACATTTATCGAATAGAAGATGGGAAATTAGCTGAACATTGGGATGCAATGATGCCGATGCCTGATGAACGTGGCAATAACAACTCTATGTTCTAAATTAATTGTACCGTAAATAATCAGAAAGATCGCAATTTGTCATCTAACCAGCTCTGATTAAATCAAAGCTGAGCACTACCATCAAGCATTAAAGTAACTAATTTATATTACTAAGAAAACCCATATAATTTCAAAAGACTCTCAGGTTTTATTCGATATTGCCTCTCAACCTTTTTAGTTTTATTAAATCACAATGAGGCTGGGGTTATTTCTAATCATCACAGGCATATTTGTTGGGCTTCACAGAAATTGCTCTAATTTGGAGCTTGGAGCATGGAGGCAAGCCTTCTTGCGTTTTTGATGACGGTAGGTACATTATTCTTTCTGATCACCACTCCTGAAAGTTGGATACCAGAATAAATGATCTGAACTGGGGTTTTCCGTATCTATCCGGTCGCGGAAGATTGGTCCTTAAAGACATTGTAATACTTGGTGAGGCAATAGTCCAAATGAGGGAGTCGGCAAGACTTTATTTGTCACGCAGATAGGCATTATATCAATCATTGTTAGATCAATCATCCCAAAAAGCTTGACTTTATTAAAACCTATTCCGCGGAAAACCTAGAGGAGGTACTACTATTGGCATGCAGGAGCTTAGTATTTACCTATTATTGAAACGCAACTTCCAGATACTGAGAAATCAAACACTCTTTAAAAAGTTTGCACTTTTGAGAAAAAAAATTACATTCGCAAAAGTAATTATAGTGGAAGTCCCTGAAATGCTGGCTTTTTGAAGGCTTATAAAGTTTACCGGCAATTAATTTTTTCCAATAGAATTTATCTGAATTGTAGTATCAAACTATGCCTCTAAACAGAAACCTGACCGATGATGAGTTATCCAAACTTTTAAGATTGGGGCAAGAATCTGCATTTATAGAAATTTATACCAGGTACTGGAAAAAAATATACTTCGCGGCCAAAAGCCGCATCAACGATGCGTATGCGTGTGAGGAAATCGTTCAGGAAATTTTCTGTAACCTATGGCGTAATCGTGAACACTTTGAAATTATTAAGGGCTTCGACAACTATTTTTCGGTGGCAGTCAAAAATCAGGTAATCAATTTTCTGGCAAAAAAGGCGAAGATTCTCCGGTACGAGGAAACGGCTAAAAAGACCCATTCTGAAGCGGATTACAGCACCCTGCAGCAGATCAGTTATTCTGAACTGCAACTCCATATCCAGAAGGCATTAAGTGTGCTCCCTAGTAGATCAGCTATTATTTTTAATTTAAAATATGTCAGCGGCTACTCTCAAAAAAATATAGCGCAGGAACTATCGATATCCGAAAAAACAGTTGAAGCCCACCTTGCCAGGGCGAGGAAAACAATAAAAGAATCTATTTCTATCCTTCTGTTCGCGCTTTTGTTCTTTTCGATAAAAAATTAATCTTTTAAATAGGGATTTTCCTTCCAGCGCTGTCTGTATATAAAACGGGCTTGATGAATAGTGATAAAAATATCGAACGGATGATGGAACTTGCCAAAAAATGGCAGGAAAATACGATAAGTCTGGCCGAACGGGAAGAATTTGATCGATGGTACAATTCATCGCATAAGAACCTGGAAAAAGATAAGGGCGCTGATGAATATGGGTTAGAACAAAGAATGTTGGATTCTATCCTCAAGGAAATCACTCCTAATGTCGTCAAACGACCATCCTATGGCAGAATAGCATTATTTTCCGCGGCGGCCGTTATTACCGTTCTTATATGTCTTGGCCTTCTTTCAAAGATATACCTGACCCCAAAAGTGGCTGCACCCGTTCAGTCAGCAATACAATATGATGCGCTACCGGGATCGAATAGGGCGACATTAACCCTTGATAACGGCGAGAAAATCGACCTTGCCCATGCCCGCAATGGCGACCTCAAGACCGACATTTCAACAAAGGTCAGCAAAATTTCGGGAAACAGGTTGGTCTACAGCCAACTGAGCCGCCCTGGTTCAACTGACCATTCTCAGCCGGTCTATCATACGCTTAGCACGCCACGCTCGGGTATGTTCCAGTTAACACTCTCTGATGGCACACACGTTTGGCTGAATTCTGGCTCTGTTATCCGCTTCCCGAAGGTTTTCGAAAATAAGGAGCGTGTAGTCTATCTTACAGGAGAAGCTTATTTTGAAGTTACCAAAAACCGTCATAAACCGTTTTTGGTCGTTACACCTAAACAAACCGTAGAAGTGCTCGGAACCCATTTCAATGTGAGTGCATATGAGGACGAAACCGTAACCAAGACTACCCTGCTTGAGGGAAAGGTGAAGGTAGCCAGCACTAACAGTAATGGGTTTAAAGTAATCCATCCCAATGAGCAGGCACTCTCCCAGGCAAATGGAATCCAGATTATAAAGGTCAATGCCTCCGACGTCGTGGGCTGGAAAAACGGGTACTTCATTTTCAACCGCACCGATCTTAGGTCGTTGCTTAGACAGTTTTCAAGATGGTATGATGTCGATATCGTTTATAAAGGTGAAGTGCCAAATGATTTCTTCCAGGGACAGATCCGCCGGGATATCAAGCTTAACCAGGCACTCAAAATCCTGGCTTTTGGCGATATACATTTCAAACTTGAAAACAGAAAGCTTATTGTATTACCCTAAATAAATAATGTAAAACCCTTAATAAATGACTATGACGAATCAAATACACTATTAATCAGGGCCAAAATGCCGAAAGTGCTGCAAACACTTCCGGCTTTGATCGAGCCAGCCAACAAATGCATTTTTCAACTAACCAAATCAAACCAAAATTATGAAATTAAATTCATGTGCGGAAACGCCATCCACATGGACGGTCATGGCCATACGATTTTCGATAACAAAATCAGCCATTTTCCTACTTCTTAGTACATGCCTATTGTTATCGGTAAAAGGGTATGCTCAAAATGTGAGCATATCTAAAAAAAACACACCGTTATCCCAGGTCTTCGATGAGCTGCGCAAACAGACCGGCTATACCTTTTTTTACAAAGATGCTTCTGTAAAAGACCTCAGGGTTTCTGTTTCGATAAAAGACGTCCAGCTGGACAAAGCGCTGAACATCATTCTTGAAAACCAGCCCCTTGTTTTCAGCATTATCGATAAAACGGTAGTGCTTAAGCGTAAAACCGAAAACCCTAAAACTATACCCAGTGCCGTATCTCCCGTCCAAGTTAAGGGGAAGGTCGTCGATGAAACCGGTGGGCCTATCGTCGGCGCTACAGTAAGCATTAAAGGCACTAAGAACATATCAGTAACCGATGCATCCGGAAACTTTGCCATCACGGCGCCCGAAAATGCCGTTTTAGTTGTAAGCTACCTTGGCTACCAAACCCAAGAATATCAAAATTTGGAGGGAAACGCAAATGTCATCAACATGGTTCCGACACCAAAAAATCTGGATGAGGTGGTCGTTGTTGGATATGGAACCCAAAAAAAATCAGATGTCACCGGATCGATTGTCAGGGCAGATCTGGAGTCTTTCCGGACTTCCCCAAATTCAAATATTGCCCAGCTCCTACAGGGCGCTGTTCCTGGTTTGAATGTTGGGCCGGTAACCTCTGCCGGGCAGACCCCAAGCATACAAGTCAGGGGACAATCTACACTAAGTGGCTCTCAAGGCGTTCTGATCGTTTTAGATGGTATCGTTTATGCTGGCGATCTCTCCAGGATCAACCCCAATGATATAGCATCTGTCGATGTATTAAAGGATGCAAGCAGTAAGGCAATATATGGTGCCACCGCTGCAAATGGAGTGCTTTTGATCACTACAAAAAAGGGGAAAATCGGTAGCAAGCCGATCATCAATTTTTCTTCATCTTATGCTACACAGAATCCTGCAAATATCCTACATCCCCTTAACAGGGAACAATTCATCCAGAAGGTCAGGGACATCAATTGGCGCACGGCATATCTGGCTCCTGAGTATACAACCCCTAATCCTGCCTTTAATGTTCGCTCCGCACTCGACCCCACACAACAGGCTGGTTATGATAATGGTACTGATTTTGACTGGTATGGTTCCGCTACGAATTCCGGATTTTTATATGACCAGCAGGTAAGCATCAGCAATGCAACCGAAAAGACCAACTTTTTCTTATCAGGTGGATATACCAAGCAGAAAGGGTTTATCATCAATAATCAGTTCAATAGGAAATCGGTAAGATTGAATCTGGAAACAAAGGTATTTGATTGGTTAACAGTCGGTACAAATGCATTCGCCTCCTTCGCTGATTATTCCGGTCTATCGCCAAATTTGAGGGATATCATGCTTTACAGTCCATTGAACACACCCTATGATGCAGCTGGAAATATCATACTCACCCCAAATGCCTCCATCAACAATCCTTTCCTGGCTACTTTGGGAAACAATTATGACCGCAGGAACAATCTTTCGGGCAATTTCTATGGCATTCTGAATCTACCGTTCATTCCGGGACTTTCCTACCGTATAAACTATGGTAACAATTATTTCTGGAACCAAAACTACTCCGCTAATCAGTATGCTGCAAATTTTACGGGAGCAGCATCCAAGACAAATGATAATACCTATGACAGTACGCTGGATCACATCCTCACCTACAAGAGAACTTTAAATAATATCCATTCCCTTGACCTCACCATGGTGTATGGATCCAGATCAACAGGTTACCAGACCACCAATGCCAATGGTACCGGATATAACAATATTGTTTTAGGCTATAACAAACTCGACCAGGCAACAATACAAAAGATATCCTCGGGCGCTTACAGCGAAACATACAATTACCAAACGGCGCGCCTGAGCTATGGCTTCCGCCAGAAATACATTCTCACCTCAACGGTTAGACGAGATGGCTTTTCGGGCTTTGCCTCCAACAACAAATGGGGCATATTCCCGTCAGCAGCATTTGCATGGGTGGCAAGCAATGAATCATTTATGCGCTTTAGCTGGCTGGACAACTTAAAAATGAGAATAGGCTATGGCGCCAATGGGAATCTTACCAACCGTTATGCTTCGCTGGCAACAGTTGGCCAGGGTGCCGCTTATGTATTTGGTGATGGTGGAACGACCTTGTTTGGCCAGGTTGTAAATTCGATGGGAAACAACGACCTTTCTTGGGAGAAAACGGTCGGGATAAATACAGGACTGGACTTTTCTATACTGAAAGGAAGAATTTCTGGCAGTGTAGATTATTATAACACCATTACAAGCAACCTGCTATATAACATCAATATCCCGGAAATAACAGGCTTTTCATCTATACCAAGTAACGTAGGCAAAATCAGGAACTCTGGGACAGAAATAAATGTGAACACCGTTAACTTAAAGCTAGAGAACTTTCAATGGAACTCTGTTATAAACTTTGCCACCAATAAAAACCGGATAAAAGAGCTCCTTGGTACCGGTGACCTTGTTGCAAGCAATCTTTTTGTTGACCGTTCAATAGGTACGATTTATAACTATCAGACTAATGGATTATGGCAGTTAGGGGAAACACCACCTTCGGGTTATGCTGTTGGAAGCAATAAGCTGGTAGACCTCAATGGTGACGGAAAGATAGACGCCAATGACCGGACATTCCTTGGATATACGGAACCTGCTTACAGGGTGAGTTTCGGAAATACTTTCAGTTACAAGAATATTTCTCTTTTTGTCTTTCTGAATGCTGTGCAAGGTGGAAAAAATGGTTACATGAATGTAAACAATCCATGGACTGATTTAGGGATCCAACAGGGCGATAATGCGATCAGAAACAACTGGTTCAAGGAAATAGACTACTGGACACCATCAAACCCCGGTGCACAGTACAGGATTACGGGCAGTGTACCTGCAGTAGATCCACAGCTTTATCAGCAACGAAATTTCGTCAGGCTACAGGAAGTATCATTAAGGTACAATTTTGACGGCCGGATCACTAAAAAGCTAGGACTGAACAGTCTACAGGTTTTCGTAAGCGGAAAAAATCTTGCCCTATGGACTAAATGGCATGGGTGGGATCCGGAGACGCTACAGGGCCTGGCTTATGGGGCTAGTCCGATTATAAGGGGATATTCTGCTGGTTTAAATGTTACGTTCTAATTCGATGGTTATGAAAAATTCACTAAAAATATTTGTTTTAATTATATTCTTGACGGCCGGTTCTTGCAAAAGAGCGTTTTTGGATGAAAAGCCCCTGGACTTCACAAGTACTACAAACTCCTTCAATACCCTTAAGGATTTTAATGCTTCAATCTACAACATATACAACATTGTGCGTACCGAGTTTTATACCTCGGATGAGAATAACCCTTTTGATTATATCTATGGCCTTGACCTGGTGTATGACGGACAGCCAAGTGGTCCACAACGTTTTAGTAACTACACCACCTCCACGAACCCTACCAGTACTTATCTGGTAAGCCACTGGAGCCGTTTATACAAAATAATTTCAGAAAGCAACACCATTCTGGATAAGTTAGGTTCATCTCAGGTAGTGGGTAATGATATAACTTTCGTTCAGGCCAATGCCAGGTTCTTCAGGGGATTTGCCTACCGCACGCTTGCCTATCTCTATGGCGGGGTGCCCATCGAATTGCACCAGGTGACAAGCCCGAAGACCGATTATGTACGGGCCAGCCGCGAGGAAGTGCTAAAACAATCTATTGAAGACCTGAAGTTTGCCGCTGGCAATCTTCCCGGCATCACAACTGTGCAGGAGGGACAAATCAGTAATGTTGCTGCGCAGCACTTACTGGCAGAGGTTTATCTTGCTGCCGGTCAGTTCAATGATGCGGTATCAACTGCTTCCCTTGTTATTAACAACAGTAACATGGCCTTGATGAAAACCAGGTTTGGCTCCCAGGCTACAGACCCAGGAGACGTTTATTGGGATCTATTCAGGCCGAAAAACCAGAACAGGACAAGTGGAAACAAAGAATCCATCTGGGTAATCCAATTTGAAAATGATATTCCCGGGGGCTCTTCCACTGCAACGGATATTGCAGGCAGTTACAGATTAGAAAGACAGATTGCACCCTTGATCAGGGACGTCACACTTAGCAATGGTACAAAGCCATTTCTATGGCCAGTATCAGATTATACCGGCGGGCGCGGAATCGGTTGGGCAATATCCACAACCTATTTCTCAAATACAATATGGGCAAGTGACTTTAACAATGATATGCGCAACTCAAATTTTAATTTTGTTAGAACGTACGTTTATAACGATCCAGGTAAGACGGCCTATTTTGGCAAAACGGTCTCAACCGAAGCGCCTCCTACCGGGGTTACCGTTCCTAGCAGAGCTTTCTACGCTTACCAATCAAAATGCACCACTCCCGGAAAGCATCCCGATGGGCTTTTTTCAAATAAGGCTACCCTATTACTGAGCCCCGCAGCAGGTGGCACTTACACAGATCAATATATGTTCCGACTGGCAGAAACCTATCTTATACGCGCTGAGGCATACCTGGGCACTAAGGATAAAACTAAAGCCGCTGAGGATATTAACGCGATACGTTCTCGTGCAAATGCCAGCCCTGTGTTGGAGGGCAATGTTACCATCAATTATATCCTGGATGAAAGGATGAGAGAACTAGGGATTGAAGAGAAACGCAGGCTGACGCTGTCGCGACTTAATATGGTCTATGAACGTACCGTAAATATTGCCAAAAATCCATTAGCTGCCAACATTCAGCCATTCAATAACCTTTGGCCTATTCCCCAGCGGGAGATCGAACGTAATAAGGATGCAATCCTAACACAAAACCCGGGCTACTAACCATGTTCAGAACAAAAATCATATATTATCTACTACTGTGCCTGTTTGCATTTTGCAAACAGGCTTACAGCCAGACCGGGCATGCCCCATTGACGTATATTATGGATATGGTGCATAACAATCCGGGTGAAGAACCGTATAAGACCAAGTATAATGACCCCTTGTTTATGAAAGCAAACGGTTTCAATGGAATGGTAACCCATTGGTTTGTAAACTGTGCCATCACTTATGATGATTATCAGAAGGGGCTACTGCCTCTAGGAGGGCAGGAAAGAAAGTGGATCACAGCTAAAGCTGCCGAGATAGACCGTAAGTTACAGGCTTGCAAGAAAGCAGGGATCCAGGTTTATCCTTTTACGGATTTCATTGTATTTCCAAAATCGGTTTGGGACCGGTTTGGAAAAGAAATCAGGGGGCCCGGGACAGTAGAAGGTACAGGAGGAATGGCTGAACGTTCTGCAAAACCAGATATGCAGAGCAGGCGGACCCAGGAACTTTTGCGTGCTCAGATAGACGGAATTTTCAAGAGGTTCCCTGACCTAGGAGGGCTCACCCTTCGCTTTGGCGAGACTTATTTACAGGATACTCCTTATCATATGGGCGGTGGCCCCATCAGAAACGGTAAGGAAGGCATTGATGACCAGATCACGATGCTGAATTTACTTCGTGAGGAGGTATGCGAAAAACGGAACAAAAAACTTTTCTACCGCACCTGGGACTTTGGATATAACTTTCATACCAACCCGGAATACTATCTGGCAGTAACCAACCAAGTAAAGCCCCATCCAAACCTTATTTTTGTGATCAAATATCAACAGGATGACTTCCATAGGATGACGCCTTTCAATCCGACGATAGGAATAGGAAATCATCAACAGATTGTAGAAGCACAGTCCAGGATGGAAGCTTATGGAAAGGGTGCACATCCTTATTATACAGCCAAAGGCGTTATTGATGGCTGGCCTGAAACAAAATACGAGATCGCCTTTGGTAGCCATAAATTTACAGGCAGAGAAAACGATCGGTCTAAGCCTAGAGGTATCAGGGACATGTTGGGCAACGGACTGCTCAGTGGGGTGCTCACCTGGTCTAATGGTGGAGGTTGGGACGGTCCTTACACTAAAAGCGAAATCTGGACGGATTTGAACACTTACGTGGTTTCTCAATGGGCGCTACATCCCGATAAAACGGAGGAAGCAATTTTTAACGAATTTTCCGAAAAACTGGGCCTTCGAGGTTATCAAGCAGATCTGTTCCGACAACTGAACCTACTCACTATTGAAGGAGTGCGCAAGGGCCAGCTCAACAGCTATGCCTCCAACCAGGTTTGGTGGAGCCGTGACCAGTATTTTTCTGCTAAAGCTAATGAGGAGGTCATTGCAGAGATCATCGAAAAACATAAAGAACCAGAAGTACTTTGGGAAAAATCAGAAGCATCTGCCATCTGGAGGCAGATTGAAAGCTTATCCAATCAAATAACCTTTCCAAATGCAGAAAATCAGGAAGCAGTTCGTGTCTCTTGTACCTATGGACGGATAAAATTTGAGGTAATAGAAGAAATGTGGCGCCTCATGCTGGAAGCCCACAAATTGAAAGCCAAGGGAAAAATGGATAATGATGCAATCCATAGATCGATAAAGCACTATGATTCGCTCTGGGCAGAATGGAAAAATTTAAAAAGTAAAAGCAAGTATTGTGCAACACTATATACGGACCTTGCTTTCAGGAACCAAAGGAAAGGTAGTATAGGTGAATTGGTTGACAAATTGAGAAAACTCAGCCAATTGCCTTTCCGACACCAATAATCAATAGATGAGCGGTAATTCCTGAGCCAGGCGGCCGTTATCGTTTTCTAGCTTAAAGTCCTGAAATCGAAGTCAAGATTCAAAAATCTAGATAAGCCCCGAGGTACGCCTCGGGGCTTATGAATATTCCCGTATTTATAAAGTAAACGAACTTAGATTATTTAGCGTTTTTTGCCGGGAAGGTTCTGCATCGTTTCTTTTAAAAATTCTACTTTTCCTGTATGAACATCGTAAACAGCTCCTACAATTAAAATTTCTCCTTTTGAATATTTGCTGTGCAGTATAGGATCTAAATCCCTTAATACATTTACCTGATCGATCACATTTTGCCTCACGGCATTATTCAACGGGTTTCCAGCCATTTTCGCGGTTTTTGCCACAGCCGGTTTAATTTCATTTATCAAGGTAACTATATGGCCTGGAACATTTTCCGGCCGTTCTACTGCAGCAGCTACTGCGCCACATTCTGAATGGCCCAAAACCACAATTAAGCGGGTATACAATTTAAGTACCGCATACTCCATGCTGCCGTAAGATGCTGCTGATGAAACCTGTCCGGCAGTTCTTATGATAAAAAGATCACCTAGCCCCTGATCAAAAACCACTTCGCTGGGAACCCGCGAATCAGAACAGCCTACAATGGTTGCAAAAGGTTTTTGTCCAAAGCCCAATTTTTTAATAGTTTCTGCACTTTGCCTAGGGCGGGTAGATCTGTTCTCGACGAATCTTTTGTTTCCTCCCATTAGTTTTTTTATTGCAAGGAGTGGATTTTTGAATGCAGAATCACGGTCGACCAGGTAATGGTCATTGTCCCATTTTATGGTATCAGTCTTTGATCGCTTTTCATTTACGGGCGTGGCTGATTTGACATTCTGGGCAGATGCAGAATTCTGCAGGTAAAATAATGTAGTCAATCCCAATAGGATTGTTTTCAGGCTTAAAATCGTGTTTTTCATTTAAAGTAATAAGTTATTTTTTTACGTCTGGTGGTTAAACCGACAGCATACATGCTTAACAGCCGTTATCTATCAGTTAGACTTGAGTCTTTTGACGCAACAATGTTACATTAAATCTATGGTTTTAGCTAATACACAATTGTTGCTTAAGAATAGGATCAGTAGAAAGAATTTGACCAACTATAGGCAAATAAAGTTGGCCTCCCAAGAGCTATTCTTCTGGCAACACACACTAAATAAAAGCTCTATGAATTTGGATGTGCTAAAAGAGGGCATTCAATAGAAATGCCCTCTTTAAAGTGCGGCTTAGTAAAATTGCGCACCACATTATTTTCCCCAGAACGTGTTTTCAAGTTCCTGATCATCAGAAAACAACCATACATTTATGATCTTACCATCTTTTACCTCAAATAGGTCTACGCCTGTCATATCCATAGTCCGATCTTCGATGGTACCGGTGAAGTTAACAGGTAAGGCTGCCATATTGCCATTTACCATCAAGTTCCCGATCGGTTTTAGGGCAAAGGTACCTTGGGTAGCATCCATCATTCCACCCACCATTTTGCCGATTTCCTCGGTACCAGTCTTTAGCCCAGCAAATTGATGCGATCCTGGCTGGTGCCACTGTGCATCTGTGCTAAAGTATGAAAATGCAACACCTATATCGCCTTTACCTAAGGCTTCCAAATAAGCAGTAATAATTTCTTTCGGCATCATAATATTTAAGTTTTTTTTTTGTAAAGTAAGGCTATATATTACTATTGAACAAGTACTTACTGGTTAGTTCGGTACTTACCTGAAGGTTAGATTTACTGGTAATCAGATCAAAAAAAATAGAAATAATTATGCAGTTGAATACAAACTGCTGGCTAAGGAAACTAACCTGTGCTACGCAATTTGAGTAACTTCAAAATCCAATGATTGACTATACGGATTAATAACAATGTTTAAACGGCTCACCTCAGCATCGATCTATCATCTGAACACCTTTATTATCGACCATTAAATATCAATTAAATCTTCTTTTGCTATTCTGGCCTCCAACCTTATTTCGGTGCTTTTTCAAAGTTTACTACCGCTTCACAATGCGCATAGAGAGGCGAAAATTCGCCGCTTGACTTTACGCGCAATAAACGATACATTAAACGCTTGGGGCTTCGTCTATAACGGCCTTTCCAGGAGTACTAACCTTAAAACATTATAAACCTAATTGTCAAAATGTTGGTGTTATTAATGCACTGCAAAATCGAAAGGCTGCCATGTAACCAATCAATAGTTAGTTTCCCCATAGTGCCAAAATTCCAGTTTAGAAACTCTGACTTAGTTTAGTTTGTTGGATTTATCCATTGTTCCAAGTTCCAATGATTTTTAAATGTTTAACCATTTTTCTATCTTTAATTGAGAATTTGCATTCAAAAATATAGAGGTGAGTATTTGGTACCTTAAACAAAAAAAAGATACACAATAAATTGATTTACAAACAGATAAAGGGACAGGTTCGACTCCCTTCGGTTCCATCGAAAAAAGGGTTACTAGAATGTATAACCAGTAGCCATGTGTGGTGTTATTGACATCACTGATTAAGCCTACTTTTAATTTAATTATAAAATTTCTATCTTTACTTAATAGCATTTGCAGTTAAGAAAATTCAGGTGAGTGATTCGGTGAGTCAGTTATCAGAGGAGTCTTTTAAACCACATAGAGCGGAATTTTAAGCTGGGGTTCAGTTCCCCCACTCTCCGCCAAAATGGTTTCAAAAACCAACAAAAGCCTGCAGATCGTATGATAGCAGGCTTTTTGCATTTTAAGGAGTTACAATTTTCGCACGAATTCCGATCTTATAGCTGAGTGATTCGGTGAATAAGAAGATGAATAGTTATCTAAAAGTATTAAAGCAACTGAGATCAGTACGGGTTTGCTAGCTGGATTTTGAAGTTTTCGATTTTTGTATTCAATTCAGTCAATGATTCCTGATTTATAACACCATTATGGACATCAAAATTTTCATAAAACTTCGGCAATGAAAAGACTTCTTTAATATCAGCTCCAAATTGTGGAAAAAACTTCGACGCTTCTGCCATTACATTTCCACCGCCAAACCCACCCGGAGAAGTAGTCATCAGAAACATCGGTTTGTTTTGAAAAACTTTTACATTAATCCGGGAAGCCCAGTCGAAAGTATTTTTGAATGCTGCACTATAAGAGCGATTGTTTTCTGCTAGTGAACATATGATAATATCACAATCCTCAATATTCTTTAAAAATAGGTGTGCCGCTGCCGGGAATCCATTTTTTTCCAGATCTACAGAAAAAACAGGCATTGCATAATCGTTAAGGTCAATCAAATTAATTTCATTCCCTTCAAAACTTTTCAATACAAATTTTACCAGTTGTTTGTTAATAGAGGTAGAAGAATTACTTCCTGCAAATGCGAAAATTTTCATTTTTATATATTTATTACGTTATGAGATTTTGAAAATAATCAGCTTTTGTGCCAATTGTGTCTAGCGTTTCGCCACTTGGTGATGGCATTTAGCGGCTGTTATTTCAATACGCTCTTAAGTTCCACAACATCAAAGTTATCATTGTTTTCTAAAAAATGTTTTAATACCGGAATGTGTCCTTGCCCAAAAATTAAAATAACATATTTGTCTGAAGGTTCAACTTGATTTATAATATTTGAATAAATAGCAAGATTTCTTAAATACCAATCTGATACATATTCTGCTCCTGCAAAATTTTTACCTGCTCCAATCTTTGCCATAAATTTTAGATAAAGTGATAAATTTTTTTTTAATTCTTCGGGTTTATTTATGTGTTTTAAAACTTCGTTTATTGTGCCTTTTTTCAATTGATTATCATAATCATTTTTCATTAAATTTGCCTTGGTCCCTAAATCTTTTAGCAAAAAAAGTTGTTTATTTTCTTTTGCGGTCGCAGCCATTAAGCTATCGTGTGACATTCCATAAAATTTGTCAATACAATTTATATGATTTAATTTTAATTTTTTAGCTAGCCTAAAGCCAATTTGTTCTCTTTCTGAAACGGTAAGTTTATAATGATCTGTTAAATATAAATTATACAAACTGTCGTTAGAACGTTGATTTTCAACTGATCTTTCAATCATTACTTTAGTTGCTTTTGTTTGAGATAGAGCATTAGTTAAGTCTTCTAATTCACTTTGTCGCTTAGCACTAAGAAAATCGTCCGTTTTTAATTCAAATTGATCTGTATGTGGGGTTTCAAAATGAACAGTTCCAATTAATAAAATTTTTGTTTTCTGAGCCTGTCCGAATGCTGTAAGCCCAAAAGTTAAAGCAAAAATTAACGTTATTATTTTCATATATTTTGTTTTGATTGTTACTTTTTTGTTTCTGCGGTATTAATAGCCGCCAACTTAGTTATTCCAGCCATAAAATGGCATCAGTAAAACTTTTTAAGGATACTTTGAACTATAAGTTACTTTTTTGAAGCTAAAAATAGAGATATTTTTAGCTAAATTCGTTGCATAAGATGAAAAGTTAAAAACCCGTCTAGCGCAAGTCTTAGCGCCCACGGCCTTAGCAAAAGCCTGACTTGGGATTTCGTTAAATCAATACATTAATCTCTAAAAAAAATCTCAGCTAGATAAATATAGTGAATGCACAAGTCATCCACCCAGCTGCCTCCCACTAAGACTCGCGCTAGTAAGGGTAACCACCCTAAAAAATTATCTGGTAGAGTAATCTTAGAATGCTCTACTAGATAATATAATCTGAAAAAAAAATCTAAAACGTCGATTACAGATCAGAAACAGGAAATCCTTTAGCTAATTCCTTCTTGCCCTTTCTTATAATCTTCAATTCGCTTCTTATTCTTGTAAATTTCCCTGATTATTCTGAAAAGTTCCCGTAGATGTTGTAGTGGGTAATCCGATTCCCCGCCAGAGAAAAATAAAAAGCCTTAAATCGTAAGACTTGAGGCTTTTCTCGTTTCAAGGGATGGCATTTTGCCCAAATCCCAGATCAATCCCAAAATCCCTAGTTAAATTACTATGATAACACATAAACCAGATATTTTTTTTGTAAATTTAAGTATTGGAATTTCAGCTGCAGCTATTCTGAATTTTCTCCCCGGTTTCTAGTGCTTCCCCTGCAGCCACAAACCATAAATCTCCCTATTTAACTGAATTTTTAAACAATTTAAAAACTATTATCATGCCTAAGTATGTAATTGAAAGGGAAATTCCTGGAGTAGGAAAATCAACCGCGGAACAATTAAAAGAAATTGCAAAAGCATCTAACGAGGTGTTAAGCAAAATGGGGCCACAAATACAATGGGTAAACAGCTATGTGACAGACAATAAGATCTATTGCATTTACAATGCTCCAAATGAACAAATGGTCTTGGAACATGCTAAACAAGGTGGATTCCCAGCAAATTCAATAAGTAAGGTTTCAGCCCTTATGGATCCGATAACGGCGGAATAGAATATTATTATTTTCTGTAAATACACATTCTAGCGCAAGTCTTAGTGCTCCAGCCTGAGCAAAAGCCTGACTTGCGCTTTGATGCAATCACTTAGAAAAAGCATCTAACTAAAGCAGTTAAAGAGCCGGTCTACGACGAAATATTTCATGATATTTTTAGTTTATTTAAAGCTTAATTTTAAAAGCTGATTAAATACCCGCTTGTATTCTATACTAAATCTACTTTATCCTTCAATCTCATCTTCTTTAGGTGGTCTTACAAAATCTAAAAATTCTCTATCTATAACCCCAAAAGACTTAAAATTCACTTTTGCCTCTCGCAAAGAAATTGAATTCGGTCCTCCATCATCATCAATATGCTCCTCCTGATAAAAATCTTTATGCCAAAAACAAACTGGGCAGATCGTTGAAATCGCATCCTTTTCGATCGTAAAAAAACCACAACAAGCACATTTAATTTTATTTTCTGTATCCATTATTTATTTCCATGTATGAACTTGTCGTTGGCAATTAACAGCAAACCAGTTAGCTACTTGCCTGAACTTAAAGGTAGCAACAAATCTATTTATTCCCCACACGTCCATAGGCGCACGCAAGCAAGGAAATGGCGAATTCCGATCAATAAGTAATACCTCCTAATCTTGAGATAGACGAAAAAGAACCGCCTATTTCGAAATGAGTTCGGCACTGCTCATGGTCTTAATAATAAATCTATTGGTCAACTCCTTTTCTTCAGGAAACTGACAATCAAATTTTATGGTATGTTTTCCAGGTTTCAGGCTTGGAATAGCTTGTTTTAAGCTAATTTCTTTAACAAAACCACCTTTTTTGTTGTACATTTTAATGCTGGTTCCATCACAAACCACAGAATTTCCGGCTTCATATTCGCCAGGTAGTTCCAACTTGAAATAACCATCAATTTCAATCCATGGGTTACTGATGCTTCCCTCTTTACCCATAAAGGTTAAGGTAAAATTTAAGGGTTGCTCCGCTTCTTTGTTTGTAAATTCCCACTTAGAAAAAGTAGGCTCTCCTGGTTGAAGATCCTTTTTCTCATGCTCAAATTTGTATTTCTTGAACGGGTAGAGTTTCCAGTTTTCGTTTGTTTTTTCGAGATGAAAATCGTTCTCCGGATTTTTCAACCGGGTAATCTGATCGGCAGAGAAAATTTTCGATCTGTAGGCTTCCTGCCAAAGCTTAACTAAAGCAAGTAACTTACCAGTATTCGGATTTTTCTGAAGATTTTTATATCGTGCTACCAATGCAAAGCCTGCGTTGTAACCCGCAGCCCTGGCCATCATCCATTCAATATCTTCTTCGGTAGTGGTAGCGGAAAGTAAAAACCATCCCAACATATTGGGCATATAATTACGTTCGAGAAACGGTTGGTTTTCTAAACGATAATCGCCCTGAGATTCGCGGAATCCGCCATACCAGGGCTCTCCCCAGTTCCAGTAATGGCAAAGGTGCCAGTAGTAGTGATAGGAACGGCTGGTTCCGTTTACCAGGGTATGTTTGGTATCCTTAATTACCTTATCCGCAAAAATCTGCATACCATAATCGCCTTCACCTGCGGATAAACAACCTTCATGTCCATCAAAATCCATATGCGAAACACCAGTCTCATTAAAGAAACGCCCCAAATTTCCGGCTATTTCCTGTTGCAGTTCAAAATTGGGAAACAAGGTATTATAGGGATAATCGAACAGCATACCTGCCATTTCACCTTTCGGGTGATCAGATGCTTTCGTGCCGTACATTCCCCGCTGGCAATCCAATAATTTATAGGGCGCTTCTGCCGAAACTTCTCTAAAACGGATAATTTCGTCTCCAATTTTTACCGCATGTAACGTACTGGATTTAATATTTTTAAAATACTGGTCGGAAACAACAGGTATTTCGGTGGCGGTTGCGCTTACATTTTCTGTCAACACTGATGAGCCTGTCATCGAAAGGCGCTGGTCAGGAACTGGTGATACATAAGGATCGTTGGTATTGATAAAGGTACTTAAAGTGTGTACCCCAATGCGGATGCCTTTTTTACCTGCTTTATCTACACAGGTTTTCATTCCGGCAATTCCATTTGGAAAAGCAATTGGGTCCAAAATAAAATGCCCCCAGGATTTGAAGGGCCCTTCATGGTATAATGAAACCAGTCCTGCTTGCTGCGTATAATCTAACATGGCATCGACAGTTTTTTCATCAAAATCAGAAATCAGGTAAGCCCTCCCAGTTTCAGGCGATTGCTTGAACCAAACGCCGTTAATAAGTGCGTGTGGAAGGCCTTCTGCCAGTTCGATTGCTCCTATGCGGGATAAAACCTCAGGCTCAGTGCATCCAAAAAGTGCAATTTTGCTGCCTAGTGTTGTCTCGTTCGGAATCGCTTTTACAGGCATTTCCGGGCGCCCCCAAACGGTTAGCTTTCTATCTTTCGAACGATCTAAACTAAAGGCCTGCAGGCTGCTGCCATAAGGTTGTGGAATTGCCGTAGAACCACGCGATTCGTTAGCACCTTCTGAGCTATTTAAAACACCACCAACAGTTTTAGGGTTTAAAGCCTGGATACCAATGGCATATTCCCCATCGCGCACCACACCAACAACTTCGCCAATTGTTTTGTTGATAACAGTTGGATACGGTCCCCAGATTACCGCATTTACCTTGTCTTTCAGATCAATTTTGATCAGTTCGAAAGTTAAATGTGTTTTCTTTTGAAGCACTTTTAACTGTACCGTGATTTTTACCGGCTGATAAACCAAAGAAAGAATCCCTGATTTTAAAGTGGCCTCGTTGGGCTGATACCAATCGTTACCTACCCGGATCTGTAATAAAGAAGCCTTCTCTCCCATTGCCAGGTAATTTTTTCCAGAAATAGGGTTCGAAAGGGCTATTAACTGTCCTTTTGGAGACAGATTGAGATTCAAACCTTCGCTTTTTAAACTGATTTGCTGCGCCGAAGCACTCAAAAATTGAATAAAAAAGATTAAGGCGATAACGGTTCTTCTTTTCATTTGTTCAGTATTAATTTAATGTATGATATAACCGATTTACCGGCCCAACAAAAATTCAGAAACACCCATCGCTGCTAAAGTCACTTTGGCAACAGCTGGTTTGTTTTCGCCAGATTTTAGCTCAGTGATGGATTTTGCTTGCAATGCTTTCCACACAAATTGTGTTTGTTGTACAGACTGTTCGGGATTAAACAAACGCACCACAAAAGTTCCATCGGTATTGGGTGTAATGCTGGTCACTACAATTTTCGGATTGCTTAATTCAAAAAGTGTTGCAGGGAGTGTTTGTTCCTTTTTAACTGGCAATGCAATTAAGGGCTGTGTAAACTCGGTTGCTGCTTTTTCCATTTCAACATCGTTCACCATATTGTGTGGGCGCAAAGCATATTTAAAATGAACCTCACCTTCCTGATCGGCCTTGTAATTGGTATGCCAATAATTGTTCATCACATAACTGAACCAGGTTGAAGTTGGTTGTCCCTCTTTTTTCCATTCTTTATGTTTTGGTGGCATGGTCTGTCGCTCATCAATCATATTTCCTGGTTCTATCAGCGGCATTTCAAGCAGCATCCATTGCAGTCCTTTATCAGCCTTTGATACATCCACCCATCTCCTACCATATAAATAATCCATATTGGAGCCTGGCAACTGATCTTTTAAATAACGCATGCTGCCATAACCGGCATCGATAGTAGTCTCGCTTAAAGAAGCATCAAAGGGATAACCGAAGTGAACTGCTTCTTTCGATCGCACCGATTTTTTATCTAAAATATTCTCGATCAATAGCGCATCGCTCTCAGCATATAGAGACAATATTCTTTCCAGTTTATTGGCGCCTGGTGCATCTGAAACAATCGACACCTTGGTAACAACAGGCCCGTTCTCAATTACTTTTACCTTCACATCCCCATTGCTTACAGCCTCTCGCGGATCCATACCCGGAACATACCAATAGCTATTTAGGCCCTGATTGTTAAAACCACCCGCATAATTGAAATTAGTTTGTGTTTTTAATCCTGTAATACTTCCGTTTACTTTATCCCAGGTGAATCCGATTTTGCCGTTCGAAATCGAATTTTCAGCGACAGCAAACTGGCTTGCTGAAGTACTTGGTGCATCATCAGAAATTTCATAGGTTGCAGTACCTAAAGCAGCTACATCGGCCATAAACACATAATTTCCGTTACTTAGTTTTTGCAATGGCTTTTTGTTGCCAGCTGCATCTTTCACCGATCGCCCTGCTACAGTTCCCGATAATACGACCGGTCCGGTCCGTTTCCAGGATGAGGTATTAAATACCGCAATTTTTTTAGACTGTGGATCGCTTAATGGCTGCAGTAAATTTTCTTCCAAAGTATTGATCTGTGTATCTCCATCGAGCATAAATTGTTTTTTAATACGCCACTGTTCAGTAACAAAGGGCACATCAGGTTCGGTGATGCTGTTGTGCGCACCCCAGGTATGCTCATGGAACATGATAATGTTCGTCCAGGCCTTGTAAAATTTTTGTGCATCATACTGCTTAGGATTCAGCATCGAATAGAGTGTTGTTAATTGCTGCAGACGCAAACTATTGATCCTGTTTTTCCCCTCTTCAAAAGCGGTAGAAACAGCCCCATCTTCCCAGTACGGACTAATATCTCCTTTAACAGTCGGTATCTGTCCTCCGTATCGTTTATCAAAAGTTTCAAAAAGCTTGTCGGTTGTATTGAGTACAATTTTTGGGGAAGCATATTTCTCATTCCATTGTTTTACAAAGTCCGAAATCCCGGTATCAATGGGTCCATTATCTGCCACAATATTGTATCTCCATTGTACCATTTCGTATGGATAGTTCTTGGCTGCAAGTTCTTTTAAATAAGCGGCTATTTTTTTTGGTCCACGATCAAATACACCACCTATTGATGTTCCATGCCAAGAGGAATATCCTTTAGCGCCGGTCCAGAACAATACTTTTTCTTCTCCTGAGGGCGATGTCCACCATACAGGTTTATCGCCCCAGGCTTTCACAAAATATCCGGCCCTATCTCCCAGATAAGGGTGGTCTTCTCCCATAAAATTTGGCCCGCTCGAAAAATATTTTACGCCTCCCTTAGATAAAGCGGTTACGGTTGACCAGGCAAAGCCCGGAATATCCGAAATCATGGCGCTGTTGATTTTAAAGCCAAATTCTTTTCTGAGTTGAGCCGCATAATCTGTATAATGAAACATTTCTTCAGGCTGGCTTAAACCCGTAAGGATATTGGCATACAAGGCCGATAAACAGATGCTACCCTCTTTTACCGCTTTAATAAATTTTTCTTTTTGAGTTGGCGAAGCCTGTTTCATGTAATTTTCAACTGCCCATAATGATTCTATATTCCATTTAAATTTTGCTTCAACAGGATAATCTTTGGTTTTTTCGATCATCTCCAAAGCGTCGTCGATATTTTTAAGGTGGATTTTTAAAACCTCGGGCTGAAGATGGGAATATCCAATATCGGTATGGGAATGATGTATAAAATTTAACTCACGGTAAACAACCGATTTTATTGCTATAAACTTATTAACCAGTGTTTTCCCTGCCGAAATTGCTAAAATCTGCACGCTATCATCTTTTTTTACGGCATTTACGGGTATATCAAAATTGTTTACACCATCTTTTATCATAAAAGAATAAGATTCACTATTATTCACTTTAACCTTAAGCTGCTCCTCTTTTCCAAAGTGCAAAGCGGTTAATACAATAGGCTGTTTTCCGTTTTTCAATAGAAATGGCATCGGATTGATGTCTACTTTTTCTTCAAAAGAAAATTTGAAGGTCATATACCAATCGTTGCTATTCTGCGCCTGGCCAACCACTTTAAGCCGAACTGCTTGCCCTGGTTTTACCTTACTCTTTGGCAAGCGCAGGAAAGCCAGTCCGTGGGCATCATTGGCACCATCTCTTTTAGTTTGCTGAAAAACCAGCGCAGAACCATCAGCTGTTTTAAAAATCCAGTCAGGTGTTTTATTCCCTGGTATTGTGGTAAAGGTTAACAGTTTTTCATCGTTTACATATAAATCAAAATTGCGGTTACCGCTGCTGGTCGCAGTAGAATGTGCGGCAACCCAACTGAAATAAACATAATCTGCTTTGCTGTTTTGAGGAACTTTAGCCGTTTCCCATTCGATGGTTTTCTTACCATCTGTTACCCGCGTTAACAAAGCTGTTGTGGCATAATCTGGAAAGGCCGAAAAGTAAGTGATGTTTTCGCCACTTATTTCTTTTGCAAAACCATTAACCCAATTTATTTTTCCAAAATAAGGAACAGCAGTCTGCGATTGTGCTTGAATGCAATTTATTAGCAGAACAGCAATTATTACTATTTTTTTCATCTATATAAAATTTGTTTTTATTGGTGATGAAACTGTTATGATTTTATTCATCTCCATTTATGCTTTGGAAAAATCATGATGGCTTCATATAATTTAAAAACTCGGTTTTAGTGCTTTTTAAATTTATTCTATTTTTTTATCAACTACCGCTTTCAGTTTGACATCCCCTCTTCCCATTAAATCACCCTGCAAAAGGTTTTGTTAAAATGTACAAGAGGTAACTTAATTTTTGGGTTAACATTGGTTTTAATCATCATCTTTTTTATTACTTAATCTTACAAATGCCGCACGACGTGGGCTGGGGCAAGCAATTTTGTCTCCTTTAATGGCATACCAAAGTAACTCGGTAAACTCCAAATCGGGCACGGCATCAACCTTCGAAAAATCATAAGTGTCTGATTTTTGCTGCCATTTGTTCATTACCAAATTCACTTCTTTTAAGTCAATATTTGAAGGCACCGATTTAAAAGAGGTAAAATCAGGAATTGCAGTAAAACTGTTCCACAATGGAGTTGATCCGGCGTCATGTTGAGACAAAGGCGCTAAGCCCAGAATCAGTTCTATCGTACGCAGAAAGGAAGTAGAGGAATACATCGTGTGATCGATAAAATTTCTTTTCACATATGGTCCTGCCAAAAATGCCGTACTGCGGTGTGCATCGACGTGATCAGTACCGCTTTGCGCATCATCTTCGACAATCAGAACCAGGCATTCATTCCAAATTGGACTTTTACTCAAATATTCCACTAGAAGACCAGTAGCCAAATCATTATCGGCAACATGTGCATTCGGTGTTGGCCGTCCTTTCCTCAAACCCTCTGTATGGTCATTTGGGAAACGAATGGTGTTGAAACGTGGCACTTGTTTAATCGCAACCAATGAATCGAAATCTTTTTTCCATTGCTCAAAACGGTTTACGTCTTTTTCCGCCAATTCGTCCCAAGAATTGAAAGTCTTGCAATAGTTGTTTTGCAAGACCGGAAGCGTAGGCTTTTTGTCCAGCATAAATTCACCATAGTTCCTGAAACTTACATTAGCACGTTTACAGGCATCCCAAATGAATCCAGCCTTGTTATTGGCTATTGCTCTCCGGCCTTCTCCCGGATAGTCCCAGGCACGACTATAACAGGTTGGCCATATTTTTTCAAGATAATCGGTTGCATAAGCTCCCAATGTCCAGTTATGTCCATCGGCACTGACTTCAGCATCGACATAAAAATTATCAAGAAGCACAAAATCTTTCGCTAATTTGTGTTGGTTGGGTGTTATTTTTTCACCGAACATCACCAGAGACGGATCCCCATTCCCTTCTTTCACATCACCCATTACTTGATCGTAGGTGCGATTCTCTTTCACAACATAGAACACGTACTTAATAGGGCTTGGATCACCTACTTTCATCGGGACTGGATTTCCAACGTCATTATGCGCTTTCAATTCTTTTTCTTTTGAATACGGCGAATTTTCATAGACCATTTTCGTGTAGGCAGCCAGTAAATCTATCGAAGGCTTATCGATAATACTCAGCGTTCCCTGAAACAGCTCTCCAATAGAATGTACTGATTTTGGTTTTGAAGTATCTTCTGCTCTATATTTTAAATCATACCCTTTCATATATGGCGTTGGTGCCTGAAGATTGGTCATTGGTACAAAGCCTTTTCCGTTGGTCACCAATATTTTTTGATCAACCAGCTTCACATTAGTTGGATACCAGCCTGTTGGAATAAACCCAAGTGATTTACTTTCTCCCGGCTCAGAAACGTCAAAAACAGCCAGGCAGTTATTGTCGGCATTGGCAATGTAAAGCTGCTTTCCATCCTTGCTCAGTGCAAGCCCATTAGTGGTTGAACCCGCTGGTGCATTTGGAAACAATGCCGCATTAAGTGTCTCAATTACCTTTCGGCTCTTTCTATCAATCACAGAAACGGAATTATCATCGGAATTGGCCACAAAAAGGAAAGCGCCTTTTTTTGAAAGCAGAATTTCGTTTGGATGGCTTCCAACAGCAATTGAGGCGGCAAACTCTTCTTTGATGGTATCAAAAACCAATAATTTTCCACACCCCCAACAACTCACATAGAGTTCTTTTGCATCCGGGCTTAAAACACAAGTGTAACCTTCACCCTTCAATGGAAGTTGTTTTTTTATCTTTTTGGTCTCAAGATCAATCACATAAAGTGAATTATTCTCTTTGGTAACCACATAAAGCAATCGTTTTTTCTCATCGATATCGATTCCAGCTGGCGAAATACGTGTAGGCCATTTTTTGCCCAAAATGATCGTGTCGGCCAGTTTGAGTTTGTCATTAACTATCTTGTACTGCAGAATGACGTTGTCATTTCCACCTGAAACATATAACTTTTTATCGTTTTCGCTAAACTTCAACCCATACCAGCTTGACGGAACAATAACACTATCCAATTGGCGTTCCGCTTTTGGGTCAATCAATTGAATATATTGTTTTCCTAAACCGTTATTGGTAATAGCAATCAGCTTTCCAGATTTGCTGACCGCAATATTCAATGGTAAATCGCCCAATGGTAGGGATCGCCCCACATTGGTAATTCCCCAACCATTGGGCAGTAAAATACTCTTTGAAACAGTTTGTTCAGCGTTTTGTGCCTTCAAATTCAGTGTAAAAAAAACAGGAATTAGAATCGCCAGAAAAATTCGCTTGATGGGTTTATCCATTTCGTTGTTTTTATCTATAATAAAATAAATGAAGCAGGCTGATTGGCATTCAGCTTAACTTCGAACGTATTGTTCCTGATTGGAATTTCCTTTCCTATTTTTTCTCCCCTTAAATTACAGGGTTGTGCCAGTTTATATTTGCTGTTGAGCGGTAGGCTAACGGTACAGGCACCTGCTTTACCATTTTGTTCCCATAAACGGATTACATCACCTTCACCATCCCTGTTTTTTCCAAAGAAGGTCACTAAAATTCCTTTTTCCGATACTGAAATCCCTTTTGAACTACTTGTTTGATTTCCTGCATCACCGCCTGTATAGCCTACCATTAATGGATTTCTGAATTCTTCAGAAGGGATAACGATAGAATTCCCATCAGCATAGCGATCGATGCTCCAGATATAAAATTTAGCACTCCACGAACCTTCCACCCATTCAGTAAAATTCGTACTCCACTGATTGTTGTACAGATTGAAGAATACATTTCCTTCTTTTGGAACAAAATCGGTTGAATATTTCCATAACCCCGGACGGTCCAGACTTACACCTGGTACATCAGGAGAAGTAAGTCCAAACCCTTGACTGTTTTTATCTAAAACGGCTACTCCTGTATTGATAAAACCATAATCTAAATTCGTACCCTTTACAAAATCGGTTGTTGGATCTATTACCGCACCGAGCCTGCCCAGTTTAAACTTTGGTTTTTCGATATTGAAAGGAAAACTAATCCAACCGCCTTCAGGCCAGGCCTCTGCCGGTTTACCATTGATGCTCCAGATCACCTCTACAACGGGTTTATTTTCATACAAGGTAAAAACCATCGTATAATTGTGATTCAGATCGGCATCCCCTTTGAAAGTCACTGTAGCGGTAACCGATAAGGCATCTTTCGAAAATTTGATCGCTGCATTTTTACCAGATGTTTTTTTGTACGGCGTATTATCAAGATTGATCCGGCCCAATTCAGAATATGCCCAGTTCCAACCTGCCTTAATATAATCTTTAGCATACTTGTCGGTTTGAACTTTTGAAAAATGTTCGTTCATGTACTGTCCGAATTTGTATTCCGAATTCTCATTAACCATCTCTTTCTTCGATTTTTTGTCAATCAACGATTTGATCGTACCACTTTGTTTGTCGAAGGTGATTTTAAAAAATTCGTTCTCCATCATTGCGTTTTCCGTATCCAGTGAAAGATTCGATTTTGGAATTACTGCTTCCTCATCAGATGAAACGAAAGTACTGTAACCCATCGCCGGGATACGATTGGCCTGGAACTGAAGAATATTTTTATTTCTGACAATCGGAACCAGCTCCCCTGTAGCTACATTTTTCAACGTCTTTTTGAAATTTGTGCCAGTTTGAAGGGTTACTAAATCATTACGTTCCCATGGAAGTGGGTTGTAAACCACGATACGGTTTCCTGCTACATTTACAGCAGCAGCCAAACGCTTCATCTCTCTGTTAAAAGTTGGAAGAATTAGTTTTTCTGAACCAGTAATATAATTCCCTTTCTCTTTCCAGGAATACTCAATTGCGTCATAGTATCCTTTTGCGCGTAGTTTTTCAAACTCATTGCCATAGGCCCAATAACCAGAATTGCCGTGGCTCATTGCCAAACCCCAGGTATGTTCATCAAAAAGGTTAATATTCTCTAATGACTGATCAACGATTGTATTGATGGGTTCTTCTGGTTTTCTTCCCCAGATAGCAGAAAGGGTACTGAATGCTTCCAGATTTAAAGTCGATTTGCTCAGGGCCCTACTCGATTTCATTTCACGCGGCATCGACATATAACCATGAATCCAGGTATCAGGCATGTCGCCTCTTACGGTAATCAGCTTTGGTTTTTCTTTGGCAATTGTGGTGTAAAAATCGGCCATACTGCCTACGCGCACTTTTGCACCCGGATTTAGTTTTTCAATATTGGCTACTGCTTCCCTAAATTCTTTGTAAGTTGGCGCGCCGCTGTTGTCATTAGTCTGAACGATAGCCAACCAGGTTTTATGCGTCCAGTCTTTTGGAGGCGCAGGACTTGTTCCGTAATATTCACCATAGTAAAAAGTCATCAACTTTGATTTGTCGGGACCTTCCCACCAGAACAATAAGGGAACTTCTGGTGATCTTGATGCGGGATTGCAGCCAATATGCAGAAATTTAACTCCTGCATTATTCAACAGGGTAGGCATAATCCAGGAATGGCTTGGCACATCTGACATTTTCGCATCTATTGGTAGCGGCAAACCTGCTTCTTTGCTTATTTTTGAAGCATATCCCAACGATTGTACCAGCGGTTCTAAATCACTAGATTCGGTTTCCATAGAAAAAGGCAGGGCATGAACAAAAAAGCGCCCATCTTTTATGGCTTTTTCAACTCTTGTTTTAACATCAGGTGTTGCTTTTGCAAGGATTTCTTTCATCGGCCAGCCTGAAATCGTCCATTTAAATTGTTGGTCTTTTGGCAAATCTTTTGACTGATCAACGGTATTCAAAGCACTTGTGATCATCGAATTAGCGTAATTGTAGCGAACGTTGTCTGACCAATCGGTATAACCAATATCAAAATGTGTTTTAAATACAACAATTACTTCTTTTACGCTAGTGTTTGTTTGCCCAACCACGCAAGTACTTACAAGTAAAAGCATGAATAAAGCAAAAACGAAATGTTTCATTTTTTTTATGATTTGGTTAGAAATTTCATTTTTAAGGGGACAGGAATCGCTCGAATTATTTACTATTACAAATCGTACAACTTCTTATAATCGACTTTAGGGATTGTTTTTCCGAAAGCATCTAATTCCTTATCTCCATCAAATAAAAGGGGAAAAAACTTCCCATCAAGCTGTTGATCCTGAGGCATTGGAGGAAAGCTGCTTAGGGCTTCTTGTCTATGATAGCCCGCCGTGTTTCCAAGCGTATGGTAACTCATTGTATTTAGGACTGTTGCCCTTCTCGGCCGGTCGGAAGTATTGGCATAAGAGCCATGCATGGTAAGCGGATGATGAAAACTGGCAAAACCTTTTGGCAGTTCGTTAGGTACCCGCTTTTCAAAGGCCTCCAATTGTTCTTGATTTAATATTTCTCTTACGGCATCCATATCTCCGGTTAACCCGGTAATAGGAAGTAAACCCCAGTTGTGGCTTCCCGGAACAAAGTAGAGGCAACCGTTTTCGGTATTGGCATCATCCAATCCGATCCAACAGGTGAGGTGGTGCATGGGTTTGGTAAATGTCCAGTAGGAAAAATCCTGGTGCCATGCCACTACCCCGCCGTGTTTAGCAGGCTTGCAGAACAGCTGGTCGTGAAAAATCCTAAAAGACTGACCCAACAATTGGTAAGCTGCCATGCGAAATGCAGGCGCCCATAACAAATCATGAAATCCTGATGTTAAACGCCAGGCACCGATTGCATGAAAGAGTACTTTGTTAGGGTCTTCGGATTCATTGCTTTCATAGTGGTAAAATAGTTTTTTATTTTCTTCGCTTAATGATTGTAATTTTACAAGTTCTGCATTGAGCAGATCTACCTGTTCTTCAGATAGAATTTTAATCCCTTTAACAAAACCATCCTTTTTAAAAGAAGCAATCTGTTCTTCGGTTAACATGTATTGTTCCCACTCCTTTGCCGTCTGTGGCTGGACAAACATGGTACTGATCGGATGGCTATAATCGGCTAAATCTTCAGAAAAAATTAAATTTCCCATAATCGTTGTTTTTAAAGCTTTATAAAAAAGTTATTATTTGATTTAAAACATCTTCTTTTAGTAGACATGATGTCTCAGCTTTTTTTGTTTTTATACTTATATATCGGCCTGCTTTTATTTCAGTATAAAGCTGGCAGGAGCATATCTGTTCAATGGAAAAGTGAGTTTGCTATTGGAAACGGAAAGTTGTTTTCCTTTTACTTCACCACGAAGATTTACCGGCGTGGCTTTAGTATAAGCTGATCCTTTGGGCAAAGTGACGGTAACATTTCCCGAAAGGCCTCCCTGCTCCCACAGCCGCAAAACAGTTCCGTTTCCATCGGGATTTTCGCCAAAAGCAGTTACCAGCACACTACCACGTGAAATAGCCAAGCCATCCTTTTTCCCCGCCAATTTCCCTGCTTCTCCTTCAGCAATTCCTGTCAACAATGGCAAACGGGCTTCCCATGAGTTTTGAACCAGGTTTGGTACCGTTGAGGTCTGCTTATCAACTGCCCATATACGAACTTTTTCACTCCATGTACCCTCTTGCCATAATGGAAAATTGGTATTCCACATGTTATTGTAAACATTGACAAATACCGATGGTATTTTAGGTTCATGATCTAAAGAAAACTTCCATAAACCTGGTTCTCCCAGGCTAATCAATGGAGAATCCATTGGAGATAGCGCAACCCCAGATTTATCTGATGCAGTAATTGAAACACCGGAATTTACGGCCATCAAATATTTGTTGGTTCCCTGAATAATGTCTGTGGCAGGATTTACCGGGCCACCCAAACGACCAACTGTAAAGGTAGGCTGCTTAACCGCGAATGGGAAACAAAGCCAGCCTCCTTCTGGCTGTTTATCAGGTGTTTTACCATCAACAAACCATTCTACATCTACGTAAGCCGAATTACGTGGAAAAGTAAATGTTAAGGTATAATGTTTAGCAAAACCTTTAGGATCAACAGCAGTTAAAGTTGCAACATCTTCAATATCTGAATGAGACACAGAAATTTTCCAATCATTTGGTGTAAAAGTTAAATAGGGCGCTTTTTCAGCATTGATCATTCCAGGTTTACCGAGATCATTTAAGCCCCAACCGTCTTTTACCCTGCTGTAGGCATTAAACCATTGATCTACTTCCTTTGTACTGAAGCGTTCATGCAGAAACTGACCGATGGCATATTTTGATGATTGATCAACTAATTCTCGGCCTGTCTTTTTTTCTATCAATGAAGCTATCCCACCCCTGTTTAAGTCGAAAATAATCTTAAAATAAGGTGTACTAAACGAAGATTGCGTATCACTTGTAAGGGTTAATTCTTTTAAATCATTTTGAGCATAAGAAACATAACCAGAGGCTTCTATTTCTTTAACATAAAAAGATTTGCCCTTTTCCCATGGGTTTTCAATGATCGCTGATCTTTTCCAGGGTAAGGGATTATAAACGACTAAACGTTTTCCAGCTACATTTACCGACTTTGCAAGCAGATTAAGGTGAGCTTTTAATTCATCCCCTACAATTTTGTTTGTATTCAGGATATACTCACGTTTTTTGTCGTACGAATTCAACCATTTTCTTTTACTTCCTAGTTTTGTATTTCTCGAATCGCTATTTTTTAGTTTCGAATAATCGCCATTTTCGGGAATAGGTTCTGCTTCAGCTTCTGCCAACCATTTTTTCCAATCATCACCATAACTGTAACGCGGGCCATACTCTGCATTCATACCCCATGTATGTTCGGCATACAACAGGCTTTGTTCGTAAGATTTTGCAAGTTTTCCGGAAATAGATCCACTTGCTATACCCCAAATTCCCATTTGTGTATGTAGTCCATCGAGCACTGATTCTAATGGACGTATATTTCGTGCAATCTTTGTTTCCTGCGGATTTGAAAGTAATCCCTGAATCCAGGTATCTGGCGTATCGCCTTTAACCGTAGGCAGCTTGGGGTTTTCAGCCAAAACTGCTTTTGCAAAATCGTCAAGGGTTCCGAAATGGATTCTCACTCCCGGCATCTCCTTTTTTGCATAGGTTAACAATTTATCAATTTCTTTCTCAGAGGGTGGCCCGTGGTTATCTCCGGTCATTTGCATGGCCAGATAATTCCTGCTTGGCCAATTTTTGGTGGGTTTAATATCAGAACCGTACAAAGCCGTGTAGTTACACAATATCTTCGAGCCATCGGCACCTTCCCACCAGAAAAGCTCAGGAAATCTTGGGTACTGGCTTGCCGGATTACAGCCTAATTGCAAGAATTTTATGCCTGCATGATTCAGTAAAGTAGGCAATACCCAGGAATGGCTTGGCACATCAGTCATTTTCGCGCTGATGGTTAGTGGAAGTCCGTAAGTTCTGTTAATTTGTGATGAATAACCAAGTCCGCGGACCAGATCTTCATAATCCAATGATTCGGTATGGGTGGTAAATGGAAGTCCGTGTACCACAATTGTCCCATCTTTGATCGCTTTTCCTATCCTTGCTTTACGATCAGCATCTTGCAAAGGGCCCAATATCTGAGCCTGTAATGGCCAGCCAGGAACCGTCCATGCAAATTGCTTTTCTTTGGGCTGGGTTGTGTTTTTTTCTATTACACCTAAAGCTTTATCCATCATCTCTTCCCGGTAACGTTTAAAAACATTTTCGGGCAGATCAGTGAAGCCTAAATCAAAGTGGGTTTTAAATACCACCCACACATCCGTTACCTTCGAAATTTCCTGATTATTTTTCTTCTGATCTTGAGCAACTGCGATTGTTGTGAATAACATCACAACAAAAAGCATCTGTATTTTTTGTTTCATAAAAGCTTAACTGTTATATCAAACACATTTTATAATTTAAGAACATGCCCTTCTTATTTACAATATCTCTCTTTCAGTAACTGCATCATATACAAATTGATATCCCACTGATTGGCTACTGGCATATTGGTTGTGGGTAAATGCACCATATATGGAGCAGGACCAAATTCAGTGGTAATTGTTAACACCTCCTGTTTACCATCCTGATATGCTTTTACAATGGCATCCCACCAGTTCAAATGAACATTCAATTCGGTTGTAAACTCTGGCAAGCGCGGATCTATTACCTGTGCACTCTGCGAATGGCCTACTCTTGAATGGAGATGCTCTACCTGTTTACATGCCAGTGCAAGCGCCTCCTGCTGATCTTCCAATAAACTTTCGGCTACATTACACCAATGAGAAAAATCGGCTGTTATTTTTAAATCCGGAAGTCTTTTTAAAAAATCATGTGTTACATGTGCTGCAAACAATGCTTTGTTACGGTGCGTTTCATGGCAAATCGTAATTCCGGTTTCCTGGGTAATTGCATTGGCAATAGCAAACAGTTCGGCATTCTGCTCAAAACTGAAATAATCTTTCCCCGTTTGTGTATTTATTTTTACTGGTTTTACCGAAGCATAAAAGCGTAAATATTTTGTATAACTCGCTTTATGTGCTTCAAAATCCTTTTCGAAAGATTGGTAATATTGCGCAATCAAAAACAGACTATGTTTTTTCAGTGCAGTTATCATTATACTTTGCTCATCTGAATTTTCAGAAACAGGAGCCTCAACACCATCGTATCCTGCCGCTTTTACCTTTCGGCAAAACTCATCCCAATTGATATTTTCGGAACCCCAGCGTGGGTAATAGAATTGTACTTTCATGATCTATTTTATTTCTGAATTCCAGGCTTTTTCAATTTCTTCCAGGCTTTTGCCTTTGGTTTCAAACAATTTCTTCTTGGCATACAAAAAGGAAAGGATACAGAAGAAAGAGAAGATAAAAAAGGTGGTTGCGATACCCAACCCATCTCTCATAATGGGGAATAACATGTTTACAACCCAATCTGAAACCCACATGGTCATAATACACATCGACAAAGCTGTTCCTCTGATGTGGGTGGGGAATATTTCTGTGGAGATGACAAATTTTAATGGCCCTAGCGAGAATGCAAAGAATAGTAGAAACAGAATAATACTAAATAACATGAACCACCCGGTGATATTCATTAAAAAGCAAACCCCTGTTAAAGCCAAAGCCCCTGCTGCACACAATGAGCCGATGATATATAAGGGTCTGCGTCCCCAGGTATCTACTTTTGAAATGGCGATAAATGTAAAAAGCACATTGGCCGATCCCAAAATTACCTGATAAAATAAGGCATCGCTGGTAACAATACCTGCTGATTTTAAAATGGTAGGACCATAAAAAATCACCCCGTTAATTCCGCTGAACTGCGATAAGGCTGTAAGAATGGTTGCCAGTGCCAACAGTTTACTTAAGGGCAAACGCATCAATTCTTTATAACCGCCAGATTTTTGACTGGCCATTTCTTTAATGGAATCGAGTTCTAAACGACCTGTTTCGCTTCCGTTTATTTTAATTAGGGTGTTTAAAGCCTCTTCATTTCTGCCGTATTGTACCAGCCAGCGCGGGCTTTCGGGCACGATTAACAACAACAAACAAAATGCTGCTGCCGGAATAACCCCAACGATAAACATTCCGCGCCAAACGTTTTCAACAAATAACCAGTGCAGCACGCCCTCGCCGGCACCTGCATTGGCTGTGGCGTAACGTTGCAAAAATAAATTACTGATGTAAGCCGCTAAAATTCCTATGGTAATGGCCAGCTGATAAAAAACGACTAAACGACCTCTTTTTTGCGAAGGTGCTACTTCAGAAATATAAAGTGGAGATACATTAGAGGCCACACCAACTCCCATACCGGCCAAAACGCGGAAGAAAATTAATACAGGATAGGCTTCTGAAAATGCGAAACCAATGGCACTGATTAAAAATAATATGGCGGAGACAAACAATACCTTTCTTCTCCCAACTTTATCGCTGAGGTAACCCGAAAAGGATACTCCGACAATACAGCCCAGCAAAGCGCATGACACAAACAGTCCCTCCTGTGCGGATGACAATCCATACTGCGACTTTAAAGGCTCGATAATACCGCTGACGACGGCCATATCAAAACCGAATAAAAAACCTCCTAATGCTGCAATAAGCGTTATCAGGAAGATAAAATAATTTGTTTCTTGTTTTCTCATAATGTTTGGTTATTTGGCTGTTTTTATTTAGTTATTTGGTTAGGTTCAACAACAATCTTCTTTTACATAGGCAACTACCAAAAAGGCTTTTTGCGTTCCTGAGTACCGAACAGTATATTCTGTTACTGCTGCAGGTATTACAAATGTTTCAGCATAACTGAACTGACTGGTTTTATCACCGACAATCACCGCTATCGATTCACCTTCAACCAGCATGCAGATGTGGCATTGTCCATTTGTGGCAATAACTGTTTCTCCAACAAACTCATATCGGTCTACCGCGTAAAAATGCTCCTTATGTGTTGAAAGTGATACTTTCCTTCCTCCATTCCATTCGGTTGATACCTGTTGTTTAGAAATTAGCTCTTGCGGAACGTAATCGCCCTTTCGATCGAAATAAAGATTCTTAAAAGCGTGTTCTATATTAATGGGTCTAGGTTTACCGTTTAAGCCCAATCGCAACCAATCGTACATTTTGAAAGTGAAAATGTATGGCGTACTGCTGATCTCCAGCACCATATTATTCTTTCCAGATGCATGGACCGTTCCATTTGGAATGAGAAACAGATCGTGTTTTTGTGCATTAAATTTCTGCACGTATTTTTCGGCATCCATTTTAATGCCCTGGTTTTGTGCATCCAGTAAAGCAGTTTTAAACTCTTCAGGATTAATATCTTCCTGAAAACCCAGATAAACTTCGGCGTCGGGTTCACAATCGAGAATGTAATAGGTTTCATCCTGTGTAAAATTTTCACCAAAATTCTCTTTGATATAGGCCGTACGCGGATGGCATTGAATCGAAAGATTTCCGCCATCATAGGTATCTAGAAAATCAAAACGGATCGGGAATTCAGTTCCAAACCTTGGGGCTGCTTTTCCTAAAAGTTTCGTATTATTATAAAACAACAGAAAATCGAATGAGACTTCGAGTAGATAGTGATTACCTTCGATAACAATTCCATTTTCGGGAGTGATCAGTTCAAAAGACCAGGCGTAGTTTATTTCTTCCTGATTAAGTCCTTTGATATGCTTTTTCATCCAGTTCCCGCCCCAAATGCCCGCTTCAAACCAAGGCCTTGCGCGAAGCGGCTGTTCGAGCATTTTGTGCAAAGTATTCCTAAAATCATCACCATGCATCCATGTAATTTCAGTCGTGCGCTGTTCATCAACAATTATATCCATTTTGGAAAGCAACTGCTGTTTATGTTTGTTCAACACAGGCCAATCCACAAAATATGCCCGTTTATACATCTGGGTATTATCAGCGCGATCTGTACAGCCGATATTTTTCGCCACACCGGCCCTCATCCTATATTGAATTTCATTTTTGGGCAGGTCTACATATAACAATGGCCCTTTCCAATTGGCCAGTCCGGCGCCCGTTCCATAGAGAATGCACAGATCAACAGATGGATCGGGCTGTAACATCTTCAATTTTTGCACATCAAAAAAATCAGACAGACCGCCCTGGTATTTATCTCCAAAAACCGGATCGGCACCATTTAAATTGGCACTCACCATCGCTTCGATCTCCTGAGTAGGTTTGAGGCAAGAATTGATATCGTACCAGAATACTTTTCTGTTTTTCGAAAGCAAACATGCATGTAACTGTGTCCTGAAATCCTCCCATAAAACGCCTTCAAAACCATCAATGATGATCGTTTTCTCCTGATCTATTTTATCGGCCAGCGTATCAAAACCAGCGTAAACCTGAGCGTCTGAATGAAATGATGGAAAAACATTATAACCCGGACCGTTAGCTACAATAGCACTTAAGGGTAAAACGGGTTGACTTGTTTCTCTTTTTAATTTCTGATCAGTATCCATGTAAATATTTGTTTTTTTGCCCGCAATAACCGCGGCTCCCCTTAAGATGCATTCTTCGGTATCACCGCAGAAAGTAATTTTTATTGTTTTATTCAGGTGTTTTAAGCTTTCTTTCAGTGGCGTAACAAACAGTGAACTGGCTTTTGCAATGTTGCCGCCAATAACCAGTTCATCACATCCGAACCGCGCTAACCAGGTCTGTAAAAAAGCGCCGAGGTTGGTGCCGAATCGCTCGAAAATAGAACGTGAAAGATCTGTGTTCATTAATGCTATATCTTTTACAGATGCTGCCTGTTTACCACATAATGTTTTGTATTCATTTAAAAACCAGCGCACCGAAAAATAATCATCGGCTTTGGCATCGAGAAAAGGCTCATCGTAAAAAGCGCCCGAAACCGGTAATGAGGGATCGCTAGTAAGCAAGGCTCCATTTTCCATAAAGGCAGAGCCAAAACCAGTTCCCAGTGTTAAAAAAACTGTCTTTTTACTATTCAGTTGGTAGCGGTTATAGGTCCCCTCAGCAAAACAATGTGCATCGTTTGAAAAAACAAACGGCGTATTGCTTAGGCCGGTAAAATCTGCCAGGGCCTGCTGCAAATGAATTCCGAATGTCTGTTCAAATTTTCCACCTACACCTGCTATGGTACTAACACCTTTCTCATAATCAAAAGGTCCGGGAAAAGCAATTCCAACAGCATCGGGCGTAATTCCTTCTTCCAGCACTTCTCTAATCCCATTACCAATAGTGGCTACAATATTAAAACCTGTATCCAAAGCATCGAGATCCTTTCTTACCAGCCGCAAAGATGCCAGCAATGGGTTATTTACATCTATCGCACTTACCGTGACGTGACTTCCTCCTACGTCGATCCCAATTTTTTTATTGTTTGCCATTTTACACCGAACGCTTAATCTCAATACTATAAGTAAACCAATCGTTGCGGTAATAGCAGATATTGTACTCTATGGGTTTTCTGCCTGCATCGAGCACCAATCTTTTTCTTTCCAACACAGGTAACCCTTTTTTTATTCCAAGCAAACCGGCTATTTCTTCTGTAGCTGCTATCGCTTTTATTTCTTCCTGTGAGTACATTGGAACAATATTGTGGTCCATATCCAGCAAATCGTATAAAGGCTTTTTAAAGTCTTCATCTTTAGAAAGCCCGATACGGGGATGAAAATATGATTCGAAACAGACCATGGGACCATCATCAATACTGCGGATACGTTTAAGGCAGATTACATCGGTATCGACCTCTATCTGCAGATATTTTGATACTTCTTCGCTAGCCTTTTTTTTCTGCACATCGAGTACGAGATTTTTAAAAATCAATCCCATATCTTCCATTTCATGCGTAAAACTCATCCAGTTGGTGAGGTTAGTGGTTATTTTTCCTTGCGTAACCCTTGTTCCAACTCTCTTTTTCCGCTCCAGTAAACCTTCGTTTACCAGATTATTAATGGCCTGCCGAAGTGTATTTCTCGATATTCCCCATCGCATGGCCAAATCCGTTTCTTTTGGAAATAGTTCTCCATTAGCAAACTCAGGAAGCTGAATTAATTTTCTCAATTGCTCCTCTGCCTGAAAATGCAGGGGTATTTTACTATCATGATCCAACTGAGATATTTTGTTCATATGTTCATACATATTACAAAATTATAATATTTCACCATATTTCAATAAAAAAAATTAAACTACTTAAAATATTTTTTTCATTGGCTTTGAATATGATAAGCAAGCCTTATGGCACATTAATGGAATAGAAAGAAGCTCCTTCAGGAAAATCTTTACGAAGCTTCTATCCTGAATACTTTATAACCTGAGTTCGATTATTAAATTGTAAAAATAACTATCAGACAAGGTTTATTCCTAATCTTATCGTCATGCTGAACTTGTTTCAGCATCTTTTTTGGCAGGAAAGACCCTGAAATAAATTCAGGGTGACGACCGACTTAACAGAAAACTTGATTAAAACGTTACAAAGTGAGATTTAATAATCGAACTCAGGTTTATAATACCTGTAATTGTATCACTTCGTTTATTTTAGTCTTGAACGAGATCTTATCCCCTTGCAAGCGCTCCGATTTTTTTCCGTTTCTGATCACGAGTACTTTCCTGTTTGGCCATGGGTTGACCAATACACAGGTTTTCCCTTTTTCACTAACGATGTTAACATTGGAAATGGTTTCATTTTTGCGATTAGCAGAAACCAGAAAAGCGCCCCACGTCCTGATATTCTCGAAACTCGCATTCTGGCCTTTTGGTAAACCATTGAATAAACGGATTACATTGCCTGCACTCATGCAAAGCATTTCGTTAAGCGCATTGGCCACGGTACAGCTGTTTTCAATCCCGTGTGGATTATTTAACTGGAAACCGTTGGGATAAGTATGCTGCGCATATTTGTGCAATTCATTTAAAACAACAACAGGATCGTATCCGATCCGGATTGCCGCCATAAAAAAACTACTGCTGGTATTCATATCCTGCCAGCGTTTCATCTCATCAATGGTATTGTTGGCAACAGTTAGCATTTCAGGGTTGCTATCCAGATTAATCGCATTTGAGGGATAAATATGCTGTATACCCAAGCCGTTGTCAGGCCACCAGTCTACTCCCTGCTCTGTATAACGGAATACTTTTTTGCCGTTGCGCAACTGTGTAGGGAAGTCGCTCAGCCGTGCTAAAATATCCTTCCATTTTTCATGCCTGCCTGCGTCTATTTTTAATGAAGTACTTAAATCCATAATCAGCTCAAACGCATTTCGAACGAGTCCTAACGACAAAATCGGGTTTTTATCATGTCCTGATCCTTCATGGATGGCATCGCCATAAATAACATACCTGCCATTTTCAAGTTTCAGGTAATCCTCCCAAAAATCTACAATGGCTAGTGCATATGGATATATTTTTTTACCGTATTTTTCATCATAGGTGCAGCGCCATTGTTGTGCCATGTTAAGCAGTCCATAGGCCGCGTTTGAACGTTGACCAAAAAACAGTCCGCCTTGCTCAATATCTCCATGCTGCAGGTAACCTTTTGAAGGAAAATCTTTGGTAACTTCAATGCCCAGTGGTCCGATACCGACGGGAAACAAAATCCCGCGGGCGTTACTGATATTTTTTGCATACCATTTCCCTCTGGCTATAAAATCAATAAGCGGTGCATCATGCGGCTCGCCCTGCGCCAAACGGTTGGCTGAATACAGTGCATAAAAAGGAGCCTGAAAATTATAATTTAAATGATAATCGCCGTTCCATCTAGGTTTATCTGTGGTGGTGAAACCGAATATCCCTGGCGGGAATGTCAGGTCCCGGCTGCAGGCAGCCATGGTATACAAACCCTGATGATAAGCTTTCATCAATACAGTATCTTCAACGGTGATATTTGATTTTTCCCAATAGCGCTCCCACCATGTATTGTGTTTATCCCATACCGATTTAACCGAGTTTTCATCCAGTTTAGTTATCCTGTTCAGAACATCACCTAAAGGGTGCTGTTTTTTAAATCTGCTTTCAATAGCAAGTGCTACTATTATTTTCTGTCCTGGCTGCAAGAGGATAATACTATCCCTGTGATTGATTGTTTTTAAGGCCACAGACACTTCGGTCTTAATATCAACGCTATCTTTAAATGAGCGTGTAAGCCAATAAACATTGTTGGTTTCGCCTGTTTTCAGTTTTGCTTGAGGGTTTTCAGGAGCATTCAGGCGAACAGATACCTTAGCTGGTTCTTCAGATGTACTTAATTCTATAAAGATCAGATTTTCGGTTGCCGATACCCACGACCGTGCTGTTAAGCTTTGCTTGTCTTTTTTTAACAAACAGGAAGTAACGCCGTTTTTGAGCGACTGTCCTGCTGAAAAGTTATCATCCGTAAAACCTTCGGTTTTAATATCCAGAAAACCAATCACACGTGGCCCTGAAAGTCCATCGCCTTTTGATTTTAAACGCCAGAAATCGTTCTTTGAAAGGTAATACCTTAAACGGCCCTCTTTAAAACCAACGCTCATCGTTACATCACCGTTACCCATTAGCGGTGCATCGATTGAAACATCACTAGGTGTACGGCCAGGTGGTTTTGTCCAAATGTTCTGAGACCACGCGCTCAGGGAGCATATTATTAATAAAAAAACAGGGCTTAATACCTTCATTATTCAATTTATTTACCCAAAGCTACTGTTATTTGGTCATTGCTTTTCATCATCATTCCAGACTGGACACCCTGCATTCACTAACTTACTATTTGATAATGAGAATTGTTTTGGGGCAAGAGGAAAGTTTGAGGTAAATATGCTTTTCAGTTAAATGACTTACAATCTCTACATTCAGGAGAATTGCAGACATACCGCTTTCATCTAATACCAGTTGTCCTTCTGTTAAGGATTCAAATTCGTCGATCGACAAATCCCTATTGATCCTTATTCCCGAAGACATAACATTTTCTTCTATTTTCTCGTCGGGCTTATATATATATCTTGCTCTTTTCATCATTAGGGGGTTAAGTAAAGGAAGAAGTAGACGTTCCCTGAAGTTCGGTAAGCTTATTTATCAGTTAACAAAATGTAAGCAGGACGTATTCATCCTGCCGCATTTGCCAAAACGGCCACCGGGATGGTTTATTTATTTTTCCTTAAAGTTGCTACAAAGAACCAGTACTGAAGATAAACCAACTCTTAAAACCTCCGGCTTTTATCTCTGACCAGAGCTAACTCATATTGTGGTAAACCCATATACATAGCACCCAGCGCTTCTAAATATATTTTCAACAATTTTCCCATAAGTTATTCATTTGAATTTCAATTTCAATGGTCTTTTCTCCGATGGCTAAACCTCAGAAGAATAACCTGGTGCAACTACCTTTAATTTGATTATTTGTGATGTTTTTTTTGCATTTGCTTATTTTCGTGAATAAATTAGGTTATATTTATATAGACCAAACGCCCTCGGTCAACCAAAAAACAACTAACCAGCATGCAGTATATTTATGAGAACTTCACCTTTCCACCCGATCAATCCTTTACGGTACGTTCGGAAATACTGGAAATAAAAAAATATGCCTCATTAAAATCACATGTTAATTTTGAAATCGCCCTGATTGAAAATTGCTGTGGAAAACGTTTTGTAGGCGACAATATTGAAGACTTTAGTGGAACAGAACTCGTTCTTTTGGGAAGTTATCTGCCACATTGCTGGCAATATTATAGTACCATTAATCCTAATGCTGAACCCAAGGTGATTGTTTTGCATTTTTTCCCTGATTTTCTGGGAAAGGAGCTATTAACCAAGCCCGAGGCAGCCGGTTTGAACGAACTTTTCAAAAATGCGGCAAAAGGCATTTTATTTACCGGAGCAACGATTGGGAGAGTCAAAACAATCCTGAACCAAATGTTATCTGAAACAGGCCTTTACCGTGCGGGCTTAATGCTGCAGCTTTTAGATGTGCTTGCTGGATCTGACTCCTATAAAACACTCTCTTCGCCTTCATTTAGTATTGTCGAAACTTCGAACGAGGCAAACAAAATTAACCGTGTATTCGATTATATATTTAAAAATTTTAAACAAGACATATCATTGAACGATGTGGCCGATATTGTACCCATGTCTACAGGTGCCTTCTGCAGGTTCTTTAAACAAAAAACCAACCGCACCCTAGTAGAGTTTATTAAAGAAATAAGGGTTGGGCACGCAGCCAAATTGTTAATGGAAGGCAATTATAATGTAACGGAAACCTGTTATCAAAGTGGTTATAATAACATTTCCAATTTCAACAAACATTTTAAGGATGTAAAAGGCTTATCGCCAAGGGAATTTATCAAACAGTATAAAATCAGCGCTTAATTTATTAACCTGAACTCAATTAATAACATGCCCTTTAAATACTTCTGTAGATATTTTCAACTCACTGCCGTCACCCTGACCTGTAGCGCAGCGGAAAGCTACGCAGTAAACCGAGCCTTAAGCGAGCTCACCCAAGGTAATTTATTTCAGGGTCTATCTAGCAGGAAGGATGAGGTTGTATCATAAATATAGATTTGTCATCCTGAGCTTGTCGAAGGACCTGTTAAATACGCTTTAAAGTGTTTCGACAAGCTCAACATGACAACGTCTGAGGCGAAATCGCCTTTATGATACAACATCATGACGATCGCGTTAGGGAAATGAATCCAAAAATTGATCACAATGTGTAAATATAATCGAACTAAGGTTATTAGTTGCTGAACTTATAAAAAGGAATAACCTCAACCCATTTCTGCCCTGGTGAAGTGCCGTTAACGCCCTTCTGATAGTTATTCATTAATTTATTCCATTCAGCACAGCGGGGACTAAAAGATTCAGACAACTGGCTCATTTTATTTAGATCGGCACCTTTTGGAAAGGTAACCCGCATCACAATAAGGTCGTTAAAACGGTATAGGCTAATGCTTTTAAATCCAGCTTTTTTAAATCCCCCCTCTACCTCCGGCCATATATTCTTGTGGTATTTCAAATATTCCTGCAGTTTTTTTTGATTATCAACCGTGTTCACCACAAATACTTTTTCGGCATATTCAACCTCTTTACCTTCATGACCCGGATAAGAGCAGCCTAAAAAGGCACATCCAAAAATTACGTATATAAGCAGAAGGAATACATTTTTCATTTTGATTTAGTTGAAAAGTAAATAAATAAAAATCATGATCACCGCCAGGCAGAGCCACCTTAACCATATTGGTTTTGAGCTGTCGGCTACCTGAGTTTTAGTTTCGAGAAGTGATGGCTGCACCTGTACCACCGGTGGTTTTGTAATTAATGTTAACACTACAATGGCAACACTTAACGCCATAAATATATAAAATGATAATAGCAAAAAATGTGGCCAATAGCCTTTGTATGGATAATTTAATACGTGACAGGTACCTAGCACTAAACAGAGGAAACCTCCGCCATAAAGCACCGTTTCTACTGAAATGCTGTTTACACGCTTCCAGATGATTCCGGCCAGAAAAACTACTGCCAATGGTGGCGAAAGGATGGAAACAAGGCCCTGGCTTAATTCGAAAAAGTTTTTGCCCGAATAAGAAAAAAGCATTGCAATACCAACCCCGGCAATTGCAGCCACAATGGTAATCCATTTGCCCATTTTTATCTGTTGTTTCTGAGTAAGTGGTTTAAACTGCGGAACAACATCCAAAGTAAAAACGGTACAGAAGGCATTTAAACTCGAAGATACCGTATCTATCAAGGCTGCAATCAATGCGGCAATGCTTAAGCCGAGCAGACCATGCGGCATCAGCCTTTTAATCATGGTAATATAAGCCGTATCAGGCTGTGCCGTATCTTTAAATAAAACATAACACATTACACCTGGAAGTATAAATATGATTGGCATTATTATTTTAAGCGTGCCAATAAACAAAGCTCCGTATTGTCCTTCTTTTAAATTTTTCGCGGCCAACATCTTTTGCACAATAGTCTGATCTGCACACCAATAGTAAATTGCAACAACCGGATAACCTAAAACAATCGACACCCATGAGTATTCCGGGTGTGATGCCGGCAGAAAAAGTTTCCAATAAGATTCTGGTGTCTGGTTAACCAAAGCATCTATGCTTCCAATTTTCTGAAAGCCCAAAAAGGTAAGTACGATAGAGGATATAATAATAATGATAGATTGAAAAATACCTGTACGTACCACAGCCTTCAAACCACCAATAGCGGTAAAACTTGTTGCCACAAATGCAATTATGATAATTGCGGTAAATAACGAACAATCAAACACCCCTGAAATGAGCAGGCCTCCGGCATAAAGGGCGCTTCCAAGCCATACCACCAATATCGAAATCAGGCTGTAGATGACCAGAAAATTATAAGACCGGTTACCGAAACGGATCTTTAAAAACTGTGGGATAGTTGATATTTTGGCTTTAAGGTAATAGGGCAGAAAAACCATGGATAATAACATTAAAAATATCCAGGCCAATAATTCGAAATTACTGCCCACAATGCCATGTGAAAAACCAATGCCAGCAAAACCGATCAACATCATCGGGCCGGCATTTGCACTAAACATAGAAAAGCCGATCTGCCACCATTTCAGGCTTCGTCCTCCTAAAAAAATATCCTCATCATTTTTTTCCTTTTTACTAAAACGGAAGCCAACAAAGAACAAGACAAGGGCGTAAAGGCCCAAAATTAAATAATCTATATAGTTGAATGATAAACTCACTTCTGGTTCTTTTTTTACATGGATACTACGGGGGCATATTTCGGAACATCTTGTTGTTCCCATAACTGCTCCCGGATGATCTTATTTTCTTTTTTACAATATTCCCAATCAATCCTTACGGGCAGTCCTTCTATTTCAGGGAGAAAAAATCTGCCGTTCTTCCATTGCGGTTTAACCAGAAAATATTTTTCCAGTCCGTACATAATAGCATACAGGTATTCGATCATGGCATTGTTGTTCGCGGTGGTCATTAAGAAGGTTGAATACAGCGAATATCCTCCTGAAGAAAACTGTAGTTTTTCCGTTTCGCAAAGATCTCTTATTTCTAACCATTCTTTAATACCTCCCAACTGCGTGGGAACAGGCTGCAAATGTTTCACTCCGCTATTTACCAGTGTCCTGAAAATTTTCGAGGTTCTTTCTGATTCCCCATAAGCTATGGTAAGAGCGGTTTTACCACAGAGCAACTCAATCTGATCGTAAGCGGCCGAATGGATCGGTTCTTCCAGCCAATGAATATTTTCTTCTCCAACAGCATCGATAAATGTAAATACCTGGCCACAAGACCAAATCTGATTGGCATCTACAGCAAGCTTAATTTTAGGCCCAAGGAGGTTTTTTACAAATTTTACCCGTTCTATATCTTCATTCAACTTCTTCCCAAAATCCTTTCCCACCTTCATTTTGTAACAATCAACCCCCGCATCTATAAATAGGCCAGCTTCTGTTTCTAATTCTTTCAGGCTATAATTTGTTCCGCCACCGCTTCCATACATTTTCACATCGCTGCGAAGAGCTCCTATGTATTGATGTAAGGGAACTTTTTTGCGTCTGGCAGCTAAATCGTACAATGCCATATCAATTTGGCCGAGTAAGGCCGAGGCGGCTCCCTTAAATCCTTCATTCCGGATAGACCAGTATAATTTTGGATAGAATTCCTGATAAGGCATACCTTTACTATGGAATAATATGGGAAACAGGCATGTCTCCAGTATATTGGTATAGCTGTTGTATATGGGCGCCTCTCCAATATTTCCGTCTGCATCCTCAATGGTAATAATGGATATCGAATAGTGCGGGAAGGGGCCCATAGTAGCATCCTGAAACGGAGTTATGGCCTTAACCTTTTCTAAAACCCTTATCCGAATCTTTTTTATATCAAAAATCTCGTTGTCTATATTATACATCTATCGTTGATTTAGCGTTTTAAGTACCTCAGCATATACTTCTGGAGACAATCGACCTTTCTCTATTGCCTTAATTGTATCTGTTAACTGTTTTTTATCTGTTGCGCCCATAACCACTTTAAACTCCCCATCAATTGTAAAAAGAAATCGGTGGGCCAATTCATGGAGCGGCATATGGTACTTCTCGGCAATTGTATTTATCTTTTTAGCCTGTGCTACACTATCCAAATCAAGCCAATACGGTGAAGAGGCTGTAAATTCAGAAAATTTAGCCCCGAGCAGCCCCATATTCAAAGGGCTTGCCGCATAATATGCCTTATTGTTTTGGGCGCAAAAAGGAATGATCGTATCCAAAGCTTCAATTTTGCAGGCATTAAGCTGGTTAAAGCCCATAATTACCTCGAAGAGATCTGATTGAAGATAGGGTTCTAGCCATTGCGGCGGATTTCCACCTAAGCCAATTTTTTTTGCATAACCCATATGCTTAAAGTATTCCAATTGCTTTAAAACTTCTTCTATATCGGACTGAATAATAGCATCTGGATCATGAAGAAAAAGAATATCGATAGTAGGGATTCCAAGTGTTTCTAAGCTATTTTCTACACTTCTCAACATCCCTTCAGGGCTAAAATCATAGTCACCATCGTCAACAGCATAACATTTCTTACGCCCAACTTTGGTGCTGATCTGTGGGCGCTTACCTTCCCATAGGCGGAGCACCTGCCCCAATATATCTTCAGCATCGCCATATGCCGGTGCCGTATCTATGGCTTGAATGCCTTGTTCGAGTGCTGAAAAAATGGTTACAGCCGATTCCTCAGGTCGAATCTTCCCCCAGATCCCGCCCAAGGCAGCAGTTCCCAAAATTACATTGTCTATTACTGAGCCTGTCATTATTTAATTTATTGACGATAATATGTTACCTATAAAACTGTAATGCCGTTTGAAGGGCTAATTTTTACCTGAATGGTTTCGCCTGCTTTAACCTTAACTTTAGGCCAGCCTAAAAATGCGGTATAGCCCATCGGCTTTAATTTCTCTTTTTCTGTTTCTGCCATAACCGATACATCGGCGTCATATTGGGTAGAATTTTGGAGCTTTAAAATCATCCCGGAACCATCACCAGACAGGAGCTGGGCATTAACATGATCAAAAACGTACAATTTCTTCGTATCCACATTCAGATAAATTCCCGGTATTTCGAGGGCCATCAGCATACCATTTGTTTCGGTCCAGGAATTACGTGTTTGTATAAAGTTACCAATACTACCCTTTCCTTCCGCATCGCTCAATTGAATCCTTTCCATGGAAGAACCGATCAGGTAATTGGTTGTGATATGTCCGGGCATATTTATTGCCTCGGCGTGGGCATGCTGAATATCCCTGATCAGGTCGGCATACAGCACATTTCCTGTTGCCCTGAATAACTTGAAGATATAATCGCCAGAGGCTGTACAGATGCCTGGGGCTGCATGTTTGTTTTGAATACTTGCCCAAATGGCACCAGCCATATTACTCTTTAAACCTCCTATCGCACTTTTTGGTGGAAAAACCGGATCGTAAGAAAATACCCATGATGCTCCTAGTGCCGCCTGAACCTCTGCCCGGTCCAACCATTCCTTTTGTCCGGTATAATAGTACAGGGCCATTAATGATTCTAAAAACCCAAATGTAGATTCAGCATCTGCATCCTGTGATATGTCGCCGCAATGACCACCGGTTAATCCCTGTTTTTCTATATCTCTTTTGTAATAAAATTTTGCAGCATTGGCGGCAACCTCCATCCATTCTTTTTCCTTAAAATAATCGGAGGCCATAGCTAAACCTGCAGGCACGATTGCTCCTCCAGTTGAATTATATACAGCAATTTCTCCGGTTTCGGGAACAATGTACTGCCCAAATTCACCATCCTTTTTCCAGGTACGGACAAAAGCAGCAGCCAGCTTTCTTGCGGCGTTTTCCCATTCAGGCTTAATGCTGGTGCCATAACCCTGTGCCTTTAACAATAACAAGTGTTTGGTTAGCCAGAGCAGTGCATCTGCATTCTTTCGCACCATAGCTTGTACAGGTTTAAAGTTTGGCGACATTTTTTCAGGGATAAGCTCACCTGTTGCCTTGATCCCTCCAAAAAAGTATCCGCTTTTCCCCTGGAGTTTAGTTACCACAAAATCCAGTTCGGCCATCACTCTTTCGCGTTCCTTTTTATCATTCAAAGCCAGCATGGGATAGGTATTCATCATTCCGCTCACCCAACCCAGCTGAAAATTTTTATTATTTTCTGGCAGATAATAAGAGCCCGCTTCTACCTGCACAAAATTGCCCTTGCATATATTGGTAGCCATTTCAAAAGTTTTGCTCATGGGCAATAAATTGCGCGGATGATTTAAGCCTGAAAGGCTTTTACGCACTTTCATAAATTTCTTTAAGAGTGCCGGGATATTTTCGGCATTAAATACATACACCCTGAACTTCAGTTCCACTTCATCGCCTTGTTTCCAGTCTGGAGCAAGATCTCCGCTTAGATGAAAATCGCCAAATCCCGCGGCCATTTTGCGCATAGCAGGAGCAGAAACGCTGAACGAGCAGCTATCTTTTTTTGCAGTTTCACTAATCGTTAAGCCGTTGGCACCCAATTTTGTCAACTGCTCGGTAAGCACAATAAAACCTTTCTTCTCTAAAGTTGAATAAAAACACATGGCTGGAGTAGCCACATTACCACTCTGTAGCTCAATAAGTGATGCTTTTCCATCTTCAATAGAAAGCCTTGGATTATTGGAAATGGTAAGCGGTACCTTGGGGTTGTAATACATATCCTTTGGATAATCTGGATTATAACCATTACCAATTGATCTATATCGGTTGCCATTGTATACCGCAGCCGGAACAAGTACATAATTTTTCGGGTTCCACTTGCTAAAATCGAATGAAACAGCAACCGCGGTAGATTTTGCTAAACCGCTATTCAAGCGGAAGGTGGCAACCGTTTCTATAACATCCCGTTGCTTGGGAGAGCTTGTTGTTTTTAACTGTAAAACCCAGCTGCCTGTTTTAGTTTGAAGGAGATTTTTATGAAAAATATGTTCGCTTAATAAATCAGTCCCATTAAATTCTTTCACTGATACTTTTAAAGAACCATTTAAATTCTTCAACAATTGATTAACCGGTTGTTGAGCAATAGAAGGAATACTAAGGCTTAGCGTTAACAAACCGATCGACCATACTTTTAAGTTCTTCATGCTCATAATTAATTTCGTCCCTGTAAAGGTTCAATTTTGGCCAAATCTAAACTACCCTTAACTTAACTAATACCTATGTTTTTTTCGCAACGGCCTATTAAAAGCAAACGCTCAAAACTGTGCTACCAAAAACATCAATCTTTAAACAATTGATCATGATGGCAGCACAGTTCTTCGGCTTTAAATAAAAAAGTAAATCTTCTTAAGTGTTAAAGTCTACATCGTTATTGGATAAAAAATCCTTTTACTGTTGCAGTTCTACAAATCTGATGGTTTGTAATAATTGCCCGTTTTGATAGGAAGCATATTTTGCGCAATCATTGCCAGGTACACATTTCCCGTTGCCACAACTGCCCCCCTGTTATCTGAAGTTGGATAAGTCATGCTTGAATCGTGGGAGAAGCCAACCATATGGCCAATTTCGTGTATTGATTCGTAACAGATATTTCTGGTCGTATATTTTTGCAACAAGTACTCGGCCAAACCAAAAGTGCTACCGCCTCCGAGGCCCGAAACGTTCACCACAACGCCACAATTCATTGTAGAGATATTGAGGATATTGTTAAAAGCCTGTTGTTTCTGCTCAGTTGTCATTAAAACTTTATTATTATCCGTAATTGGCTCAGCCAAAAATACTTTCTGGGTTGTGTCCGCTTGGAGCATATAAGCCAAGTTAATCAGCAAACCAGTGAACCTCCTTACGTCTTTTGCATTAATGTTCTCCTTCCAGTTATTCGTGGGGTCGTCATTAACATCAAAATCTTCGAACTTAATTTTCCATTTCAGTTTAGCCAGCGATTTAAGCTTTTTGATCAGTTCTGTATCTCCTGTGAAATCAAAGGATACCTTTTCGGCTGGAATACCTGTAGTTTTATATTGTGCTAAATCTACTTCCTGTCCTTCAACATTCAAAAATTTGGTACTCCCTTCTATAAAAGAATATTTAATCTCCTTGATAGCATGTGCCCTGATCTTTCCGATCTTGAAAAGCCTGATCGGTTTTGCCTGTCCTTCTACAGTCATCAATATAGTGGCATCAGTAATATCAACCGGCGCAAAATTAGCCACCTCTATTGTGGTTGCATTTATGGCTTTCACGCGCAAAACTTTGCCAATTTCATACCGCCTTGCTTCTGAGGTAAGCTGTGCCATAGATTCTCCGTCTGTAAACATCAAACCGGAATTGCTATCGCTGTCAAAATTATATACGGTAGTTGTGGTTGCTGGCGTGGGAACTTCAGGCTCTGTTTTGCTCTTCTTGCAGCTAACAAATAAAATAATCAAAAATGGAAGAATAAGTTTTTTCATGGGTAGGGTTTTTAGGTTAAATGTTAATCATTAGGCTAAATTTTTGTTAAAAATATTTCACCACGATAAAGATTCAATGATATCAAAAACTAAACTACCTCAAATTTAACTAATACCTATGCTTTTTTGATCGTGGAGGCTGGACGCTATAAACCTAACGGGATATTCTATCTGAACAGGCTACTCTTTAGGTTCCTGATGAAATGGCCGGGACATCGCATCACTATCAGGAAATAGATTTGACAAAAATCATAGACAAAGTTACTGGTATCAAAAAAACAGTAGTATTGGTGAAGATAACAGTAGTTAAACCAAAAGACCAATGCTATTTTGGCGTCATAATCAAACGGGCACATTATAAATAAGAGCAGAACATAATCTTAGGTTACGGGATAACAAAAGAAAGATCTTTGTATTCCATAATGAATCATTAGCATACGTACAAAATAAGCCAGCACTTTAGCTCATTTATTCTTTTAAAATCATCATCTATCTGGTACTTTCGCAACCCCTATACGTCTTTAATCGACCAAGTTTTAAATATTGAGCCATTGAAAGAAAAATTATCTGAATTATTAGGGTATCTGACCATCCCTTTGTTTATCGACAAGACCGCAAATGAGTAAAGTATTTTTCTTCGTTTTCTTCCAGTTCCCTATCGCTTAAGATAATGAAATTATATGATGACATTATTTTAATTGAGCTTTTAAAATGCGGTAATATGTCCGCATTCGACGAGCTCTATTGCAGATATTGGGAAATGTTATATGATATTGCTTATAAAAAACTAAAAGACCAAGAAGACGCCAAAGATATCGTTCATGATATTTTCTTACAGCTTTGGAATAACCGGACTTCGCTAAATATTTACAGTTCATTTTCAGGTTTTCTGTTTATCACCTTAAAAAACAAAATCATCGATAAACAGCGGTTAACCGCAAACCGGTTAAATAGGATTAATGAAATTGCCAAGGCATCAACGGTATACCAGGACACTGTTTATGATCAGGTGTATTACAACGAGCTCAATAGTTTTTTAAACGAGCAGGTAGATCAGCTACCAGAAAAAATGAAAGAAATTTACCGTTTGAGCCGCGAAGAAAATCTCTCTATTGAGGAAATTTCAGGGCGCTTATCAATTTCTTCGCAAACGGTTAAAAATCAACTAAGTACAGCACTTAAGCGCCTGCGCCAAAAAATAAGCCAGCACCTTTGTTCATTTCTATTTTAAAAAAATTAAACATACCTCTGGTACTTTGTAAACATCAGTTCGTCTTTAGGCTATCATCTTAAAAAATTATGCCGTTGAAAGAAGAATTTTACAAAAGATTTAAAATATCTGAGCACCCGTCGTCCATCGATAATGAGCAAGAACGCGAAGAGATCAGGCACGAGATTTATCAACGGTTACAACAAAGCATTGATAGGCAGGAAGCGAGCGACAGGAAACATACCATCAGGCTATGGGCGGTTAGATATAAAGCTGCAGCTATTTTAGTGGGTGTATGTACGCTTTTATTCGTCGGTTACAACTATTACGCCAAAGAGAATGGAAAAACCGAATACATCACCGTACAGGCACAGAAAGGACAGGTTTTAGAGGTTTTACTTCCCGATCATAGTACAGTAACGCTTAATGCGGCCAGTACTATCCGATATCCTGCTAAATTCATCAACAGCCGCAATGTTTATCTGGAAGAAGGGGAAGCATATTTTGATGTTGCGCACGATGCATCCAAACCATTTGTTGTACATACAGGAGGCATTAGCACCAAAGTATTGGGAACGGCGTTCAATATCAAATCGTATAAAGAACTGCCAAACATTACCGTAACGGTAACCAGGGGAAAGGTACAGGTAAACGAAAGCTCAAAGGCACTAAACACGCTTAGGCCCGATGAACAGTTAACTTTTAACCGAAGCACCCATAAGGCTATCACACAGAAAGTAAAATCGGCCAATACCGTTACCTGGACGCATGGCGATTTTAATCTGGATGGTGTTTATTTCAAAGAAATAATGCTGGCCATAGAAAACCGGTTCAGCATAAAGGCAATTTACGATCCCAAAGTATTCAGCAACTGCGAGAACAGTATCAGGTTTACCAAAAAACAAAGCTTAACGGATGTACTGCAGGTTTTAAAAACCATCCAACCTATCCATTATACAATTAAAAAGGACTCGGTGTTTATCTCCGGAAAACCTTGCTATTAAAGAGAAATCAACCCCTAAATAATTATAATACATGAAGCAAAAATTACAAACACTAACGCGGAGGCTAGCAAAACTAGGGATAGTTGCGCTATTGTCCACCGTTTCACTGGGCAGCTGGGCGCTTAACAAGTTCCAGGATATCCGTACCGTTAAGGTAACCATCAGTTTTAATGGAGAAACACTCGAAAAAGCATTCGGACGGTTAAGCAATATTTCAAAAATGCCGTTTAATTACAACCACAACGAGCTCCGCAAAATTTCTACAAAACAATTAAATTTTAAAAACGAAGCACTTCCAGCCGTTTTAAATGCCATTTTAAACGGAACCCAGTTTCAGTATAAAGAAGGAGAATCGGGTGTTATTATTTTTAAAACCAACGAAAAGTCAGATCTGCGCATCAATAGCGCCGCTAATGCTCCAGATCCAATTACCATAAAAGGTATAGTAGCCGATAATAACGGACCAATTCCGGGTGTATCGGTAATTCTAAAAAGTACCGGTAAAGGAACCAGTACTGCCGCCGATGGCTCTTTTAGCATTAAAGCAGAAAAAGGAGAAACATTGGTATTCTCTACTTTGGGCTACAAAACTAAAGAAGTTACCGTAACCGATCAAACCAACCTTAATGTACTATTAGAAATTTCGGTAAACAACCTCGACGAGGTGGTAGTTGTTGGTTATGGGCAGCAAAAGAAAATTAATTTAACCGGGGCAATTGGTACCGTTTCTGCAAAAGATTTGGAAAATAGGCCCGTTACCAGTGTTACCAACGCCATCCAGGGCAAGGTTGCAGGGGTAAGTATTACCACCGGCAATGGACAACCAGGTAGGGATGGGGGTACAATCAGAATTAGGGGTATTGGATCCGGATTGGGATCAGGTGGCGCGAGCGCCGGTCCTGCTATTATTGTAGACGGCGTACCAGGCGCTATGGGGGATGTAAACCCGAATGATATTGAAAGTATTTCAGTACTTAAAGACGCTGCTTCTGCGGCTATTTATGGCGCCAGGGCTTCGAATGGTGTAATTTTAATTACCACCAAAAAAGGAAAACAAGGCAGCTTGCAAATGCGTTACGATATGTATGCCGGGCCACAGCAGGTTACCAAAACACCAGATTTTTTACCGGCATGGCAACAGGCACAGTTATATAACGAGGCGAGGGTGAACGAAGGTGCCGCTCCCAGATGGACTGATAACGATATACAGCTGTTTAAAGATGGTAGCGATAAAACAGGTGCGCATCCAGATACTGATTGGTCATCGTTAATATTTTCGGAAACAGGATGGCAACAAAACCATAACGTGAGTATTAATGGTGGCGATGAAAAATCAAAATACATGGTTTCGCTGGGCTATTTTGATCAAAAAGGAAATGTAAAGAAAACAAGATATCAGAAATACAATGCCTTATTTAACGTTAGTTCGCAGTTAACTGAAAAATTAGGCTTAAGTGCAAAATTAGGCTTCTTATATGCTCCTTTTTCTGAGCCGGTAAGTACTTACGCCACAAGTTTTTCGCAAATTATCCGCATGGCAAACCGTATTTCTAATACTGTACCTGCCAGATGGGAAAATGGAGCTTTAGGTTATGTATCTGATGGTAGTCCCCTGGCCTGGTTAGAGTCTCCATCAAGCAACCAATGGCAGAATTATACCGTTACCGGTAACGTAGCGGGAGATTGGGCTCCATTAAAAGGTCTACACTTCAAACCTTCTTTTGGTTATAGATTAGGCTTAGGTCAGCAGCAGCAGTATGTTTCAGAAATACAGTATTATAAAGGTGGCCCAGCGGGTACGCCGTTAGCGCCAACCAAGCTTGAAGGGCCAAACAATTTAACCAATGCTACCGATAGGACAACCTATACGCTTGTGCAGGCCGTGGCAGATTACGAAAAAAATATTGACAAACATAACTTCAAAATTTTGGTTGGAGCTTCACAAGAGCATTCCATATATAACACTTTTTCTGCCCAGCGCCAGAATTTCCTGAACAATGAGCTAACCCAGATCAATGCAGCGCCGGCTCTTGGCCAGTCTACATCAGGATATGCCAATGATTGGGCGCTGCAATCTGCATTTGCCAGATTTAACTATAATTTTAACGAAAAATACCTGCTAGAAGGTAATTTCCGTTTTGATGGATCTTCGCGTTTTGCCGAAGGTCACAGATGGGGTAAATTTCCGGCAGTTTCTGCAGGTTGGGTAATATCAAAAGAAGATTTTTTTGCTGGTGCACTAAATACGGTAAATTCATTAAAATTACGTGGTTCATGGGGCAAGCTGGGTAACCAGCAGATTGCCAATAACTATGCCTATTTCGAATCTATTGCGGGCGGACAAACCTACTCGTTTAATCAGGTACTGGTAACCGGCCTATCACCAAATGCGGGTGCAAACCCTCTGTTACAATGGGAAAAAACCCAATCAATGGGTGCTGGTATCGATGCTACATTCTTAAATAACAAGCTGGATATTTCAGTGGACTATTTCGAAAGAAAAACATCAAATCCGTTAATGCGGACCCAGGCTAGCGCTACCTATGCCTTTACCGCTCCATATGTAAATGTTGATGGTGAGATGACCAATAAAGGTATAGAGTTCAGTGCAGGGTACAAGGATAAAGCCGGAGAATTTAATTATAGCCTTAATGGTAATATTTCTTTTATTGAAAATAAAGTAACCAAGTTAACAGGAGGTAAAGTAATTAACGATAATACCTTCTATGATGTGGGTACCTCTTTTTATTCGCTGTATGGCTATGAGGCTTTAGGTATTTATAAAACGCAGGCCGATGTAACCGGAACAGCTGTATTAAACAATAAGGTGGCTGCAGGCGATATACAATATAAAGACCAGAATAACGATGGCAAAATAGATGCTAATGATAAAGTTGATTTGGGTAGTTTTTATCCAAAAATCAATTATGGCCTTACTTTCTCTTCCAGCTATAAAAGTTTCGAACTATCCTTATTCTTCCAGGGCGCTGCCGCTGTAAAAGCCATGGGCGGTAACCTTATCGGACAAGTTGGACCAGATGTGCAAAAACCTACAAGTGTATTTTTGGACAGATGGACACCAACCAATACCAATGCCGATTTCCCAAGGTTATGGTACAGCTATAAACAGAACGATCCGACTGGTACGCCTTCGTCTTTCTGGGTTAAAGATGCTTCTTACCTGCGCCTTAAAAACGTAACATTAGCCTATACGCTTCCAAAAAATGTGGTTAAAACATTAGGCTTAAACAATGTTAAAGTTTATTACAGCGGTCAAAACCTGTTAACCTTTACCAAATACTACAAATGGATAGATCCTGAACTAGGAGCAGCCAGTAGCTCAAGCACAGCATCCGGATCAGCAGGAAGCGTTTATAACTACCCACAAGTATTGGTAAATACATTTGGCCTTAATGTAACATTTTAAAAAACAAACAGATGAAAAAGAAATTAATCTATATACTTCTCTCTACAGCTGTAATTACGGGCTGTAAGAAAGACATACTAAATACCAAACCATTAGATCAATACAGCAATAGTACCTTATGGGCATCAAAAGCGGATGCCAATGCGGCACTAACCGGATGTTATAGCGGCTGGGAATCGGGCGATAATGTAATATACGACGATTGTATATCTGACAACGGCATTGACCAGTTTCCATGGGAAGGTTATGAAACCTTTGCCTCAGGACTGGCTACCGCTACTGACCCAGGGGTAAACAAATACTCTTATACAACTATTCAACGATGTAACTGGTTTTTGGATAATGTGGATAAAGTTCCCTCGGCATCACTCGACAATACGTTAAAAACCAGAATGAAAAGTGAAGCCAGGTTTTTAAGGGCTTATAAATATGCCATCTTAAGCCAGGTTTATGGCGATGTCCCATTTCCACTGCACAACCTTTCGACCGATGAGGCCAATAAGCTGCAACGTACACCGAAAGCTCAGGTTGTTGATTTTATTCTTCAGGAACTCGCCAGTATTGCACCTTCATTGCCTGTTAGTTATTCGGGCAGTGATATAGGCCGCATTACACGTGGTGCAGCACTCGCTCTGAAAGCAAGGACAGAGCTGTTCAATGCAAAATATACCGATTGTATTGCCACAGCCCAGCAGCTGATGACTGCACCCTTCAATTATACACTGTTTCCTGATTACGAAGGATTGTTTCGTCCACAGAATAGCAATAACGCAGAGGTAATCTTAGATGTACAGTATCTACAGAACGACAATGCTGAGTGGGTACTTGGCGCTGCACTTCCCAATTCTTCTGGTGGATGGAGCTCAATGGCACCAACACAGGCACTGGTAGATGCATACGAAACCACAAACGGAAAAACGATCCAGCAAGACGGCACATATAATGCAGTTCAACCTTATACAAACAGAGATCCACGTTTAGATGCAACTGTTATCCGCCCAGGATTATCGTATATGGGTTCTTACTTCGATCCTATAAGTGCATCTTCTAGCGATCTTGTGGGTAACAACAATGCCTCTCCAACCGGATATAACTTTAAAAAGTACCTTGCTAATATTGACGATTATAACAATACCGCCTATGGAACTGATGTGTGGAATACCGGAGGAAGTATTATTGTTATCCGCTACGCAGAAATTTTACTGACCTATGCAGAGGCAAAAATTGAAGCCAACCAGATTGATGCTTCGGTTTATAATGCCATTAACCTGGTAAGGCAACGCCCTACGGTAAATATGCCTGCGGTAACTTCAGCGATGTATCCTGACCAGACTTCATTACGGGCACTTATCCGCCGCGAAAGAAGGGCCGAACTGGCAGGCGAAGGTTTACGTTGGTATGATATACAACGTTGGAAAATTGGTGCAGATGTATTAAATGGAGATGTAAAGGGCTGTTTAAAGGGATCGGTAAACCCCGCCAACGGTGCCTTGACTTTAACCCCAAATTCAAATTTTGTAGCAGGATCGAGAACATTCGACCCTAAAAACTACCTGTGGCCTATTCCACAGAAAGAATTTGACATTAACCATTCATTGAAACAGAATCCAGGATACTAAAAGCCGTTAATCAATGGCTTATATTTTATAAATTAGTGATAAAGGGGTAATTTATTTACCCCTTTATCTTTATATCCTAACCAAAAAGCCGATACATTTATAAGGGCAGCATCTTTTAGCCCATAAATTTTAAATGATGAAAAAAATAACCCTGATTTTACATTTCGCATTTTTATTATATTCTTCACATCTGTTGGCACAATCTCCTGCAAAACCTATATGGACAGCGGATAACGGCAACGGAACCTATAAAAACCCTATACTTTGGGGTGATTGGCCCGATCCTGACCTGATTAGGGTTGATGACGAATTCTATTTCGTATCTACCAGCATGCACTACGTACCGGGATGTCCGGTATTAAAATCTAAAGATCTGGTGAACTGGGAAATGGCCGGTTATGCCCTTGAGCGTTATGATGAAGATCCACGGTATGACCTGAAAGGCGGCGACAGGTATTTAAGGGGTTCGTGGGCAGCTACGATCAGACACCGAAACGGTCTTTTTTATGTCGGCTTCTGCACACCCAATTGGGGCAAGGAAAAGGGTAATTTTTCGATGTGTACCGCAAAAGATATCAAAGGTCCATGGACGAGAACAATCTTTCCTGAATACCTGTATGATCCAGGTTTGTTTTTCGATGATGACGGCAAAGTGTATGTTGCGCATGGACAGCAGAAACTCTACATTACAGAATTAAATGCCGATGCTTTATCGGTAAAAACCCCTCAAAAGGAAATTTATAATAATCCCCAATACCCTTATCTGGAAGGCTCCCACATGTACAAATTTAAGGGAAAGTATTATATCCTGGGATCTACCGGCGGCACAAAAGGCCGACAGGTTTGCCTGAGATCAGACAATATCTATGGCCCTTACGAATCTAAAGTAGTCATTAATGACGATCATACCTATCCTGGTAACGGACTGCATCAGGGTGGAATGGTCCAGCTCAAAGATGGTTCGTGGTGGTTTATCATTATGCAGGACCGTGGCCCTATCGGGCGTACACCCAACCTGGAGCCTGTTAACTGGGTAGATGGCTGGCCTATGCTCGGCAAAGACGGCAAAGGTGTTTTGGTATATCAGAAACCTGATGTCAAAAAAAAATATCCGGTTACTACGGTTGCAGCATCAGATGAGTTCAGTTCCGCTACACTGGGGCTACAATGGCAATGGAACCATAATCCTGACAACAAAAAATGGTCGCTGAAAGAAAGAAAGGGTTATTTACGCCTGCGCGCCACCGAAGCATCAGCGCTGACCACAGCCCGTAACACGCTCACCCAAAGGGTGCAGGGCCCCCTATCAGCGGGAACGGTTGAAATGGATGTTTCCCAGTTAAAAGATGGAAATATTGCCGGTTTCGGCATCTTTCAATCGCCTTATGCCTATATCGCTGTTAGAAAGGACGGGAATCAAAAAACACTTATCATGGTGAACAATGGAAAAGTAATAGATAGCATTAAAAACTTTAGCCAGAACAAACTCTGGATAAGGGCAAACTTAACACATATCGATTTTACAGCAACATTTTCATATAGCACAGACGGTCAAAAATTTATTTCTTTCGGCAATCAGCTAAAGATGGCCCTTGGATATGACTGGACAGCAAACCGCTTTGCGCTGCTTACTTACAGTACAAAAAAGGAAGAAGGTGGCTATGCCGATTTTAACTGGTTCCATTTTAAAGGAGAGAACCAGCCTTATGCGAAAAACAATGAGGGTGATTAAAAAACGGTCAATAAAACTTTGGTTCAGTCGTTGCAGGAAGTCTTATCATTATAAAAATGAAAATTAACATTAAAATATCCGTTTCCATTATAGTTCTAATCTGTTTTTGCTATACCTCCGCGCAGGCTCGGGTTCATTCTGATCCTCGTAAAAACCATCGATCTGATCACCAAACGGTGTCTTATAATGGTAGTTCCTTAAAAATAAACGACAAAGAGATCTTTATATATAGCGCTGCATTCCATTATTTCAGGTGCCCAAAAGCATTGTGGAAAGACCGGTTTCAAAAAATAAAGGCTGCCGGTTTTAACACCGTAGAAACCTATATACCATGGAACTGGCACGAACGGAACATGCCAAAAGATATTCAGGATCAGTCACAGTTTGATTTTTCAGACCTGCAGGAGTGGCTGCATATGGCGCAGAGAGAATTTGGCCTTTACACGATTGTGCGCCCCGGACCCTTCATTTGTGCGGAATGGGCCGGCGGGGGATATCCAAGGTGGCTGGCCAAATTCCGTCCTAATATAGATGGATTTTGGTTAAGGAGTAATGATACTGAGCATGTAAAATGGTGTATGCATTGGTATCAGGCAGTAGGTAAGATCATCGCAAAAGAGCAAATTACCCGAAAAACTGATCAAGAAAAAGGCATTATCATGGTCCAGATCGAAAATGAATACGATTCCCATGAAACCACTAACAAAAAAGCTTTTTTACAGTCTTTATATCAAGGGGTAAAAAACGCAGGTGTTAAGGTACCCATTTTTAGCTGCCTTACCTCCGAGTGCCGGGGAAGCAAAGATAGCGTGCTTTCAAATGTTTTTGATTGTGACAACTACTATGTGGATTTAAACGATGCCATTAGCTGCGCTAAACGGATGGAAGATCTAAAACATAGACAGCCCAACGCGCCGGGCTTCGTTACTGAACTGCAGGGCGGATGGTTTTCTACTGTGACTGGCAGGCTGAGCGAAGAGCATGAATCAAACGATAAACATTTTTATGCGGTGGGCATGATGTCGATTTTGGGAGGCGCCACCGGATTGAATTATTATATGATCTATGGTGGCACAAATTTCGCTGGCTGGGGGGCAAGGGGGCAAACAACCAGTTATGATTACAATGCGGCAATCAAAGAAGATGGCAGCTTATCAAAAAAATATTATGCGGCCCAAAATATTGGTGATTTCATCAAAAAATATCAACAGCAGCTCATCCATTCTAAAGGTGGCGTCTGCACATTTGAAAAAGCCCCAGCTGAATTAGTTGGGGGAATGCGCATTGCCCAGGATGGGACCAGGTTTGTTTTTCTGCACAATAGCACTGCAAAAAAACAGATTCATGGAACAGCCTTAATCAAACCAGGGGCAAATGCATCGGCCTCGGCGCCTATTTACAATGTAAACCAAAACGAAGAAAAAGTTTTAATCAAAGTAAATACCGTTAAAAAAAGTGATTTAGCTGCCGAACCAGCGTTTGAAATCGTCTATGATTTAGATTCCTTGGAAACAAAAGTATTGGTCATTCCACCCGGAGTCATTGCCAAGCAGGGTATTTGGTGGGGTTTACAAAACAACAAAAAGGAAGCAAAAGAAACCAAAACCAGTCTATCAATTAAAGCGGTGAAGGTGCACAATGAAGATTTCAAAGCCAAATGGCAGTCACTTTCCTCAAACCGCTCCTTGCCGGAATTAGGCGTTAACGATTGCCGCTATGTACTCTACCGTGCAAATGACAAACTAACCCAAAAACAGGCAGACCAGTTTTCTAAATTAATGTTCAATACATTTTCCAGAGACATTTTAAACCTGCAGGTAAACGGCAAAATAGCGCCGCGCTTATACCCTACTGATAAATATGCAGCCAGTGTGAGCAGAAATGTAAACAAATCTTTCCAAAGAATAAAAGAGAACGACTACGATAATATCTTCAATGTTGCAGGCTTGTTGCATCCGGGAGAAAATGAGCTTATCGTGGTATATGAAAATATTGGCCATGAGCACGGTTATTATCCAATGGAAGAGTTGTGTGGTATACGCAATGCTGGTTATAGCGATACAGTTAACAATATACAAAAGGCCATTAGTTGGCAGATAGCTACCGATTTAGCTGGCATTAAAAATCATTTTATTTCACCCGGTTATAATGACCGTTCCTGGGAAGAGATAAAATTAGATACCACATTTAAAGTTGCCCGAAAAGGAAATAACATACAACCAAAAGGAAAACAAAATGCTTTATTTACCTGGTACAGAACTGAATTTGAACTTTCTAAATCCCTTAACAGGGAGGCTTTGTCCCGTTTATTGATCAATGCCTCTGGCAATGGCTTTATTTACCTTAACGGGCACAATATAGGCCGTTATTGGGAGGCTGGTCCGCAACGTGAATTTTATTTACCAGAGTGCTGGCTCCATCTTGGAAAAAACAAAAAAAATGTGATCACCCTGGGCTTACAACAAACCATCAACGGGGCGGAAATCAGGGGAATGACCATTTCACAATATTAAAAAAGATTTATGAACAATATAAAAGGCAAAGTACAGACCCTATTCCTGTCCACTGTTTTATTGGTGGCATCCTTAGCCACCCTGGGACAACAGACTGCTCCAAAGCTTAAACCTGCCAGCAAAAATGCTGATATCCCCTTCCCCAAAAAGACGGAAATTTACCATCAGGGCTGGGTAGACTTTAATAAAAATAACAAAAAAGACCTGTATGAAGATCCGTCCCAACCGATACAAAAACGGATCACCAATTTACTTTCTCAAATGACATTGGAAGAAAAATCGTGTCAATTAGCCACCTATTATGGCCATGGAAAGGTATTAACCGACAGCCTGCCAACAGGAAAATGGACCAGCATGATCTTTAAGGATGGTATTGCAAATATTGATGAACATATTAATAATACCCCAAGGATAAAAGAAAACGAAACTCCTTTTAATAATGCGGTGGCCATTAACGAAACACAGCGTTTTTTCGTTGAATATACCCGTTTGGGTATTCCGGTTGATTTCACAAATGAAGGCATTAGGGGCCTAACCGCAAGACATGCCACAAGTTTCCCCTCGATGAATGCATTAGGCTGTACCTGGGATAAGGAGCTCGGTTTTGAAATGGGTAGAGTAGAGGGTAAAGAAGCACGGGTATTGGGGTATACGAATGTTTATGCACCAATTTTGGATGTAACAAGAGATCAGCGCTGGGGAAGATGGGAAGGTTCCCTGGGTGAAGACCCTTACCTGGTGGCACGTATGGGCGTAGCTATGGCGAAGGGAATCCAATCAGAACATGTCGTATCTACGCCTAAACATTATGTTGGCTACGGCGATACCAAAGCCGCCCGCCAGTGGGATTCCCGTACCGATCCACATATTACGCCATCTGAAATGTATTATATTCATGAATATCCCTTTCGAAAAGTTTTCAAAGAGGCCGGTTCACTTGGGGTTATGAGTTCTTACAACGATTACAATGGGATTCCAATGGCTGGAAATTATTATTATCTTACTACCAAACTCCGAAAAGAAATGGGCTTTAAGGGTTATGTGGTCTCAGATAGTTATTCAATTGAACGGCTTTCGGATATCCATCATGTAGCCGCTGATCACAAAGAAGCCTGTTTAATGGCGCTGAAAGCCGGACTAAATGTAAGAACAGACTTCAATGACCCAACTGAATACATTCAAAACGTCAGGGCTTTAGTTAAAGAGGGAAAGATTCCTATCCAGCGGATTAATGAGCTTGTAGAAAATGTGCTGTATGTAAAGTTTTGGCTGGGCCTGTTCGATAACCCTTATACCGGCCAGCCCGAGGCAGCACAAAAAACGATTTCAAGCGAAGAACACCTCAAAGCTGCCTTAAGAGCGTCCAGAGAATGCTTGGTATTGTTGAAGAATCAAAACGATTTGCTCCCTTTAAAAGGGAATTTCCAAAAAATTGCAGTTATTGGCCCAAATGCCAACAAAAACAACTACGTGCCGACACATTATGGGCCTATGGACTTTGCTGCATTTACCAGCGTATACGATGGCTTGAAAAATGTTTACAAGGGCGAGAATGTCGTGATTAACTATGCAAAAGGAATCGAGCTGGTTAATAAAGGGTGGCCTGAAAGCGAACTGATTCCCGATACCCTGACTACCGATGAAAACACATCTATTAAAGAAGCTGTTGAGCTGGCTTTGAAATCCGATGTAACGGTACTGGTGCTGGGCGATGGAACAAGTACATCTGGTGAAAGCCGTACACGGAGCAGTTTGGATTTACCCGGACACCAAGAGAGGCTGCTAGAGGCGCTGCAAAAAACAGGTAAACCGATCGTTCTGGTATTAATCTGGGGACGACCAGCCTCCATCAACTATGCCCAAAAATACTGTCAAGCGATACTGAGCGCACCTTACCCTGGTGCGCAGGGTGGGCAGGCCATTGCCGAGGCATTAAAAGGCGAGTATAATCCGGGTGGTAAATTAAATGGAACCTGGGTGAAATCCGTAGGACAGCTTCCTTTCAACATTCCGGCAAAACCAAATGCCAATTGGGAGCCAATGAACAATTATTCAGTGGCCAACAAAGGGCTTTTATACTGTTTTGGGTATGGATTATCTTACACCAAGTTTGCCTATGACAGTCTTTCAGTTGATAGTATTGAGAGTAAAACCGGAAAGGTCAGTATCCGTTGTAAAATAACCAATACCGGTAATTTAGCCGGTGATGAAGTCGTACAGTTATACATCAATGATGTGGTGAGTTCTACCACAACCTACGAGAAACAATTGCGTGGCTTCGAACGTATCCCGCTGTTAGCTAAAGAATCGAAATGGGTAACGTTCCAAATAGTTCCCGATGATCTGACGCTGATCAATGTCGACAATAAAGTAGTATTGGAACCTGGGGAATTTAAGGCAATGATAGGTGCATCTTATGATGATATCCGGTTACAAAAAAGCTTTTTTGTAAGCGGAAACTCACCAAAAAAACAGGTACCGGTGAAGAAAACCCCAATTAAGAAATCAAAAATGATGCGCGATACCGATGAGGTAAAATGATCCGATTACCACTACAAAACGATAAAAAAGTAATTTACAAGATGAACATATCTCCACCAGTGATACCATTCCCCTACCATGAAAATTAACTTCAGATTATTTGCCTTCTTTTTATCTGTATTATTTACCTCCTATGGTTTTAGTCAAACCCCTGCTGCCTCTCCCAGGCTCAGTTTAAATTTTAATACCAACTGGGCATTTTTCCGGGGTGATGCACCTGGAGCAGAGGCCATAAAATACAACGATGAAAATTGGACCGCTGTAAGTATTCCACATACCATGCGCCTTGAGCCAAAGCATAATGGAGGCAATAATAACTATACCGGTATTGGCTGGTACCGCCGGTATTTCAAAATCGATAAAGCCAGCTTAGGGAAACGTATTACCTTAAATTTCGACGGGGTACAGAAAAACTGTGCGGTATTTTTAAACGGCGAAAAGCTGAAGGAGCATTTTGGTGGTTATCTGGCTTTTAATGTAGATATAAGCGATAAAGTAAGATATGGAACCAATAATGTACTGGCGGTACGTGTATCGAACCAGGATGATCCTTTAACCCCACCGGGAAAGGCGCAGGCTAAAATGGATTTCCTCTATTACGGTGGCATTTATCGCAGTGTAACGCTCCAGTTCAGTAATAAAATACATATATCAGATGCATTAGAGGCCAAGAAAATAGCGGGCGGTGGTTTATTTGTTTCCTTTCCAAAGGTAGATAAACAAAAGGCTGAGGTGAGCATCAAAACTCATGTGGTTAACCGCAGCAATAGCACCGCTAACCTTAAAGTGCTTACCATTATACAGGATAAAAACGGGCAAAAAATAGCCACTGTAAGTTCAGAAAGTTTATTAGCAGGCCATTCTGATCAGGAGTATGTACAAAAGCTTACGGTTTTAAAACCTAAACTATGGCATCCTGATCATCCTCACTTATATCAACTATTATCAAAAATATATGATGGTAAAACGCTAGTTGATCTAAAAGTTACCTCCATCGGCATTAGAACGATTTCTTTTGCTTCGGCGAATGGGAAAGCCGATGGTTTTTATCTAAATGGCGAAAAACTTTACCTACGTGGGGCCAATCGCCACCAAAGCTACCAGAACATCGGTGATGCCGCTTCTGAATCTATGCAGTGGCGTGATGCGATACAGCTCAAAAAAGGAGGGTTTAATTCAGTCAGGGCATCACATTACCCACAGTCTCCGGTATTTTTAGATGCATGCGATCAATTGGGCCTATTGGTAATCGAATGCGAACCAGGCTGGCAGTTCTTTAATAAAGATTCGGTATTTATCCAGCGAAGCTATGAGCAGGTACGGGAAATGATCAGACGGGACCGTAACCGGCCGTCGGTATTTTTGTGGGAAACATCGCTCAACGAATCACCAACACCCGATTATTGGGCAAAAGAAGTAGTGCGCATCGCTCACGAGGAAATGCCAAATAACCAGATGTTCACTGCCGATGATTTCTTTGCTAAAGGAAAAAAATATTACGATGTAAGTTATAAGGTAATCAACGAAGACGGCACCGACCCAATGCCTTCAATGCCATCGCTCACACGCGAATGGGGCGACACCTGGATTGCCGACCCCAAGAAGGAAAACGGCTTAAGGGCATCGCGGATGTACACCGCAAAAGGACTGATTGCCCAGTGTACACTGAGGCAGAATGCACTGAACGGAACGATGCTCGAAGAAGAAGGTGGTTATTGGGACCATGCCAAGTTAGACGCCAATAAGCGGATGGGAGGATATTTTCTCTGGAGCTTTAACGATTATACCCGGGGATCGGACCCACTTACCGCATTCAGCGGCGTGGTGGATATCGACCGCTATGAAAAGTTTGGTTACTACCAGTTAAAAGCGATGCAAGATGCCCGAAATCCGGTATATGGCCCAAATATTTTTATTGCCAGTTATAATAATAACCCCAGTATTGATTCTAATCTGATTATTTTTTCAAATTGCGATAAGGTAAGGCTTTACCGTAACAACCGCTTATTGGGTGAAATATCAAGGGCGCAAAATGCAAAAACATCGCCATTTGTTGCCGCTAAAGGCGGTAGCCCGTACTTTGAGTTTAAAACGAATGCTTATGAGCCAGGTATACTAAGGGCCGAAGGGATATTAGATGGTAAAATAACCTGTTCGCATGTGGTCAGAACTCCAGAACAGCCCGACCATTTAGAAATCGAAGTTGCTGACCGTGGGATCAGTCCTATAGCCGATGGCTCAGATATGATCCCAATTTACATTAAAGTGTGTGATCGGAATGGAACAGTGATCAGTAACAAAGAACAGCTACAGACTTACCCGATCAACTTAAGTGTTTCAGGAAAAGGGACATTGATAGGCGCAAATAAGACACGCTTAAAAATCTCCGATCAACAAACTGAAGGAGGTATCGGTTATGGCATCATCCGCACCAGCGAAAACGCAGGTAATATCAATATAACCGCTTCCTCACCTGGCCTTAAACCTGCAACCAAAACAGTAGTTGCTGTGCCTTACAAAGGAATTTACGCAGCTGATGGTGACCACATAAAATGGAAAAGTGAAGCAGAAACTGCCGATACGGTTACCGCAGACATAAAATCTGATCAATTGCCTCCAATCATTAAGCTAATGCCAAATATGTTCGGTTTTCATGAAGAGATAGGTACCTCGGAATTTGAGAAATTAATTGACGGTGATCCGAGAACAATCTGGACAGCATCAAGAGAGCTACTTCCCTTAACCATAAATATCGACCTGGGAAAATCTGTTACAGTGAAAGGCAACCGCATTATTTGGGGCAAAGACAGCGATTGGTATAACTATTCGCTTCAGTGTTCTGCTGATGGGATAAAATGGATTGATTTAATTACTCTGAGAAAAGTATCAGGACAGGATTATGCGCCCGTGTTTTTTGAAGGCAAAAATATCAGATACCTAAAAATTCAAATATCAGACGTTCAGCCTGAAAAAAGTAAAGTGGCTATCGGCGATCTTACCTTATATGGCTTTTAAGCTATGATAAAATTATTGCTTAAAGTTCTGCCGGCAGGACTTTAAGCAATAAATCCTATAAACTAAAAACAGCGGTTTATTTGAGTATAAAAACTCACCAAAACTAACCGCTACACCGATTAATCCTTCAAATCCACCAATTATCGGATTTTAAAGGTGGCCTTTCTTTACATTTCTCCTCAAAAAAATATTTTTTATCATTCCCTGCGTTCTGTCGCAACTCATCCTGCTTTTTGTCGTCTTTTAGCCATTCTATTTCTAGCCGGTAAGATAGTTTTGTAGAAAAAAGATACAAGATGTTTTCAAATACCTTTAAGGCGATGGCAGGCATACTAGTTTCGATTAGCTGCATGACCTACATACAATCGTGTCAAAAAGATAGTTTTTTGATCACCCTATCCAATAACATTTCGTTTAAGGAAAAATTATCGGAGTACCATATCTTTCAGGGGAAACCTTCAGAGCTGGTTCCAGAATCAACATTTAAAGTTTATGAACTTTCAACAGCCCTGTTTACAGATTATGCCGAAAAGCAGCGCCTCATTCAGTTACCTAAGGGTACAAAGTTGAGTCCTGCTGGCGATGGTTTGCCGAATTTTCCGGATGGGACAATCTTGGTAAAAACCTTTTATTATTACAAAAACAAGCAAAACCCTTTATTGGGAAAGAAAATCATAGAAACAAGGTTATTGATTAAACATCAAGATGTATGGAATGTAGCAACCTACAAATGGGATGATGGCCAGAATGATGCAATACTGATTACAACAGGTGCCGCAGAAAACATCACCTGGATAGACGAGCAGGGCATTACTAAAACTGTTAATTACCATATACCCAATAATACCGAATGTAACACCTGCCACCAATCGGCTGATATAAGCACACCTATTGGCCTAAAAATCCGCAATTTAAACAGAACGGTAACCAGAAACGGAGCTCCGATCAATCAGTTAACCCACTTGCAAAATGAGGGCTTGTTCGCAAATATTAACCCGTCATCATTTGGCCGTTTACCCAATTGGGAAGACCCAAGCCATACACTCGAAGAACGGGCCAGGGCTTACCTGGATGTTAACTGTGCCCATTGTCATAACGATGGCGGTAGTTGTAAAAGAATTGTGTTCAGACCAGCTTATGAAACACCATTTGATGAAACCTTTTTAAGAAACTATAAAAAGTCGATCATCATTGATATGGAGAAGAAGAGCATGCCAAAACTTGGAACAACGATTACACACACCGAAGGAATCGAATTATTGAAAGCATATCTCTCCACACTTTAAATCAAATTTTATGAACTATCGCAAGGCCATAGGCTGTATCAGCATACTTTCCGGCATTTTATCCGTAGCCTGTTTATGGATAGGGGCCATAGCAGTCAATTATAATTTCGAAGCATTTTCCGACCCAAAACTCATTCTGCAATATGCAGATCAGTTTAAAGCCGCTTATTGGTTTAATATTTTGGATATGTTCGGTTATTACCTCTTGTTGCTCCCGCTTGTTTTTTATCTCGATCAGCAATACAGATTCCGTACACCTTGGCTTTCACTCTTTACAAATAGCGGCCTGTGTTATGTGCTGATAGGTGCAATTGGTGCCGTTACGCTTGCTGTAGCCTGGCCACCGTTGATGCACGATTTTCTAAATGCTTCGGGCGATGAATCCAAAATTATTACCCTTGTCATTTCTGTTTTAACCACCATTGTAACCAAAGGGCTTTGGAATATACTGGAGGCCTTGTTTGCCTCTGTTTGGTTTATCGGGATAGGAAGGCTTTTATACGATGATCAAAAAGTGATCGGAATCATTGCTGTGGTTACCGGAATAGCAACACTGATAGATGCTATGGGAAATGTTTTCGAGCTAAAAGTACTGGCTGAGATTGGTCTAAATATTTATTTGCTTGGTTCAATTCTATTTGTACTCGGATTTGGGTACCAGCTTATCAAAAAAACAGGAACTCATGATATTGATCTGGAACGATAAATCATGATACGGATTATTAATGCTTAACTAAATATAAAAATATGGATAATACAACTTTAGTACTGGGTGGCACTGGTAAAACAGGCCGAAGAGTGATTGATAGACTTGCAAAGCTAGGCATTCCTATTAGAACTGGTTCAAGAAATATAGCACCCTTTTTTGATTGGTATAAAGAAGAAACCTGGGATGCTGCGCTATCAGGAATTGAAAAAGTATATATCACTTTTCAACCCGACATAGCTATTCCACAGGCACAACAGATTATACAATCATTTGTTCAAAAAGCTAAATATGCCGGAGTTCAAAAACTAGTCCTGCTATCGGGAAGGGGAGAACATGAAGCAGAATTATGTGAAAATTTGGTTATAAAATCGGGGCTAGATTGGACAATTGTAAGGGCAAGTTGGTTTATGCAGAACTTTAGTGAAGGCTTCTTGCTCGATTCGATATTAGCTAGCGAAATGATACTGCCAAAAATAAATGCCGATGAGCCTTTTGTAGATGCAGATGATATTGCCGATGTTGTTGTGGAAGCTTTAATGGATGATGCTCATTCGCATCAAATCTACTCGTTAACTGGCCCTACATTATTATCATTTGAAAAAGCTGTCTCTCTTATCGCCACCGCTATAAAAAAAGAAATCCAATATGCTGAAATCAGCATACACGATTATACAGATATGCTTAGAAGCTATGAACTATCGGAAGAGTTTATCTCGTTAATAAGCTATTTGTTTACCCAAGTGTTAGATGGTAGAAATGAGTTTATAACAAATGATGTTGAAACCGTTTTAAAGAGAAAACCAACATCGTTTCAAGAATACATTAATAAAACAATAAAAACAGGAATATGGAACCAACCATAAATGTATCAACAATGCAATGGGTGCAGATAGCTACAGTGTTATTAACTGGATTACTGGCTGGGCTTTTTTATGGCTATGATTGTTCGGTAATTAAAGGCTTAGGCAACCTCTCGGATAAAGCATATTTGCAATCGTTTCAATCCATTAGCAAGGAAATTATTAACCCTTATTTCTTTTTGAGCTTTATTGGAAGCATGATTGTATTGCCAATAAGTTGCTGGCTTTGTTATAAACATAATGATACCCTTTCTTTTTACTTTCTGCTGGTGGCTTTGCTTGTATATGCAATTGGCGTATTCGGCGTTACTGCATTCGGTAATGTGCCGCTCAATGAAATGCTCGAAAAAATTGATATTACAAACACGTCATCAGAAAACCTGAAAATTACAAGAGATATATTTGAAACCAACTGGAACAATCTCCATCATATTCGTACATATGCCTCAATACTTTCGTTCTTATTAAGCATAATAGCCTGTATAAAAACAACTTAATTCGGTTCTTTTGATACTTAAATTACACGACAACCTTTTGTAAGGTACTATTTTATCATTCGCAGATCTGAATAAAATTATTTCAGAAATCCAGCATACAAGAAAATTAATATCGTATTCTCTCCCTTTTTTGTCGTATTAAATACCAGATCGGGATGAACAGTCCTTTTAAATTTGATTAAATTAATCGATGTACCATGCGTAAACTTAAATTACAAATGCAACTGTCTCTTGATGGTTATTGTGCTGGCCCAAACCAAGAAATGGATTGGATGATTTGGGATTTTGATCAGCAATTAAAAAAGCATTTAAATGAATTAGCTGCCCCTGTTGATTGTATTTTGTTGGGAAGAAAATTGGCAGAGGGCTTTATTCCAACTTGGAAAGAACGGCTAGCTGACCCTGCAGGAGAAGATCCAGTGTTCGTAAAAAAAATGAACGATACGCACAAGGTTATTTTCTCAAATACGCTTACAAAATCAGTTTGGGAGAATACAACTCTTGCAACTAAAGATCTTAAAACTGAAATCAACAACTTGAAACAACAAGATGGCGGCGACATAATTATGTATGGGGGGCATAATTTTGCATCGAATGTGATTAGCGAAAATCTTATTGATGAGTATAACCTCTACATCCATCCAATTGCCATTGGAAATGGTTTGGCGCCGTTTCACAATAGAACGAGTTTAGAGCTCGTCCAATCGAAAACCTTTGCTTGTGGAATTACATTTATTCAATACAAATCAAAAGCAGTATAAGGTATGAAAGCTAAATTCAAAGTAGTGGTAAAAACCATCTTAACTGCTGTTTGTCTTTTCATTACAACGATAATAATGGCTCAACAATCTGTTTTACAAAAGCCCGATACAGCAGGCTATGCACCTGTAAACGGATTGAAAATGTATTATGAAGTTTATGGACAGGGTAAACCAATTGTTTTAATACATGGAGCCTATCAAACCATTGGCCTTTGCTGGAGTAGCTTAATTCCTGACTTATCAAAAACAAGGAAAGTGATTGCTGTAGAAATACAAGGTCACGGACATACAAAGGATATTGAAAGACCCTTTTCGTATAAATTATTGGCAAGTGATGTAATTGAGTTATTGCACTATTTAAAGATTGACAAAGCCGACATGATGGGCTTTAGCGTAGGCGGAACAGTAGCCATGCAGGTTGCTATACAGCAGCCTCAGTTAGTAAATAAACTAGTGATACTTTCTACTCCCTATCAATACACAGGATGGTTACCTGAAATGCGAACAATGCTAAAATCGTTGAAGCCTGATTTTTTGGACCAAACACCCTACAAAGCGGCACATGAAAGTAGCTATGCTAATGAACAAAAATGGCATGGCTTTGTAAGCAAATTTATAAAATTCGACACTGAAGACTTTGATTTGGGCGATGAAAATCTGAAAAATATTAAAGCACAAACACTGTTTGTATTTGGAGATAATGATGGTGTTGACTTAGTTCATAAAGCAAAGTTATATCAACTATGTGGTGGTAATGTATTCGCTGATATGGAAGGATTTCCAAAATCGCAATTGGCTATTCTACCAAACACAAGCCATGTGGGATTAATTATGCGAGCCCAAAAAATTGTCGAATTGGTTCAACCTTTTCTGAAATAAGGATTATGTTGAAAACAAATTTATACTGATGAAAACCTAAAATCACTTAAATATAAAAATCATGAAATCAATCTTTCCAGTAATGCTGAGTGCCTTATTGATGTTTTCAATCGGCTGCCAATCACAATCAAAAAAAAATGAAATGCTTGAAGAAGCAAAAGTTGCCATTGCAAAGAGCAACGCGATTTATCGTAGCTTATTCCTTAAAAATGACGGATCCATCTTAACCTGTTATGCAGAGGATGCGTGTATTATGCCTCCAAATTCTAAAACGATATGCGGTAAAGAAGAAATGGACAAATTTTTTAAGCATGCCTATGCGGCAGGAGTTCGCGGTGGCAGATTTATCCAAACGGAAATTCATAGTAGTGGCGAAGGCTATATTACAGAAGTAGGGCGTTTGGAGGCTCAGGATGGAAATGATAAAGTTATAGATGATGGAAAATATCTGGTACTTTGGAAAAAAACAAAAGATGGCTGGAAAATGTATCGAGATATGTTTAGTAGCAATCATTAGGTAAAATGTATAATGTTATTTTATAGTCTACATGATTAAATTAGTTCATTATGATATTCAATATCTTGATGAGTTTGTTAAATTTAAGAACAACCCAAGCATATTGAACAATAAATTAGATATGCCCTCTAATTCTTATACCAGAAATGATGGAATAGAATTGTTTCAAAAAAACCTAGATAAAATAACCGCCGAGAGGTTTCTTGTTTTTTATAATGGGAATTTTTGCGGGGATATTGGTATTACCCCAAAAGAGAATGTTTATAGATTTAATGCTAGAATTGGTTACTGGGTTGCCGAACCATTTTGGGGTAAGGGAATTACAACTGAAGCTATTAAATTGATGACCGATTATGCTTTTAAAACTTTTGATATCACAAGGATAGAAGCTGGCGTTTTTGAATATAATAAGGCATCTATGAAGGTATTAGAGAAGAATGGATATGCACTAGAATGCATTCATAAAAAGTCTGTTATTAAAAATAATAACGTGTATGACGAATATATTTGGGTTAAATTTAAAGCGTAATTTTGCTTTTGTAATCTGCAGGTGTGTTTCCACTCCATTGTTTAAAGGCTTTTCTGAAAGTGCTCGGATCGGTATAACCAAGCTTATAGGCAATTTCCGAAATAGACAGTTCATTATGTTTCAACAAAGCAGCTGCAAGCTCATACTTTACCAGATCACTGAGTGTTCTATAAGTTGTATTCTCGTCTTGTAATTTTCTTTGTAAAGTTCGGGGGGTAATATTTAAAAAGACAGCTATGTTTTCTAATTGAGGGAAGTCAAATTGATAATTATTCAAAATGGCTTCCTTTACTTTTGCACTAAACCTTACTCCTTCTGCTGCTTGTCTTAACCTTTCGTGGAGCATGTTTTCGATAACAGCATTTAGTTTTGGGTTATATCCCAAAATAGGAATTTCTAAATCTGCTTTGTTAAATACAATACAATTACAGGGCTGATTAAAACCTGGCCTGCATTTAAAGATCCTTTCATGTTCGGTAGTATCAGAAACTTTTGGGTATCTGTAAAATACCTTTACCGGGTATACCGTTTGGCCAGAAAGTACTTTTATGAAATTAAGGGTTGCCGCAAATGGGATATCTACACCATGCCTTGCCGTTTCCGGATCTATATCATTCCATAATTGAACAGGTTCATAATGAAGATGAATTTCATTATTCTTTTCTTCAAGGGCAAAATCATACAATGCTGTAAACGTCCGGGTAAAGTACACTGTTTTTTTGAAGGCAGAGAGTACATCCCTATCGCTTTGCTGTAAATGACCGGCCTGACCTATAATGGGAGGTGTTGCCTTTTCTCCTAAGTGGAGTCCCAGATTTTTGTCGGCAGAAATTTGAAGCATAGCATCCATAATGGCAATGTTTGCTTCAAGCGAAACTTTCATTTCTATCTTGCTCAGATCATCCCGATTAATGTTACCTGCACTACAAATGGTATTTACTTCTGCATCATTCCTTGCACTAAGTAATATTAAATTTCGCATTACCGGCATGGCAACCCAAAAAGTATTTATAGATGTACCATTTTGCTTGTAAAACCCTTCCATACTATTTAATCATCGTTCAATTATATAAATTTATGGCAATAAATACCCCACTCAGGTGCTTTTACATTATAGTATGGTAATAGACCATTCTTTTATTCTTATGCTATTAGCCCTTGGAGGAATCAATTCCGCAATAAACAAATATAAAAAATGTAACGGCTAAAGCGCAGCAACTATTGGCGATAAATGCCTGTATTTCTTCATTTTTTTGGCTATTTTCGCTAACCTAGCCTAAGATAACATGACGAAATTTTTTACATTATCTATTTTTCTGTTAAATGCTGCTGTATCTATTTACACTTTTGGACAGGACAGCACAACATTAAAATCAGACAGCCTAAAGAATGGAAAGCTAGAAAACGAATTCAATAAAGTAAATCAACTCTCTGCGGAGCGGCTTTCTGATTCACTTAAGCGAGCAGAACTAGAACAACGTGTAAGCGCACTGGGAACAACAGACAAATTGCAACGGGAAAGTTTAATGGCTGAATTAAAATCACTCAAAAAAAGAGATTCCATTCATCGTTTCCGTCAGATAAGTCAGATAGATTCTTTACGCAAGATTATCAAAGGTGTACCAGTTGTATTTAATGGCGATACACTCTATTTTATTTATGCCAAGCTGGGCAGTTTTAGTGCCACCGACAGGACAAAAGCTGTGGCTGACAGACTAGAAAGAGTTGGCGATGGCGCGAATTTTTCATCCGATTCACTTAAGCTTATCCCTGCCGAACAAACTACCGATTTGCTCTATGGTAACACCTTATTGCTTTCTATAACTGATCAGGATGCATTATGGGCCAGAAGCGACCGCGAGGTTTACACTTCAGAAATCAAAAAGCGAGTAGTAGCTGCTCTCGATAAATACGTTCACGATACCAGTTGGCAGGTATTATTGAGGGAAATTTTATTGACAATATTGGTTATTGCAGTGGTAATTGGTTTAATCTATCTTATTAACAGGCTCTTCAGAAAAATATCAACCAAATTTTTCTCTGCAGAAGGACGTTTTAAAGATGGTATAAAAATCAAAAACTATGAGTTATTAGATGTAAACCGTCAACTGGCTATAATTACGATACTCTTGAAAATCATTCGTTATGGGATTATTCTGGCAGTAATTTATCTGGCCTTTCCTGTGCTGTTTGGAATTTTCCCCTTTACGCGCGATCTCTCTGTTAACCTGTTGAATTATATCCTCAGTCCACTTAAAAGAATTGGCATTGCGGTATGGAACTATATTCCCAACCTGATGACTATACTGGTTCTTCTGGTGGTATTCAGATATGTGATCCGCTTTGTTAGGTTTATCAAAATGGAGATCGAACGGGGCAAACTCAATATACCAGGTTTTTATAAAGATTGGGCCAATCCTACCTATCAGATTATCCGTGTGTTAATTCTGGCTTTTATGCTTATTGTCATTTTTCCTTATCTCCCGGGATCTGATTCGGGTGTTTTTAAAGGGGTTTCGGTTTTCATGGGTGTTCTTTTTACTTTCGGATCAGCAGGTGCGCTTGGCAATGTTGTTGCTGGCCTGGTACTCACCTATATGCGGGCTTTTAGGATAGGCGATCGGGTAAAGATTGGAGAAGTTACAGGAGATATTATTGAAAAAACATTACTGGTTACCAGGGTACGCACTATTCAGAATGAGGTGGTTTCTATCCCGAACTCGACCGTGATGAATAACCATACGGTAAATTTTAGTATTGAAGCGCTTGAAAAGGGGCTCATCATCCATACCACAGTAACTATTGGTTATGATGTGCTCTGGAGGCAAGTGCACGAACTGCTCATTAATGCAGCCTTAGCAACAGAACTTGTTGATGCTGAACCGAAGCCATATGTGCTCCAAACCAGCCTTGACGATTATTATGTAAGCTATAGATTAAATGCCTTTACTAAATCGCCAAACCGGCAGGCCGTAATCTATTCTGCTTTGCATGCAAACATACAGGATCAGTTTAACCAGGCCGGAGTAGAAATTATGTCACCACATTATAAAGCGCTCAGAGATGGAAATGCCACCACCATTCCAGCAGATTACTTACCAAAAGATTATCAGGCACCATTATTTAGGACAGAAAATACCAATAACCCCAACGCACTACCAAAGAAATAAAACTTTATTGCCTCCGGGTATAATATATTATCGCCACAAAAAAAGTCCTATTATTTTGGCTTTTTTTGTTTACACTATAGCCAAAGCCCTCCTCATTTCCGAAAAGCAGACTTCTCACTTTGTTCTTAAAAAATTAAGAAATCGATAAAAAAGAAGAAGAAAAACAATTATTGGGATCAATATCGGCGTATCGGCATTTTTTTTGTAGCGAAACAAGTATGAAAAGGAATGATATAATCAGTGCGCTCTTAGGTATGTTGATTATGGCCATCACTTATTGGCTGCTGTTTTACAAGTTTTCTTCTCCTAAAGAGCGTAAAGAAATTAGAATATCCTCCTCAACACCACGATTAAAAAACTTAGAATAATTACTCCACACTGCTGTTTATTTAACAGCGTCTTTAATTTCATTTTAGACATGAATGGCTTTTTTTACAAAAACTATAAATTCTATAGTTTTTGTAGTCTTTTTGATAATTTTTTATATATTTGTCAAAATGATGTTAATTATATTAACGATAAATTAAATTACAATGCACCATTTACAATTTGTTTCCATGCGAATGTGCCTTTCCTGTTGTTGCTAATACAGCAGCGCTCCTCACCCCCATTCTTTTTTAAATAATTACTGGCCTAAGGCTAACTGCAGAAGTGTATCTTTTCTAAACAGCGTACAAAATGAGATAGTGTCTATCATAAAAAACAAAACCGACAGGGAAGCCCTGCCGGATATTATTCGATAACCAGCGTAACGCCAATCACTTCTGGTTATCAAGTGTTTTACTAACAATTCAAATCATTAAATAAAACTGTATAAATATATGGAAAAATCTATCCATAGAAAAAAAATAGCCACCAGGCTGATGGTATTTCTTGCAATTGCCATCTTTACCAAAAATGCAAGCGCACAGCAAAGTACCCCAATCATTAACTCAACGTTAATAGGATCAGTAAAAGATTCGATAACGAAACAGCCTATCGGCAATGTGGTTTTGGCCATAAAAGGAACTACACATGCCGTAACCAGCGCAGCCGATGGAAGCTTTTCGTTCCGTACCGGACAAAAATTCCCTTATACCCTCATAGTAAGTTTTATTGGTTATCAAACCAAAGAGATTGTGGTTGATGGAAGCCCGATTACCATTCTATTGGCAGAAAAAGCAAGTAGCCTGAACGATGTTGTTGTAATGGGGTATGGCAGCCAGAAAAAAAGCGACGTTACCGGATCGGTAGGCTCGGTTTCCAAAAACCTGTTGGCACAACCCGCTGCAAGTTTCGATAATATGCTACAAGGCGGTGTTTCTGGTATCGGCGTAACACAAAACTCGGGGCAACCGGGCGGTACAGCCACGGTGAGGATCAGGGGCGGTAATTCCATCTCATTTGGTAATGCGCCGCTCTACGTTATAGATGGTTTTATTGTATACAACAACAACGACAATGCTAACGTTGGTTCCATTGGCACCAGTTCAAACGCACTCTCCACCATTAATCCAAGCGATATCGAATCGGTAGAAGTACTAAAAGATGCATCAGCAACAGCCATTTACGGATCGAGAGGAGCCAATGGGGTAATTATCATCACCACAAAAAAAGGGAAAAAAGGTGTAAACAACGTAAATTATAATGCCTATTACGGTACGCAAACCGTAGCAAGAAAGCTCAATTTACTAAATGGAGCACAATGGGCAACCTTAATAAACGATGTAAATACAAGTGATGGTGTGCCGAAAACTTATAACGATGCACAAATAGCTACGTTTGGTTCAGGATCAGATTGGCAAGGTTCGGCTTTAAGTAACGCACCAATCTTTAATCAAGAGCTTTCTGTTTCAGGGGGAGATGAAAAATCGAGGTATTTAATTTCGGGCAATTACTTTAATCAGGACGGTGTAATATCAAATTCAGGATATAAAAGATATTCAGCAAGGATTAATTACGAGAAAGACATTTCAGAAAAATTTAAAGTTACAGTCAATTTTTTCGGCAGCAGATCTATAGAGAACAAGCTACCGGGCAGTGCATACAACAGCATTAACTTTAGCAATGCCTATGCAAGCTTAATCCTCACCAGCCCTATTGCCACAATTAAAAATGCCGACGGCAGCTATAATATCAGTAATCCACTAAATGCAGTGCCAACTAATCCCTTACAGGATATAGTGACCACTACAAACCAAAATACCCTCAACCGGATATTGGGCAACATTGCAGCCGAATATAAAATTTTAAAAGATCTAACACTTAAAGTTACGGCAGGGGTCGATATCCTGAACACCAATCAGCAATATTATGCCCCTTCTTTTACAGCCTCACCGGCAGGAGGATCTACAGGTTATGCTACCAAAGGCTATGCTGCCCTGGGCTCGGGCAATGCATTAAGCTGGCTGAACGAAAATACCCTTACCTATAACCATACTTTCGGAGATAAACACTTCCTCAATGCACTTGTGGGTTATTCTACGCAGTACGAAAATGGTAAATCTTTTACCACATCAGCGCAACAGTTTCCCAACGATTTAACCACGTTTGATAATTTATCTTATGCTGGTATTGCCAACCTGCCCAACTCAGCTGCCCACAGTTCGAGCCTTAACTCGGTTCTTGCACGTATTAACTATTCTTACCTGCACCGCTACAATATTACCTTATCCGAAAGGGCCGATGGTTCTTCCAAACTTGGTAAAGAAAATAAATGGGGATTCTTTTCTTCTGTAGGTGTTTCGTGGAATGTTAACGACGAAGAATTTTTTAAACCGCTCCAAAATATAGTTAACAGCCTGAAAATTCGCTTAAGTGCAGGCCAAACAGGCAATTCGGAAATACCGCCATACAGTTCGCTCTCTTCATTGTCGCCAACCAACTATTACCTTGGCGGGAAACTGGTTACTGGCATATCGCCCATACAAATTGCCAATCCGGACCTGAAATGGGAAACCACTACTCAGTATAATGCAGGTTTAGATTTGGGCTTTGTAAACAACCGGATAACCATTGCCTTTGATGCTTATTACAAAAAAACAACCGATTTATTGCTTAATGTGCCGCTCCCATTATACACCGGCTATGCAAGCGCGCTAAAAAATATCGGGAGTGTATCTAACCGTGGTATTGAGTTTTCTGTGAATAGCGAAAATATAAAAACACCCGCTTTTAACTGGAAAAGCACATTGATTTTTAGTGCCAATCGCAACAAGGTGCTAAGCCTGGGAGAAAATGTAAAAAGCTTTTTCCCCGTTGCGCCAACAGGACAGGTGTCGCCCGTAATTGTACAGGTTGGCTTGCCGGTTGGTACTTTTTGGGGTTATAATACGAACGGACTTTTAAAAACGGCCGATCTTACTAATGGCACACCACTGTTGGGAGGTGTACCGCAGCAGGCTGGCGATACAAAATATGTAGATAGCAACCAGGATGGTATTATTACCACTGCCGATAAACATAACCTGGGTAGTGCACAGCCAAAGTTTACAGGCAGTTTAAACAATACTTTTAATTACAAGGGAATAGATCTGTCGATATTTTTCCAGGGTTCTTATGGCAACAAGGTATTTAACTTGCTTCAGCAAAGTTTAGAGCGCCCTACCCTTACCCAAAACGCATCGGCAACATTGTTAGACCGTTGGACACCACAACACCAGGATGCGACTGTTGCACGCGCCACCAACTCGCCGGTACCACAGGTAACCGACCGCCTAATTGAAGATGCCTCATACCTAAAGCTTAAAAACGTTTCATTGGGCTACACCTTTAAAACAGAATGGGCAAATAAAATCAAGTTTAAAAATTTAAGATTTTATGTGTCCGTTCAAAATCTGTTCACCGTTACAAAATACACTGGCCTGGATCCTGAGGTAAATTTTTACGACAATGACAATACCAAACAGGGAATCGATTTTGGAACATACCCGGCCACCAGAACCTTTTTGGCTGGCTTATCCATTACTTTATAAAATTAATATACAGATGAAAAAAACAATCACCCATCCTATAATCTGGTTATTAACAATCATAATATTTACGGCTACAGCCTGCAAAAAACTCGAAGAAAACCCGAGTTCAGTTATTGTAAGTTCGCAGTTTTTTAAAACACAATCGGATGCGATTTCTTCAGTTAATGCCGTTTATAGTTCTTTAAACAGCGACCCGAACGGCGATTTCCCTTTATATGGCCGCCAATTAAACCTATTGGTAGAAAATGCAAGCGATAACCAGATTTTTAGTCCGAGCAATACCAACCCTGATGTGCGGGCTTTAGGTGTATCAACGTATATCCCTTCTAACAGCCGGATACAGAAAGTATGGCAACAATTGTACTTCGGCATCAATAAGGCCAATATTGCGATTGATAATATATCCAATGTTTCTGCGGATACCGTTTTAAAAAACAGGCTGGTGCGCGAAGCCAAATTTATAAGGGGCCTGCTGTACTTTAACCTGGTGAGGTTATATGGCGATGTACCATTGGTACTGCACGAGCCTAAAAGTGTAAATATTGAAGATTTATTGGTTAAAAGAAGTGCTACTGCAGCAGTTTACCAGCAGATTATTGCCGATTTAACAGATGCCACCAGTTTGCCAAAAAATTATGGCACAGCCGATTTAGGCAGAGCAACATCGGGCGCAGCCCACTCACTGCTGGCAAAGGTATATGTTACGCAGCAATTATGGCCCAAAGCCCTTACCGAACTCAATACCATAATAAACGGTGGTTACGGTTATGCACTGTTTCCTAATTATAAAGATGTTTTTCAAAAAGCAACCAAGAACGGCATCGAGCATATTTTTTCTGTACAGTTTGAAAGTAATCTGGGGGCAAAAAATGTTGTACAAAATCTCAGTCAGAGTTTTACTTCATTTAATACAGGAACTTTCCCCATTGATGTACCTGCCAACAAAAGTGTTTACGAACTTTTTTCTCCTATAGATACCAGACGCGAAACCACTTTTTATGATTCTGTTTACAATGCGGCAACAGGCAAGTATGTGGTTTTTAAAAATGCCTATACGCCATATTTCAACAAATTTGTTGATTATACCTTAAGCCCCTTAAATACCCAGGCACAGAGCGGGGTAAACTATCCTGTAATCAGGTATGCAGATATATTGCTGCTTTACGCAGAAGTGGTAAACAACATCAGCGGGCCAAGCACCGAGGCTTACAATGCCATTAACAAAGTAAGGGCAAGGGCAAAAATTGCAGATTTAACGCCTGGTTTATCTGCAGATGCATTTAAAGACTCTGTTTTCTTAGAGCGTAGAAAAGAATTTATCCAGGAAGGCCATCGCTGGTTCGATCTGGTAAGGCAGGGTGGTAATATTTATGTAGATGCCCTCAAAAAAATTCCCGAAAAATTGGCTGTTTCCTCAAAAAACATCCTGTTTCCTATCCCTCAAACCGAAAGAGAACTCAATACGCTACTCACACAAAATCCGGGATATAATTAATTATTAATTTAAAAAGAAAGAAAAAAATGACAGCATCAGACTTTAGCATCTTAGGGAAAAAGATATTGGTGGGCATTATTGTAACGCTGATCCCCTTTATCATCATTTTTGGTGGCCTTTACCTTACCCAGCGATTACTTGGCAACAAGCCAGCACCACAAACCATTAACAAAAACTAAAATCCTATGAACCATGAAAATCGAAGAAAAAACCCGGCAAAAAATCATTAGAAATGCGGTATTAAGCCTCTTTATCTATGTATTGCCTATTGTGTTAATGTTCGTTACGTTTTACATTACCGGCGACAGGCCCTGGCTAAAACAACAGCACAAAGCTGAAAAAACTAAATCTGTAAACCCTAAAAATTCATCAAGCAATGGAACCAGTGATTAATTTTATCAAAAACATAATCGAAAACCTAAATGGTTTCGGTTTTCCTTTTTTAGTATTCTTTATTGGCGTACTCGAATTCTCTTTTGGCTTATATAAAGGTAAGTGGCCAAAAAACGAACGTTTTGTTGATATCGCCTGCTTTACCCTGCCAAGATTGGTGATCAGGCCAATTGTGGCCTACTATGGCCTAAAATTTTTACCATCCGTACTGCCTGGTTTAAAGAATACCTTTGAGTGGGTCCCTTTCTTTTGGGGTTGCATCATTATTGCCATTGCCGATGATCTTACCCAGTATTGGTACCACAGGCTGCACCATGAAATTCCGTGGTTATGGCGTTTTCACCGTACCCACCATTCTGCATCGTATATGGGCATGGCCATGGCCAGCAGGCAGAATGCCATTTATACCCTGTTTTTTTCACAAACCTACTTAACCACAGCCCTGGTATATTTAGGACTTGGCATACCTGCCATTGTGGTAAGAGGAATTAAAGGTACCATTACCACCCTGGCTCACTCGAGCATTCCGTGGGATAAACCTTTTTACAAATACAAAATACTGCACCCACTGGCCTGGGTACTCGAAAGAACAATTTCTACACCAGCTACCCACCATGCGCACCATGCGGCCACAACAGATGATGGCGTGGGTTACTACAAGGGCAACTTTGGCAATATGTTTTTCTTATGGGACATTATTTTTGGAACAGCTTTAATTACGCGCAAATACCCTAAGGCTTATGGCATTTCGCATTACGAAGGCGACCAATGGTATGCACAATTGTTATGGCCTATTTTTAAATCGAAAGTTGCCGGTAGTGAGTTGGCTAAAAATGGCCCTGTTGTAAGAGTAGATGAATTTTTACCTGCTAATCACACGGAAAAGAGAGATGAAGATACTTTTGAAGAAGAAGAATTTTATTACCAGCCTAAACCTACATTGGTAAAGAACTAATTTTAAAGGTCGGAATTTTTAATTCCGACCTTTAAAATTAGGATTATGTTTTAACCAACATTTTGCAAAAACAAGTTCAAATCCTCTTCTTTCCCTAAACCTAACTTTTGTTTAATCCGGTAGCGGCTCATGCGCACACTTTTGGCTTCGATATGCATCAGCTGGGCAATTTTTTTGGTATCCATCTTCAAGTGCAGATAAGCGCAGAGTTTTAGATCGAGTGGGGTGAGTTTTTGTTGTGCCCTTTGATTTAACAGCGAGAAAAATTCTGGATGTACCTGTTGGATCTGAAATTTTGCTTCCTCAAAATCGTTATCCAAAAGCAGTTCTTCATTCCAGATTTTATTAATATTCAGTTGATCGTTGGCACTGAGCTTTTCTTTGATCTGAAAAAGCATCTCTTTTTTATGTTCCAATTGTAACTGATTGGCCATTACTTCTTTCTGTAATTGTTGTTGCTGGCTTTCCAATAACAGTTGCTCTACCTTTAACCTTGCCTGCTCTTCCTTTTCCAGCCTCATCTGCAGTTCAGCATCCTGCTTTTCCAGATGCAGCTGTTTTTCACGCTGCAGTGAATACCTAAGCCTGAAATGATAGGAACGGAACATAAATATCAGGCCAAGCAAAGAAGCGATCGCAATACCAATGTATAGATACTTTTGCTGTTGCGCATATTTTTCACTTTGCTTTAACAGCTTCACCTCATTGTTTTTTTTTTCAGTTTCGTATTGTACTTCTAGTTTTTGGGCATTCAAAGCCTGCTTCTGATCAAAGAGTTTACTGTTGTATGCTGTTGCTTTTTTCTGAAACTCAAGTGCCTTTGTGTAATTGCCATTTTGCTCATAAAAGCTGGATAATGCCGTTACAATATTGATCAGTGTATAATAATATGGCGCCTGCTGGTCTTTCATCATACTATAGGCCTCTTGTAAATACCCTTCAGTCATGGCTGTATTTTTATCTCTTTTGGCGTATTCGCTCAAAATTCCCAAACTACTCGCCCTAACCTCTTCCCCATTCAGCACTCCTCTCATTACGTCGTTGGCCATATTTGCGTACCGAATGGCATTTGCTTTCGCAGCCTGATCTGTATCAGGGAAGTATTTCAAATAATAATCTGCACTATTGATGCAAGCCATAGCGTATGTTTTTCTGGCAACGTATTGAGGGTACTGTTTAAAAAGATCTTGCACTTTATCTAAGTAGTAAATAATGCTATCCCGCTGTAATTCTCTTTTGGTTGCTACAAAATTGTAATCGGCAGCTACCGACAGTGCAATATAACAGTTACTCAATAGGTTATAGTCGGTAGTTTTAAGTGCACTTTCAGTAGCCTTTTGAGCGTATCTATTTACATTTTTTACGCCGTCCCACCTCGTATTCAGTGCATATAACTGGTAATATATTTTAGCAGTAAGATAAGGATCGTATTTTTTCTCCAACATTTTAAGCCCCATCTGGCAATACTTAGTTACCAGTTCGTTATTGTCGATAGCATTGTAAAATAAAGCCTGCGCATAATAAGCATAAGCTAAGGCAATAGGCTGTTGTGCCTTTTGCCCAATAGCTAAAGTGGTATCGCTTGTTTTTTTCAACAAAGCAAACTGCTTCATATTTGCATAAACATTAGTCAGCATGGCATATGCTTTTGTGGCTTCGGTAGCGTTTTTGAGTTTTATGGCCAAACTTACACTTTGTTGCGCCTTTACAATTGCGGCTGCATAGTTTGCATTAACCCTATATCTTTCTGCCAACTGCGTAAGCAGGGCTGGTTTATCCTTCTCACTTAAATGATCGAGCGCTGTACTATCCAATAAGCTTTGCGCCTGGGCCGTATAACAACCTATAACTATCCCAATCAAGAGTAATATGTTTTTAAAAACCAGATGCTTCATATCGTAAAATTAGTATAAAGATTGGAGCTTGGGTAAAATTGTAGACAAAAGCTGAAAACAACTAAAAAACATAAAACACTAACCAACAACAACTTAAGAATACCTGTAGATGTATTGTAGACGTTTTTAAAAAATACAGTAGATGTTCTGTAGGCGGCAAGTTCTTTTAAAGAGCGATGATTAACTCCAAATTTGAACTAAATAATTTTTCAATCTAAAAAAACAGAAATCATGGACAACAAAACCCTTTCAATCATTTCTTACATCACCCTTATCGGTTGGTTAGTAGCTTATTTTATGGGAAAAGATAAAGCTGACAATTTGCTTAAATATCACTTAAGACAGTCGTTAGGCCTCGCCATTGTGAGTATCATTTTCAACATAGCGTTTACCATCATTGCCCTTGTAGTGCCCAGTTTATCTTTTTTGGGGTTTGTTGGTTATGCATTTATCATTCTTTGGGTTATGGGGATTATCAATGCGGCTAATGGTGCACTAAAACCCGTTCCACTTATTGGTAAATGGTTCGAAGACAAGTCTTCATTTGTTGGTAAATACTAAAAAGAAGTTTATGCGCCTCAACATCAAAAATGTCATGCTAATGGTGATGGTCTCGACCATCACTGCATGCAACCTTAGGGTAAATACCCCCGAAGAATATTTTGACCAGGCAGCCTTAAACGCCAATGATATATCACGTTTTGGCACTTACTATTTTGAAGGCTATCAGGAATATCTTAAAAAGGTATCTGGTCCCGGTAAAGTTACCAATTGCGAAGAATACATGAAAAATTCGATTGCCAGGGCCGAAAAGAACTTGGAGAAAGTAAAGAAACTGCAGCCAACTCCAGAAACAAAACCTATGCTGGATGCTTCAATAATACTGCACAACTATGTTTTAACAAGTTACAAGGAAGAGCATCTCAAAATAGCCAAAATGATAGATAAACATGGGCCCGAGGAAAACATCAACAAGGCCTTAACTGAACTCGATACCAAACCCTATGACTCATTTATTGAGAAATACAATAAGCTATGGAAACTTGCAGATGCATATGCTAAGGACAATAACATTGCAGTAGAAAAGATGCCTCTTTAGCAATTCATCCATTCTGTGACTTAATCATTTAAATACAATGCTAAACATAATAGAATTTAAAGAAAATTTAGGCCTAGCCGAGGTCCCGAGCGAGTTGGAAAAACTGATTTATTTCCAAAATAATATCTCTTCCTTCGAAAATTATGCTCAAGGCTTTGGTGTTTTAATCGATGATAAATCGGGCTTAAAAAGCTGGAGTGAAGATGAAAATTTTTTAAACCAGTTACTGCCCTTTGCACAGGCAAACGGTTCGGGTTCGTTTTATGCGATTTGGAACGATGGAACTAATAAAGGTTTAAACCAAATGCCTGTTGTGGTTTTTGGAGACGAAGGAGGAGTTCATATTGTTGCAGAAAATATTCAACAGTTTTTACATTTACTCACCTATGATACCGAAATCTGGGTTGATTCTGAGGAAACCTATTTCTATAAAGATGAGAAAAGCTATGAAGAAAGTGAAGATCTGGGTGAATATTTAAAGTGGATGAAAGGCGATTACAACCTGGATCGGATTGAGGCGCCCAATGAGTTGATTAACACCGCCCAGCAAAAACACAAAGAAAACTTTGATCAATGGTTTGGAGGGTATTTTAAGGAAGAATAAATTACGCAATAAAGTAACAATGTGGAGCGATAAATACAACTATTATAACATTAAAAGCGATCGGGAGCATGCTGTAAAAATAGAAGCCGATAGCGTAATGAATGTGCTGTTACAAACGGGGAATTTCGTTCGAAAAAATCATCAAACCTTAAGCAATGCAGATCATTTTCCTTGGGTCGACATTATTTTGGCAGAAGCAAAAGATGGAAATTTTGCTTCTTCAATAAAGAAAACAGGCTTTATTAATTTGATTGCCATTGTTTGTGCCAAAGGAAAGACCCTTGATCAGGAGCTATACATTAAAACATTTTTAAATTAGCCGAAAAATTAAACTGGAGGCTATATCTGGAAGCAGATGATCAGGGAAATGAAAATATAGAAATTGGCCACATTCTTTAATTTCCGTTACAATAAAAACAAAATACAGCGCAATTAAGGAAAAATCATCATTTTGTAATCCATCTAACCTAAACAATTATGGGAAAAGGACTTTCGATATTCTGGATACTTTACATGTTGTTTTTTGCCATTCCCTTCCCGATGTTGTTATATTACAACATTAAGAGCGACAACATGCCGAACTTGATGGAACGCGACCCATGGCTATCGTTAAGTTTGGTAGCGGTTGCTGTGTTATTATGGATTATTCTTTTAATAGGCTATTACCGTAAATGGGTAATCCGTACTTTTTCGATAAAGCACAATATAGAAAAACTCAAAAATACCGGTGAGCCACGTGAAGCCAAAATTATAGAGGCTGTAAAAGTGTCAAAACCTAAAGTGGCTTATGATGCCTATGAACTCACACTCCAGTTTAAAAATCTGGCGGGTAGTGAAATCAGGCAAAAAACCACAATAAACGATTCAAAACCTTACGAACGCCGCTATGAGGTTGGTAAAACCGTGGGCATACTGTTGGATAAGGAAGCAAACAAAGTCCCTTATCTCATTATCGCCAGTACAGAAGTGAGCATAAACAAAACCATAGTAGCGCTGGTTAACTTGGGTTGGCTCACTTTTACCTGTATCGTTGCTGGCTATTTTGTTTATTCCTATTCCTCAGAAAGCGAAGGCATGGGCTGGCGTTTTATGAGCATAGGTCATCCGTTATTGGTTTGCCCCGCAGTACTTCTTTTTTACCGGTTTTTAGGTACTATTATCCAAAGCAAATTTTGGGGTAAGCCAAATGAATTGTTCCCAATCAAATTTAAAGGTATCCGGACAACTGCCAGGTTGATTAAGGCCAGCCAGACCGGAACCTTTATTAACGAACAGCCAATGATTAACTTTGAACTGGAATTTACCGATCAACATAACCAAAAATATAAGGCAAACCTAAAAAAGATTGTTGACCTGCTCGATCTGGATATAACCAAACAGGAACATGTATCCATTTTTTACCTCAAAGAAAATCCACAGAAAATTGCCCTTGAAAAAGACCTGAACGAAATTAAAGGAGAATTCTGATGAAAAACTTAAACAACATCTCCAGCCTGATCATATTGTCTTGCCTCCTGTGTTTGAGCTGCAAACAGGTCACAAAAAGTGTGGACGAAACCTTTCATCCAAACGATTCTTTGGCTAAAAAATACAATAAAGAAAACCGTATCGGATCAGAAGGCGAATATACCAGAACCACTAAAACGACAACTTCTACACATCATCATCAGGAGAAATTTGTGGTGATAAACGGTGATACGGTTAAAACGCCAGAACTTCAGGACAAGGCAAAAGAACTTTTTCATGATCTGGAACTATTAAAACAAAAGCAAACACCAGCAGATAGCAAGGAAATCCAAAAAAGGGTAAATGAATTTTTAAAGGATATGAACCTGCCTCAGCCAGGGGCAAAAAACAGCAATACAGAAAAACCAACAGCAAAAGTCAGGAAAGGAATGTTAAGTGCTTCACAATTAGCACAGGCTGAAGAGAAACTAAGGCGGCTGCCACAATACCGTGATAGAGAAATTGTGATATATGAATCTGTACACTTTTATGAGGATGGCTCCATTAAACTGGCCTTACAGCATCCGGAAAACCCTAAATATGTAGATGCATACCAATACAAAGATGGTTATTGGTCTGATCCAAAACCTGTACAGGCCAGGAATATCGAGCGCAGGACATTTCCTTTAAGTAAAATAAATTTTGCAGATGCACACAAGGTAATGCAAATTTATAATGATAAAGCCGCTCAGGTTGAAGGTGCAAAACCCACCACTACGGCCTACATTTCAATTTGGGATGATGGTATGCGTTGGTTTCCTTCCACAATAAATGGCAGCCGCGAGCGCTACGACCTGCAATTCAATAACGATGGTACCCTAAAGCGTTTTAGGCAGGAGTGAAAAATAAGAATGGGAAAAGCTTATTCCTTTTGTACAACAGAAAATTGATGCTCAAGTTTTCCCGATTTTCAGGTTCAGATCTGCCGTCGTTACCATAAAGTTGCTGACCACGTAGTAGCTACAAGACAATTGAAAATACTACTTCTACTTGTAAAACAAGTTCAGCAGGACAAAATCTCGAATCTATTTAACCAAACTCAATGCTTTTCTTAAATCTACATCGTTATTGCGCACCACATCTTCGGGTTTGTAGTTTACAACATAATCGGGAACAATACCTCTCCCTTTAACTGGATTTTTAGCCATCGAAACTACCCTCATCCAAGGAAAATCGACTGCAATTTTGGTATTGGGCAAGGTTAGTTTCTGAAGGGTTACCCCATTACAGCCCTCTTCAGTGCCTGCGGTTTCCCTTCCTATAAATTTAACATTCTTCCGTTGTGCTTTTAAAGCAGCCGTAAGCAATGCGCCCGACGAAAAGGTAGCACCATCAATTAAAACAATTAGGTTCCCGTTAAAATGATCCTTTTCTGCCAGTTGAAAAGGCCCATAAATCCGGCCAAATGCAGGGGTTGCATTAATATGATACCAATTACCTTCTTTACCGCCAGTTTTAAAGCCCAGCACAAATCCTTGCGTTACGGTTGTATCAAAATATTTTGAAAAACGGTTCTGTGCCAGATCGGCAACTCTTGATTTCACATCCTTAACAATGTTAAAAGAGGAATCGGCGAGGTAAGATAACAATTGTGTAGCTACCCTGATGTCACCACCTGTATTGTGCCTTAAATCTAACACCAGGTTTTTGATTCCTTTTTCTCGGATCGATGCAAAAGCATTTTTATACACAACAGTATCTGCGTATGCAAAAGGAGGTGCCGAAAACCATGCGGTGGCTGTTTTTTTTAAAAACCTCAGCCGACGATCAGGAATATCCTTGACAACAACCCAGTTTGCAAAATTATCGACTGGTTTTAACTTCGGATCTTCTGCTATTGCCCCATCTTCTGCCGCTTTCACATTTATGTTTTTTATTGCACCATTAGCGGTACGAAGTTTAATCTGATATGGGCCTGGCCAATGGTAACATTTATTACAGGCATCTTCAAAACCGTCATATTCGCTCAGAAATAGTTCTTTAAATGTTTCAGCATAACCATCTCCGCAATACAAACCATATCCATGTTCAATTATTGCCGAAACCGCTATTCCGTTAATATCGATAATTTCATCTCCTGTGTTCACCTCGGTTGTTTGATGCATCGTTATCCATACACGGTGGTTCCTTACCAGTACTTTAAAAGGGAGGTGGGGAACCTTTTCATTGGCCGATGGCTTAAATAATGCTGAATGTTTTAACTGCGTATGCCCGCACCTCAACCCGCAAATAAAAGGATAAATCTGATCGATAAACTGGCTTTCGGTAAGTGGCGATTTTATTGAGGTATAAGTTTTATCATAGGCCTTTTGCAGATCTGCAGGTGAGGTATAAAACCCATAGCCAGGATGCAATTCTTTAACTACCGACCACAAAACAGATAGATCATCATGCATGCTTTTTACGTTAAGCATATTTTTACCAAGTGTTTCAGTAACTACGCTCCTTCTTTTATTTGAAGTATTGCCTCCACAACCGAAGGCAATGACCATTAGAAAGAAAACAAAGATTTTCACAAGATGCGTTTTCATTGCAGGATGATTATTTACATGCAATATACTGGAAGTTAAATGGGAACTAAAATTTCAATCATCCACTGCTAGATTATTAACCAACATTTGTGATTTTATTTTTATTTCAAAATAATAGCAGATCTTAAACCCCAAGGCAATAAGATTCCCCACTGCATGGGAATGACGATCGACTTCGACCTCATAACAACTCTGTACCCTCTGCGCCTTTCTCTTTGTGGCCTCTGCGGTTAAAAAATGGAATTAATTCTGAAGATTAACTGCGGTTAAAACTGTTTAACTACAACAAATCCTTCAACACTACCCATACGTTTTCGGCAAGAATCTTATCTCCTTCAGCAGTTGGGTGTATACCATCGGCCTGGTTTAATGTCGGAACACCACCCACCTTATCCAATAAAAAGGGGATCAGTGCCATTTGGTTTTTCTTTGCCAGATCAGGAAACATGTTTTTAAAGTCGGCAGCATATTTGGCACCCATATTAGGCGGAACCTGCATACCGGCCAACACCATTTTAGCATCAGGGTATTTAGCTTTTACACGATCAATAATCGCTTGAAGGTTTTTAACCGTTTGTGATACAGGCAACCCGCGCAATCCATCATTTGCGCCAAGTTCGAGCACGAAAATATCCACTCGCTGCTTAAGTAACCAATCTATCCGCCCTTTTCCGCCAGCAGAAGTTTCGCCACTTAAACCACCATTAATTACTTTGTAAGGCATTTGTAAAGAATCGATCCGATTTTGGATCAACGCCGGGTAAGCTTCCGTTGGATCGAGTCCATAACCTGCAGTCAAGCTGGTCCCAAAAAAGAGGATATTCTTCTGCTCAGTAGCCACGGAAGCCGTTTTTTGGTCAGTCGAATCTAAAGTTTTATCGGCATTGCTTTTATTTTCGCGGTTTCCGCAGCTCAGCAGTACAAGGCTCAAAACAAATAGCCCCATTAATCGTTTTCGTAACATATCTAATTAATCTATATCTAATTATTGTTTAAACCATTACCTTAACAGGCAGTGCCTCGTTATGTTTGGCCACAATCTATACGCAAACCCTAAAAATTCAGCTATTGGAAAGCATATTGAACATCCGAAATGTAAGCAAAATTTACCAAAGTGCCGGACGGAAACTGACCGTTTTGGATAACATTAATTTTTCGATAGCAGCTGGCTCAACTGTGGCCATAACGGGTCCTTCGGGAAGCGGAAAAACAACCTTACTTGGTTTATGTGCCGGATTAGATAGGGCCAGCAGCGGAACGGTTGAACTGAATGGTATTGCCTTAGAGAAACTGAATGAGGATGAAAGGGCGGCAATCAGAAATCAATATGTAGGTTTCATTTTTCAGAACTTTCAACTGTTGCCCACTTTAACGGCACTCGAAAATGTAATGGTACCTTTAGAATTAAGGGGGGCAAAAAACATCCGCTCACATGCATTGGAACTGCTGGATAAAGTTGGCCTTGCCGACCGTTCGCATCACTATCCCGTACAGCTATCAGGTGGTGAGCAACAGCGTGTTTCGCTGGCAAGGGCATTTTCGAATCAACCGGCTATTCTTTTTGCAGATGAACCTACCGGAAACCTTGATGCGGAAACCAGTGAAAAAGTGATCAAATTGCTTTTTGATTTAAATAAAGATGCGGGAACCACATTAATTATCGTAACACACGATCTTGAACTGGCTGCCAGAACGGCAAGGAGCATTAAAATTAAAGGCGGCGTAATCATTTCAGACGAAAACCCTACTTATGCCTAATAGCCTCCCAAAACAATCTATTAAGTTTTCGTGGCTATTTAAAATGGCCTGGCGCGATAGCAGGAAAAACCGTGCACGTTTATTACTCTTTATCTCCTCTATTGTTTTGGGCATTGCAGCCCTCGTTGCGGTTTATTCGTTTAAAGATAACCTGCAAAAGGATATTGATGCACAGGCAAAAGAACTTACAGGAGCCGATCTGGTTTTAGATAGCCGGAAGGGCGTAAGCAAAGCGATGCAAAAAATGCTCGATACACTTGGTGATGAACGATCGCAGGAGAAAACATTTGCTTCGATGATCTATTTCCAGAAAGGCGGAGGCAGCCGCTTGGTACAGATGAAAGCCCTGGAGGGGAATTACCCTTATTATGGCACAATAGAAACCATTCCCCTAGCCGCTGCAAAACATTTTCAATCGGGAAGAAATGCATTGGTAGATCAAACGCTAATGCTGCAGTTTAATGCAAAAGTTGGCGATTCGGTAAAAATAGGCGATCTCAATTTCAATATACTGGGCACTTTAACCAAAGCTCCGGGCCAAACCGGTATTGGTGCAAGTATTGCGCCTACCGTTTATATTCCATTACAAATCCTCGATAAAACCAATCTGATTAAAACCGGAAGCCGGATCAACAATAAATTTTATTTCAGGTATAACGATCCATCCAAAATAGATGAATGGGTTAAAAAGCAGGACAGCAAATTAGAAAAAGAAGGTTTCGATGCCGATACGGTTGAATCGAGGAAAGAACAGACCGGAAGATCGTTTAAAGATGTAAACCGTTTTCTGGCTTTATCTGGTTTTATCGCTTTGCTGCTGGGTTGTGTTGGTGTAGGTAGCGCTATCCATGTGTACATTCAGGAAAAACTAAGTGCAATTGCCACACTGAGGTGCTTAGGATTAAAATCACGTCATGCATTTTTAATCTACCTTATCCAGGTCTTTTTCATTGGCTTAATTGCCTCTGTTTTAGGGGCAGCTTTAGGCACAGGGATACAGTTTTTGCTTCCACTGGTATTAAAAGATTTTCTACCGATCGAGATTACCATGCAGGTTTCCTGGCTGGCAGTTGGTCAGGGTATTTTATTGGGGCTGATCATCTCGATCCTCTTTGCACTTCCCTCACTCCTATCCGTAAGAAGGATTTCGCCATTAAATGCCATCCGGATTTCTTTCGAAAAAGCAACTGGAAAAAGAGATCCGCTAACCTGGTTGGTATACCTGTTTATGGCGGTCTTTATTACGGCCTTTACGCACTTGCAGATGAAAACATGGATACAAACGCTGGCTTTTACCGCAAGTATTGCCATCGCTTTTGTGCTGTTGATTATCCTGTCTAAAATATTGATGTTTCTGGTGAGAAAACTCTTACCCAATTCATCCAGTTATTTATGGCGACAGGGCTTTGCCAACCTTTACCGGCCGAATAACCAAACCTTGATGCTTACCGTTTCTATAGGTTTATCAACCGCATTTATCTGCACCCTATTTTTTGTTCAGGGGATCTTAATGAGTCGCGTTACACTTTCATCAGGTGCTAACCAACCTAACATGGTGATGTTCGACATCCAGAATACGCAAAAAGAAGGATTGGACAGTTTAACCAAAGCTTTCAAATTGCCGCTAATGAACCAGGTGCCTGTAATTACCATGCGCATTGAAGAAATTAACGGAAAGAAAGCCAGTGCAGATACCAATAACAGAAGGGCTTATCGCAACGAAATCAGGGCTACCTACCAGGATACTTTAACCGCAGCAGAGAAAATTACATCAGGCAAATGGACTGGAAAAATAAAATCTAATGAAACGGTTTATATTTCACTGGATCAGCGTTATGCCCAGCAGATTCATGTTGAGCTGAATGATAAAATTCTTTTTAATGTGCAGGGTATGATGATACCAACAGTTGTTGGAAGTTTGAGGGAAGTGAACTGGAGCAGGATGCAGACCAATTTTAGGGTTGTTTTTCCAGCAGGGGTATTAGAAGAAGCACCACAATTTCATGTGTTGATGACCAGGGTACCATCGGGCGAAGTTTCAGCCCGTTTTCAGGGAGAAGTGGTGCAAAAATTTCCAAACGTTTCAGTCATCGATTTAGATCTGGTATTAAAACTCTTAGATGAGCTGTTAAGCAAAATCGGTTTTGTAATTCAGTTTATGGCTGGCTTTAGCATGGTTACCGGTTGGATTGTTTTAATCTCTTCGGTATTAACCAGTAAAAACCAGCGGATAAAAGAAAGTATTTTGTTGCGGACAATGGGTGCCAGTAGAAAGCAGATTTTAGCAATAAATGCGATTGAATATTTCTTTTTAGGTGCTTTTGCCGCAGGCGCCGGATTAATTTTAGCCATCAGTGGAAGCTGGGCATTAGCTAAATTCACTTTCGATGCAGCCTTTGTGCCTCCATTGGTACCAACCTTATTGTTGTTTGGCTCAATTGTATCGCTCGTGGTAATTACTGGTATTTTAAGTACAAGAAGCATCCTAAACCAACCGCCGTTAAAGATTTTAAGGACGGAGAGTTAAGCGGTGAGCGAGAGGTATTAACCACCGAGCAAACAGAGAAAACAGAGCAGGATATTGATTCTGATTCAATGGTTCGTGTCCTCACGAACCATCACGTTGCATCATTACCAGCTTCTCTTTGATGATCGCCGCTCCGTGTCAGTCTGAGCGTAGTCGAAGACCTTTTTTAATAAACGTCCATAATAAACCGTATAAGGCTTACATATCCCTTTGATCCGTGGTTCGTGTCCCCACAAACAAAGATAATCGTAATGCCATAAGCTTTAAGATTAGCTTCGCTGAGCACTTCGTGGTTCCCGCCTGCGCGGGAATGACGACCGTTCTTTGGAATCGAACCACTACTTTGCATCATTACCAGCCTTCTCTTTGATGATTGTAGCCACAAAACAGGCTAATCTTTAAACGTGACACCAAATGTTAGGTTTACTTTATTCCATTGCTGTTCAAGCTCAACAACGGATTAAAACAATCCTACAAGTTTTACTAATAATTGATACTTTTACGATTATGATCAGATTAAACAATGATACGCCCAACGATATTCTCCAAGATGTAAAAATCGGCGATATGGTAACCGATACTTTTAGCAAAACCGGCCTCGTAGAAAACATAGAGATTAGCGATGATGGCCTGTACCGCGTTTACGAGTTTCATCTCGTTACCGGCAGAACCATTACTGTTAAAAAGTAAAAAGCGTTAAAAAAAATGAAATAAAAGGATAGACACAGATAATATTAAAATCAGTGTTTATCTGTGTGCATCCGTGTTAAAAGCTACATTTAATCACATTACCTAAGCCCTAACCAAATGTCATTACTTATCCTACTCTTCGGCATCCTGTTGCTTTTCGTGCTGATCTTGAAAAAGATCAACCCAATGATTGCCCTAATTGCTGTGGCAATTATTACTGGTCTTTTATTGGGAATGCCTGCCACAAAGGTAATGAGCTCTATCAGCAATGGTATAGGCAGCACGCTGGGCAGCATGGTAATGGTTTTGGCGCTTGGAGCGATGATGGGTAAATTGATTGAAGACAGCGGATCGGCAAAAAAGATCGTTTTCATATTGATCGGGGCCTTTGGCAAAAAGAACATTCAATGGGCTGTGCTGTTAACCGGTTTATTGGTGGGGATTCCTTTGTTTTATAATGCAGGTTTTGTGGTGTTAATCCCTTTGGTTTTTGCCATTTCTGCCACAACAGGACTATCAAAATTATACATCGGCATACCAATGGCCACAGCCCTTTCGGTAACACATGGTTTTTTACCGCCCCACCCTGGCCCGATAGCTTTAGCTGGTATTTTCCATGCCGATATTGGTAAAACATTGATTTACGGTTTAACTTTAAGCGTACCAATTGCAGTTATTGCCGGAATTTATTTTCCGCGATTGATTCTCAAACGCGATCAATCGGTAACTGTTCAGCGTTTCAGTATCAATGAAGAAGAAAACCTTCCTTCCGCTTCAAGGAGTTTCATTACCGCATTATTGCCAGTATTTTTAATTATTGCGGGAACGATAGGGAGTAGTTTTAAATTCGATTATATCAGTAAACCGCTGTTTATATTTTTAGCCGATCCTACCGCTGCCTTATTAATTTCGGTTATTATTGCTTTAGCGATTCAAAAAACTTCCATTACAAAAGCAATGGAATCGTGCGCTGAAGGTGTTAAAAGTATTGCCATGATTATCTTAATTATTGCAGCAGGCGGTGCCTTTAAACAGATTTTGATTGATAGTGGTATGGGTGAAACAGTAAAACAACTTACCGGTGGGCTGAATTTATCGCCATTATTACTCGCATGGTTAATTACCGCATCACTTAGGGTAACCCTGGGTTCGGCAACAGTGGCCGCACTAACCGCATCGGGTATGGTACTCCCTTTAATTGGCCCCGGAACACCTCCAGAGTTAATGGTTTTATCGGTTGGTGCGGGGAGTCTGATGTTCTCACACGTAAATGATACTGGTTTCTGGATGTTTAAAGAATACTTTAACCTAAGCCTGAAAGAAACTTTCAGCACCTGGACCATGATGGAAAGCCTGGTTTCTGTTTTAGGTCTTATTGGGGTGCTCCTGCTTAATCAATTTGTCAATTAAAATGGCTACTGCTTAACCGGAGCAATATAATCCTTGTTTAATTCAGCTACTTTTGGTGCTTTAACATCTATGTTCCACTTTTGTAACAAGCCAAGAAGTTCTTCTGCTTTTTTAGGGTTTTTATCTGCCAGATTATTTTTCTCACCTATATCATCTTTTAAGTTATAGAGCTGAGTTGAACCATCTTCGAAATAATAGTGCAGTTTCCAATCGCCTTTACGGATAGTTTGTCCGGGCCTTGTCCTAAAAATCGGATCGTTGGTCTCTTTATTTCCGCCTTCTAAATAAATCGGAAAATACCAATATAATGGCCGTTCTGCGAGGTTCTTATTATCTTTTTGAGTGAGCAGATAGTTATAAATGCTATTGCCATCGAGTGGTGGGTATTTCTTTATCCCTGCCAGTTCCATCAGCGTCGGATAAAAGTCTAAATTGCTTACCGGCAAATCAGATTTTGATGCGGGTTTTATCTTTCCTTTCCAGATAAAAGCCAAGGGCACACGGGTACCACCTTCAAAATAACTACCTTTGCCAGCTCTTAAAGGATGCTGAAAGGTAACTTGATTAAACCCGCCATTATCCGAAGTAAAAATGATAAAGGTATTATCAAGAACGCCTTGATCTTTTAACGCTTTTAATAAGATTCCGATATTTCGATCTTCGTTATTCACCATTGTAGCATAGGCTTTATTGGTCTGTTCATCATCGCTCTTATTGGCAAATTTGTACAACAAACTGTCAACCTTCTGGATCGGGCTATGTACAGCATACGTGGCATAGTACAAAAAGAAAGGTTTGGTCCGATCTAATTTTTTAAGGTAATCAACAGTCTTATCTACAATTAAATCGGTTAGGTATTTATCATTTGGGCCATCAAGTTCTATATTTTTGTAAGGTGGATAATAACTTGCTGGCGCACCCACATGTGAGCCACCAATATTGTAATCGAAGCCATAAGGTAATGGATTATCGCTCATGTGCCATTTACCCGCAATGCAAGTGCTATAGCCGTTTTCTTTTAATACTTGGGGAAGAATTTTAAACCTGGGATCAAGGGTCTCTTTGTTTTTAACGGGAATTAACTTCCTGTCTTTACTTTGACCGCGTTCTGATGTGCCAACTGTATAAATACCATGTCGGCTTTGCCATAAACCAGTTAACATGCTTGCCCGGCTTGGTGCACAGTTAGATGCCGAAGCATAACCATTGGTAAATATTAATCCTTCTTTTACTAATGCATCTATTACCGGCGTTTGATAAAATTTAGACCCCATAAATCCGGTATCTTTCCAGCCCATGTCATCAATATTGATAATCAGTATATTGGGTTTTTGCTGGGCAATTGAATAAAAGGAGAAAATTGATAATGCCAGGAGTAAAAGACCTTTTTTCATTAATTATGATTTTGAACATTAAAAATCAAATCTATATTTTTAGTAGGGTATTATCAAAGAAATACTCAAATAATGAGAACCAGCTATAAAAGCATTTAAATAAACAAATTGTAGATAGTTAAACCTATTATTTTATAAAGCAACTGCTACAGCTTCTAAGTAATAGCAACGGGATCTCATTTCGAAACCTYAATTCCTGCTTTTATCCAGGGTAAATTAAACCCGACCAATAGCGTTATCCCTCCCGGTTTTACATCGGGATTCAAAGGAATTAAGCAAAGGGCGGCACTAGTGGAACCGAAGCACTACAGGCACTGCTTTTCAAAAAATGATCAATTCTATAGATCCCTCCATTTCGCTGTGCACCAGTCGGGATGACGAATTGTTCCATTAATTCTTCACCCTGTTCTTTTCTGCATCGGCACCAGAAGACTCGTGTTTAGCTGGCGAAGAAAAAGCTTTACCAAAACGGTAACTATAACTCACCAGAACCGACCTCGAATCCTGACGGTTAACCCAGTTTGCTTCTGTGTTTGCCAGATTATTGATTATACCATTATAAATACGGGTTCTGAAAATGTCGTTAGCGGTTAATTTCAACGTACTTTTTGCTGAAAGTTTTTTCTGCACCGCTGCACCGAACTCATGTACTTCACCCAATAAAAACTGTACATTAGATAGTTTACTTTGGTAACGCATATTTACCTCTGCATTCCAGGTCGGACTGATTTTGAACAGCAAATTCGGATTTGCTCTTAAATAACTTCCATTGGTAACCAAAAAACCTGTGTAGAAATCTGTTTTTGAAACTATTTTTGCATACTCAACATAAGCATTCAGCTTAACCCATTTGGTGAGGTCGATCTCTGCATTTACCGAAACATTGGCCACTCTTGTTTTGCCCACATTTGCTGGTCTGCTGTAATAGGTGCCATTTAAAATTTCTATGGTTTCGTTAACCTCGTCCCGCACCCAGCTGTAACCAAAAGTTGTGGTAATCTTACTTTTATATGTATGCGACAGTTCGATACTTTGCGTAAAAGAAGGCTTTAAAAAAGGATTACCAACATAATAGGTAAACTTATCCAGAGGAGAAAAGAATGGATTAAGGTCCTGATAATAGGGACGATCGATCCTTCTTCCATAATTCAGTCCCAGTTGATTGTTTCCTGCAGTATCGAGTTTATAGGAGAAATAAAGCGTTGGAAATAAACTGTTATAGGTTCTTTTAAAACTCGAATCGGGTTTGATCAGATTGCCCAATTGATGTCCGTTAGAAACCGTGTTTTCATACCTCAAGCCAGCCTGAAGCGAAAACCGCTTTCCTTCCCGGCTCATGTTCAGGTAAACCGCATTGATGTTTTCTTCATATAAAAAGTGATTGCTCTTTTCATAATCGGCATTGGTTTTCCCGTTTGCCGTATTAAAGTAATCCGCAATATTATCGGTTTTGGTATAAGCGGTTTTAACACCCGCATCAAGCTTCCATTTATTTTCCAGTGGATGTGAATAATCAGCTTTAGCGGTATAGATATCAATATTTGAAGGCAGGTTACCTGTTAAAATATCCTGGTATTTTAAGGCTCCACTGGGCAGATAACTGAAGTTGTAGTAAGTTTGATCGGTTTGATTCCGGTAAAGCAGATAATCAGCATCAAAAGTCAATTCTCGTCCTGCCTGCTTAAATTTGTGCCTGTAATTTAAATTTACACCCGCATTCTGGTATTTGATCTGATCGATATTTTCAGCCCTGATGACCGAATCCAATTGCATAGAAGCATTGGATAAATTACTCGTATTGTTGTTTACCTGTTTCGAAATCCGGTTCATTCCGGTAAGTACCACGCCCCAGGTTGTGCGGTCTGATGCATAATAATCAAGTCCTGTTTTCAAATTAAAGGTATTGCCATGCCTGCGGAAATAAGAATTTTGATTGAAGTAGGATTTGGCACTACCATCATCATTTTTATATTTCCTGTTCAGATCAAGATCGGTAAAACTGTTATTTAAATTATAACTCAGGTTACCAAAAACGTTGATCTTATCCTTACGGTAATTAAAGTTGAAACTGTTGTTCGAGCGACTTAATTCGCCTTGATTTAAGCTCAGGTTAATCCCTCCATTAAACCCAGCGATTTTGGTTTTCTTGGTTTTGATATTAATTACACCTCCATTGCCAGCAGCATCGTACTTGGCAGGTGGATTGGTCATCAGCTCAATCTGATCAAGCGAAGAGGAAGGCAGCGAACGCAGGTAATTATCCAGATCGGCACCCGATAAATAGGTTGGTTTATCATCAATAAAAATAGCCACCCCACTCTTGCCTTTGAGCGAGATTACCCCATTCTGATCTACATTTACCCCTGGCGATTTGCTTAGCACATCCAGTGCGGTTGTGCCTGCATTGGAGATCAAAGCATCAACATTGACAACAGTACGATCTATTTTCCGCTCTACAAAAGCTTTCTGAACCGAAATATTCACCTCTTTTAAATTGGTTGCTCCAGCTCTGATCTTGATGTCGGCCAAATTGATCACAGCGCGATTGGCAGTTAAAATCAAGGTATCGGTTTGATAAATAGGTGAACCTACAACCGATACCTTGATGAGGTATTTTCCATAGCTAAGTTTATCAAAGCTAAACAGTCCATCCTTTTCAGTGAAGGTTGTTTTAACCAACACCGAATCTTTAAGCAGTGCAGCTGTGGCAAATTCTATATTTTTCCCATCGGCATCCAATACACGACCGTAAATTCTGGATTGAAGAGTTTGGGCTTGAGCAAAGGTAAGGGCAATATTCATCCATACGGCTAAAAAAGCCATGAGCTTAAATTTCATGATGTGAATTGGGTTAGCGCTTTTAGAACTTAGTTTTTATTGTTTTCGATCAGGAAATTATACATCAGCGAATGATTTTCATTTTTCAAAAATCTTTGCTTGTATTTTTTCTGCACATCAGCATTTTGTTTTACGCCATTTACAATTAAATCGTCTTTATTGAGTTTGTACGACAATTTATTGGTACTGGTAATAATGCCGTCTTTCATCAATTGCTGATTGATTTCGTTGGTATAATCGTGACCATCTCCGTTGGCTACAGTTTTCGAAGTAACCGTTCGCTGTACGCCTGTTCTCGTACTTGTTTTTGGGTTATATACAGGGGGCGTTGGAGGCGTAGGTGGAACTGGTGGATTGGTTGGAGCTGACGGAACCGAAGGCAACGGTGGTGCCGGCGGTACAGCATACGCAGCGCGGGGTGCCCTTGGTGCTCTAGGTGGGCGTGGTGGACGTGGCGATCTTGGTGCACGGTTTCCTCTACTCTCTTTATCATCCTGGGTCCATTTAGCGTCTTCCTTTGCCCATTTATCAACCTCTTTTGTCCAATTGGCATCTTCTTTTGCCCATTTGGCGTCTTCCTTGGCTAATTTAGCATCTTCTTTTGCAAGTTTCTCGTCTGCGATACGGAGTTTTTCATCGGCTATTCTTGCTTTAGCATCTTCATTCCGCATTCGCTCATCCGCTATTGCCTTTCCAGCATCGTCTTTTCTGGCTTGCTGATCGGCAATTCTTGCCTTTACATCTTCATCCGTTTCGCTGTTTTTGCGTTTTTCGTTTAACTGTTTCAATTGACGATCCATTTTCGAATTGATTTCCTTTTCTAATTGATCGGCAGATTTCCCTTCAACAGGTTTAGATTTTTTCGCTGTATCCTGTAAAACCTGTATTGAAGTGGATATTTTTTTTCTGGTAACTGTTTTTGCATTGCCCACGCTCTTGAACGCAGCACTGCAAATCACAACCGATACCAGGGCGATGGTTAATATTGTCTTTTCCATTTTGTTTAAAGTTGAATTGGTGTTGAATAACATCCTGCTTGCTCTATGCAGCAGGCTACCTTTCTTACCCGTTATCGCCATGGCATAAGCAGGTGCACGCTGCTTAAACTCCTGGCAGAATATGAGGGCCTGAACGTAGTTTTTGCGATCGCTTACACAGGCAATGGCCAAATCATCACAGCAATGTTCGCGTTCTGTTTTTATTAATTGTGATACCCAAAGTACCGCTGGGTTAAAGAAGAAAACAATTTCGATAAAACTTTGCAATAGGTTTACCAGGTAATCTTTACGTTTAATGTGGGCCAGTTCGTGAGAAAGAATAGCCTCAACTTCTGCATTTGACAGGCCGGTAAGCAAACCTAATGGGATCAGAATTAAGGGTTTAAAATGCCCCACAACCATTGGCGCCTGCGCAATACCTGATTGCATGATTTTAACCGGTTGACTTAAACCTAATTTTTCGGCCAACATAGCTAACTTTTCATCCCACTGTTTACCTGCAGCATAGGTTTTATGTTTACGCAAATGATATACACCATTTAAACCTACCACTAACTGAACACTTTTTCCGCATATAATTAAAAACCAGATCAGTACAATCTGATATGCATAGGCGTTCCATAGAGAAAGAATTTTGTTCAGTCCCGAATACATATCATGCTGAACGTTTGCAATTACAGGTTGATCGGTAGCCCCACTTGGGAGATTAATCGCCACCTGGCTGGCTATAGAACCTATAGGCTTTTGCAGTTCTTTGTAAAAGGTGAAGAATATAGCCACAACAAACAAGGCCAAACATATGGTGAGGAGGTTATAACGCATTGCCGCGCTAGCTTTTCGGGTAGTAAACATCACCAAACCAGCAAGCAAGGCCAATATTACCCCAAGCCATAGTGAGTGGAATAAAGTAGCACCAAGGGCATGAAGCCAGTTTTCGGGTAAAAGGTTAATTAACTTAAATTCCATCATTGTGGTTCTTTAGAATCTGTTATTATTAATTATTCCATGCTATCCAATAGCCGCTTTATCTCTTCTATTTCCTGTTTAGAGGTTTTTTCGTTACCCAGAAGCTGCATCATTAACTGCGAAGCGGATCCTTTATATAAGGTATTTACAAAACGGTCTAACAACTGAACCTTGGTTTTCTCCTCAGCCTCAACAGGAATATAAATGTGTTTCATTTGGCTTTCATCACGTTTTAATATTCCCTTTTCGGTTAAGATCTGCATCTGCTTTAAAGTTGAGGTATAATTCACCTCTCGCTGCTCGTTCAATTTATCGTTTACAAACCGAACTGTAGATGGCCCGAATTCCCATAATACCTGAAGAATTTCTAATTCAGCTTTAGTGGGTTCAGGCAGATTATTTTCAGTTTGATTACTTTTCATACCCTAAAGGTACGATGTTTTTCGTACGATTCAAATATTATGTTACTTATTTTTATAAAAAATGTTCAATCAGCTCATTTTAAGCAATTTAATAAGAAAGTATGCAAGGTTTCCTTTTTAAGGAAAAACAGGTTTATTATATGGAGCGCAAGTTCTGTGTAAAATAATGAGCTTCTTCCCGTTTTACGCTTTTACGCTTCGCTGCCTCGTACCTCGTTGCTGCAGGGTAGCGCTGCAACCGGGGCTAGGTGGCCACAGCATTATTTCATTTGTTGGGTTGCAGGGTGCACAAGCCCTGGTTTCTAAACCCGATCCGATAGCTATCGGATGGAGCGGAATAGCCTGGAGCGCAGCGAGGACTATAAGTGAAAGCGGGACTGGCGGTCTCCAAGAACCACAAGCCATCCATTTCCTAATTCTAATAGCGGGTAAATAGTTTTTTACCTGTACACATCAAACGATCTATTTCGGTCGGTGAGACACCAACCGATAGGATAAAATCAATCCCGTTATTTATTGATCAGTGCGATATCATCCACAATAATATCTCCGGAAGGTGTTTTATTAAAGATAAATCTAATTTTTTTAAGATCATTAACCTTAAATAGGCTATTGCCGCCTAAAATTTTCTCTATATCGAAATAGAAAAAATCTGGTACCGCTTCTGAGTTTGGATAATCGTTAAATAAGTCAAACTTACTCAGGTTTTTTGCCATTTGAGGCTGAAGAAGACTACAGCTGCTCAAAGGAAAAGAAAAACGGTGTTTTTTAACGTCTTCCACCTCAATAGTGAAATCGATTGGCTTATTATTTCCTGAAGCATTTTCCTTCCCTGCAGCCAATGAAAAACTTAACATCTTACCCGACAGAGAGAGCGGGGAAGATAAAGCCACCGAAAAGAAACTAGCCTGATGTTTGGGTTTTAACGAATCCCAACCAAGGTAAACGGCCTTGGAAATTTGCATGCTCCATAAAAACTTATTCTGCTGTTCCTTCCACTCTCGAAGGCCGCTTGAGGTAATTTTGCCTCCTGGAATAGATGTTGTACCAACATTTACATCCTCTTCAAAATCGGCCAATAAGGTTTTTTGTGCAGGCTCGAACTGGTTCATGTATAGCTTTTTAGGCAACCAATTTCTACCAGATCTTGCATCCATAAAAAGCGGTTTATAACCCGCCTGATTGTTTAGTGTTGTTTCCAGAAAACCATTAATGTACACACTCAATATTTTTTGCTGTTCCTGCTCATCCATCAACTGTTTTAGATTAAACCTATTGATGCCTGGCCCTGCCCCATCTTTTCGACCCCAAACTGAATTAAATTGCCCGTGATTGGCTGCACTTAAATAAAGACCGGCTTTAAAACCATTAAAGTTGGGAGAAAACTGGATCCTTTTCATGGTAGCAAGTCCACCATAGGTCTGCATATCCATATCAAGAGCCCCCTGGATCACAAAATAATTGATATCCTTTGCAACTGTTAAGGTTCCGCCAGGTTTGTACTGGCCATCAACAGGTGCTATGGCAATAACGGCTCCAATATTGAAATTAAATTTAAACACCTCCCTTGCATCATCGGGATAATGGCTAAGCCGATTAAACACCGCCGCATGGGTTACGGCCTCTCCTCCCCTCGAATGACCAATAATGGCAATCTTATCCATATCAATTCTTTTATAAAAGCTATTTCCGGGTGTATTGTTCCAATTGCGCAAAAGTTCAAGGTGTTTTAACAGTAACCATGCCCTCGCTGCATTCTCATTCTTTAATCCACCGCCAAATACATCCAGATCAGTTAACGAAAGGTTAAGAAAATTCTCATCTACCGATACCACCATATATCCGCGACTGGCCAATAACTCGCCCAAAAAAGTATAGCCTGGATCGGAAGCATGCTGGGCAAGATGATTGCCATGAACGATTACCACTAACGGCAACTTTTCTTTTTTATCACGTGGATACCAAACCAGTCCATTCAGCGGAAGCGACTTCTGATCAAACCCAAAATATATGGTTCTCAGCTTTCCCGAAAGCCCGATCCAGGAGGAGAGCAAACGAGAACCATTAACGCTTGTTGTTTTTATCTTCACACCATCACCAAATTCTTTCCGCCACTTATCCTTTCCACTGCCATAACTGAGCACATAAGATTTGTATGGCCCTTTACGCGATGGATCTGGCAGATCAATTGCCTCAGGAAGCTTACCATTCAGTTTATAATTTACAACAGCTATCGGCTTAGTTCCTTGCCCCAAGAAAATACACAGACCTAAAATGAAAGCAACAGAAGAAAGTACCACTACCAGAAACCAAAAAATATTTTTCAAATTTTTCAATGGAAACAGGCTGCCTTTTTTCCATTGATAAAAACCAGTCAATATCAATACTGGCAATACAATTATTCCTGCAATCAGCACCCAGCCATAAGTGGCAGGAAGATAAAAAAAATAAAAAACAGCCAGGTAACAAAAAATAATGGCAACCTGATAAGCGGCGGGAATGCGCGGCAATAATTTTAATAAACGCATTATCAAAACTGAAATGACAATACCACAACCCACATAAAACAACAGATAGCCTACAAGATATAAGATTGGTATATGCTGATAAAAGTAAAGCACATGCATTACAGATAGAAACAGTACCACAAAGGCAACAATAAGCTTACCTGCCCTGCCTGGTATTTTTTCTGCCGGGGAAAGAAATTCGACGGTGCGTTTAAAAAAGGATTTGATTTTAGCAATTATAATCATAGTCTTAATCGTATTTAAGTAATACAAGATTTCAATACCAGCTGATTTTCAGCAGGCACGGGATAATGTGCCTATTGAGCAAATTAATAAAAATCGATAATTAGTTAAAAAATTGTTGACCTTGCTTTGGAAAAGGATAAACGCTATGTTGTGATTACATTAATTGTACCGCCATTTATATTGTGAAGTACATTTGGCGCACTTAAAGATTAATTTATCTTGCTTAAATTATCCTTTACCTGCTTAATCACGGCAATAATATCTTCTTCTCCATATTTTGCAGCCGCATCTCCGAAAGTATTTAGTGCTGTTTTAGCCAATGGTGATGAAATCCCTTCGGCTTTGGCCAGGTTCAGATCTTTTACAATATGTTTAAGTGCAAAAGCAGCTTGGTAATGATCAGCAACAATGGCATCACCTTTAATTTTGGTAAAAATATTGCCAATGGCTGCATTATTGATCAATTCTAATAAGTCTTCTGTTTTAATCCCTTGTTCATTCGCAAACAAAACGGTTTCAGCCAGGCCCTGTGCATATAGGGCCAAAAGCGAATTGATGGCCAGCTTTGCACTGTTGCCCGCACCATTTTCGCCAACAAGTTTGGCAAGTTTGCCCATTTTTTCCAGAATCGGTTTTACCTGATTAAAAGCAGCTTCTTCACCGCCAACCATGATAACCAACTGACCGGTTTCTGCCTGCTTCACACTGCCTGAAACTGGCGCATCTAAATAAAAGTTTCCTTTTGCTTTACACTGCTTAGCCATTTCTTTTGAAATAGAAGGAGAAACCGTGCTCATATTGATGATGATCTTATCCGAAGTTTCTCCACTAAAAAGACCTTCTTCTCCCTTAAAAATCTGTTCTATAGCGGCATCATCAGAAACCATAACAATTACCACATCAGTAGTTACAATCAGCGCTTTAGGTGTTTCGGCTATTGATGCGCCCAGTTCTTTCAGTGCAGCTTCTTTATCCTTGTTCCTGTTATAGACAGTAACTGTGTAATCTGCTTTTATCAATTGCTCTGCCATCGGGATACCCATATTACCTAACCCGATCCAGCCTATTTTTGTAGTATTCATTTCGTTATTTTTATAATAAACAAATGTGCCAAAGAAAAAGCTGAAATTCTTAAACGTTACGTAAAAATGATACGATGAAGTAATTATTTGTATAAGCCGCTTTAACATACTAATATTTTTAGTAAATTAGCGCTGCATTAAAATAATCTCCCACTTTGTAATTACCATACCATATGGCCAGCCCGCTTAAAGATTTATATTCTCCAGCCTTTTACGATAGATTAGCCCATGCATTAACGGCTACTGTTCCAGGTTTCGACGAAGGAAAATTTATTAAAAAGGTTTTCACTGCTGACTTCGAATCAAAAGAACTAAAAGAGCGGATGAAACATACCTCGAAGGTATTACATGATTTTTTACCCGAAGATTATCCTCAAACGATAGCGTTGATTAAAAAAACTATCGCACAATTAAGGCTGCAGGGTATTGGAGAAGATAGCCTGGCTTATATGTTTTTACCTGATTATATCGAAACCTATGGTATAGATGATTTCGAAGGTTCAGTTGAGGCACTCGAATTTGTTACGCAGTTTGTAAGCTGCGAATTTGCTGTTCGTCCTTTCATTTTAAAATACGGAAATGAGATGATTTTAAAGATGCAAAAATGGTCGCTGCACGAAAGCCATAAAGTAAGAAGGCTCGCCAGTGAAGGAAGCCGTCCGCGCCTACCCTGGGCCATGGGTATCCCCTTTCTGAAAAAAGACCCGACATCCATTTTACCCATACTGGAAAACCTTAAAAAAGATCCATCAGAATATGTAAGGCGGAGCGTTGCCAATAGCTTAAATGATATTGCAAAAGATCATCCTCAGGTTGTTTTAAATGTGGCTAAAAACTGGTCGGGTTTGGGTGCCGAAACCGATGCCATTATTAAACATGGCAGCCGTACATTACTTAAACAAGGCCATGTGGATATCCTTAAACATTATGGCTTAGATGATACAGGGATTTTATTAAAAGATTTCAAAATCTTAACGCCTCAGGTCAAAATTGGCGAAAGTCTGGAGTTTTCATTTTCTATTCTGAACGAAAATCCGACTGAACAAAAAGTGAGGTTGGAATACGCCATTTACTATAAAAAGCAAAACGGCCAGAACACTAAAAAAGTGTATAAAGTTTCGGAGCGGATTTATCCTGCGGGTGCAGCAGTAAACATTACACGCAAGCAAAAATTCGTGCTGATTACCACGCGTAAATTTCATCTGGGCGATCACCAGGTTTCGATGATCATTAACGGTGCTGAGAAGGAAATTTCACACTTTGAATTAACGGCTTAGTTTGGATTTTAATTCATCGAGCAAAGCGACCTGCTTTTCGTTAATGTGTTTAATGGCATTATTGTAGGCAAACCATTCGGCTTTGTCTATTTCAGCAAAACTTTGCTTTTTACCCGATCGCGGCGGCCATTCTATTTCGAAAGTATTACTAACAATTGTAGAAGGATCAAGATCTCCTTCCACAGCCCAACACAATACTTTTTTACCCCCCTTTTGCACAATGGGAGTTAATTCAATAAAGTCGCCGGTTAAGCTTTGACCTGTTTCCTCTTTAAATTCGCGGACTGCAGCTGTTAAAGCTTCTTCACCTTCATTTAGTTCCCCTTTGGGCACTGTCCAAAAGCCAATATCTTTTTTTGCAAAGAATGGCCCACCCGGATGAACCAGAAAAAATTCTACCTGCTGATCTTTTCTTCTGAAGAGCAATATTCCAGCACTCTGTTTCATAAGGGCAAGGTAGGGATTGTATCTAAAGAAGTCAAGTTTTAAAAACTTGACTTCTTTTAAATCTAATTATTAAAAATTTGCCTCTCTAAAGAAATTTCAATAAATTCATTTATGCCAATTAATGAAAAACACATTGAAGATTTTATTGAAAATGAATTCATGCATATTATCTGCAAATCCGTTAGTGGCTCAAAATTATTTAAAGACGATGGTAACAGGATATATTTTCTTCTAAAATATGCACAGTATTCTGCAGGTTATGTAAATACCTATGCTTACATCTTATTGGATAATCACACCCATTTCTTGATAAAAAACACAAGTTCAGATGAACTTAAATCGCATTTAAAATCTTTGAGTAAAGATTCCTTAAAAACACATCAGAAAAAATACTTGGCCAATGAAATTTGCTACAGCGAAGCTGTAGAATTTCAGATGAAAGACTTTTTCATTGCTTATGCAATGGCATTTAATAAGAAAAATGATAGGTCTGGATCTTTATTTGTCAACCCTTTTCGAAGGGTGAGAATTATCGATGAAGTACATTTACATCAATTGATTATTTATATCCATGCAAATGTATTAAAGCATGGTATCTGTACTGAATTTAAAAATTACAAATGGTCGTCTTATCAAACGATTCTGTCGGAGAAGAAGACAATTTTGAAAAGAAAAGAGGTATTAGATTTTTTTGGTGGTAAAAATAGTTTTGTGAAACAGCATCAAATTCAAAGCGAGCACTTCTACATCTGTAATCATCAAATCGAATAGTTCCTATAGAATTCAATATGTCCAAAGAAGTCAAGTTTTAAAAACTTGACTTCTTTCAAATTCATTAAAAAAGCAGCCAGGTTTTTTAAGTCCTGGCTGCTTTATATAATCTGGTATGATGAGATTTTATTGGAGGCGTTTTACAACAACCCGTACAAACCATGGGCGTAATTCCTTAATGAAGATGATACCGTCTTCATCTTTTCGGGAGATGGGCCTTTTACTTTATAGGCTTCTGGATGAAGTTCTAAAGGTTGTTCGTTAATGTGTTCTAATGTGTTTCTATTGCTTAATGTAGCATGTTGTTCTTCGCTTAATTTTAAAGGTGCCATGATCTTGAAATTTATACTAGAACAACAGGATTATCTGGAATAAGTTTGCGGCTTTTTGTAATTTTTTAAGATTATTTTCCAAGACCCGAAATCCAGTTTTCGGTATCCGAAATTTTAACCGGCACGGCCGAAGCAATGATTTTCAGCACCCCTCCTGCATTGATATCTTCTTGCGTGATAAAGTTCTTTTTGAAAGGCTTTCCGTTAAGAAAAACGGCCTTGATATATTTGTTTTTCAAGCTAAAATTTTCAGTTTCGATGGTAAATGTTTTTCCTTTTGGCAGGTTATAGCTTAGCGATGGAAATAAAGGCACATTTAAATAATAAATTGGCCACCCTACACATGCCGGAGAAAAACCACTTGCCGCAAACACATACCAGGCACTCATTGCACCGGCATCATCGTCCATAGTACGCAGATAGGCATGTGGCTGGTTTCTATAAATTTTACCGATATAACTACCGATTCCGCGGCTGTTATCGTTAAAATAATTTTGGATTACGGTATCAGCTGCCAATTGATGCATCCAATATTGCGATTTATAACCAGACTTGGTAACATTATACATCAATGGTACCTGCAAATCTGGTTCATTGGCATGGTTGTATAAATCACGCGCAAAAAATTCGTCGAGTTTTGCCAGATAAGATTCCTCTCCCCCGTCCAGTTCAATCAACCCTTTAAAATCATAAGGCACAAACCATCGATATTGCCAGATGGTACCCTGGTATAAACCACGGGCCTGCATACGGTCGACATCATTTTTGCTCATATCTTTAAAATCCTTGTTCCAATATTTCTTGTATTCAAGCGCTTTATTGAGATAAAAATCAGATTTTTCTTTATTCTTTAAAATCTTAAAGATTTCTGCCAATGCCCAGTTATCGTAACTCGATTCCAGTGCTTTATCTGGAGATTTGTAATCCAGGCCATTTACCTCTTTCACTAACGAATCGGCAATCTTGTTAAAATCTACCGGATAACCCTTGCGGTAGGCATCAAGCAAAACCACAATGGCATGTTCAGAACGCACGGTATTTGATGGCTCATTTTGCCCGGCATAATCTTTTTTGCCCGAGTTATACAGATCAGCAATAGAACTGACCATTCCAGCATACCTATCTTGTTCAATTAGCGAAAGCAAAGGCAACTGCGTACGGTAATTGTCCCAAATGGCCCAGCCGTTGTAGCGGATTTCTTTATCTTTCTGAATTTCGCCTTTTGTATTGCGATATGTTCCATCAGTTTCTGAAATTACATAAGGCGATTGCATGGTGCGATATAAAAGCGAATAAAATAGTTTTGCACTTTCTAGATCGCCATTTACGGCAATTTTGGAAAGATCGGTATTCCAATCGGCTTTGCTTTGTTCTTTTACGGTATTGAAAGGATTTTTATTGACAGAAGCTTTTGCAGCTTCAACACTTACCGAAGAAAGTGCAATATCGATTCCCACTGAGGTTAATTCTCCTTTAAGCGTGGCAATCATTTTATGATCGTCTATTACTTTCCATGATACATTATCGCCGATTTCCATATAATAGAACAATTTGTATTTACCTGCACCACAGGTTGTTTTTGAGGTAATCCATCCACTTACGCTATTACCGTTTATCTCGTGCGATTCGGCTACAAAAGCACCGTTAAAAGCATAACCCAAATCGAGGTAAAAACCTTTGGCCCCTTTCGGAAATTGGTAGACATGCTTCCCGGCTTTGCCCAATACGGTAAAACTGGCTTTAATTTTATTTTCAAAACCTACTTCATAGTAACCTGGACTTGCTTTTTCAGAAACCTTAATCAGTTCTGACTTCGCCGGATCACTGCCTAAAAATGGTTTGATGAAAATATTACCACCCGAGCCCTGACAGCCAACTCCTTCGAAACGGTTGTGGGTAAAGCCTTCGAATTTCTTGGCCAGGTATTCGTAACCGGTATGTGTTTTAGGATAAGTTTGAGGACCAATACTCAACATGCCAAAAGGGGCCGATGCAGCTGGCGACATCTGCCCATGATCTGCTGAAGATCCTAAAAAAACGTTCACCTGATCGACAGGCTTTGCTGTTTTAATAGAAAAAAGCTGTGTTTTTTGTTGAGCTAAAACGTTTAATGAAAGAAGCGGTAATATTGCCAGTAGTTTAATAGGAAGCTTCATTATTTGTGTTTATTTTTAAATTGTCCTAAAATAGTATTTTAACATGAAGTAGCTATTATGTTTTAGGTTCTTTACAGAAGTTGTTGGTCTGGATTTGTAATCCGGACCCCTAGTGTTCTAGTTCTACAAGTTTTAACTGTTTGTCAGGATTATAAATCCTAAGCTCTTAAGACTCGATTGCAAATCCCGACTATCATTAGAAAAAGCTTTAACAAAATATGTTTTTTATTTTGAAGCGCAAGCCCTGTATAGAACAAGAAGTTTCTTCCCGTTTTTTGCTTTTACGCTTTCCCGAAACTTCGGGATACCTCGTTGCTGCAGGGTAACGCTTCAACCGGGGCTAAGTGGCTACAGCAGCATTTCATTTGTTGGGTTGCAGGATGCACAAACCCTTGTCCTTAAACCCGACAGCAGCGGCAGCTCCCGATTCTTCATCGGGACTATAGCGAATGGCGGGACTGCAAGCATCCAAGAACCGCAAGCCTCTCATTTCCTCTAATAAGAATATCTTTTATTTCGGTCGGTGAGACACCAACCGATAGGATAATGAATCGCGACGTTAAGTCGGGAGTAATGGAAAACGGGACTGCAAACCGCCAAGAATTACAACCCAGCCATTTTCAAAAAAACGGCATAAAAAAAGCCGTCCTAATGTAAATCAGGACGGCTGTGAAATAATTTTATCTTATTATTTAATGTTAACCGGAACAGAAATTTTATCCCATTCTAAAGCGAATCCGCTTTTGGTAATTTTATAAACCAAACGTTCTTGTGTAGCTTTTAAGGCTTTGGTTTTAACATCAACACGCAAAGCATCCTTAGCTTCTTCGTATTTATAAGCACCCCACTGTTTTGGTTCTTTGTTAAAAATAGCTGTCCAGGTTCCGCTTTCTTTAGGGATTAAAAAGAAGCTGTATTTTCCTGCTGCCAAAGCTTTACCTTCAACTACGATATCTTTATCGGTTTCGAAAGTAGTAGCCTCGTTTGCACCTGCGCGCCATACTTTATCAAAGGCTTCTAAACCGCCCCAGATTTTACGTCCTTTTACGGCAGGGCTGCTGTAGTTGATGGTAATGGTTGCACCTTTAACTTTTCCTGTCGCTGTAGCAGCAGGACTTGGTTTAGGCTGAGCATCTTGTGCCATTGCACTTACAGAAATAGTAATTGCTGTAAATAGCAACGCGATTGATTTAATCATCGTTTTCATAGTATTATATTTATCTGTTTTTGTTGTTTTTGATTTTACGAATTTATGGCTTTAGGTTGATAAAAACTATAATCCTAGTGTCTAAAAAATTGTGCAAAACTTTACTGTTTTTTAAATTCATTTCTCAACTATAGACTAAACTGCTTTATTTCCTTCTTCCAACAAATCTGATTACCGAGCCCTGGCCGTTATGAAACAAACCCTCATTCAGTTCAATTTCTTTTTCTTCTAATACAAGAATCTCATAATTTTCGAAATCAGCTCTTATTTCCTCGATCGAAAATAGCATGTCGATTTCTTTTGGTCCGCCAACTTTTTCGTTTTTGGCAAGATAATCAAGATGTTTCTTGCTAAAAGCTTCGAAAATAAGCAAACCGCCTTTGCGTAAATAATTGCTCAGTGTTTTATGGTAAGTTGATTTAATCGCCGATGGAAAGTGTGCATAAATTAAGGCAATGGCATCAAACTGTTCAGCTTTATAGTCCAGCTCCTGAAGTTCGCCAACCTGGTAATCAATGCTAACGTTATTGTTTTCTGCGAATTGAAGTGCTTTATTCTTTCCTTCAACACTGATATCAAAGGCCGAAACCTTCCAACCGAGTTTAGCTGCAAAAACGGCATTTCGGCCTTCGCCTTCTGCCGGAAAAAGTATTGTTCCGGGCTCGAGCTGCATCAACTGCTCTTTTAAATAGTTATTCGGCTGTTCGCCATAAGCAAATTCATCGGTACTGTATCGGTCATTCCACCTATCAATCCAAGCGTCGTTCATATTTAGCGTTATCTATTTTGTCGAAAATAAAGGTATTAAAATTTAGGCATGCGCCCGGGGAGCAAATATCTGCTGCACGTAAAAATTAGGTTTATTTGTCGACTAAAGTTTTTGGATTTGAAAATAACAGACCAATTACCGAGAACATAATTACCGCTGCTGCACCGATTACATTGAGCCAAAGGAATGAAACAATATCGAACTCATACACTGTTACAACAGTAATTTCGGATAAGATGGCAGCAATAAATACGATAGGTCCGTTTATCTTTTTAAAATAAAATGCCACCAGGAAAATACCCAGGATTGGTCCATAGAAAAGTGAACCTAATACGTTAACAGCTTCTATTAAGGAGCCCATTTGTGTAGCAAACATGGCAACAGCTATCGAAAAAATGCCCCAGGCCAAAGTATGCAAACGGCTATATTTCAGTTCAGTCTCGTCGTCTACTTCTTTTTTGCCAAAAATGAGGTGTACATCTTTTAACGAACAGGCGGCTAAAGAATTCAGCGCTGCAGAAATAGACCCCCAGCTCGCCAAAAAGATGACTGCGAAAAGCAGGCCGATCATCCCAACGGGAAGGGTGTTCTTTACAAAGTATAAAAAGATATAATTGGTATCGGTTTTCTCTGCATTGTAATTCGACTTGTTAATGGCCTCTTCTACCCTACCGTGCAGTTCTTTTACCTGCTTTTGGGTTGATTTAAAGTTTTCTATCGAAGAATTTAACGATGGTAGTTGCTTTTCCTTTTCTACCAGGATATTTTTTGATTGCTGGTTAAATTTCTGCGCTAAAGCATTGTGTTCTTTTTCGAAAGCTGCTGCTTGTTGAGGCTGAGTTTCTTTTAAATACTGATAGGAACGTTCATTGAAATAAATCGGTGCCGGCTTTAATGAGAAGAAAGCAAACAATAATGCGCCGATTAACAGGATAGCGAACTGCATCGGGATTTTAACCAATCCATTTAACAGTAAGCCCATTTTTGCATTGGTATTGTCTTTCGCGGTAATGTATCTTCCAACCTGGCTCTGATCTGTGCCGAAGTAAGAAAGCGCGAGAAAAAAACCTCCGATTAAACCACTCCAGATATTATATTTATCCTTCCAGTCGAATTCGGTGGTAATTACATTTAATTTACCCGATTTGCCGGCCAGGTAAAGTGCATCTTTAAACCCGATTCCATTAGGCATATGCTGCACCAAAAGATATCCGGCAAAGGCCATTGTCCCTAAAATGATTAAAAATTGCAGTTTCTGTGTGTGTGCAATTGCTTTTGCACCACCAACATAGGTATAAATCAACAAAATCCCGCCGGTAAGGATATTGGTTAAATAAATATTCCAGTTTAAAACACTGGAGAGGATAATACTTGGTGCATAAATACTGATCCCTGTTGATAATCCCCGCGAAAACAGAAACAGCAACGAAGTTAAAACCCTTGTTTTTTTATCGAAACGGTTTTCCAGGTATTCGTAGGCGGTATATACATTCAACCTTTGAAAAATCGGGATGAAAGTAATGCAAATAACAATCATTGCCAACGGCAGACCAAAATAATACTGCACGAAGCGCATGCCATCGGTATAAGCCTGTCCTGGTGCTGATAAAAAAGTAATAGCACTGGCCTGCGTAGCCATAATACCCAATAGCACAATATACCAGGGCATTTTATTACCGGCCTTTAAATAGGAAGCATTGCTTTTTTGCCCACGACCAATAAAAACACCATAGGTTACCACAGCAAGCAAAGTAAATATCAGTACTGCCCAATCGATATTACTCATGCCCAGAATTTAGTAAACAGGTAATAAAATACAATCTGAAATACCAGCGCCAAAGCGAGTAAAATATACCAGGTATTCCAGTTTTTGAATTGATTTTTCATCACTTCCCAGCCGATAAAAAGTTAAAGAACAATCTGGCTGCGCCAACATTTCCGGCAGGCAATTGCCTGAAAAATGCTAATGGTGTATAAATAAAATTCCCTTTGCCATATTTTGCATACAGGGTCGATCCTTGAAGCGGTTCTTCATCGGTATCGTGCATCTCGAAAAGCGGTTCGTACTTAGCATCCCATTTATCAGGGAAATAAGCACCGCGCTCCTGCACCCATCCTTTAAAATCGTCAGCAGTAATTTTATTTGGGTAGTTTAACAGTTTATGTTCAGGTTTTAAAAATTTAACTTCTGCATTTTCTTCGGTCACCCTTTTACCACTGATGCTAAACGGATAAACACCAAAATCCTGTAGCGCCATATCTTGGGTGGTATTGTACTGCATCACAATGGTTCCACCGTTTTCTACGTAACCGCGCAAAGCAGTTTGCCAGTTTTTAATTCTTTTTTCGGTATTGATTACCCTTACTCCTGTTACCACGGCATCGTAACTTGCCAGTTTTGCTGAGTTCAGGATATCTGCTTCTGTTAATACATCAACCTGCAAACCTGCCTGTCTTAAAAACTCAGGGATCAGATCTCCAGCCCCTTCAATATACCCAACTTTTTTCGCCAGCACCTTTGTATCTCCTTTAATCAACCAGGTTGTGGCCGGAACAAAATACTGTAGTGTTGGCAAATGAGGATACTGAATTAATACCTGTCCTTTTGAATATTCATTCGCTTCTGATGAAAAAACAGCTTCTAATTTATTCTGGCTGGTTTTAATTTTGGCTAAATCTTCAACCGGAAGAAGAAAATTCATCGTATTGATGGTATTCTCTGCCAGGTTAATCCCCTGGAAGGTTTTCACTACCTGGTTGCCGATCTTGAAACTTATCTTACCATAATTGATGTTCTTATTGGCCTTCAAACGAAGGCTAACATTTAAAGCTTCTTTTTCTTTAGCGAAATAAACTGGCTCGCTAAAACTTAAATCGAGAGCGGGAATGATCCTCAGTGCTTCTACAACATCACCTTTAACAGGATCTAATTTTTTATACGATAAAGGCAATCTGATTTTAAATTTTTCCGCCTCTATTTTCAGCGACAACAGCACATTAACAGGCGATTGCATTTCTGGAAGCCCGATTAAAGTATCGTTAGCTACGCTGAATGTTGCCGCATCTTTTGCAGGCTTGGCTAACCAATAAGGTTCAGTAAGTGCCGCGTCTGCCGGAATCTGGATTTTACGTTCAATGGTAATCAGCGAGTCGTTAGCAAGCTTTCTATTTAAATTATCTGTCTGGTTTAACCAGTTCACACCTTCAATAATAACAGGGGTGGCCGATCTTGAAATTAAGTTTAAACGAAAATTATAACTATTGCCGGCAATTGCTTCGGGTTGATTGGTTACCACCTCACCCATAAAACCTATACTGCTTAAAATGATGTTATCGATAGCCGCAAGCTTATCTTTTCTCAAGGCTGCATCCTGCAATTCGGCAATTTTCTTTCTCAGCATCAACAATCCGTGCAGGCTCTTATCGGGTTGGTTATAATTGAAAGATAACAGGATAATATCGATTAGTTCATCAATATCGCCTATACCTTTGTCTGACCAGTTAAGGCTTAAGCCATCGAACAAAGTTCTTTTAGCAGGATCGCCTAAAACATTTGTAAAATAATCGGAACGTACACCGGCCACCGATTGTGTTCCTGCTCCCTGGCTTTTGTGTAAACTTCGGCTTAATCCTGCCAGCTCACCATAACCCATTCCCAATTGTGCGTCGTATTGCCCAACAGTTGCCTTTAATTGATTTTCGGCTGTGGTATTTACTGAACCAAACCTAAAAGTGTTCCACAATAGTCTTTTTGGTTGCCAAACAGATACATATTTAAGCTGGTTTGGAAACATATTTTTATCAGCAGCAGCCTTAAATGCTTTTTCCGCCACAACCGCCGAAGCAGCATGCTGACCGTGACCCGCAGCAGCAGTTGGCGGGAAACGACAGATAATTACATCCGGCCTAAATTTTCTGATCACCCAAACCACATCGGCGGTAATGCTATCGGCATCCCACTGTTTAAAAGTATCGTTGGTATTTTTAGAGAATCCGAAATCGATTGCCCTGGTGAAAAATTGTTGCGCACCGTCCAATCTACGGGCTTCCAAAAGTTCGTGTGTTCTGATCAGGCCTAAGGCTGCACCTTGTTCGGTGCCCAAAAGGTTTTGTCCGCCGTCTCCCCTGGTAAGCGACAAATAAGCTGTTTCTACGTTTTGATCGTTGATTAACCAAGATAATAAACCAGTATTCTCATCATCGGGGTGAGCAGCCAGATATAAAACTTTCGGAAGGTGTTTTAACGTTTTTATCTCTCTATAAATTTCAGAAGATCTGGCTGGGCGTACTTGTTGGGCAGCACAAAAAACTGCTGGAAAGCAAAATATGAATATTGCGGTTAGTCTCTTAAACATAGAATTTGTTTTGCAAAAACCAAATATGCTCAAAAAGCTTTTACTTTAATGCTTCGGAAACGAAAAAGGTACAAAATAAGTCCGGAGTTGGAAGTCTGGAGTCGGGAGACCAAAGCTTAAAGACCAAAGATAACCATACATTTGTCAGTCTGAGCGTAGTCGAAGACCTTACTCGGTTTTACGAAAAATCATTTAATCTCAACCAGTGGTCTATGTCTCCACAGGTCACTCCTTTCTTTTCTAAATCCAATTTAGCAATATTTATCCTTTCGTTCTGTGAGGACACAGACCGAGGAAAAAGGAGTTGGGAGTCTGGAGTCGGAAGCCTGAAGTTTAAAAACCAAAGTTGTTTATTTTATCCACCTCATCATCTTTCGATATTTTTATACTTAATATTGCAGCATAAATTTTACCTATGAATGGCATGGTGCTCATCATCGATGATGAAAAGAAAATCTGCAGTTTACTTTCCAGGATTATAGAATTAGAAGGATTTAAGACCTTACAAGCCAATACTGGAAAAGAAGGCCTTAAATTGCTTAAAAATAACGATGTCAGCATTGTAATCAGCGATGTTAAACTACCTGATGTTAATGGAGTAGCGCTGGTTAAAGATGTCAAAGCCATAAAATCTTATGTCGAAATTATAAATCTTACTGCTTACGGCACCATTGCCGATGGCGTTTTGGCAATTAAAAACGGGGCATTCGATTATCTGGTAAAAGGCGATGATAACGACAAGATTATTCCGCTTTTGTACAAGGCGATGGATAAATCAAATCTGCAGCGCAGGGTTTCCGATCTGGAAAACAAAATTGCTAAAAAACACAGCTTCGAAACCATAATCGGTCAATCAAAAGCTTTAAAGGAAGCGATTGATCTGGCCAAGAAAGTAAGTGCAACCGATACAACTGTTTTGTTATTGGGCGAAACTGGAACTGGAAAGGAAGTTTTCGCTCAATCTATCCATTACGAAAGCCCTAGGGCAGCAAAACCATTTGTGGCCTTAAATTGCAGTGGCTTTAGCCCTGATTTACTGGAAAGCGAACTCTTCGGATACAAAGCCGGGGCTTTTACTGGGGCCAATAAAGACAAGAAAGGCCTGTTGGAAGAAGCTAATGGTGGCACATTATTACTGGATGAAATCGGCGAGATGAACCTCGATTTACAGGCAAAGCTATTGCGTGTACTCGAAAGTCAGACTTTTATCAAAGTAGGCGATACCCAAACGCAACAGGTAAATGTTCGGATATTAGCCGCCACAAATAAAAATTTAAAAGCCGATGCAACTTCTGGAAAATTCCGCTCCGATCTTTATTATCGGCTTTCGGTTTTCACCATTACCTTACCACCGTTACGCGATCGGAAAGCCGACATCCCTGCATTGGCAAAACACTACTTAAAAGAATTTGCAGATAAAGTAAACCGATCAGCACCAAAAATGGATGATAAAATTTTATCAATATTGAGCGATCATAGCTGGAAAGGAAATATCCGGGAACTTAAAAATGTGATCGAACGTTTGGTAATCCTGTCGGATGGAGATACCTTAAGCGCTACCGCCTTACCTCCCGAATTTTTTGAATTTGCACCAATAGAAAATGATTATAATCTACAACAGATAGAAAAGCAACACATTCAAAAAGTACTCATCCATACCAAAGGGAATAAAACAGAAACCTCGCGATTACTGGGGATTGGTTTAACCACACTTTACCGTAAAATAGAAGAATACCAGATTAAGGAAATTTAAAGGCTGGAAGGTGGAGGGCCGGAAGGTAAAAGTTGGAAAGTTAAAAGGTTGCAAGTCTAATCATCGCAATAAGATTAGGCCAACAAGCGTTGAATTGCCTATCGTCTCAAACGATTAAATCGTATTACTATTTATGCACTCGTTTGGAAACGAGCGCAAGCATTGAAAAAGTTAGAGAGTTGAAAGGTTTTAAGTGCAACGGCCAGTCTCCCATCAACCGTCTCACATCTCATATCTAGTCTCTCAAATCTCACATTCCCTATGCGCCAAATCTGATCCATTTATCACCTTCGTGACCAAAGATAAAAGAACCCGGGTGTAACATTTCGGCGATATCTTCTATTAGCGAGACGGCATTTTCAGCAGTTCTTTCGCGGTTAACATCGTCATTTAATAAAATGATTCTGTTGTTTTGTACCGCTTGCCAATCGGTATTTAATGCCGCAGGTACTTCTCTCATTAAATCGGTTAAAGTTTTACCCGGCTGATAGTAAATAATAAAAACAGCGCTTAGTATGTCAGTCGCTATCATTCCACCTGCCAGCGAAATTTCTTCCGATAAAAAATATTCCGGATTGTTGCTCGTATCTAAGCAGGCTACAGGCATTTTATCCATAAACTTAATCTTGTGCTCCACTAAATCTAAACGTTCCTGTAATTCTTCTTGGTGAGCAGCATCGAGGCCGATAAATAAATCGTTTAAAAAAGACATCTGCATTAAATTTATTAATTTGTGCAAAAATAACATTCCTGATCGCATGCGAGGCTCATTTAATTATATATTTTGGTTTTTTTGTGTAAGCTTATTCTTTTCTTGTAAGGAAAATGCTGATCATCAGGACAAAAAAGTCTTCAATATTAATCTCGATCAGGGTTTAACCTCTATTGATCCGGCCTTTGCGCGCAACCAGAATGCCATCTGGATGACCAACCAGATTTTTAATGGTTTGGTACAGATCGATTCATCCTTGCAAACACTGCCCTGCATAGCCAAAAGCTGGCAGGTTTCGGAAGATGCTTTAACTTACACTTTTAACCTGCGTAAGGATGTTTACTTTCATGATGATCCTATTTTTAAAAATGGCAAAGGCCGAAAAGTAACCGCAAGTGATTTTGTATATAGTTTTTATCGTTTAATCGATCCAAAGGTCGCCTCATCGGGCGGGTGGATTTTTAGTGATAAAGTGAAGGATAAGCATAATTTTATCGCGTTAAATGATTCTACTTTCCAGATCAAACTGGTGCGTCCTTTCCCACCCTTTATGAGTTTACTTACTACACAATACTGCTCTGTTGTACCCAAAGAAGTTGTAGAACATTATGGTAAGGATTTCAGAAGTCATCCTGTTGGCACCGGCCCTTTTAAATTTAAATACTGGAAAGAAGGTGAAATATTAGTGCTTTTAAAAAACGAGCATTATTTTGAAAAAGACGCCAAAGGAATGGCATTACCCTACCTTGATGCTGTAAAAGCCAGCTTCATCACCGATAAACAAAGTGGTTTCATGAGTTTCCTGAAAAAGGACCTGGATTTCTACTATAATGTTGACGGCAGTTACCGCGACGATATCCTGACCAAAAGCGGAAAAATGACCTCGAAGTACAAAGGAAAATTTACCTTAACCAAAAGCCCATACTTATGTACCGAGTATGTAGGTATATTGGTTGATACCAATCTTTCAATTGTGAAGAAATCGCCATTGCGCTTAAAAAAAATCAGGCAGGCCATTAATTATTCAATCGATCGCGACAGATTGATTAAATACCTAAGAAATGGCATTGGCATAGCGGCAACATCTGGTTTCATTCCTAAAGGCATGCCTGGTTTTGATAGCCTCGCTGTAAAGGGATATGCCTATAACCCAAAACTTGCTGCTAAACTTTTAGAGGAAGCTGGTTTCCCAGAAGGTAAAGGTATGGGAGAAGTAACCCTAAATACAACGACAACCTACAAAGACCTGATCGAATTTATTCAGGGCGAGCTTACTGCCGTAGGTATTAAAGTTAAAATTGATGTAAGCCCAAGTGCCAGCTTAAGGGATTTAATGTCGAAAAACAGCGTAAACTTTTTCCGTGGCTCCTGGCTGGCCGATTATGGCGATGGAGAGAATTTCCTTTCTATGTTTTATTCAAAAAATAAAGTCCCTTATGGACCAAATTACACTGCTTTTTACAATAAAGAATTCGATCAGCTGTTTGAGAAAAGCTATTATGAAACCGATAACGAAAAACGCTTTGAGCTGTATCGCAAAATGGATCAGATGGTAATGGATTATGCTCCTGTTGTTCCGCTTTTCTACGATCAATCTGTAGTGATGCTTCAGAACAACATTTCAGGTTATTCCTTTAATCCACAGAGTTTAATGATTTTGAAACGGATAAAAAAGAAATAGAAAAATCGTCAACTAAACGTTGTCTTCAACAAGCAACCATTGCTACTTCTTATCCATTAACTTCCTTTTAAGAAAATCGGCCGTTGCTTCACTCACCTTTAACCCGTTAGAAAATTTCATCCAATGATGGGTATCATCAGGAATGGCCAGAAATTCAAAATCAAACTTCTTATCTTCAAAACGCTTGGCAAGGTCAACACTCTGAGTAAAAGCAACATTCCTATCATCATCAGCATGTATAATCAATGTTGGCGATGTCCACGTGTTGATATAACTCACCGGAGATGATGATGTGGCTATCCTGGCGGCCAGTGCAGCATCTGGGGCAGGCTCCTTTCCTTCGGTTCCTGGATTACTAAACCTATAATTTACGCCATGGATATCTACCCCAGCTGCAAACAATTTAGAATCTTTTCCAAGTGCCAGCGCAGTTAAGTAGCCACCATATGAACCTCCATAAATGCCGATTTTATTTTTATTGATATCCTTCTGATTCGCTAACCATTCGCCTGCAGCCTTTATATCCTGATATTCTGCTGCTCCTTGTGGCCCGGCATTTAAAGGTTTATGAAAATCAAAACCATAACCAGTACCCAAACGGTAATTTACAGATAAAACCGTAAACCCCATATTTACCAGGTACTGGTTTAAAGCATAATCAATTGAATAATAATCCATCGGGTTCCAACCCAAAAACATTTGCCGTTGAGGGCCACCATGAACATATACGATTGCTGACTTGTTTTTATCTGCTTTTTTTGGAGAAAACAATTGTCCATATACAGTATGGCCATCGGGTGCCTTAAAATTTACATGTTTTGGAATTACCATTTCTTTGATGGGAAAATCGTTAGGAATAAGTGATTCGCCGATGAGTTTAACTGCCTTTTTATCATTTAACACAGCTGGTAAAAGCGGCCGTTCTGCTGTAGAACTTAAACAGAAAAAAGTACGGTTATCTCCCGAAATTACAGGATAGGCTTCAATACCTTTGCCAAAACTCAATGCCTCCACGTTTGCCTTATTTACTGCTACTTTGTAAATATGCCTCCTATCTAAATCATCTGCTTCGTTACCTGTGTTTGCTGCAAAAACCAATGTCTTTTTATCGTTGCTCAGTTTAACGTTTTCAACAGCAAAATTACCCGGGGTAAGCAATAAACGGCCTGATCCATCAGGATTAATAGTATACAAGTGCGGCCAACCGTCCTCATATGAAGTGAATATTATCTTACCATCGGCCCATTGCAAATTGGCACCACCATCAATTGAAGGATAAGAACCCCTGATCGTTTCGGGAGCTTTCCAGATCTGTTTTCCTTCTCCAGAATTTACGTTAACCGTCCAGATAGCCCAGGGCTGATGTTTTCGCGTTAAAACCGAATCCGTTTCTATACCTGTTCCTGCTGTGCGGATAAAAGCAATCGCATTGCCGTCTGGTGACCAAACCGGTGCATTATCTTTAGAAAAAGATTGTGATAACCACTGTATCGCCGTTTGCTGATCGGTATAAATACCTATAAAAGAATGATCTGTGCGGTTGGAAACAAACACAATCTTCTTCCCATCCGGCGACCATTTGTAACCTGAGTTGATGCCTTTTGCGTAAAACAGGTTTTTTGCCGGAAACGATCCATCAATCGGGGCAACCATCACCTGACCTGCTTTGCTAAACAGCACCTGTTCACTGTTTGGTGAAATAATGGGATTATCGCCTTCACCTATTGCAATAACTTTTCCACCGCCAAAAGGCACAGCAAACACCTGTATTTTTGGTGCAATTGGAGATGAATTTGCGTTAACCGGTCCGCCATCTCTTCCACCATGATCGCCGCCACGTACAAATACAATCCATTTGCCATTTGCAGAAATAGATAAACTGGTTAATTCTTGCCCATCATCATCATTATAATCTGTATTTTTTATTGCTTTATAATCAGGCGCTTCAGCAGTATAAATGTTTCTTTTTCCCTGTTCATTTGCGGCCCAAGCTATTTTAGAGCCAACGGGCGAGGCTACCAATTGTGTGGGGAAAGGATAACTTAAAACTGATTTCAGTGTAAAGTTCTGTGCAAAAATTTTAGCGGCAGATATTAGTATGAGCAGTATAAGCAGCGATTTTTTCATTACTTGATATTGAGCGGATAAATTATAAAAAAAAGCCCTAACCGATGTGCAGTTAGGACTCTGATTATTGTTTTTTATAAGAATGTTACTGATCCCACCACAGTTTGGTTGTTCTTGCCACATCTGCCGGAACATTTGCCCCGTTTTTACTGCGTTCGCCCTGTGGATAATCCAAACGACGGATAAAGGTTGGAAGCGCAGCGTTGGCCGGCATACCGAAATCCTTGTACTTGTAATCGAAACGGCGGGCGTCATTCCAGGCCTCAGGATTTAAATAGGTTGCAATGTATTTCTCTTTAAAAATAAGATCTTTTGTTAAAGCCGCAGCACCAACATTAACAACAGGATTGGCCAGATAAGCATCTCTTGCAGTTGTCGAAACCAAAAGTTTATCCATATTAGCACTAATACCAGCCAAATAAGCTGCATAGGCTTTCGTTTTATCGGTATCAAAATAAGCTTCAGCTTCGATAAATTTCAGCTCAGCATAAGTAACAATAAGTATTGGAGCAGTATTGCTGGTCCATGGAGAGTTACTAGAAATATAACACTCATCTTTTGTGGTGTTTGCACCAGGCAATCTGTTACCTGCCCCATTTACGGTTCCGATGTAAGTATTATTCACCGTTTTATCAGTTATCTTTTCCAAGCGCGGATCTACCACACCTGGAAAAGTTGTACCTTTTAGCGCATCGATCAACTGTTCAGAAAGCCATCCACCAAGCGATTGTTGCGAATTGGATAGTGCCACATTGGCCCATGGGTTACGTTCTTTAAAAGTAGCCATTCCGGCATCATCCGCATTTGCCGTAAAGGAATTACTCAGTGCTTCCAATACTGCTGTAGGATTATAAGAACTTGTTTTACTTATTTTGTTCAATAATCTGGCTTTTAAACCATAAGCCATTTTCAACCAGTTTGCCCTTTCAGTGGCAGGAGTTTTCCCATAAATTAAATCGCTTGTAGGGGCCAGTTTAACTGTTGCATTGGTTTTGGCAAGTTCAACAATGGCTTCATCCAATAGTACTATGGCTTGGTTATATACCTCCTGTTGTTTATCATATTTTGGCTTAAGGTTGTTAATGTCGAAAGCTTGCGAAAACGGAGCATCTCCCCATAAATCATTTACCAAGGTAAGGTTATAGGCAATAATCACATCGGCTACACCTTTATACTCGCTGGAGCTTTGTGCAACTGCCAGTTTTTTCATTTCGTTAGCATCGGCCATGGCAAAATAAAGCGCATCCCAGGTGGTAGTAAAATCAATTGCCTGGTAGGTATCTCCGGCCGCATTGGCTGAAGGATTGGCGGTATATTGCACATAGGGGGCAACAATGCTTCCGACAAGGAAATTGTTATTTCCGATTTTGTAAGTTGACGTTGCCAACAATGCATTGAGTGTTGGCGTTGGAACCTGATTAGGATTATCAGACAATTTATCAAAATAATCGTCTTTACAACTCTGCAAACCTAGTGTTGCAATTAAAGCTGCGCACCATGTATATTTTATAATCTTTTGCATCGTAATTCTATTTAAAAACCAACATTAAGTGTAAACATAATTGTACGGGCAGATGGATACGTAAATCCGGCAGAGCCATCATTATTACTACCCGAATCGAAAGAACTCGATTCTGGATCTACACCATAATATTTCGTCCATAACCATAAATTATTTCCGGTAACGGATAGTGAAGCATTTTTGATTGATTTTGCAGGCAACCAGTTCTCCGGTAAATTATACGTTAAACTTGCAGAACGTAAACGTACCCATGAGGCATCGCTTACAAAAGGCTCAGAAACGTTTCGGTAGTAAATGCGGTAATACCCTTCGCCATAATCAACCCCGTCCGGTCCGATCCGCTGCCCCATGTAAACAGGCTTGGCGTTTGGTTGTCCATTGGCCAAAAGGCCGTCAAACACCCGTACTGTTCTTCTATCTGCTGTATAATCAGGCAATCCAAAGGCCGAATAAAAATCTTCTAACCAGTTGTATTTCTCAAATCCTAAACGCGCATCAAACAATACATTTAAACTGAAATTTTTGTATTTGAAAGTATTGCCCATACCAATGATATAGTTTGGCTGCGAATTACCCAGTAATTTTTGCTTGCCGCCTGAAATGCTCGGGAATCCGTTTGCTCCAATCAGCAATGGAAGATCTTTATCCAGTACAATCGGATCTTCTGGCGTACTTCCATAATAACGGTTAAAATAGCTGCCATAAATATTGCCATATGGCTGTCCCTGGATCAGTTTCATCGTTACTCCCGCATTGCCATAACCTCTTGCCGCACCGTAAACAATTTCCGATATTCCGTTAGGCATACTCAATACCATATTTCTGTTGGCCGAAAAATTAACATTTACATCCCACCTGAAATCTTTTGATACAATTGGTTTACCATTCAATACCAACTCAACTCCCCTGTTCCTGATATCGCCTGCATTGATTGATTTGGTTACATAACCTACTGCCGAAGAAATCTGCGTTTGAATGATCTGATCTTTGCTTAATGAATAATAGTAAGTAAAATCGAATCCTAAACGGTTTTTAAAGAACGACATCTCTAAACCAGCCTCGTAGGTATTGGTAAATTCGGGACGAATATCGGGATTACCAAGGTTTGGAGCAATGGTTAAACCACCTGTTCCGGTTGGCAGCGAAGTATAAGGCGAATATCCGGTAAAGGTAGAATACTCAGATGCATCCTTTCCGATCCTTGCATAAGACAAACGCAACTTGGCCTGATTAATGACGGCAGGCAACTTAAATTGATCAGAAAACACATAACTTAAACTTGCTGAAGGATAGAAAAACGACCTGTTTGCTTTTGGCAGCGTAGAAGTGATGTCATTTCTTCCGGTTACGGTTAAGAAAAGGTAATTTTTGTAATCAAAAGTCGCTTCTCCAAAATAACCGATCAGTCTTTTTTGTCGCAGGGTTTGTGTTGGGGTAAGTACACCTGCATTAGCCAGATTAAAGAAATTGTACACACCGAGGATACTGCCCAAAGTACCGATCTCCTTCGATTTACGGTCGTAAAGCTCTTGCCCAAGCCTTAAAGTCCCGGTAATATCATCTGTTAGTTTAGAGGTAAGTGTGGCAACGATAGTGCTGTTAATGGTTCTAAACTTGGTATTGTATTCACCATAATAACCCTGAGCATTATCGTACATGGCTTCAGTAGCATACATCGGTCCGCGGGCAGTTCGCACACGGTTGTCATTATATGTATCTACACCTAAACGGTAAGAAAAATTAAGCCACTTTGCGGGATCATAACTTAGGCTTGCCCCACCGATAAACCGGTTAACATCACCTTTAAGCCTGTTGTTTGCTGTACCCCAGATTGGATTATTGGTACCGAAGTATTTTTGCGAACCATCTGCATTCTGATAATCTGCCACATCATAACGCGGCGACCAATAGGCCAAACTTTCGCCAAAACGGTCTGCACTATAACTATATCCGCCAGAATTGGTGAAATTCATATTTACAGCGGCCTTAAATTTTGGACTGATGGTAAAGTCTGTATTTAAACGTCCCGAGAAGTTTTTGTTATCGGTATTTGGCATCATTCCTTTTTGGTACAACTGCGAAACAGAAGAGAAAAATTTAATCGCTTCACTTCCTCCGGTAACCGAAATCGAATTTTTAACCTGCTGACCTTTACCAAAAGCACGGTCGTAGTTATTAAACAATTGATCAGGGTGAGTCGGATCGATCAGTTTCGCTTCGGCAATGGTTGGCCCCCATGCCGGTCCAATTCCGCCCGGAGGGTTGGTATAAACGCCCAACACGCCTTGGGTATATTCTGTTTGTACATCCGGCGATTTCAACACTTCATCATAGCCGTAACTACTGTTGAAATTAACGCTAACGCCATTTTGCTTACCTCTTTTAGTGGTAATTACCACAACACCATTTGCACCTCTTAATCCATAAAGCGCGGTAGCGGCACCTCCCTTTAAAATATTGATGGTTTCAATATCCTCTGGATTGATATCTGAAGCCCTATTGGTTACCCCTCTTGAACCATATGCGGTTCCATCGGGATTAGCCCCGACTGTAGAGGTAGAGTTATCAATCTGCACTCCATCTATTACATATAAAGGATCGCCAGAAATGTTAGGGTCAATAGAGTTAACTCCCCTGATCCGGATACTTGCTCCCTGGCCCGGGCCACCGCCAGTGCTTGAAATTGTTGCACCTGCAACCTTACCTTGTAATGCATTAAGCAAGTTAGGCTGGTGATTATAATTCAGGTCTTCGGATTTTACAGATTGTGCAGCATAACCTAAAGATTTAGCCTGTCGGGTAATTCCCAGTGCGGTTGAAATGGTTACTTCCTGTAGTTCCTGTGCATCCGCAGCCAGCCCTATATTAACTGTGGTTTTACTGCCAACAGTAATTTCCTGTGTTTTATACCCAATAAGACTGATTACCAGTACAGCGTTAGTTGATGGCACCTGAATGGTAAAGCTACCATTGGTATCGGTGGAAGTACCTGTTGTACTGCCCTTGATTTTTACACTTGCTCCGGGTAATGGACCTCCATCATCAACAGCGGTTATTTTTCCTGTTATTGTTTTTACCTGTGCCATTGTGGATAGGCCAATCAGTAAAATAAAAAGAAAAAAAAGTGAGGTAAAGATTTTTCTCATATCACAATTGTTTAGTTTAGGGGATTTTAGTTATATGCAATATAACATTTTTAGCACCAAAAACACGCACAAAACATGATCAATAAGGCTGTATTTCGTGCAAAATTTTACACAAACACCCTTCATCCTGCAAAATATCGCAAAAAACATCAACAAAAAACGCATAAACCGACTTATAAGCTAATTATGCAAGAATATTACTACTTAAAAATTGGTTAGCGTAGCTTTAACGCTTTTACAGAAAAGAAATGGAGACATGAAAGAAAAAAAGCCCTTCCGAAAGAAATCGAAAAGGCTTAAAATGTATGTTAAATTGGGTTTTACTGCTGAACGCCACCGCCCATGCCACCTCCTTGTTGCTGATCTTGCTTTACATCGTCGTTTTTGATTTTTTTMTTTTCTGTAAATTTAAGTTTACCGAAAGAATAACTAAAGTTAACACCAAAAGAACGCAGCGGATAGTAGATATTTTGGCTCTGAAAAACTGTTCCAGTAGGTGTAATAGAGTTATTTACAGTTTGGATGTGAAGATCTTTTGTGAAAGGGTTCAAAGTATTTACACCAATTGACCCTTTTTTGTTTAAGATATCTTTCTTGAATGATGCACCATAAAAGATCATCGCATCTGTTTTACCCTGATACGTTCTTCTTGGAGAATTTACTACACCGAATAATTCAAAATTATAACCTTTACCAAAACCATATGCAGAACGGGCAAAAATATTATAGTTTACAAAAGTACCCGTATTAAAATTGGCTACCTTGTTATCCACTTCATAAGTATTTAATCCAAAGTTACTCATCAAAGTCCATTTTGGTTTAGGGTTGTATGAGCCAAAGACATTGAAACCGTAAGTTTGGCCAGTACCCACATTAATGTAAGTGGTTAATGGTGTATTGGCAGCAGTTGTAGTAAGTGAACTTTCGATTATCCCTCCTGTACGGCGGTAAAACACTGATGCATTAATTACCGATCCTTTTATAAAGGTACTGTAGCCCAACTCTAAGTTATCACTTAATTCAGGATTTAAATATGGATTTCCCTGCTGTAAGTTAATTGGGTTACTATCGTTAAGGAAAGGATTTAAATAGTTTTGACCAGGTCTTTGTAAACGACGGTTATAACTCAGTTTTAATGTTGCATTTCCTTTTAAGGTTTGAGATATGATTGCACTAGGGAATAAATTCAAATAATCATTCTTCTGAATTCCGTTAGCCTTAGTGTTAAAACTTATTGTAGTATATTCCGTTCTTAAACCACCTTTAAACTTTAATTTTTTGGTTAAGTTGAAGCTAATTACACCATAAGCTGCGGCAACATCTTGATTATAATCAAAGTCTTGTGACGAAAAATCGAACTGGCTTCTAATTTTACGAAAAATACCTTTTGCGCCAACTTCTAAGGTTGTTGATTTAGAAAATGGATACGTATAATCAGTTTGAACAGTGTACTCATTATTTTTACTGGTATTATTTCTTTCAGTAGTTACTCCTGTTAAAGAATCCTGAGGAATAAGCGTATTACTAAACCTTTGCGGCGTACGGCCGGTAGATAGCTGCGCAGAAATAGAAAACTCTTCACCTTCTTTTTTAGAGGTCTTTTTATAATCGACATTCCAATCCATATTACTGAATGTCATATCCATATCGCTGATATTTCTTTGACGAATACTATTATAAATAAAATCCGATTCACCTGGACCTCCATTTGAAAAACGGTTAAACTTTACATTAGAGCTAATGTTGTTATATGCATTAAAATCATAATCAACACCTAAACTACCATTTAAGCCATCTCTGCTCCATTTTGAGAAACCGTCTTGTGATAAATTGTTAACACCCCCATTATTTAGTTTGGTGTTGTTAACGATGACAACCCTCGAATTCTGAGCGTATGCAAAATTTCCTCCTAATGAAGTATTAACACTTAAACGGCCCGTTTTTGCAGTTAAGTTAAATGCACCGTTGTTCTGACGTGTACCTGCAGAAGCATTTACCGAACCACTTACGCCTTGTGCATTAGATTTTTTAGTAATAATATTGATGATACCTCCAGAACCTTCTGCATCATATTTAGCTGATGGACTGGTAATTACCTCCACACTTTTAATCTGCTCTGCAGGGATCATTTTTAAAGCATCAGCAACGCTGCTGGCCATAGTACCGGAAGGCTTGCCATTAATTAAAACGCGTACCGCGCCACCACGCAACTGCACGTTGCCATTAATATCAACCGATAACATCGGCACCTTACGCATTACATCAGTTGCATCACCGCCAGCGTTTGTACCATCTGCTTCTGCGTTATAAACCATTCTATCGATTTTATTTTCGATAACCGCTTTTGTTCCCTGAACCTGCACATCTGCCAGCGTATTTTCGCTTGATGAAATATAAATTGTACCTATATTATTATCGGGTTTGGATGGCGTGGTGGTAACCAAAACAGATTTTGTTTTGTAGCCCATAAAACCGATCATTAGCTTATAAGAATCAGGCGATACATTTTGTAAGCTTAATTTCCCCTTTCCATCGGTTACACCACCGTTTACAGATTTGTTATCTTTTGCAGTAACCAACGATACCGTTGCGTAGTCAATTGGTTTTTTAGTTAGTGAATCGAGTATAATTGCGGTAATACGTCCGGTAACGGTAGATTTTTTTGGTCCTCCACCCAAGCCGCCGCCAGTAAACTGGGCATGCGCGGTAAAAAATAATCCAAGGATGAAGGTAAGTAGTAGAAGTTTTTTCATGTTAAGAGTTAGTCTTTTGTAATTAGTCTACGCAAATTGCATTTTGTTACAATTATAAGCTATACTTTTTACACTAACTCTATCAATTTGTCGGCAAACACTACGCTTTTATCGGTAAAAGGAATTATGGATGACAGTAAGCCCCTTATTGCTCTTTGATTACACTCAAAACCATGAAATGAAACTTCTGACAGTCCTCCAACAGGATAACAAGTTGTAAAGATTAATTCCGTGATTCCAGTGTTTCCGTGGCGGAAAAAAGCTATGGCTGGTTTAGTGAACCAAACGGAAAAAACAAATGGTCTGTGAGGACACAGACCATGGAATAAATCCCGAACATTCGGAATAGTATGACGAGCACTTAGCTTTGAGCTTTAGTCTTCCCTTAAACCTTTCTAATTTTTATAATACGCATCCAGTGCAATACCTTCATTACCGGATAGGTTGGATCAAATTCCCACCATTTGGTAGCAAAGTTAGGACTGTTTGGTTTTTTGTGGTGGTTGTTCTGAAAAAGTTCGCCCATTAATAAGAAATCCCAAGGTAATGAGTTTTTGCTATGATCATCATTATCATGGTTAGAATAGCCATATTTATGACCACACCAGTTTACAATTGCCCCATGTAAAGGGCCCATCAAAAAGTGGATCGGCAATAAAATAAACAGCCACCAGTGGTTGGCAAAAGCAACATAAAAACCAATGTAAAATAGGCCGCATGCAATTCTCCAGGCCCATGAATTTCCAATCTTATCCACAATTGGCCATTCAGGATAATTTCCCTGGAAAGCTGGCTCTGGCTGTATTTTAAATTGCAGATAATTCATGTACATATTCTTCGTTGCAACCATCATCCCGAAAACATCTTTAAAAAAATGTGGTGAGTGTGGATCTTTCTCTGTGTCGCTATAAGCATGGTGCATCCGGTGCAGAATGGCATAAGCCCTGGGGTTTAAAAATGATGAGCCTTGCGAGATCAGCAATATCAGATAGAAAAACCGCTCCCAAAAAAGCTCCATTTTAAACATCTTGTGCGACGAGTAACGGTGAAGGAAAAAGGTTTGGCTAAACAGGGATAAAAACCAATGGCAAAGAAAAAAAATGAAGATAATCATGTAAGGATGTATATGCTTTATAAACGTATTTTGAGGGCGTTTAGTTTTTAATCGTGTAGAAAAAACGCTTTAAATTAAGCGTTTAGACAAAAAGAATCCTGTTCCAATGCATAGAACAGGATTCTTTTTTAAATTATTTATTATCTACCGAAATCGTCTTGAACACGTACGATATCGCTTTCATCTGATGGATTTGAAGCATCGGTATGTTGCCATATTTCTGCTACAACACCCCAATCTTCTAAACCGATTAAGCGGTGGCGTTCACCTTGTTGTAATTTGATCTGGTCTTTTGGAGCATATTTTTTCACTTCACCTTCTTCATCAGTTTGGCTGGTTTTAATACCAACAGTACCGGTTACCACTTGCCAGATTTCGGCTCTGCGGTGGTGATATTGCCACGAAAGACGTGTATTTGGTGCAACGATTAAAATTTTCGGACTTAATTTACCGCCAATTTTAAGGTCTTCAACATTTAATCCATCAAAATAAGTATCGGCAAATTGTTGCGCCTGTGCTTCATCTATTACAAAAAAACCACCCCAAGGGCGTGTTTCATCGCGGTTTACTACATTAAAACCTTCAATTTTTAAACGTTGTGCTACGCTTTCGAATATTTCTTTTTTGTCGTTTGTCATTGATAAAATATTAGTTTTCTAATAATTGTCGAGGTTCACAGGCATCAATTAATCTCCCTGTGTGGTTCTATAATTTGCCGCAAAAATAAGTCTAATAAATTAAAAAAGCCCCTTCACTCCTTTTATTTTTTTAAACTCAATTTATGAATTACCGTAAAATCTGCCCATACAATAGTTAAAGACTATAAAATTGCTGATAAACACCTCCATTGCTTTAGTATGCTCGCGAGCGGCGGCGAGGGATCTCTATTCGGTTGTGCTTCAGCCGAAACGACGATGAAAACGGATGCCTCGTATCGGGCACCCGTTTTTTTGTTAAAACATTATTTATGGTCGGTGTGACACCAACCATTAGAAATAATAAAATACTGTTGTTTAATAACCTGGATTTGGAGTCAGGTTAGGATTGTTTTTGATTTCTGAAGTAGGAATCGGGAACAATAAATGTTTGGTTTGCAAAGGTTGGTTTACACTTTTATTAATGTGGCCAACAAAATTATCAAAACCATTGGTGCTTTCATTGTACACTTTACGTAACCGCACCATATCAAACCAGGTAACGCCCTCGTAGCACAGTTCGTGCCAGCGTTCTCTCCAAACGGCTTCTTCAAACTGTGTTTGGCTCAAACCTGCAAGATCGGCCAATTGCGCTCTTTTTCGTACTGCATTTATAGCAGTATAGGCTGCAACATTCGGACTACCATCTGCCCTGTTCTGTGCTTCGGCATAAATTAATAAGGTTTCGGCATAACGGATCTGTGGAATATTCAGATCGCTCCTGCTGGTACCTTCTACACCTAGTGTTCCATTTGCAATCAGATCGAAGTGTTTAAAAACATAAGGCTTACCGCGGTTAATCAACGGCATTTTAAATCCATCGGTATAATAATCGGTAAAGAAATAACCTTCTCTGTTTTTAGCCCTTAAATCTCCCGCCTCATACGAACCATAAAAATCTGCGGTTGGAATAGCCGTTCCAATGCCATCAATTTTAGAAACCAATGGCTGGTGCAAAGGTAAATAAGATGATTGCAAGGGGTTACCAGATCCGGCAGCATCATTGTATTGGATTCCGAATAAATGCTCTATTTTATTGTCATTCTTCGCATCGTGAAGGGCTCCATAACCAGGGAACAAGCCAAGTGATGCTGGATTCCCGGTTGAATAATCGATTACCTCTTTGGCCTTATCTGCAGCTAATTTATAATACGCTGCTCCTTTGTTAAGTGGCTGTCCGGCCATGGTTAAATATACTTTTGCCAGTTCAGATTTAATTGCTGCTGTAGAAACACGTCCACTCGCATCCATAAAAGGCAGACCTGCCGCTTCTGCAGCAACCAGATCATCAACAATGAGTTTGTATACCTGCTCTTGTGGTGTACGGGAAGGAGAAAAATTGGGATCGTTAGGACTGGTAATCGGTTTAGTGATTAAAGGCACATCGCCCCATAAACGTACCAGGTAAAAATATGCCCAGGCCCTGATGAAAGCAGCCTCTCCTAAAATCCTTTTTTTCTGTGCATTGTCCATCGGGTTAATGCCCGGAACTTTATCCAACACCAGGTTAGCTTGTGCAATCACTTTGTAAAAGCCGTTCCAGTTTTGGTTAACATGCAGGTTTGTTCCATCATAAATTAATGAATACAAATTGTTCAGATCGGAGTTTTGTGCTGTTTCGGTAGATTGTATGCCGGTTGGTGCATCAAGCATCTGCCAGTTGTTGGAATAAATACCGGCACCGTTTCCAATAAACCGAATCTCTGCATAAACAGCAGCAATACCTGCTTCCGCATGTTCTGGTAAAGTATAAAAACTATTGGGCGAAAGATTGGTGGGATCTGTTTCATCTAAAAACTTCTTACATCCCGAGTTTGCGATTATAGCGCCGCTTAGCAACAACAAAGCAGCGATATTTTTTATGTTCATTTTCATGTTGATATCCTTTCTTTAGTTAATGTTATAATCCAATGTTTAAACCTACCATGAATGTAGTTGGCTTTGGATAATCGAAAAATGTTTGACCCTGTGCAAATGCATTTCCATAGGTAGTTACCTCAGGGTCGTTACCTGTATACTTGGTTGCCAGGAAGAAATTTTGAACAGATGCATAAACACGAAGTTTGCTTAAGCGTAATTTTTCGACAAGTGTTTTATCAAAAGTATAACCTAGTAAAAGGTTTTTTCCACGGATGAAAGAACCGTCTTCTAACCAATGGGTATCCACGTTGGTAACATATCCGGCAGATTGATCCCTGATTGCGGCGATCGGTGTATTTTGATTCTGAGGAGTCCAGGCATTCAATACGCTGGCAAAGCTATTGGCCTGTACCTGTCTGTCTTCACCCGAGTGATGGGTCATATTCAACACATCATTCCCATAAGAATATTGAAGTTCTACAATCAGCTCTAAGTTTTTATAGCGGAATGAGTTACCAAACGACCCCCAGCCTTTCGGCGTTCCGTTACCAATAATCTGACGGTCGGCATCTGTAATGGCATGATCGCCGTTTACATCTAAATATTTAATATCGCCAGGAAGCAAAGTTTTACCACCCCGGTAACTTACATATTGGGCTGCTTCTGCCCTTTCGGCCTCGCTCCAGGTTCCTAAACGTACAAGCCCCCAGAATGAACCCACAGGCTCACCTACCCTGATAATACCAGTTTGATTGGTGAAATTTGGGTTACCCACACCAAAAATATCATCAGGAGTAGCCAAAGAAAGTACCTTGTTACGGTTAAGGGAGATATTGAAGCTGGTTTTCCAGGTAAAATTGTCGGTTTGTACATTTACCGTATTAATCCCTAAATCTAAACCTTTGTTCTGCATAGACCCGATATTTTTTCTGATCACCGAATATCCTGTGGTACGTGGAACCGGGGCATCCAATAACATATCGGTTGTTTTTCTATAATAAAGATCGGCCTCTAAATTAATGCGGTTGTTAAACAAACCTAATTCTAAACCCGCATCAACCTGTGCTGTTTTTTCCCAAACCAGATCCGGATTGGCCAACCTGCCGATACCAATACCGGTTACCTTACTATCATTAATAATAGCTGAGTTATTAACCAATGTGGCGAGCGATTGATACGCAGGGAGCTCTGAGTTACCACTTAAACCATAACTGGTTCTTAGTTTTAAGTTAGAGATAGTTTTGTTTCCTTTAAGAAAATCTTCGTCTGAAGCTTTCCAGGCCAGTGCTGCCGAAGGGAAAAAGGCAAACTTATGGTTCTCTCCGAATTTGGATGAGCCATCTACCCTACCTGTAAAAGTAACCAGGTATTTATCTTTAAAAGCATAGTTTAATCTTCCAAAATAAGAGTTAAAAGCCGATCTGTTCCGGCTAGAGCCCACTGTAATCGATTTACTTCCAGAGCCCATGTTATTGTTTCCGTAAAAATCGGTTACAAAATTCTCCGCATGGCTGGTATTGCTAAAGAAGCTGGTGGCCTGCCAGGAGATACCCAATAACGCATTAATGGCATGCGATTCGGCAAAACGTTTGTTATAGGTTAAATAGTTTTCCAGTGACCAGAAGGTTTCCCGATCATCGGTTACATTGGCCGTTCCATTCTGGCCATCAGAGATACCGTATAATTGTTTGGCATTGTACTCATTAATGTTACGGCTCACAATATTGGCCCCTAACTGGGTACGGAACTCTAAATCTTTGCTAAAGCTGATGGTAGAGTAAATACTTCCCAAAGCAGTTTGGGTAACCATTCCATATTTTTGATCAGTTAAGATGTGCACCGGATTAGAGCCTCCTTCTGCCCATGGAATCAGTTTATTATCGCCCCACTTGCCATCTGCCAGTTTAATCGGTAGAAAAGGAAATGCTTCTGTAATCATACGGACCGAATTTAAGCCGCCAGTTCCCTGATCAACAATGTTTTCATTCTGGTTATTGTAGCTCAAATTACCGCCTACCTTTAACCATGGTTTAATTTTACTATCGAAATTAAACCTGCCCGAATATCGTTTTAAATAAGAGTTCAGTAAAAGTCCCTGGTCATCGCGGTAGCCTGCAAAAACACCGTAAGTACTATTTTCGTTTCCACCTGTAAAACCCAGCTGGTGATTTTGCGAAAGTTTGTTCTGTGTAGATTCTTTTAACCAATCGGTATTATATAATGGATTTCCATTGCCATCGAAAAATTGAGGTAAGGCAATTCTGGCTGCTTTTGGAACGGGTTTGGATGCGTAACTTCCTGCTGCCCAACCTACCGGATCGTAAACTTTAATATTCTCATAAGCCAGATCCTGCACTTTAACGTATTCGAAGGCATCAAGCATCTTAACATGATGTGCCGCCAATGTATTTATACCAAAATCTGCATCATAGGTAATGCGTTGGGCATTTGCTGTTCCTTTTTTAGTGGTGATTAAAATTACCCCATTTGCACCCCTTGCACCGTATATGGCCGTTGAAGAAGCATCCTTTAACACCTCTACTGAAGCGATATCGCTTGGGTTAATGTAATCGATAGCGTTACTGTTCTGTGTTTGCGATCCCACTGGCAAAGCCACACCATCTACTACATAAAGTGGATTGTTGCTTGTATTGATTGAACTAAATCCACGGATTTTGATATTAGTCTGCCCGCCGGGCCTACCCGAGTTGGTGTTTACTTGTACACCAGAAATACGGCCAGCTAGTGCCTGGTTTAGCGATGAAGACGGACGTTCCTGAAGTTCGCTGGCTTTGACCACACCAACAGAACCCGTAAGATCTGTTTTTTTCACCGATCCATAACCAATTACCACTACTTCATCTAACTTATTGGCTTCGGCAGGTGCCATTTTAACGCTAATGTTAGCTTCATTGCCTACTGTTATATCTTTATTTTGATAGCCCACATAAGAAAAACGGATCACATCGTTTGTGTTGGCCTCAATGCTGAATTTACCAGCTTCGTCGGTTACAGCAGTTTTACCTGACGAAATGTTTTTGATGCCAACTCCAGGAATAGGCATGTTTTTTTCGTCTAATACGGTCCCTGTAATTACTTTTCGGTTTTGGATATGCACTAAAGGCATATTTAGCTCAGAAAATCCATCGGATTTTTCAGCAACCGGATTCATCGAAAAAGCAGGACTATTGAGCAAAAAAAGCACAGAAAGCCCTGAAATCTTTAGTAGATTGATTTTCATTGGTTTAGGTTTAGTAAATGGTTAGTTAATAATATATAATTCAACTGCTAGCAGCTAAAACGTTTTATCAATTATTCAATAAAAAATAATTGACTGCAAATCATCATCTTTAATCAGAAGGCTTTGAGTTAAAAGCAATTGTGTGATGGGAGATCGTATTTTTAAACGGGTTAAAAACTACACACAAATAAACTACACAGACATATACTGCACCACAGGTAGCAAATATTCCTAAGCTCATCATCATATTCGGTTATTGATAAATCGATTTATCAATTCAATATTAAATATTTTATCACAAAATCAAGAATATTATTTTGATCAGTAGAAGTACACTATCGTATAAATCCGATTACAGTATGATTACTTTTACAGGCGCAAAAATTTTTGAATAAGTATTTCAGGCAAATCAAAAAATGGCTCACTCTAAATTCACTATGCCTCACCTACTTAAGTGTATTTTTAAGAATTTGATAAAAAAATTAAGTTTTTTTTCAAGAGAAAGCACATCAGGTTTCTTATCAGTAACATTGATCAGCATTGTATCGCGAATGTTGTGTTTGGGCCTTGCCGTATATAAACAAGAAAGCCCCATATTGCTATGAGGCCAATTATTTTGTCTTATTCGCATCCACCAATAAAACTAAACCAAACAAACTAATGAAATTAAAAGACAAATAAGTTTGAGAATTGTTTTAATAAATAAAATCTTTTAATATTTTTTTTATTAGGTTATAAGGAATAAAATAGATGCTGCAAAAAAAATGCAATTGAGATCGATATCAGACCATGATAAAAAACGATAGTACAAAAAAGGCACCGAAATTTCCGATGCCTTTAAATGTTGCGCTGTATTTCTGATTAATTTAAATCAAAACGATCTAAATTCATTACTTTATTCCAGATGGCCACAAAGTCTTTTACAAATTTACCTTGTGCATCTGTGCTTGCGTATACCTCTGCAATAGCCCTAAGCTCGGCATTAGAACCAAATACAAGATCTGCACGGGTTGCGGTCCATTTTGGCTGACCAGTTGAACGGCTGCTTCCAATATAGAGTTCTTTATCTTCTGCAACAGCTTTCCATGCGGTTTCCATATCCAAAAGGTTTACAAAAAAGTCGTTAGTTAACTGGCCGGGTTTTTCTGTTAAGACACCATTTTTCGAGCCATCAAAATTTGTATCCAACGCACGTAAACCACCTACCAACACCGTCAGTTCAGGTGCTGTTAAAGTAAGCAACTGGGCTTTATCAATCAGGAATTCTTCTGTAGGAACAGGAGATTTTGAATTACGGTAGTTACGGAAACCATCAGCAGCTGGCTCTAAATAACCAAAAGATTCTACGTCGGTTTGTTCTTGCGAAGCATCCATTCGGCCTGGTGCAAAAGGCACTGTAACTGAATGGCCCGCAGCAGCTTTTTCTACCGCAGCAGCACCTGCCAATACAATTAAATCGGCCAGTGAAACTTTTTTGCCTTCAGCTTGTGCACCATTAAATTCTTTTTGGATTCCTTCCAATACGCCCAATACTTTCTGCAATTGTGGAGGATTGTTAACTGCCCAATCTTTTTGAGGAGCCAAACGGATCCGTGCACCATTGGCACCGCCACGTTTATCAGAACCGCGGAAAGTAGAAGCCGAAGCCCATGCAGTAGAAACCAGTTCGGCCACACTCAATCCTGAAGCCAATACTTTTGCTTTTAATGTTGCGATATCACTTTCATTGATCAATGCATGGTTAACAGCTGGTATCGGATCTTGCCAGAGCAATTCTTCTTGTGGTACATCTGGCCCTAAGTAACGTGCCAAAGGCCCCATATCGCGATGGGTTAATTTAAACCATGCCCTAGCAAATGCATCAGCAAACTGATCTGGGTTTTCTAAGAAACGTCTTGATATTTTTTCATAAGCCGGATCGAACCTTAAAGAAAGGTCGGTGGTAAGCATCGTTGGCAGGTGTTTTTTCGATCCGTCAAATGCATCAGGAATAATGGCGGCTGCATTTATAGCTTTCCATTGATGAGCACCGGCAGGGCTTTTCGATAATTCCCATTCAAATCCAAAAAGGTTTTCAAAAAAATTATTGCTCCACTGCGTTGGTGTTGTGGTCCAGATTACTTCCAATCCACTCGTAATGGCATCAGCACCTTTGCCAGAAGCATAACTGCTGTTCCATCCTAAACCTTGACTTTCGATACCGGCGGCTTCAGGCTCTTTGCCCACGTGATCTGCTGAAGCAGCACCATGGGTTTTACCAAAGGTATGCCCGCCAGCAATTAATGCTACCGTTTCTTCATCATCCATTGCCATGCGGCCAAAAGTATCCCGGATATCTTTCGCAGCAAGAATTGGGTCAGGGTTTCCATCAGGGCCTTCAGGGTTTACATATATTAATCCCATTTGCACGGCAGCAAGTGGTTTTTCTAAGTTACGTGAGTGAACATCTCCATCGGCATTGTCATCCGTAACCACAACACCGTGTGCTTTATGCGCACCGTCAGAACCGTGTGCATAACGGAGATCGCCACCCAGCCAGGTTGTTTCCGAACCCCAATATACCGATTCATCAGCCTCCCAAACGTCCTCACGCCCACCGGCAAATCCAAAGGTTTTGAAGCCCATCGATTCTAAGGCAATATTACCGGTTAAGATCATTAAATCTGCCCATGAAATTTTGCGCCCGTATTTTTGTTTAATCGGCCAAAGTAATCTGCGGGCTTTATCAAGGCTCACATTATCCGGCCAGCTGTTCAGCGGTGCAAAACGTTGTAATCCGGCACCAGCACCACCACGGCCATCGCCCACTCTGTAGGTCCCGGCACTGTGCCATGCCATGCGGATAAATAAACCTCCATAGTGACCAAAATCTGCCGGCCACCAATCTTGCGAATCCGTCATCAGTGCATGAAGGTCTGCCTTTAATGCGGCTAAGTCTAAACTTTTAAAAGCTTCGGCATAACTAAATTCGCCGTCCATTGGGTTGGATAAGTTAGAATGCTGACGCAAAATACCCAACTTTAACTGCTTTGGCCACCAGTCGCCATTTCGGGTACCGCCACCACCTACATTACTTTTCATGCTGCCATTATGAAACGGGCACTTGCTAATATCGTTCGATTCTTTTTCCATATATTTTTTGTTAGTATAATCTAATTCCTTATTAAAGCTTAACCGGAATATTATAAATTTAGAGAATTGAAAGAACTAATCACAATCATTTAATTCTATAATGGAATAGTTAGAATCTATTACTATGCTATATCAGCAATTTAGGAGGATGCCAGGGCTTAGATCATTAAAATTTAACCTTATGTTAATCCTTCCTTAAAATAAAAAGGCCACATTAAGTATTTAAATTTCGGAAGGTATGATGTAGCTGGCTTTCTCAGAATATACCCAGAAATTTCTTCTTCTTTTTACCGTTCTGTTTCCTGGCTTTTTCGGTTGCTTTTACTTGCTGGGGCCATTGCATTTTTGCTTTCCGGATGCTGTCTTCTCTCGCTGTTTGCAGCGCTTGCCTGTATTGCTGATTTGCGATTTCAAATGGCGACCGGTATGGGGTTGTCGGCGAGGCCGTAATATTATTGTTTTCTGTCTTAACTAAGCTGTAAACTACAAAGGCAACAACTAAGGTGCAGGCAGCAGCGTAGCCTAAAAAAGCCTTTCTTGACGCATGGATGTAATTTTCCTGGTGATATTCACCAGTCGAACTATTGTATTTTATTCCAGCCTTGAAAGCAAGGGGTTTTAATGTTGCCAGCTCTTTTTCAAGCTTTTGGTTCTTTTTCTGTGTATCAACATATAAACCGGCATAATGTAAGGCTTCGTTGGGTATAGTATTTTCTCTGTGCCTGATGTCTTGTGGTACCGACAATATTCCCGCATTAACTGCCTTCTGCAGTTCCATTCCATTGGCATACCGTTCATCTGGATTTTTTTGCAGGCATCGCCCGATCAGCTCAATCAACCAGTGGGGTACCTGCATCTCCGCATGCAGAATATCGTCCTGAAACGTATTTTCCAGATTGCTTTTACGCAGTGACATGCCATCCGGGATTTCCTTTTCAAGATGTGATATCATGACCGTATTGCGGGCGGTATCACCTCCTCCTTCGAGTGGAAAAGGAACCTGCCCGGCCAGGAGTTCATACAGGATAATACCGTAACTATAAATGTCTGTCTGTAACAGCATTTTTCCCTCATGCTGTTCGGGTGCCATAAACTCTACTGCCCCGGCATGGCGAATGCTTGTTCTGCGCTGCTCTTCACTCATAATGGCCAGGCCAAAATCCAATAGTACATAATTGGCAGTCTGCATATTGTACTTCACATTATTGCTTTTAATATCGCCATGTTTGACGCCAACCTGATGACAGTGTGCAAGTGCAGCAGCCAGTTGTTCCGCTACTTTCAAGAGTTCTTTAACGGTGAAAACTTTTTGGTGCGGAGGTAATAGCAGTTCGCTGAGTTCGGGGCCTTCGATGTATTCCATTTCTATATAAGGAAAGGATCCACTATCGGTAATCCCCGAACTGAGTATCTTCACCACATTCGGGCTTGGATGGGCGTTTACCTGCTGCAGTTTATTCACTTCATTGAGAAAATTCCTGTAGTTTTTATCGCTTTCATCTTCCACGTAAATTGGTGTGGGGATAAGTTTAATGGCAGAATAAACCGGCCCCATGCGCATCCCCTTGTAAACAGATCCCTGCCCACCGGTTTTTAATGCGCCGAGATTTTGTAGCCCTTCTGTAATTGTAAAAATTTTACTCATGATGCTGCGGCTTAAAACTAAACTCCAACACGACCGATTCGCCCAAGATAATCTGATCTCCCTCGGCCAATTCCTGCCCGATCTGGGTAGCATGGAGTTTTACTGTCTTTTCGGTAAGCGCTGAACGTAGTTTGACCTTATTGCGGGGTGGTATTCCACCTTCATCTGCGAAGATTACAAATTTGGCTATGCTCGTATCCCATTCGATATGCGCATGCTGCCGGCTGATGTACTTATTTCGTTCATCATCACTTTCCGATGGAAATGCAATGTGGTTGGTGCGGAAAAAACCTTCATCAGACTGTGCCTTTTCATCTCTGCCGATATTGTATTTCCCTCCCGAGGAAGTTATTTCGTAGATTGGCTGTAAAGTCTTGCCGCTAAGTGCTTTTAGGTAGGCTTTAGCCTGTTGCTTAACAAAATGGGTTTTGGTTTTGACCAACAGTGCTATCGGCAGATTTTGCATTTGAACCGCGTCGTCCGGAATAGCTTCGTCGAAAGCAACCGTGACTGACCAGCCTGAGGGCAGATCCAGGGAATAGTCATCACTGATGCGTTGTATTTCGTTTTTTAATTGGTCGGGATCCTCGGTAAATACGGCAGCTTCATACACATGGCGTGCTGCAGGGCTGCAGTGGATAAAAATACCCAAACCTTTGATATTTGCGCCTTCTCCACCCTCCGCTTTTTGTAACTCCTGTTTTACAAATTGCAGTAATGCGTGCCTGATTCCCTTCACATCATCGGGATGCTCCCCACTTGCGCTTTTGAAGAGGTCGAATATCATTTTCATCTGTAAGTTTTGTTAGTGCTTGCTACTGTGTTATTAAAATATCGATTAAACATCTGCTCTGTTCGCAATTGTGATGAAGCTACACAAGCTATGGATTTATGGTTTGAGTTAAAATGTTTCATTTCTTCAATTAAGTTCCGGTACAGTTGCATTGTCATCAGTTTTGGCCGAAGGCACAATGCTTTTAATATAGCCACCTTCTTTTAAGAACGGAATCACATGTTTGCCGGCCAATCGTACTGCGTCTGATGATCCTTTGGTCGCCTCAATGCGGATACAGACTACAATATGACCATTGCCAGTTGCAGTCGGCGCAAAAAATACATACCAGCCATCATTAATCTGCTGTTTCTTCCAGATCCGCTCCGGCGTACCGGTTTTACCGGCAACGGCCAGCCCAAGCGTTTGCACTTTTGGACTGCTCTGTTTGATCATGTACTCCTGCATTAACCTGGCGTATGCCGGATTGTTTACCAATTTCGTACCAGTTTTTATCGCCTGCGGCTGGTCGCTTACTTTAAGTACAAACCTGTTTGCAATCATATTTCCATTATTTGCAATCCCCGCAGCCATTCTTGCCACTGCCGCTGGGGTTGCAATAAGTGCACCCTGCCCCCAAGACATTCCGGAAATTCCCTTTGCCCTGGTCTTTCGGATATTGTTGGGATCATACTTTGGTTTGGTATTGAATTCGGTCTTGCGCCAAAGTTGTTTCCATTTTTCTTCCTGTGCCGCGTTTTCGCTGGGCTTATTGTAATAATACCCTCCGGCCCCATGCAGGAACATGCCTGTTTTTAAGTACAGCTCACCCATGTTTTCCTGCAGCTGCTCCTGGTTTGCAAGTTTGATGAAATAGACGTTGTTGGATTTCACCACCGCCCGTTCCAGATCAATCCATCCCGTTTCATCCGGCTCGATACCTTTTGTACGGATACGCTCCCAGGAGGCCACCTGGTATTTTTTTTCGGCAGCGGCCATGCCCAGTTTATTGAAGGATGCCATGGCGGTAATCAGCTTAGCGGTTGAGCCTGGCTGTGTGAAATTGGTAAAGCCAAGGTCAGCGGTCGTTGTCCACCCCGAAAGCTGGTTCTGTTCTGCATTGGTCATGGTCAGCCGTTCCCAATCATGTATGGGTGGCAGCGGATATACTGCTGAAGTAAGGACATCACCAGAACTTGCTTCCATGATCACTACAGAAACCCGGTTATCCGATAATGAAGTGTCACGGGCAATGGACTTTTGAATCTTGGTCTGCAGACCGGCATCCACGGTTAATTGTACATCGCGGTTTTTATTTTTAAAATCTTCCACCTCTTTGCTGCTGATTCCGGCAAGGAGTAACGGAGAAAGTGCGGCGTAATCTTTTTTCACGACCGTCATTTCCTTAACTCCCCGTGCCAGGAAACGGTTTTCACTGTATCTATTTGCAAGAACTGTAAAGCTCTTTAGAGGCAGTTTAAAGCCGCGGAGTTCGGCCGCGTGCTCATAATCGGCAAAATAGCCATTAACACTTCCATTAAATATGCCTGAATTTGCATCACCTGTCCAAAAAAACAATTGTTCTTCGAAAGGATAATACCGGTCTAAACGTTGATGTACCGCAGAATCGAGATTGTAATTCGGGATACCCGCACCGATGAGCTTAAAATGTTGCGCCTTCACACTGTCGACGTTGCTGGTTGCCATTAAAATTCCCTTGCGGTCGTGTATGGTTCCGGCTTTTAAACGGCTCATCAATATTGCGATCCGGGGATTGTAACTGAACATTCTCGCGCCGCTACGGTCGGCTACCAAGGCTGGCTGTACTACCCATTTCCGGTTGTTAAGTACATAGCCCGCTACATTAACGCCCAATAGCAGGATGCCCAAACAGGCGGCAATTAGGGCCGGCACCAGGTTTTTGTCCTGCGCTTTGGCGATGTACTGCATCTGTACTTCACTGCCACGGACAGCAGATACTGACATCAAAAATCCGGCGGCTAAAAAATTGAGTACGAGTGATGATCCCCCATAACTTTGAAAGGGCAGGGATACCCCAGATAGCGGTAGCGCTCCGGTAGAACCACCTGCTATGAGCAGGAACTGTACAAAGGTGGATACGCCGACCCCTGCACTTAAATAAAAGAGAAATGGTGATCCGGTCCTCCTCCCGATAATAATGGATCGATGAAGGTACAACAGGAACAGCAGGAAGATGCACAATATGCCCGTTAATCCAAATTCTTCACCTATCGAAGGTAAGATCATATCGGTATGTGCTTCAGGAATGGTTTTGGCAAAGCCCTGCCCCACGCCCTGCCCTGTCGCGCCACCTGTAGACATGGCCCACAGGCCATTGGCCACCTGGTCGCCGCCATACACTTCATTGTTCCAGGCATCCTGCCAGATGGCTTTGCGATCCCCCAGGCGTTGTACCGGACCAGGAAATACGCGGTCCAGATATGGAATCTGATCAATCGTTAAAAAGGCCGACATGATCACCAGCACCATGATGGCGGACTCACTGAGCTGCCTGCGCCCGAAAAACATCAGCGTACCGACCAAAAGCAAGGTAATCGCAGTGGATATCCATACGTTTTCAAAAATCCATGAGGCCAATACGTATAACACGATAGCGCCTGCCATGAACATAAAATCGCCCCGCGAGAATGAAAACAGTATAATAAAGGTGAAACAAACCACCATCGCCGGACCAAGGTCTCCCAATATCAGAAATAACATGAGGGTTAACAGTATCGCCAATAGGGCAAAGGAGAAAAATGACCATCTTTTTTTCCAGCTCATATATTCACTGATCAGTTTCTCGTTTACGGCAAAAAATCCTGCAAGAAAAAAAATGATCAGATACTTTACTACTTCACTGGGCTGAAATCCGAACAGGTTTACCTTTACACCACTTCCTTCTGGCCCGGTTCCGAATAAGATAGTGAGTGCCAGCAATCCAATGGCGGCCAGGGCCCAGGGCCAGCCGTTTGCGGCCGATCGGATGTTCTTAAATAAAAGCAGGCGGTAAAGCCAGGTATCGGTATTGAAACGGCGCAGTTTAATACACAGTATCAATAAAATGCCCCCGAAACCCATGAGCAGATATAAAAGGGAATCTTTAGCTAAAAAACGGTCGCGCAGCGGATCCTGCAAACTCAGCAGCATCAGGAATGATATGCCAGTAAGCATCATCACTACGGGCAATATCACCTGATCGGCAGTGCTGAATTTCCATGACAGGATCAAGTGGACAAGTAAAAATCCACCGATCAGGCTTCCGCAGATGATCATAAACCACTTGTTGAATTCGTCGGGTGTTCTGATGATCAGTGATTTTTCCTTTTTGAGGATATTGAAGTCCCTGGTAGAGAAAAGCTTTATCGTATGTGGACGCTGTTCAAATGCGAAGGCAGTATTTTCATCAAGGTTTTGTACGCCCTTGGAGGCGCCAAACTGAAAACCTGGTTTTAAAGGCAATATTTTGAATGCCTGGTTGCCGGGCAGCTTGGCAAAAGTAAATTCCCCTGCAGTACCGGTACGGGCATAGGCGGTGAGCTGGAGTAATTTCCGTTTACCGGCAATATCCAAAGTATAAACCTTTGTAATGCCATTAGCCTTTTCAGTTATATTTTTGATGGTTTCTGTCGGCTCGTCGTTGTAAATACTGTCCTGTGGCAAAATCATTTCCAACCGGACTAAAACACCAGGCGCAGCTTTTTTATTCTCTACGATTTTCCCACTGATATCATACTCGCCCATGCCGAGATTTACCTGGGAGGGGTATGGGCGGGGGTTACTTTGCTCCTGGTCGAATTTAAGCGAATCATCACCGGTATAACCAAGCAATGCCCGGGATGCCAACACCCTTGCTTTAAATGATTCCCCCCCTTTTTTATAGGCCTCATCTGCAGGTAAAAAGTACCTGCGTTTGTTCACTTCGCCAATGTTGTCGAGTTGCTCGGCATTTGGCGTTGCAGATGCAATGGTTTTTTCTATCAGATCAATGTCCCGCTGGTCTTCAAAATAGTAACCTTTTTTAAGTAGGTTACGGATATGTTCGGCAGGTTTTTCCGCATTCAGGTTAACCATGGTGCCGGCTTTTAAGCGTGGCCCAACTTCTTCAAATCTAGGCTGAATAATCGCGTATAATTGGTAGAAGAAGAGTGCGAGAACGGTTGCGGTGGCTAATATGAAGATCCGTTCCTGAGTCCGGCTCACTTTGACAGTTCCTTTATTCTGCTCCATTTTTTGAATCTGCGGTTTTAGGGGTGTTGCCTTTTAGTGTACCAATCTTCATCAGTGCTGCATTTACCGGTTTCCCGTCAGGAAAATGGATGTTATTCTGTACCGGGATTAAACAGTTGGTGAAGGTGACATTTTTGAGTAACAGTACCTGATCTGAAATGGCGATAGCGGTAGCGAAACCTTTAAACTGCAGGCTGTCCAGCTTCAATAGCCTTGATTGAGACAGCATCGCTATGGCTGCACCTTTGTATCCACTATCCGCTTGCAGCACAATGCCCTTTGCGATAACATACAAGGTATCTTTCCGCAGGCGTAAAGTATCGCTGATCAGGACCGGACTTTTAAAAATCGAGTCGGATAGTACCAGCGTGTCCCCCAGGGCATGGTCAAATGCATCTTGAAGTAACTGCTCCTGGCTGTTTCTCACTTTTCGTTTTGGTGATGGACTAAGGGTAGAGACCGTATCTGTAGTGTGCGGGTTCTGCAAATACAAAAATACGGTAGTGCCGAGAAGGATGAGGCATAAAATAACCAGCGCAGTGAACCAATAATTTCTTTTGGGCGCTGCATGAGTTTCCGGTGCTGGGCTTTCAGGCGTCCGTATCGCCTCATTATTTTCTGCTCCTGCGGCTGCATGGGGCTGTTGTGTAAAGTCTGGTCTGGTTGGTATTACCTTTTGGGGCGCTTTGTTGTTCTGCAGCAGCACAACGGTGATGTTGTCGCGCCCGCCGTTTTCATTGGCAAGCGCGATGAGATTGCCTGCTTTTTTAGCAAGTGTATCTCCTTGTAGAAGCAGGGTAGTAATATCCTGCCTGTTTACCATATCGGTCAGCCCATCACTGCATAATAAGAGGAGATCGCCCGGCAGGAAAGGAGATTGACCGGTTTCAATATAGCTCTCATCGGTAGCAATCTGATCGCTGAAACCGATCGCCTTATTAATTTCATTGCGTTTTGGATGCTGCATAGCAGCAGCCTCATCCAATCTTCCCGAATCTTCCAGAAAACCTACAAATGAATGGTCTTTAGAGATTTTAATCAGCGATCCGTCCCGTAGCAGATATAATCTGGTATCGCCAACGTGCGCATAATAAAATTGATTCTGCTCAATATCCGCAATTACCATAGTGGCCACGCAGGCCATTTCGGAAAGTTCTGCCTCTGTTTGCTTTTTGGCAATGATCATTTCATTTGTATTCCTGAATGCGCTGATCATCTGCGAGATTGGATCGGCCGGACGACCTGAGAATTGCATCGAAATCTGTTCCGTAGCAATACCCGCTGCTACTTCGCCGCCGTGATAGCCACCTACACCGTCTATTACAGCTGCCAAAATCAACTGATCGCTGGTGAGGGACTTAACAATAAAGCTGTCCTCGTTGTTGTCTCTGGATTTGCCGGTGTCTGTGAGGCCAAAAAAGTGTTTATCCATTTTTATTACGGGAATTTTTAATGTCTTTAAAATGAACGATCATCAGCGCAACGACCAGTGATAACAATAAAATTGATAGCAGCTGCGACATAAGTTAGGATTTAAATAGGTTTATACCGATTATGCCGTTGAGCAACATCCTGGAGTTCAGCGGCAAAGAAACCCATTGTGGTGAATTAATTTCGCTGCGTGGTACCAAAACCTCGTTCAAAGTAGTAAGTTCGCCGAAAGAAGCTAAATAGAAATTACCGTCTGTTTTGTTATAGCGGATGTGTAGGTGTGGTGAATTGGCCCATTCTGAGGCAATCTTGAAAATATTGGAATCTTCGCGTCCGTCATCATTTCCCGAAACGATAGTATCTTCTGTTTTAATCAGGAACTCTATTTTTTTGCCCGAAAACTGCTTGTCGGGTATGATGGCTTCCAGCCGGCCGAGAACGGCCTGGTCCTTGGACGGGGTCGTATTACCATCAACATATTCCAATTGAGCATCGTATGGGATTTCCATATAGCCTTCGCTGTAGTAAGTGAAGCCCTTTAAAATATCGTTGTTGATATCGAATGTCTGCGCAATACCGGTTTGTCGGGGAATGAATGTTACACGTAAATTTTCCGATTTCTGATTGTTGTCTGGCAGCAGTTTTCCGATAAAACCCTTATCGCCCCTTGCGTAATCCGGATGTGATACCAACCGGAATACCCATTTTGAGCCGGATGGTTCTACATTTTTCCCGGCTTGCCGGTGTTCTCTTAAAATCGCATAGAATTTTTTGACAGTTTCCTGTACGATTAAACCCAAAATCCCTTGTTTATTGTCTATAAATTCACGGTAATCTTCAGCGTTGAAGGTGATAATGAATTCATGATAAAAAACGATGCGATCGGCAAAAGATAATTCCCTGATGGACTCCTTAAATTTATCTACGATAAAGCTGTAGATGGTTTCCGGAGTGAGTTGCGGTGCTTTTTGGTCACTGCTCTTGTTTTCATCGGTTAGAAACCAATCCTGAATACCGATACGCTGCCAGAAATTTGATTTTGTTTCCATAAGTTAGGGTGCCTATGCGGCGGTTAAGGGCAATTGTTTTTAAAAATTAAAACTGTACAGGGCTAACTGAAGTATCAGGTTTAAGGTCTTCTGTGCTATCGGCAGCTTTATCTCTGGCTTTTTTGATCTCCGCGTTAATTGCACTATCCACCAGCCGCTTTGTTGCCGCTGCTTCAGCCAGCTTGCGCTGATTCGCCATTCTCCTTCTTTCCTGTGCTGTGGTATCAACTGCCGGTGGGATCGAATCTATGGTTTGGACAGCTTGCTGTGCCTGTGGCTCGCTGCGAAACTGGGAATAGCCCAGAAAAACAAGCAATCCGATAATTGAGATGATCATAAGGGCAAACGTAAAATGAGGTAACAATATACCGTTTCTTTCTGGGGCCTGCGCTGTACTTTCCAGAGCCAATACCTGTTTACGGAGGGTTTCGTTCTCCGTTTTGAGCGAATCCATAGCTGAATGGTCTATGGGTAAAACATTGCCCGATAAGCTTCCGCTAAGCACCGCTTCATGTAAGGCCATTCCCTCACTGTATCTGAGCATAGGATCTTTCTGCAGGCATTTTTCGATCAGTTTTAGAAGCCAATCCGGAACCTGCATTTCACGGGTTCTCTGTTCCTCGCTCCAGTCCGTGGGTAAGTTTGCCCTGCGCAAGTTAATCACGTCAGGCACTTCACTTTCCATATGACCAATCATTACCGCATTACGCCCTGTATCACTATTTCCAGGTAGAGGAAAGGGAACCTGACCTCCGAGTAATTCATATAAGATGATGCCATAACTGTAAACATCGGTTTGCAGAAGCATTTTGCCTTCATTTTGTTCGGGCGCCATAAACTCCACCGCACCTGCATGCCGGATGCTACTCCTACGCTGCTCCTCACTCATAATGGCAAGTCCAAAATCCAGTAACACATAATTCGCTGTGTGCAAATTGTATTTAACGTTATTACTCTTAACGTCGCCATGTTTTACCCCGAGTTTATGGCAATGCTCAAGGGCAGCAGCGAGGTGTTGTGCCACTTTTATGACTTCGCTTAGCGTAAATATCTTTTGATGTGGGGGTTGGAGCAGCTCACAAAGGTCAGGCCCTTCTATATATTCCATTTCTATAAATGGGAAGGATCCGCTTTCGGTTATGCCGAAACTGAGCATTTTTACAACATTCGGACTGGGATTCTCATTTACCTTTAGCAACTTTGCTACCTCGTTTTCAAAATTGCGGTAATTTTTATCATCGCGGTTCTCGTTGTATATTGGAGTAGGGATTAATTTCACTGCGGAGTAGATTGCACCGATGCGTTTCCCTTTATATACCGATCCTTGTCCGCCCGTTCGCAGCGCTCCTAAATTCTCCAGTCCTTCTGTAATTGTAAATACTTTACTCATATTTCTCCTAATAACAATTATAAGGATTTTTTGTTGCCTATTAATAATATAAATATGATGGAGGCTTACACAGCCTAATCCTTTTTTTGCCTGGCCAGGAGGAAATTCCTACTGTTGCCGGCAGTCCCCGATGTATAACATCGGTTGTTTGAAATAATAACTGACGTTGCTAAAATAAAGTATCCAGGTTTCATCTTATTTATGGAGCCATTATTATGCCAGAACCCAGAGTGGTAAGGCAACAAGGTCATTAGTACGATTAAAAAGTGGTGGGTCCGAACTTTCACCAACTCATCTATTGAATTATATGCGTTATTTGGTCAAAAAAAAACAACTAAACACCAAAAAGAAGCTTGCAATCAATGATTTGCAGACTTTTAGTTTTTTTCAATGATTTCTGATACTGATTCCAGTGGAGTTGAGAGGGGCATAAGTGAACCTTTTTACCTCTTTTAGAATTTTTTGATAGCTTAACTTAGAATAATTTCTGCAATTTTTGATTTAGCAACATCGCAAGGGATATGGACTTATATGTCGTAATGGTTAATTAATATCATCCTATTGATCGAGACTACAATCGTTTTCAGGGATTAAAAGTATTTAGATGCTTTAATAATTCTTCACGGTAAGATCTTGACAAAGGAATTTTAGTGCCTTTTATAACTACCTGATGGTTTTCGACCTTGATAATTTTAGGCAGTGATACCATATAGGATTTATGTATCCTCAAAAACTGATCGCTAGGCAATCTATTCTGTATTTCGCTCAGCGTCATGCGAGTGAGTGTTTTCTTGTCCTGCTCTGCGATGCATACATAATTATCCTGGCCCTGTATATAGAGTATATCCGTTAATATAATCTGCACCCAGTTATATCCGTCTTTAACAAACAGGGATTTTTCATATGTATTGTGTGGGAAGAACATCTGTTGCTTTCTGTTATGGGCTAGCTGACATGCCTGTGAAAATCTGCTAAAGTTTATCGGTTTTAGCAAATAATCGGTGGCAGCCAGATCGAAACCCTTTAAAGCATGTTCGGCATGTGCTGTGGTAAAGATTACCTGTGTCTTATATTTTGTTAGACCGGCGAACTCAAGGCCCGAAATATCTGGCATATTGATATCCAGAAAGACTAAATCTATTGGTGCTGAGTCCAAAAAATCCATAGCGTCGGTTGCACTTAAAAACATCCCGTCCAGCTGTAGGTAATGTATTTTTTGTGCATGCATACTTATGATATCAAGCGCTACGGGTTCGTCATCTATGGCGATTGCTCTGATCATTCCTTTGGCAGTATTTTATCTAGTTTGTCCTTTAATTCATCATAATTTAACCCTCTGGCTATAATAATGCCTTTTGGATCAATCAAAAAGCTTTGCGGTAGGGCATTAACGCTATATAGTTTAGCAACTTTATTATCCCAGTGTTTTAAATCGGATACCTGTGGCCAGATTAAACCATCATCTTTAATAGCTTTTATCCATGCTGCTTTTTCATCTGCAGCATCCAAAGATATACCTAAGATAGTAAAATTCCTGCTTTTAAAATCCTGATATAGCTGCCGAAGATGTGGATTCTGCTGACGGCAGGGACCGCACCATGAAGCCCAAAAATCCAGTAGTACATACTTGCCTCTGAAAGATGACAAGCTGATCGGATTTCCAGCGGTATCGTTTTGGATAAATTCCGGCGCTGTCGTTCCATTTATGAGATCTTTACGGTTCCTTAATAATTTACCGTACTCATCACCCAGCAATGTATTTCTGACCGCGGGACAGAGTTTGTTGAACATCGGATAGATGACATCAACATCGGGAAAAGCACCCGCATAATCCGATAAACTTACCAGTGCGATATAACTGTTTGGATTATTCAGGATGAATTTTTTTAGGATAGGTTTTCTGATCTCTTTCAAACTATCCAACCGCATACCCAAACGATGGGAGATAAGGGTATCACGGGTGGTTCTTAATTTAATGCTGGTTTCAATCTGCTGATCCAATATCGGTTTTAATAACCGCTGGAGTTTTTGATTGTCTGCATTGATCTTTGACCCGCTAAATTTTCCATTTTCCAATCGATCTGGGGTATTCAGTTCAATTGCTCCGGGATGAAGGTAAAGCCTTATCAGATCAACCTTAGCTGATGTCTTTGTTTTCTGAACCAGGGCAGACAGACCTATTCCGCCAGGGTCGCTAACCAGTGTTGCCGACAATGGCCTATCCGCACGCCCAATAAAGATATAGCCATGTTTGTCCTTTTGGTAATCGGCTGAATCAATTATTTTTCGTCCATCTACTTGATAGGCTAAAAATATTCTTGGGGATTTGTCGGTAGCCGTTGTTTTCACGATCAGACTGAAGGTGTTATCCGACAGGTTTTGGGCATTGGCTGCAAAGAATGACAACATTGCCGCAAAAAAAAATATGTGCTTTTTCATTGATTTTCTATACTATTTATTGAGTAGGAGCTCGAGAGAAATTCTGTAAATCGCCCCGTCAGTTGAATTTTCGAATTTATATCTTTCGGGATAAAGGAGGTTAAGGCGCTTAAGGGTGCTTTTAATTCCTGTATTGTTCCCCTTTATTTCATGATGGTCCTTGATTATTTTATTGTCGGCCTTTAGGCTTAACAATCCATTGTTAACATTTAAGCTGATATTCACGGCACTGGGTTCGTTCATGCTGATGCCGTATTTAAACGCATTTTCAATAAAGGTGAGTAACAGTAGGGGGGCGATTTTCCAATCCTTTTCTGTTACACTGATCTGCAGGTCGATTACAATATTCTCTTTTTCGGGCAGCCGTACTTTTTGCAGGGCCAGATAATTGTTTATAAACTGTATTTCTTCTTCGAGCGGAACAAAATCTGTATGCATCCCGGCTATAGTATACCTTAAAAGATCCGATATCTGGTCTATGCCATCAGCAGTTACGGAAGCTCCTTCTTTTAAGGCAGTACCATACAGATAGTTAAGGCTATTAAATAAAAAGTGTGGATTTAACTGTGATTTTAACATGTTCAGCTCATTTTGCGTTTGTTGCAGCTGAAGTTCTTTTTTATGTTTTAACTGATAGAGGTAATCGCGGATTAATGCATATACAAATGCATAGGCAGCCATCAAAAGTGTAGGCTTTACAACTGATAGGCTGCCTGACATCCTCGGCGTGTTCTGGTTGTGGAGCAAGAGCAGTGTAAACGGGATTATACTAATCAACAGACAACTACCTAAAAATAGGTGCCATCGTACTTTCGTAAAAAGATAGGTGTAATTGACTTCTACCAAGAAAAGGAATAGTAGCGCAATGAGTATATCATAGCTAAAATTGCGATGGCTAAAATATTCCCATACACTTACCGGACTTTTGTCTTCATGAAAAAGATAGTTTCCATTAGTTTTTACATAAAGGATATAGGGTAGTACGGTAAATAGATTGATCATCACCCATACCACGGTAGAGTGGGCTGTCCAATATAATAAAATTGAGCTGATACGCTTTTTCATAATTGTTCTTTTGCATAAAAGTAATCCAACTGATAGATATTGCTTAATTTATGTGGCGAACTACCTGAATCTGTGGTGAACAACGGGTTTTATGCCGGTTTATGGATGTTTATAAATTCATTGCTGATTTATTTGCCTAATGGGTGTAGGAAGCCGGGAGCTTTCCTGTAAGTGTTCTAATGGATTCCCTTCATCCCCGGTTAAAAAAAAGAAAATGAAAAGGGACATCGAAAATCAATAAATATTTTCCGGAATCATCAGCAAGGATAAAAGTTTATTGACGATTAAGTACCGGCAAGCTGCCAGGAAATGTTTGACCATAATGAATTGAAAATGAAGAAGAAAGGCTTATTTATTTACAAAAAAAAGGGGAATCTTAAGTGATTCCCCTCTAGGTGGAGCCGAAGGGTGTCGAACCCTTGTCCGGTTGCAAAGCCAGAAAGGCTTTTGGCAAAATCATTAAACAATACAGCTATTAAAGGATCACAATCACATCAGTCGACAAGCGCTTTTGCATCTTTTAATTCTTTTCGGAGTGTTCAAGACTTATCCTCAAAGTAAAAAAGAAATCCACTTCATCTCTCAGGAAAGAAAACCTGGAAAATTCACAGCGACCACCATCTTTTTGTCTCTGAATTCCTGGCGTTGGTCGATTAGCTTCCCAGGCTGGTATAATGCTGCGATTTGCGCTGAAACGTTTCCTGTGCTTGCACGTCTTAATATCAGAACAATCAATAAAAACATTATAAAAATTAAAACTCAAAGCATATGAAAACTTTATTAAAAACATTATTCGCGTCATCTTTAGCATTAGTATTATCTACTTCAGCAGTGTTATCAGCTAACGCATCTGAAACCATCAAACCTGTTCACGCTTCAAAAGCATTGAGCTTCAAACGCATCAAAGTAAAAGGAAATGTAGAACTGACCATTATACAGGGAAAACGTACCGGCATCAGCTATGCAGATGAAAACACTGGTAAAGTTAAGGTTGTGCAGAGCGGAGATGGTTTAGAGATTACCTCTTTGGATAACAGCACCGCAAAACTTACCATTTACGTAAATGATATCTATCGCATCCATGCAATGGACAACGCTAAAGTAAAAACACAGGGTAAAATCAATACGCAATATTTGCAGGTTTTCTTAAGCGGAAATGCATCACTAGACTTAAACTCACAAACTGACGGATTGTATACTGTGATCGAAGATCATGCTGATTTAACCTTAAGTGGTTCAACCGGCGACCATATGCTCGTAATGGGCAAAGGACAAAAGCTGACCATGGATAAATTCGTTGCAGCTAATACAAAAACCAGCATAAATACTGAAAATGCACTAGCTTCCCTTAGCAAGTAAAAAAAGAATTATATTTTGGTTCAGGCGGTCTGTTTACGGACCGCCTTTTTTGTTTGATCGATACAGGTCTGTTCTGGATCAATCTGGAAAAAAGAAAAATGCAGAATGAAAAGTACTTCACCTGCTTTCAGCACAACGTTTTTTTTCTCCTCAATTACATCAGATAGGGTATGCCGTTTCGCTTTTAGGTTCTGAGAGTACAAAATAACTTTGAACGGTTGTGATATTGGGCAGTGTAGCGAGTTTGTTCCGCAGAAATTCGTGGTAATCATCCATATCCCTGGTAGCAATACGGAGAATAAAATCGTGCGCACCGGTCATCTGCAAACATTCCATTACCTCGCCAAACTTAGAAACTTCGGTTTCGAATTCGATCAGGGTTTTAGCCGTATGTTCTTTCAACAATACATGCGAAAAAGCGATCAGGTTTCTGTCGATCTTTTTCCGGTCGAGAATGGCCACAATCCTTTTAATATAGCCTTGTTCCTTTAATCGTCTTATCCGTTCATGGATAGTGGCTATAGACTTGTGCAGCTTCAAGGATACTTCTTTATTGGTTAAAGAGGCATCGTGTTGCAACAATTTTAGTATTTCTACATCAACCTGATCTAAATCTCCGTGGGTCATAAACGTTAATAAATTGAAAAAAAATATAATGAAAGTTAAAAAATCAAGCCAAAACTGAAATAAAGACTAAATAATAATCAAAAAAGCAGAAATTTTCTGTAAAAAACAACATGTATTGACGTAAAAAATTATAATACTGAATTTTACCGAAATAAAAATCAATCAAAACAGCTATTGCTATCTGATGTAATCAACAGTTATGACCACAATAACAGCAAATAAAATGACTTCTGCCATGGAGGGAAAATTCGAACATTTATCGCTTCTGGTTGGTAACACACCAATGCTTGAGCTCACCTATACCTACCAGGGGAGTGTGGGCAAAATTTATGTTAAATGCGAGCATTACAACTTAACTGGCAGCATTAAAGACCGGATGGCACTTTACACGCTAAAAAAAGCATACGCCGAAGGTAAGATCAAAGCTGGTGATCGGATTATTGAAGCCACCAGCGGCAATACCGGGATTGCATTTGCGGCCATAGGTAAAGCTTTGGGCCATCCGGTTACCATCATTATGCCAAATTGGTTGAGCAAAGAGCGCATGGATATTATTAAAAGTTTAGGTGCAGAGATTATTCTGGTGAGCAAAGAAGAAGGCGGTTTTATCGGCAGCATTAAACTTGCAGAACAGATGGCCGCAAGCGATCCAAATATTTTCTTGCCTCAGCAGTTCGAGAATATCGCCAATCCGGAAGCACATGAACATACCACAGGTAAAGAAATCTGGGGGCAGTTGCGTTTAAAAAATCTTTCACCTGACGCTTTTGTAGCCGGAGTAGGAACCGGGGGAACTATTATGGGGGTAGGAAATTTCTTAAGAAAGCAAAATCCGGGTATTAAAATACATCCATTGGAGCCTGCAGAATCGCCGACCTTAACTACTGGTTATAAAGTGGGCAGTCATAGGATACAGGGTATTTCTGATGAATTTATCCCCGAAATCGTTAAACTGAACGAGCTGGATGAAGTGCTACAGGTAAACGATGGCGATGCCATACTCATGGCGCAAAAACTGGCCGAAAAACTTGGTTTAGCGGTAGGCATATCATCGGGCGCAAATGTAATCGGCGCCATAAAACAACAGCAAAAAATGGGTACAGAAAGCTGCGTAGTGACCATCTTTTCTGATAGCAACAAGAAATATTTAAGTACCGATTTAATGAAGGTAGAACCTGTTAAAACCGGATACATTAGCCCTGAAGTAGACTTTATCGACTACCAGGCCTTTAGCAGATTACATTAATTAGAACAATCAACAAATAAACCACAACATGAAAAAAATCACCATTTTATGCTGTGCCATATGCCTGATCAGCCTCAGCGCATACAGCCAGATTTTAAAACCTGTAACCTGGAGTTACGCAGCAAAAAAAACCGGGCCGAATACGGCTACTGTTTTCATTAAGGCCACCGTAGATCAGGGCTGGCACCTTTATTCGCAATTTGTTAAAGATGGCGGTCCGGTTAAAACAACCTTTAGTTTTCCATCATCAGGTGCTTATACCCTGGTTGGAAAAACCATCGAACCAAAAGCCATAACCAAATTCGAATCTACTTTTAAAATGGATGTAAGCTACTTCGAAAAATCAGTAGTATTTCAACAAAAAGTGAAGCTAAAAGGCAAAACCGCAACCATTAAAGGCAATGTAGAGTTTATGGTATGCGACGATAGGCAATGTTTACCACCAGAACAGGTAGATTTTAGCATTCCTGTAAAATAAGCGCAAAGAGCATATGATATCCTTAAAAAAAATCTGTCTCGGTTTGCTGTTCTGTTGCGCAATATCCTCAAATGGATATGCACAGGACAGCACAAATACCGAAGAACTGACTTTTACAGAGATTAAGCCAGAAGCAGCTGACAGCACAATTAAAGCAACTGATACTGTTGCTAAAATAGCTACTCCTGTTCCTGCTGCTACTCAAAAAAGCATTGCCCAACCAAAAGAAGAACACAAAACATTGTGGGGAATTTTTATTGCAGGTTTTGTTGGCGGTTTAGCAGCTTTGCTGATGCCTTGTATTTTCCCCATGCTGCCCCTTACGGTAAGTTTTTTTACTAAAGGATCAGAAAAAGGAAGGGCCTTTCGGCGCGCGGCACTCTATGGCTTTTTCATTATCCTCATTTATGTGGTGCTTGGGCTTTTGGTAACGGTAATTTTTGGTGCCGATGCCCTGAACAGCCTGTCTACTAATGGTATCTTTAACTTTTTCTTCTTCTTATTGCTGGTTGTTTTTGCAGCTTCGTTTTTAGGGGCATTCGAAATTACCCTGCCCTCTTCCTGGGTAAATAAAATGGATGCCAATTCAGACAAGGGCGGAATTGCGGGATTGTTTTTCATGGCCGGAACATTGGCCCTGGTATCTTTCTCCTGCACAGGCCCGATAATCGGTACACTACTGGTACAGGCAGCAACAACAGGGGCTTTACTAGGGCCCGCAATAGGCATGTTCGGTTTTTCCCTCGCCCTGGCCATTCCTTTTGCACTGTTTGCACTCTTTCCATCGGCAATGAACAAACTGCCGAAATCCGGCGGTTGGTTAAACAGTGTTAAAGTAGTATTGGGCTTTCTTGAACTTGCATTCGCATTAAAGTTTTTGAGCAATGTAGATCTAACCTACCACTGGGAGTGGTTTGACAGGGAAATATTCTTAAGCCTGTGGATTGTTATTTTCGGGATGATGGGCATCTATCTTTTGGGTAAACTGAAGTTTTCGCATGATAGTCCGCTGGCCTTCATCTCCGTACCAAGGCTTTTTTTGGCAATAATAGTTCTTGCCTTTACCGTTTACTTAATCCCTGGCATGTGGGGCGCACCGTTACGCAGTGTATCGGCTTTTCTTCCACCACAGGAAACACAAGATTTTGACCTGTACACTGCTGGATTACTGGCAGGAAAACAAACTTCAGCAAATGATGGTCCACATAAATATGCGGATAAGTTCCATGCACCGTTAAAGCTGAATGCTTATTTCGATTATAACGAAGGTTTAGCTGTAGCCAAAAAACAGAACAAACCTGTACTGATTGATTTTACCGGCCATGCCTGCGTAAACTGTAGAAAAATGGAAGCCAATGTTTGGCCTGACAAGGATGTGTACAAAATGATCAATGATGATTATGTACTGATCCAGTTATATGTAGATGATAAATCGGAACTGGCACCAGCTGATGTAGTAATTACACCAGAGGGAAGAAAACTCAATACCATTGGTAAAAAATGGAGTGATCTGCAAGCCAGGAAATTCCAGTCTAACTCACAGCCTTTTTATGTACTGCTCGATCCCAAAACAGAGACACTACTGGCACAACCACAGGGTGCAGATTATGAAGTAACAAACTATAAAAAATTCTTGACAAGCGGATTAAATGCTTTTCATAATAAATAAAAACATACTGGTCATTGTAGAAGTGTGGCCAGCAGTTAGTGATAGTTAAGACGACGATCTGGGCATTGCCGGATGGCATGCCCATTTTCACCACCAGATGTGTTAAGACACACCTAAGCCCACCTTAATACCTAACCATGAAACTTAAAATTTTTGTTGCCGCTATATTACTTTTACATCCTTTTTTCCTGTCTTCATTCTTAATCCCATCTTAAAACCTAGCTCTAGAAAGCCGCGAGCTCCTGCTTATACAATGCAAAAGGCGCATGTAACTAGCGAACCGATTAAACACATGCTACACCAGCGGGGGGATTATTTGAATAGGCCGTAGCAAAACGCTACGACCAGATGTATTCGGAAACTATCCTCTTAAGTAAAGTGTCAAAAAGAAGAAAACTAAGGGAAATACAACCACACATAATGTTATAAAAATACTTTTTCTTCTCTCCTTTTCAGATTCATTTTCAAATTCATTCATGATCGAATCATGTAGTCTTTCTTTTTGCATCAAATATTTGTTCTGAATGCCATTATAATAATCTGAAATCCTTTTTTCAACATGAATCTGATCCCAGACAGCCAATCGCTCTAATCCTATGCACGCTTGGAATTCTACTCTTTTACTTTAAGACCGGTAAATCAATAATATTAACAATATTTAACAAGTAATTGTGTTTTCTATTTACAACTTTTATATTTTATTTTCAAGTTTAAAATAATTGGAGCAAATCGCTAGAAAAGATCTTAATAAAAAAGCCACACATTTCTGTATGACTTTATCCAGTGCACTACCTTTCATTCATGCATTTGCCTCCACGAACAGGCGACCTTCTTTCTTTTAACGAACTGGGAGTTACAATAAGTAAATCTTTAATTATAAGAATAAGTTCCAGAAGGAATAGTAAAAGATCCATTCGTGTTCCCAAAATACATAATGGTAACATCGGAAAATGTAACTGAATGCTGACCTAAAGCTATCATTCCATCATACATACAAGCGTAACCTGGATCACCATTTACTGAAACCTGCATACTCGAACCGATTGAACCAGTATATATGCTGGTGTAAACCCGCATATACAACATTTCAAAATTCGAAGAAATGTATGTAAAAGAACCAACATAAATTACCCCATCCGTGTCTTTCAGCAATGGTGCTGGAGTATATTTCTCAACGTTTGTTTTTTCATTTCTTATGTTTGCAAACGTGGTAGAAGTTGCGAACAAGCCCAAAAATAATAAGGCAAAAAAAGTAATTTTTTTCATAAGTTTAATTTTTTTTAATTTCTAAAACTAAGTTAATAGCAAATAATATGAATGGCAATACTCATAAATGTGTATTGCAAATACACTAATTTATTTAATTCATATATCTGATCATAATTGGGGATTATTCCAAAAGTGGCCACTCGGCTCATTTTAAGCGGTTTTTAAGTCTTGTTTGACGTAGTCTGGATCAATGATTGTTTTCAGGCCCAAGGCGGCTTCAGTGGAGCGCTAAAGCGCTTAAAAAGGTTTTTTTTTTAGAAAGGGTGTTGCTGGAGTTTTTTATTTGTCGGTTTTTGGATGTAATCTTGCCCTAGAACAGCTTTATTGGCTGGATAATCATATCCGGGATGCAGTGGAGCGAAGTTTTGTGCGGATGGGAGGTGGAGCGTTGACAAAATTTCTTTTGCGGTGGTTCTGTAGGAATGGATATATTCGGGACTCTTCTCAAGATGTCCTGCTCAAAGCCGGGCTAATCTACGGGTGTACAGTTTGGAACGGAATCCGCTGTCTACTATTGCCGAAATCCCCACTTTAACCAGGAATATGGTAGTATCGATATATCGAACAAGCCTGTTGTGTGTTACCCTGATCTTAACATTCCAGGTATTGTCCTTATTTCTTATGATGTTCGAAAACTACCGCCTTGAAAGTTGCCATTGAAAAAACATTTGTAAAACAATTATGTGAAATTATACAATAATCATTGTTTTTTTGGAAATAAAAAAGCCGATCTAACTTAATAAATCGGCTTTTAATGGTGGAGAATATCGGATTCGAACCGATCACCTCTTCACTGCCAGCGAAGCGCTCTAGCCAAATGAGCTAATCCCCCAATTTTAACATTACTAAATAATTAAATCATCATTCGGTAATTGAAACAAGCTTCCTGCCTGAGCAGCAAAAATAGCAAATACTTTCTCGAATGCAAATCATAATTCATTTTTTAATTAATCTTTAGGTTTAAAAGCAAACAGTGCCATTAAACAGATTACAGCAAAAACCGATTGCATAGGATAATTAATGAACAGAAAAAGCACAAATGTGGCAATAAGTAAAAGCACAAAAAACATAAAGGCTTTAAAAACGGTATCCATATAACACATGGCTACAATAGCCAAAAGATAAAAAGGAATAATAACGGCAGCTATAAACATCGCCGAAAATAAATTCCTAATATTAACCGAATATTAAATATCCTTTAGGTTTAATTCCTTAAAGTTTTGAATTAAATATATTCGTTAACCTCTTTTTTGTTTAATAGGTCCTGGTAGGCATCTACAAACAGCGCAAGGTTATAACCATCCATCAAAGCATGGTTTACATGTATAGAAACCGACATTATTTTTCTTCCGTTTTCATCCCTAACCTTGCCAAAAGATATTTTAGGGCAGCTATCCTGATAAGCAAAATTGCGGGCATGTGATAAGGAACTGAAGTTTAACCAGGGCAATGCCGAATAGTGGATCACATTTTCGCCTGATGAGGAAGGGATTAAACCCGTGCTGGCCTGCACCTTTTCGATCTCCTTATCGGCTGCTGTTCTAAAATCTTCAAAATCCATGTAGAAATCCAAGTAGCCAAATCCGAATGTGCCATTTGGTCTGTTGATGGTAGCCGCAGCATTCACGTTATCGTATTTCCAAACTTCGCCATCAATAATGCGGTAACGAAAAGGTTCTACCTGATTTGCAGCAACCAGCGATTTGTGCAGATAAAGCAGGAAAAAAGAAACGTTATTTTCTTTTGCTTCTTCGTAGGTAGTAGTACAGTCTACCTCTACGGTTACGCCAAAGAAAGGTTCATCAAAGGCGCTAAAAAATTTAAAATGATCTTTTCTGATCCAGGTGTTTATATCTATTTTTTCTTTCATTCAATTAATTTTGGTAAAATCTCAGATAGGCTTTCCATCTGATAAAAATTTACATGTTCAATGGTATGATCGATACTTTCATGTACCCATGTGGTATGGAAGGGGATGTGAACGGCATGTCCGCCAATATTCAGTACTGGTAAAACATCCGATTTTAAGGAGTTGCCCAACATCAAAAACTCCTCAGGTTTACAATCCAGGTGTTTGATCAGTTTTTGATAATCTTTTTCCTGTTTATCGCTCATAATTTCAATATGGTGAAAATAGTGATCGAGTCCTGATTTGGTGAGTTTACGCTGTTGATCGAGCAGATCGCCTTTCGTCGCAACCACTAATCTGTATTTTCCGTGCAGGGCTTTAAGTACCTCCTCTACCCCATCAAGCAATTCGACTGGTTTATTGAGCATTTCCTGTCCAAGTGTGATCGCTTTACTAATCACAATAGGGTCTATTTTACCTTCAGTTATCCTCAAAACTGTTTCGATCATGCTCAAAACAAAACCTTTAATCCCGTAGCCGTAAAGTGGCAAATTGGCAATCTCAGTTTTGTAAAGTTCTGACAGAATGCTATGATGAGGCATAAAATCTTCTAAAAGACCTGCAAACTGCTCTTCCGTTTCGCGGAAATAAGGTTCGTTTACCCAAAGGGTATCATCAGCATCAAAAGCAATTACGGTAATTTGATTTTTCATTGTTATGCTTACTTTTAATGCGACAAAAGTAACGCAACTAAGACTGCTAAAAAAGGACATTTGTCCTGACTGAAAAATATGCTACGGACCAATCTTACTTTCTTATCCTTTATCGAACGTTTCTGTACCGAAAGTGAAGGAGGAACCATTACACTTAAAAACTTTAAAGCGGGTTATAGATTTATTGAACAGGGAGAAAAAATCAGCAATATCTACATTATTAAAGACGGAATAAGCAAGTGTTTCATCTCTGAGGAAAACGGCAAGGATTTTATTATCGAATTTTTAGGCAAGGGCGAAGTGGTTGGCGAATTAGAAGCTTTAAAAAAGATTGATTGTTTGTGCAACGTAGCCGCAATAAGTGATGTTACAGCCTATGTTATTCCTGACCATTTATTCTTTTCCCTGATTAATAAAAGTAGTGAATTTACTACAATCTTACTCCAGGAACTGTCTACCAGAATTATACAAACCAGTACACGGGCATCCTTCCAACAGCTATATACCTTAGAATATGCACTTTTAAAATTGCTCAAACTACAGGCCGATGAGCATATCTCCATCTCAAAAGAAGACATGGCTGCCTACCTTGGAATCTCCGTAAGAAGCTTTAACAGAAGCTTAAAGCAGGTGATAGATAAAGGTGGTTTTGATACGCCCGAATTTAAAAACATCCTACAGCTAACCAACATGAAAACGCTGCTGGAAAGATTAAAATAATCAACGTATTTGTGGTATAATTATTGCTTAAGGGCTATTAAAAAAAATTAATTGTAACGTTTCAGCGTTTTGATTCGTTTAAGTAATTGAAATTAAAAAAAACGCATCCACCGAAAATAATGCCACACAAAAAAACACATATACAAATGAAAAACTACAACCGCCAATTCACCTTAAGATTTCCAAGTTAATCGAATATTGAAGAGCCGTATCTATTTAAAATGGATCACTCTACAATATAATGATATCCTTACTGTCATTTAATAAAGCCTATGGCAATTGCCCATTTGCGATAATTGATTCAGCTAATCTTAATTAAACATGAGTGCTTATATAAACATCTACACCAATTCATTAACAGACGATCTTATCCCAACAATTTTAAAACGTTTAAATGAACATGAAAATGTTCTGGATATTAACTCCTCTTTTTCATTTAGAAACCCGAATGGAAACTTGCCAATCGTTTTTAAATGGGACAAACCCAGTTTGGAAATATTTAACGAGAATAACCTAAAACTAAATTTTGGCGTATCCCTTAAATCATTCGACCTTAAGGAGTACAAGAAAAAGCTCTTTAAAGACAAAATCATCAAGCAGAGTTTTGTACAAAAGATATTGGGATTATTTAAAAAGAAAAAAAGAAAGGTTGCAAAACCTATAAAACTGAGCGCAGAGGTTGAGGCTCAGCTTCAAAATTATAACAAAGTATTTTCTTTAAAATATCATTCTGGCGATGTTTTCGAAAATCATTTTGCAACCTTAATTGGTGCAATTATTACCGAGCTAACCAATGGCGTTTGTCATTTTACCCAAGAAAACATGTGGTATGATGCTAAAAATGTATTAAGAGAATCGTTGGTTAACTTATACACACTTGAAGAACTGCCTAACCACATTAACAAGAATGCGGTAGCTGTTGCCAGTTAAAAATATTTTTAAAGTCAATATTAATCCCAGTTAAACAATAACGGTGATTGATATTGACTTTTATTTTTCTTCATATATAAATTTAATCAAGACTAAAAAATCAGATTAAATGGAATATATTCGAACAGATTAATTGCTCGATAAATGAATACATTTGAAGAAACCGGTGGCGTTAGAATAGGGGGCTTTAAGGCAACCTGGCCTTTTGCCACTTTAAATTAAGCGAATTTAAACTCGAACTTAATGCATCCATCAGGGGTAATTTTGTTTTTAAACGCTCAGATATTATCGCCATTACCCCCCACACTTCTATATTAGGTAGTTCAATCAGGATTACCCATCGTGTTGAAAAATACAATAAAGACATCTTCTTTACCTTTTTGGGAAATGCAGAGGAGCGGATGGCAGAGATCATACAAACTGGTTTTCTTAATTATACCGAGCCTATCCCAAATTACATTGAGCAGGAGATCAGCCAGCTTCAGGCTCAAACTGGTTTCCCGATTAAAATTCCAGTTGCCGTAGGTATCGTGGTGATCTGGAACTTACTTTTCCTATCAGATTTTTTCAACATATTCTATACCAGAAAAGAGACAGAAATATTTGGAATTGGTGTTGGCTTAGCGCTTGCTTTCGTATTTTTAATCTGCGTATCATTGCTCACTTCAGACATAGCCAGACAACTGATATTAAAGAATGGTGGTAGTACCGCTGGCCTTAAACCTTTTTTATTTTTCACAGCCTTTATTACATTTATACTATTTATAGCTGGTTTCCTTCCACAATACCTTTCAAACCACTAAACATTTAACAGAAAAAGTTGTTAGTTAAGCTAACAAAAGAGAAGAAGAAGAACCTACCGAAATGAGAGAATCTTTTTTTAGTTTTATGGCGCAATAAATGCCAATTTACCAATATAAACATATCCCAAAATTCTATTTATAGCAAAAGCATGAATGTAGAAGAAGTTTTTAAGAACAACGAAAAATGGATCGCCGAAAAACTGGCCATCAACCCTGATTATTTTACTGAATTATCGAAAGGCCAAAGCCCTGAGTTTTTGTACATCGGCTGTTCAGATAGTCGCGTTACTGCAGAAGATTTAATGGGTATACAACCAGGGCAGGCTTTTGTTCACCGGAATGTAGCCAACCTGGTAAACAACGTGGATCTGAGCGTGATGACGGTTTTAAATTACGCCGTGCGCCATTTAAAAGTTAACCATATTGTGGTTTGCGGCCATTACAATTGTGGAGGCGTTAAAGCAGCCATGCAGCCTGCAGATTTGGGCATATTAAACCCCTGGTTAAGAAACATCCGCGATGTATACCGCATCCATAAAGACGAACTGAATGCCATTGAAGATGAAAGTCTTCGTTATAACAGATTGGTAGAGCTTAATGTTCAGGAGCAATGTGTAAACCTGTTAAAAACAGCAGCAGTTCAGGAAGCTATTTCTAATCGCGGATTAACCGTTCACGGTTGGGTATTTGATATCCACACTGGCCGGTTAATTGACCTGAAGATCGATTTCGAAAAGATTTTGAAAGATATTAAGGAGATTTATAACCTGTATTAACAGCCAGGCGCTTGGCGCTGAGCGTTTAGAGCCCAAAGTGAATAAAAAAACCAGTAGGTTTTAAAAAGTTTGGCGTTAAGCGTTTGGAGTCTAAGGCGCATAAAAACTAGCAGGTTATTTAAAATAAAGAAGTCAAGTTTTGAAAACTTGACTTCTTAGGTATAACCCTCACAGGTTTTATCGTCTTAAATCATTGACTCAGGACTATGGACTCCAGACTAAGGACTAACCTATCGTCCCATCCAACCGCCATCAACGGTTAAAATTGTTCCGTGAACATAATCACTGGCTGGTGATGCCAAAAACAATGTAGGTCCTTTAAAATCTTCTGGTGTTCCCCATCTTCCGGCCGGGATACGCGATAAAATAGAAGTGCTTCTATCCTGATCTTCACGTAAAGCTGAAGTATTATCGGTTGCAATATAACCAGGTGCAATGGCATTGACGTTTACGCCTTTTGATGCCCACTCGTTTGCAAAAGCTTTAGTTAAAGACGCAATTGCACCTTTACTTGCTGCATAACCGGGAACAGTAATTCCACCCTGGAACGACAGTAAGGATGCCGTAAAAATTACTTTTCCGCTACCTCTGGCAATCATTTCCCTCCCGATTTCGCGGGTTAAAATAAAGGGTGCAGTTTGGTTTACCGCAATTACTTCGTCCCAATATTCATCCGAATGCTCAGCAATTGGCTGACGTAAAATCGTTCCGGCATTATTGACCAAAATGTCGATAACGGGATGATCGGCCTTTACCTGCGCAGCAAAAACCAGGGTATTTTCGCGTTTACCAAAATCGCACTGGTAAGCATAAAACTTTCTACCCAGTGCTAAAATTTCTTTTTCTATAGTGCTACCTTGTAATTCAAGACTTGCAGAAACACCAATAATATCGGCACCTGCTTCGGCCAAAGCTAAAGCCATTGCTTTTCCTATCCCTCTTTTACAACCGGTAACTAATGCAGTTTTACCTGCTAAATTAAATATGTTAGACATGTTCTTTATTCTATGATGCATTTAAGACCGCTCCATTCCACTACCGATGAAAAATCAGTAATGTAGTTGCGATGACGATGTAATTTATTTCAATTCGGTGATGGCACAGTGATCCATATCGCCATAATCTAAGTTTTCGCCAGCCATACCCCAAATAAAGGTATAGTTGCTTGTACCCGCACCTGAGTGGATAGACCAGTTTGGCGAGATTACCGCCTGATCACTTTGCATCCAGATGTGTCGGGTTTCTTGTGGCTGGCCCATCAAATGGCAAACACTCTGCCCTTTTGGAACTTCGAAATAGAAATAAGCTTCCATCCTCCTATCGTGTGTATGTGCCGGCATGGTATTCCAAACACTGCCCGATTTTAACTCGGTCATACCCATCTGCAACTGGCAAGTTGGCAAAAGACTGTTCACTAACAACTTATTTATTATTCTATGGTTTGCGGTTTCAGGCGTGCCCAATTCTACAATCTCTGCTTCCGCTTTGCTTACTTTTTTGTTAGGATAAGTGTGGTGGGCAGGAGCAGAATTGATGTATAATTTAGCCGCCTCACCTGGTGTAGCAGATTCAAAAAACACTTCTTTTGTGCCCTTACCAATGTATAAAGCCTCTTTATAATCCAATTCGTATTTTTCGCCGTCAGCAGTAACGATTGCTTTTCCACCAACATTGATAATCCCCAGTTCCCTACGCTCTAAAAAGTAGGTCGCTTTTAAATCATCAGGGTTTGGGAGTGCTATTTTCTGATCAACAGGCATTGCACCCCCAACAATATATCTGTCAAAATGAGATAAGGTTAGGTTTACCTGGTTGGCCTCAAATACGTTTTCGATCAGGAAATTATCCCGCAAAGCTGCGGTATCCATTTGTTTAACTTCTTTAGGGCTTTGCGCGTAACGGCTTTCGAATTTGTTCATTGGTTAAAAATTGAGTTTTGCGATGGGACCTGAACCGATATCAGATCCTATCCGCAAATATATTTATACGATACTTATTATTTGTATTAATACTCAACTTTATAATCCTTTTTTATGGTTTCTCCGCTCCAGGCTTTTAAACTGGTCCATGGTGCGGGTGCATCTGTCCAAAATTTATTATCGGCAGGTAAACCCAAGGTTAAAAAGCCTAAGGTGGCCATGTATAAACTTCCGGTAGAAGTATAGGTATCAGCCACTTCTGGTTGATGACCGTTAAAGCCAAGCACCAACCATCCTTTATCATCAAAATTCTGGTTTCCATCGTATAGTTTATGCATTACCGCGGTTAAGCCGCCACGAACTTGCGATGGTTTTACATATTCTGGCAGTTTTTCCATTAGCGCTGTTTGCGCCAGGGCCTGAAAGGCTGCTGTACGGTAAGTAATCGAACGGCCATAGGCAGGATAAGTACCTTCTGGTGAAATAATTCTTTCCAGATATTCAGCATAACGTACCATTCTTTTCAAGGCGATATCATAGTCGGCCTGAGATGCTCTTTTCTTATCGACCAATACCTTTAAAAGATCAACCAGCATGGGATGGATCACATAAGAATTGTAATAATCCATACTAAATTTTTCGCCATCACTGTACCAGCTATCGCCTACATACCATTCCTTCATTTTATTAATCGAGAATTGAACACGGGCAGGATCGTACTGCTCGTCAATGCTCAATAAAAACCCCTCAGTTAAGCCCGAAAACAATAACCAGTTATTGTAGGCACCACTTCTGGTGCGTAGCGATTTAAATTCTTCTATAAATCTTTTTTTGGTGATTTCATCAAGCGGCTCCCAGAGTGCTTTTGGTGCTCGAAGAAAGGCATGTGCTACATAAGCGGCATCAACAATAGGCTGATTTTCGGAGCGGTAACTGATATAATCAGGACTTGCAGGATTTACTGAATTGGCCAGCGCTTTTAAAAGCTCGGTGCGCATGGTTTTTCTGAGTTTACCTTCTGCAGAGTTGTCATCCGGCAAAGCCAACCATGGCGCAACTCCTGCAATGGTGCGTCCTAATGCTTCGAGATACGTAACTTTGGCTACGTTTAAGCCATAGCCAGGGGCTTTTTCTAATGGCATGTTCTTTTTTAAAGTTTCATTGGCCAGGTTATGGATCACTGGGTAGGCAATGCGGTTTAAGGTTTTAACCCAAAAAGCACGGTCTTCGGCACCTGTTGTGGGTTTCTTTTGTGCGTTTGCCAACTGAGAAAAAATCAGCAGGGCAGAAAAAATCAGTTTATATTTCATTTTCATTATATATGTGAGTGTGATGGCTCACTCTGGTTATTTTTAATTATTTGGAGAGCAGGCTTCTGTGCTACGATTCAGGTTTCTTCCCGCTTTACGTTTTATCCTGATGAAGGATCAGGATGTCCACTCCAATCGGGTCTAAGTGGCAAAGCAGGCATTACTATTATTGGCAGTCCTTGTACAAGCCCCTGTTCATAAACCCGGTAGTAGCGTGCATCCCGATTTAAGCACCGGTTTATGTTATATTTTGGTGTGCTTGCTTGTTTCACAGGTTTTCTATCGGGATAAAGCGAATAACGGGACTACCGCATCCGAAGCATTACTGAACGTTCATTTCCAGAATAAACAATAGGTTTATATTTCATTTTCTTTATTATGCGAGTTTAACACCAAAGCTCAAGTTATTTTTAATTATTTGGAGAGCAGGTTTCTGCACTTCGATTCAGGTTTCTTCCCGCTTTCCGTTTTACTTCTCCCGATGAAAAATCGGGCTCGTGTTCACTTTAATCGGGTCTAGATGGCACGGCAAGCATTACTATTATTGGCAGTCCTTGCACAAGCCCCTGTTCATAAACCCGGTAGTAGCGAGCATCCCGATTATTCTCTATCGGGATGCTCGCTACTACCGGGGCTGTTGCCTCAGAAGCACTAAGAACTTTCATTTCCAAATAAAAAACTAAGATTTAATGTAAGTTTTGGCTAATCTAAACAGCATTTAAATCTCATGTTTAATATTTTCTATAAATACCATTTTTTATACCTGGCCAATGCTTCCAAATAATAATAATCGGCATAAATTAAAGGTACATCTATTTCGCTGTTTAATGGGTAAGCGCCTGTGCTGTGCATCAACAAAAAACCACCGTTTTCACCTAATTTAGCATGATAAGTGCTGCTCGAAAGCGAATAGATCATGGTTTCGGCCGCAGATTTGAATTCAGTTTTTTCGCTCCCTGAAGTGTACTGACCAAGCTCTAACAATGCCGAAGCCATCAGTGCGCCTGCAGAAGCATCGCGTTTGGCAAATGGAATCCCCTGCGCATCGAAATCCCAGAAAGGAATTTTATCGGCAGGTAAATTTGGATGGTTCAATATAAAGTGTGCAATGCCTTTGGCCTGTTTTAAATAGACCGGATCTTTGGTAAATCGGTACATCATCGTATAGCCATACAAAGCCCAACCCTGTCCACGCGACCATGCCGAACAGTTTGCGGCACCCTGCCATGTTGCTTTCCTGATTACTGCTCCGGTTTCGGGATTATAATCGACCACGTGAAAAGAACTGAAATCTGGGCGGAAATGATTTTTTAAAGCGGTATTGGCATGGATAACCGAAATTTCTTTATACTTTTTATCACCACCATTATCGCTTACCCAGTTCATCATTTCCAGGTTCATCATGTTATCGATAATTACAGGGCATTCCCAAATTTTGCTTTTATTCCACGATTGGATAGATTTTACAACAGGGCGGTAACGCGTAGCCAAAGATTCTGCCGAACGCTGAATCACAGCCTTATATTCGGCTTTGCCGGTTAAACGGTACGCATTGCCAAAACTGCAGTACATCATAAAGCCCAAATCGTGGTTTCCGGTATAAGTTTGGTTCGGCGCTATTACTTTTAAGGCGGCCTCTGCTTCCCGTTTAATGTTCTGATCTTTAGTTTGTTCATATATGTACCACAAACTGCCAGAATAAAACCCACTGCACCACCACTTAATATCGTAGTTGATAGATTTACCTTTATCGAAACTTTGAGGTGTTTTACCTTCGGGTATATTTTTAGCAAGTACTTTATATTGGTCAGCGGCGAACTTAAATTCATCGTTAATTAGCTGGGCCATTGGCTTCTTGGTGGTTTGGGCAAATGAACTACCCCCCGTAAGCAGGAGTAATGCGGCAATTAAATTGATTTTTTTCATCTGTATATTTGTGTTTTAAAGGTAATGAAGCTCTCCTAGCAGCGGAAATATCATATCCTGTTTATTATTTTTTGTATTGCTGAGGATATGATGGTTTCATCTTTTATAATTTGTTTTATTCTTTTATTTTAAACCTTGCTGTAGCACCTGCAAAAGCACCATTTGGCAGATTACAAGTTATACGTTTTGATTTCGATAATCCTGGCAACTTTAACAACACGCTTATAGTTGCATTTTCCTGTGCTGGATCTGCGATATATAACGTAGGGTTTTTACCGTTTAAATCTTTAATGTAAACCGTACACGGCTGGTCTACCTGAAGGGAAAGGCCATTGTCAGCCAGTGTTCCCGCTTTATAAAAAACGGCCTGCAACATGTCCAGTCTGGTATGTTTTACAGCCTGCAGTTCATTGATATTTTTTAATACCTGTATCATCGACCGGTTGTATTTTTTTAAACCCGCAGCGTCAATTCCTGGCACAACAATATACTGATAGCTGGCGTTCTGAGGATTTTTGCCATGATTTAACCAGATTTTAAATACATTATGTTTGAGTTCGGTTTTACCTTGAAAATGATTGATGCGGTACCAGTTTCCGGTTTGCGCTTTACTGCTGATTTCTAAATTCCCACCCTGAGGAAAAATATACCCAATACTGTCATGAACTGCCCAGCGCTCGCTTTTAGCATTGGCCTGCACTCCATTGGAAGAAAATACGTCGCCTCTTAACCAGGCCTGGTTGATTGTTGTGGTAATATTTTCTTTCGAATCGCTCCTAATCCCAGCACCTAAACAAACCACTTCCTGATCGAAAAAGAACCATGCTTTTTTTGCCTGAACACTATCATAGTCTAAATCGTAACATGAAACGCCATAAATACCATCACTAACTCCACCCACAAATTTGGTGGTACCTGGAATTCCCCATTCCTTTAATATTGTTGCGCCATTATCATCAGGGTAATCTCTGCTGGTGGTTCCAGGGATTTTATCCCATTCCCAAACGGGCATCAGGTTGGCGTATTCAGATCCACTGCGCTGAATATTGGTTGCCCCATCGGGGAGAAATTTCCCCAATATGTTTTCATTGTTACCGCGTTCTGTCCGTAAAGTTCTCGTTGATGCCGTTTGCACACTAAAGGTATAAGCGGGGCGAAGGTGCAGGGTGTAACCACTTTTCCAGTATTGGTTATGTGAAGCAGTTATCCCATAATCAACAGTTTTTTTGCCTGATGTTCTTAATGTTGAAGCGTCCCAGTAAGCCGCATTTTCGGGATCAAATAGTTTAATTTTTCCTATCATTCCTCCCATCCCACTATTTAACGAATCTTTACGGCTAATGCCGCGACCGCGTACATTAAAATCGTAAAACGAGCCTCTCACCGTTTTCAGAAAAGTATTTTTAAGATAATTGACCAAAATAGCCAACTGATCTTTCGGCAAAGCATATTCTGTTTCCCTTAAATAGAAAGCCGCATTAACCGAATTTCCGGCAAACACCCTTCCATAACTGGCAATGGCCTGCTGTTTTCCATGCTGATAATAACTCCCATCAGCCTGAACGCCTTCCCTGCCATCAGTTATGGCAATCGGTTCGAACAGGTATTTTGCAGCAGAGTCGAGGGTTGCCTTATTCTGTGTTAAACAGGCCCGATATAAATAATGTAATGCTTCATCAGAGGTGTTGGCACCGTCGCCAGTCTTTAATTTTCTGATCATCCTTTTGATCAACGCATTTTCCAGCGTTGCAGGAAGCCCGGTTTTGGCATTGCGCATCAAAATCAAGGTTTGCCCGATAGCCTGAGGATAAAAAATATCATTGTACCACCAATTCTTGTTCTTCGGGTTTTTATCCAGCCAGTTCTGTAAAGATTTAACAATAGCAGCGTGTAGTTCGCTATCGTTATAAAGTTTATTCGATGGGCGGATATAAGCGGTCGCCATATCTTTGATCCGTTTTAAAGGATCGTACTGCACATCGGCATAATTGATATCTGCCCAGCTTCCATCTGCATTTAGATTTTTAAGATGATTGCCCACCTCTTCGGCCAATGGTTTATCTTTAACAAAAGTCTGCAAATCGTTATTAATACGTTGCAGAATGATATCAAAAGGTTTTTTTTGGGCATTTGCCGATATACCCATCAGCATTAGGCCTCCAACCAGGAATCCAAACCTAATCTTTCGGTGAGCCTTTATTTTGTTGTTCGTTTTTTCACTTATGGCAAACATGTTTATTTTTTTATTTAAGCAAACCGGTTTAGGTATTCGCAATAAAGAATTGGCAAAAGGCAATTCAATTTCATTTTTCGCTTCATTTCATTTAAAAAAGCCACCAAGCTAGGCAAGGCGGCCCCAAATTAACGATACTAACCATTTTTTTATCAGATCGAACTGATTTTTCTTTATTTTCCTATCAGCCTGGATTATGGATCAATGCGCTATTTTGCATTGAACAAAGTAAGGGCTTATAGAAATTCAGCAGTTAAAAGAGCCTGTATCATAAGTTGTATTCAATTCGAACTTGTCACGTTGTCCAAAGGACTCCTACGGAGAACTTGTCGAAACGCTTTATGGGGCATTAACAGGTCTTTCGACAGGCTATCATTGACAGAATCCAGTAGAAAGTCGTCATCTCGACCGAAGCACTGCGGAGTGGAGAGATCTTTGAATTGTGTGTTATTGAAATCAAATTTAAAGATTTCTCCTCTTAAGGAGTTCCTTTGGAACACTACGGTCGAAATGACGATACTTCTAAGGGACTCAACTCTTTAAAATTCCCCTGTCATTAATATTGATTTTTATACAATAAATTACCATTAAGGATAACAATTCTATATTTATGATACAGCCTCTAAAACTAATCCTTTCAAATATCTAATTTATCCAACCTGCATTTTGAGTCAGGTTGGGATTTCGCTCTATCTCTACCGCCGGGATTGCCCAGTTGTAAAGATAATCACCCTTAAATGAGTAAGCATATACAATCTTGCCCCAAGCCTGTTTTACGCCGTTACCGGCATAAAAAACTTTGTCTTTCCAGCTTTTCCATCTCATTTCATCAAAGAAGTTAATACCCTCATTAGGAAACTCTACTCTTCTTTCGTTACGGATTCTTTCTCTTAAATCAGTTTGACTGGATACAAATGTTGGCAGCGCGGCATTTGTATTTTGAAGTAAAGCTACACCAGCACGGGTTCTTACTTCATTTACTTTAGCAATGGCTTCAGCAGTTAAACCTTGTTCATTTAGCGCCTCAGCCCACATCAACAGTACATCAGCATATCTGATTAATACAAAATCAGTTGGTCCGTAATCTCTTCCTGGTGTTTCAGCAGATCCTTCGTAAACGTATTTTCTATATAAATAATAGAACAAACTTTGCGTATCGGTACGTAAATCACCATTTGTTGCGGCTTCGGAACGATAAGGCCATCTTGAAGTTACTGTAGCATTTGCACCACTAAAAACGCCTAAATAAGTAGAATATGGGGTAATTACATTGGCAGCTAATCTCGGATCGCGGTTAGCATAAGCCTGAATAATTCTTGCTTCATTACCAGTTGGCAAATATAAGCTCATTTTTGCACCTCTTGTTGTTGCTGCGGTAATTTCTGCGGTAGTTAAGTTGTTTCTTAGAAAGTAGACCTCTCTCTCTGCTACAGAAAGTGCTGAATATCCAGGTATAACAGTATCCCAGTTAAATTTTGAGCCATCAGCGTTTTCATATAAATCTACCAGGTTTGGCGAAACATGATAGGTGTTCCAGCAAGAACCGAAAGAAGAACGGGTACCACAATAGAATTGTGTAGCAGAACCAAAACCCGGAACACCTATGTTCTGGATAGAAAAAATCATTTCATTAGATTGCTCGTTAGCCGTTTTAAATAATGCGCTGTAATTGGCAAACAAACCATAACCGGCATCTTTCACTTTTTGAAAATCGGCTACTGCCAAGTCCCATTTCTGAGTGTACATATAGGCTTTACCACGCAGGGCATAAGCTGCACCTTTGGTGATGTGCCCGTAATTTGCATTTCCACCGGCATAACGATCAGGAAGATTTGGCTCTGCAATAACCGCAGTTAAATCACTGATTACCAAGGCCCAAACTTCGGCTTCTGTAGAACGTGGTTTATTTGCTTCTTCAGGAAGAAATGGCTCTAAATAAATAGGTACACCTTTATATAACTGATTAAGTCTTAGATAAAAATAAGCCCTTAAAAACTTGGCTTCTGCAATATACCTGGCTTTTTTTTCAGGCGATGAAGGCGATTGTAATGGAATGAATTTAATGGCTCCATTTGCACGCTGAATACCTTCATAAAGGTTTCTCCAATGATCACTAAAATAAGAATTACCTGGCGTTATCGTTCCAGACAGTAAGGATTCAGCTCCAGAAGTTTGCCCGGTAAAACCTAAACAATCCATTTGGTAAAGATCTAAACCAGATGCACCACCTGTAGACCATCCATATCTTAGTTGTGAATAAACTCCTGCTATGCCCTGATCAGTTAAGTTATCAGTAGTCCACATCATTTCTGATGCCACTTGCGATGGAGGTGTAGTGTTTAAAAAATCCTTTTTACAACCTGTAGATACAGCTATTGCGAATATTATTGTTAAAATCTTTTTCATTTTGTGTCCGTTAAAAAGTAACATTTAAGCCTAAAGAATACTGGCGCATAGTTGGATAAGATACACCTGCACCAATTTCAGGATCTAAGCCCGGATAATTTGTAATGGTAAACAGGTTTTCTCCCGATAGGAAAATTCTTGCTCTGCTCATGGCTGCCTTTTTAGAAATTTTTTCCGGCAGCGTATAGCCGATCTGTAAGTTTTTTAATTTCAGGTATGAGGCATTGTACAAATAAAAATCACTGGCTACCGCTGCATTCTGCGCATCCGTAGTGTTTTTAAGTCTTGGATATTTTGCCGTAATGTTATTGGCGGGATCGTTTGGATTTGCATCGTTGTAATAATAATGATCGTTTGCAATTAAGGTGCTTACTGCATTACCAAGAGATACAACAGAGTTGTTATAACCTGTAGCATTCCAGTAATACCACATACCTGCGCTACCCGACCATAGCATAGAAAGATCTATGTTTTTATATGATAAATTCATATTAAAGCCATAATTAAACCTTGGCGTAGATGATTTATTCATAAACTGATTATCAAAGCTATTACCGTAAATTCCATCACCATTATTATCGGCATAAATTAAATCGCCATAATAAATTTTGGTTTTACTTACGCCACCGGTTGGCTGGAAAGAATATCCGGCAGCAATCATTGCATTTAACCAATCCATATCAGACGGTGTACGGATCATACCGTCTTTGGGTCCGCCATTTACATTTACCTTACCATCAGTAAAATAATTTCCATTGCCTTTATAAACGGTTTGCAGGTAGTATTCATTAAATTCATGACCATCTAAAATACGGTTAGTTCCACCGCTGGAAATTTTACCGATGTTTGAAGTATATACGCTATTACCTAACGCATCTGTTATGTAGCCAGCTTGGAATGGGCCCAAGTATGTTTTAATCCGGTTAAAGTTATAGGCAAAGTTACCCGATACACCGTATTTAAAATCGCCGATTTTATCATTATAACCTAATGTAATCTCTAACCCTTTGTTAGACATTTCTGCAATATTTTTAGTTGCCGCAGTAGCAGTTCCTGATGCTAACGGAATAGTTGGTGTAAATAAAATTTTGGATGTTTGTTTACTATACAAGTCTATCTCAAAATTCATTTTACCATGCAACAAATTACCATCTAAACCAATATTACTGGTTGTGGTGGCTTCCCAAACCAAAAACGGATTGGCAAACTTACCTGCTATTAATCCACTGGCTTGTGCACCATTAAATGAATAGTTGGTACCATTGTAAAGTGCCTGATAATCGTAATTACCCTGAGAAGCTACAGTACTCATTACATTATTACCGGTTTTACCCCACGATGCACGAAGTTTCAGGTTGCCAACATAATCGTTCAAGCTGCTCATAAAAGATTCCTGAGAAATGCGCCATCCGGCAGAGAAAGCCGGGAAGAATCCCCAACGATAATCTGGAGCAAATTTTGAAGAACCATCATACCTGAACACGCCTTCAAAAAGATATTTGCTTTTGTAGGCATAATTTAAACGCCCATAAACCGAACGTATAGCATAATCGTACTCGCCACCTGATGCCGATGTTACTGCAGTAGCAGAACCTAATGTGGTAATCGATTCATCATATAAGCCTTTTGACGATGCGCCAATATTATAATAGTTATAGTAGTTTTGGTTGTAACCTGCTAATGCACTAATATCATGGCTTTTAGCAATGGTAGTGTTGTATTTTAAAATATTATCTACGGTTATTCCATAGTTTTTATTAAAACCATAAGTTGTAGTTAGCTGATCGGCCGTAGTTTTTGCTACTTTTAATGTGTTGCTTGCAAAATTCCATTTTTCGAAAGTAATAGCATGGTTATTAAACTCTTCCTGACGGGTTTGATAGTTAAAACGGGTTTCAAAATCTAAACCTTTTAAAATATCAAATCGTGCAAAAACGGTTGTGTTAATGCGGGTTTCGTTATCGGCACCGCCTGTACCATATAAATATTGGGTAATGTTATTTGCGGTTGACGATTCTTCAGCAGCAGCAGGAAAACCATATTTCCCATCCCAAACTGGAAATACACCCGGTGTAGTTTGACGCAAAAAGTTAAACGCATTATCGGTATTAGCTAAACCATAGGTTTGATAAGAAGCAAAAGTTTGTGTACCTAATGTTAAAAATTTAGCCACTTTCGATTCTAAGTTGATACGCAAATTGTATTTATCAGAACCGGTATTTGCCATTGTACCCGGGTTATTAAGATATAGCGCCGATAATAAAAACTTAGTATTTTCAGATCCTCCGTTTAATGAAAGACTGTGTTGTTGTGTAATATTGTTTTCGAAAATAGCATCGCCCCAGTTTGTATTTGGGTAAGCAATATAATTTGGTACGCCCTGTGGGGTAAGTCCGTCAGGATTGGCATTTGCAGCTGTCCATTGTGCTATAGTTGCATCTGTATAAATGGGTGTTTGGCCTAAATTACGATAACCTTCATTAACCAAATTCATGTGGGCAACATAATCAGAAATAAAAGTTGGCAAATTTGCAGGCCTTGCAATTGATGCTAAACCAGCATAGCTTATTACTGTTTTTCCGCTTGTGCCTCTTTTTGTGGTAATTAAAATAACGCCGTTTGCAGCTAATGAACCATAAATAGATGAGGCAGCGGCATCTTTCAATACCGAAACACTTTCAACATCGTTCGGATTTACGGCATCAATACTGCCAATAACTCCATCAATTACTACTAATGGATTATTACTATTAATAGTTCCAGTACCACGAATTCTAAGCGTTGCGCCATCAGAACCCGGCTTTCCAGACGATTGACGAACAAATACACCCGAACTTAAACCACCAAGAGAAGATGATAAATTGGTTACAGGCCTGTTTTCGATTGATTTGGCACTGATGGTCGATACAGAACCAATTACATTAACCTTTTTCTGCACACCGTAAGCTACTACAACTACATCATTTAGGCTGTTGTTTTGCTCTTGCAGCGTAATATTTAAGGTTGTAGCCTTACCTACCAATACTTCTTTGCTATCGTAACCAATAAAGCTAAATACCAAAGTGTTTTGGGCCGATGGTACAGTAATAGTGTATTTACCATCACCTCCGGTTACCGTTGTTGTAGAAGTACCTTTTACAGTAACACTTACTCCGGGCATTGTTCCCCCTTGAGCATCTTTTACTGTTCCTGAAATTTTTATAGACTGAGCAAAGGCTGTAAATGCCGTAAAACTCAAAAGCATAATAAGTGAGCATAGTTTTACCGGATAGTAAAAACGGCTCAGTTTTGCTTCTCCAGTTTTGAGATGTTTGTAAAGTTTATCCATTTTTTGTTTAGTTGATTAACATTCGTTTTTCTTAATCGCAAAAAATTATGGGCATAACCTGTGGCTAACACCAGATAGAACTATTCTGGCTACAATGAAAAGGATATCGGCTTAAACGGTTTGGTTTTGCTTTAATATTTGGTTATTCAAAATTGTTGCTTTGGAGGCAAACTGAGGGGATAAAATCCTAAACAAATGGGTGTAAAATTCTAAACAAAAGCAGAAAAAAGCATTAAATAGGGCAAATGAGCGGATAAAGTATTAAAATTGCCTCACCAAACGTATTTGATTTTTATAATAGAAACATTTTGTACTTTTAATCAGGTAAAAGCTAACCATCCCTCACTTTGTGCCAACATGAAATACCTGCTAACAATTAATTTAGTATTTTTTATTATTGTAAGTAACGCCCAAAACAAATATGCTTTTAAACACCTCAATGTAGAAAACGGTCTCACACAAAGTTCGGTATTGTCTATCGCCCAAGATGGCAGAGGTTTCATGTGGTTTGGCACCCGGTTCGGGTTAAACAAATACGACTCTCAATCTTTTAAAGTATATAATCACGACAATAACAATGAGAAAAGCCTGAGCAGTGCAGCTTATCTTTCTTCTCTTTTAGCCTTAAAGGATGGAACATTATTAATTGGTACCCAGGAGGGGCTAAATAAATATAATGAAGATGCTGATAACTTCGATCGATATGCGCGCAATAGCAAAGATCCGAACAGCATTAGCAACTCCAAAATAAGTTGCATTTATCAGGATAAAAAGGGCCGTGTGTGGATCGGTACTGAAAACGGCTTAAACCTGCTCAACACTAATGGAAACTATAAATTTAAACGCTTTCTATATGGGCAAAAGCAACGCCAACAAATTTATGCCATAACGGAAGACCATAATGGAACATTGTGGCTAAGTACAACGTATGGTTTAATGAACATGCGCTTTAAAGAAGGAAAAATACACTTTAAGTATTTTAAAGACTTTAGCGAAGAACTTAACAAGGCTATCGACAACCACATTACTTCGATGGTTGAAGACCGTGAAAATAATTTATGGATTGGCACCAAACAAACTGGGGTAAGCAAGTTAAACCTCAGTACAGAAGCCATTACCACTTACCGATATTCCAGTCTTAACAAAGAGGGCATTAGCAGTAATAATGTCCGCAAAATTATCTTGGATCAAGAAGGCAAATTATGGATTGGAACACTGCATGGAATTAACATTTATAATCCTGCTACCAAAAATTTCAGTTCCTTACATAATATTCCCGAAGATCCCGCTAGCCTAAGTCAAAACTCTGTTTACGATATTTATCAGGATCGACAAGGTATCATTTGGGTGGGTACTTATTACGGCGCCATCAACATGGTTTACCCCAATTATACGCCTTTTAAGGTTTATCGAAGCACTACCGCAGCAAATGGCTTAAGTAGTAACGTGGTCAGCTCGATCATGGAAGATCAGCACCAAAACCTTTGGATCGGTACTGAAGGAGAAGGGCTAAATTATTACGACAGGAAAAACAATACTTTTACCCGATATAAAAATAACCCCAACGATCCTAAAAGCTTAAGTGCAAACCTGGTAAAATCGATTATACGGGATAGAAAAAACAGAGTTTGGATTGGAACCCATTATGGTGGATTAAATCTTTTTCAGCCAGAAACCAAAAATTTTGTCAGATACACCAGTCGAAAAAACGATACCTTATCTATTAGTAATGATGAAATTACAGCCGTTTTTGAAGATAGTTATGGACGCTTTTGGGTAGGCACCAACGGCGGCTTAAATAGATTTAATAGCACCACCGGTAAATTTATCCGCAACCGGGTAAACGGCTCAACCGACGCAGTAATGTACATCTTTGAAGATGCCAAACGAAACCTGTGGGTAGCTACTAACTCGGGGCTTTACGAGCTGAAAAAAGGTAGCCAACAATTTGTAAGCCGTGTTGCTGCCGATCCGGGAATTTTAACGTATAACGAAATCACTTGTTTAACTGCCGATAAAGAAGGGCATTTGCTCGTGGGTACCTCGCGTAATGGCTTATTTAAGCTCAATCCCGACCGCCACAGCTATACCAGAATAACCACTTTAGATGGTTTAACCAGCAATAACATCATGGGCATACTGGAAGATGATTTTTACAACCTATGGATAACTACAAACAAAGGTTTATGCAAATACAACCCCAGGCAGAAAACTTTTAAAACCTACAACATTAAAGATGGACTGCCAGGCAACGAATTTAATTACAAATCGTTTTTAAAAGACAGTAATGGTGCCTTTTTCTTCGGTGGATTAAGTGGAATGGTGAGCTTTTTCCCCAACGAAATAAAAGAGAACAAAAACACCCCTCCAGTTATTTTTACAGGATTAAAACTATTTAATAAACCAATAGCACTGAATGCCGATGATGGTTTACTTAAACAAAACATCAGCACCATTAAATCAATTACCTTCGAGTCTGACCAGAATGTATTTTCGATTGATTTTACCTTGCTTAACTTTATAAAATCTGATAAAAACCGTTATGCCTATAAGCTGGGAGGTTTTGAAAAAAACTGGAACTATGTAGATATCCCATCGGCAAGCTATACTAACCTATCGCCCGGAAACTACACCCTTATGGTAAAGGGAAGTAATAACGATGGCCTTTGGACCAACAAAACCAGCACATTAGCTATTAAGATTTTGCCACCATTTTACAGAACCTGGTGGGCCTATCTGTTTTATTTTTGTGCCTTTGCAGCCATTTCTATTGTATTTATACGCTATTTGTTAATAAAAGCTGTACTTAAAAAAGAAAAAGAGATTAATGAGCACAAGCTCGAGTTTTTCACCAATATTTCTCACGAGATCCGCACACCTTTAACCCTCATTGTTGGTCCGTTAGATAAATTGATCGAAAACGCAAAAGATAACCCTGCCCTGAACCGGGATCTGCAACCTATAAAAAATAATGCCGACCGTTTAATGAACCTGGTTACCGAACTGCTCGATTTTAGAAAGGCAGAAAGCGGAAAAATGGCACTACATATAAGTCCTGGCGATGTGGTAAAATTCTGTAGGGAAATATTTCTGGCTTTTCAGAACATGGCCATTGCTAAAAATATCGATTACCAGTTTGAAACCGCACAAACAGAAATTGAGCTTTATTTTGATAAGGTCCAGATGGAAAAAGTGATGTTTAATCTACTCTCAAATGCCTTTAAGTTTACACCCGTAAACGGAAAAATCAGCTTAAAAATAGAGGTTGAAAAACAAATGGTTAATATTAAGATCTGCGACAACGGTAAGGGCATTCCATTAGAAAACCAGGCCAATTTATTCACCAATTTTTATCAGGCCAATGCCACTACAACTATTGGTACGGGTTTGGGCTTATCATTCTCTAAAAGTATTGTAGAACTGCATCATGGACAGATCAGCTTCGAAAGCATACCTAAAAACGACAAGGCCTTTGGCAATACCGCTTTCACAGTAAGTTTAAAAATAGGGAAAGCACATTTTAATCCATCCGATTTTATAGCTGATTATGTTTATTATGATGATGCGGCAAATTATAATATCCCCACTTTGCAAGAAACAGAATCATTAATAGAAGAACTTGCCGAAGCAGCACCAACAATAGAAAAAGAGAAACGCAGCATCTTACTCGTAGAAGATAATGAAGATGTAAGAACCTTTATTAAACAGGCTTTAAGCCCCTCATACCTGATTTACGAGCGCGAAAATGGAGCTACCGGGCTAGACTGTGCATTAGAACTGATTCCTGATTTGATTATCAGTGATGTAATGATGCCCATAATGGATGGCTTAGAATTATGCCGGAAACTTAAAACCGATGAACGAACCAGCCACATACCTGTTGTTTTATTAACGGCAAGATCGGCTTATGTTCACCAGGTAAACGGTTTCGAAAACGGTGCCGATGCTTATATCATGAAGCCATTTAACCTAAAAATATTGGAGCTGAACATCCAGAACCTGTTAAACGCCAGGGAAACCATTAAACAAAAGTTTGCACAGGTAATTACGCTCGAGCCTAAAAACATGGTGATTAACACCACAGAGCAAAACTTTTTGAATAAAATTATCCAGATTATCGAAGACCGGATTGCTGATCCCGATTTTGATGTACCCACCCTATCTTCAGAAATTGGCATGAGCCAACCTGTACTGTACAAAAAAATAAGGTCACTTACCGACCTTTCAGTAAACGATTTTATTAAATCGCTGCGGATAAAAAGAGCAGCCCAATTACTCAAGCAAGGTACCGGAAATATTGCCGAAATTGCTTATGCAGTAGGTTTTAATGATCGGAAATATTTTAGTTCGGAGTTTAAAAAGCACTTCGGCAAAACCCCGAGTGAGTTTATGAGCAATGATTAGTTTGCAAACGCTTTGCGAAGCATTTGAACAATGCCTTTGGCAGGCTATTGTTGATGGTATTTATCGATCTTTGTTTTTAGGCATTTTGCTAGCCTACTTTAATAAAATACTGGTTTTTCCGAAGAACGCCGTCAATCCCAAGGGCCGGAATAATCAAAAAAACAGTAGCAGAATAGCCCAAACGGCACTATCAAACCTGAAACGCAGTGGTTTTGTGTTCATTAAGCGTTAATTCAAAATTTTATAGGAATTGAACACAAAACGAAGTGCCGCTGTTTTTTTGATGTGTGTAGGATTGTGCAAAAAGGCCCATTGCTGGATTGACAAAGCGCTTTGGGTACTTTGGCGCTCCAAAGTACCATGCCCCCGCGGCATAGAGCGGACAAAAACATCAATATTTTTCTTTAAACATTAGTTTTCCAGAATCAAGCTTTTTTAATAACCCGATAAGATGCTGAAATAAATTCAGCATGACGATCGCCTTAAGCAAAAAAGCCAAACGCCCTTAAAGAGATATATCTTAATGTTAACCAACTCTTCATCCGCTGAAATGAATAACAGACTATTACATCCTATGAAATATAGACATTCATTTCTAAATCCTAAAAGCTAAAAATTCATTTATGTTGATTTTATATTCTTTCGCTCCCAATGACAGATCTACAGATGGCCCATTATGGAGAGACCAACTTAGGGTTTAAATACATTCTGGCAACCTGCTGATCGAAATGGTTGTTCATAATGCCCTGATAAACCTGTTCTGCAACACAGTACAATAAACCTATTTTTTCAAACAGTCGCATCACATCCGGCTCACTGATCGTATAATCGTTTTCGTAGCGAACGGCCAGGTAGGCTTCATCGAGTAAATGCAACAAGCAAAGTTCCTCTTCATCATTAAACAGCTCAGAAAGCGGTTTAACATAGGGTTTGACATACAATTGATGGGCACTAATGCGGTGCGTTTTTTTATCCTTTCCCATTACCAGAATTTCAATGGCCCGATACATTAAATCGAAAACCTGGTGCAGCATAAAAGCACAATGCTCGAAATTTCGCCGTTTAAAATAGAAATTGGCTCCAGATAAAAATTTGTTGGCCTTTTTAGTTTCCTGTTGATAGGCGCTGCTAACCCGATCTGCGATGAACTCAGGTGCCCCACATTCAAGAAAACTTCCAGATTTACTAAATAAACGATTTTGAGCTGCAGTGGCATAGTAAAAAAACAAACTGCCCGCTAGCAAGGCCCGCTCAACTTCGTGCACATGAAAAACCCGATAACTGAATTCCGTTTGCCCATTGAATACAATATTTAATACCGGCGTTAATTCGTTTAAAACACGTACATGTTTGAACTGAACCATAATCAGCATTTCTCGCACCGCCTTACCTGTAAAAAAATTATTGTGGAGATAAATATATTGAATGGGCACCGCAGCGGTAATGCGCTTCAATAAACACATTACGGTTTCTTCTTTTATGGCACTATGGCTAAGGTTTAAGAATTTATTCCGCATAATACCGCCTTTCATCTTTAATATCATCACTTAGTGAAGGATTACCGATCATCAGAAAGAAAGCTTCCATGATCATCAGCATGGCTTCATACTGCTCAAATAAAAATTCTTTATCCATCAGTTTAATGCTGCCTCCGGCACTAAATGCGGCATACAACCACTCTAAAAGGCCTAAGCGCAATTGTTTAATTTTTTCAGGAACGAAAAAAGACGCTACAAAGCGATAAGGATTTTCGATGTGTTCGGCTGGTAATGTATTTACTTCACAGAGGCCTTTGTTATACACTTCGTTTGTAATAAAACGATCTTCAGTAATTAAGCCTTCAGGCAAGGCTTCCTGGTAAATCAGTTTTTTGTTGGCAATTAAATAACCTGCGTTAAGCAATTTCGTAAACTGGTTATAGAGGAAAAAATAATCGGCAACATCACTTAAACGGTGCGCTTCTGATAAGGCTATTTTATACCATTTTTTCAGGTATGTTTTATGCCCTGCAAGGTTATCCAAACTAAAGAAAAATTCAATTGCCTTAAATGGATCATCAAATAATTCCTGATCGAAAGCCAAAGGCGATGTGCTTTCGAACATGGCCATATGGTAATAGCGATCGATACTTTTAAAACTATTTTTAGTGATGAGCCTTTCGTGGATGAGCCAACAGGCCTCCAGCATTTTCATGGTATTCTCGTAAAACGCCGCAACATACTGATCCCAATCCAGATCGAGCTTATTTTCCAATCCGGCCAGTAACCATTCCCTGTAAACCATCTTATAGCTATCTGATTCAAAGAAGATAAAAATATCTAAAAAAGTAAACTTCGGATTTTTCATTTCGCCCTTGCTTAACAACTTCGGGCAATAATCAAGCACAACCGATTCGCGTTCCAAATTACATTCATCAAGCTCAATCGCTTTTACAAAAGCAGAATCAGCTTCAATCCGGTTAAAAATTAAATCCGAATAATCAAACAGCGGCACAAGTTTTTCATAAAAACCCAATAGCTTTGCAGGGTGCTTTTGCGGCGAATAATCGAATTCGTTTTGAGATGGGTTTACCCAGTTTTTTAAAAAATTTAAATGATGGCCTACACCATCTGATAAAAAAAAGTTTTCAATGGCATCAATAAAAGCCATAGTTTCTTTTTTAAAATTTGAGTTCCCTTCCATAGCGTATAGTTTTAAATTATTATCTTAGCTAACGAATTTAGCAAAAAAAAATAAGTTTAACTATATTTTGTACATAAAACTTATTAACATACTACTATGAATGAGAATCAGCGCTTAAAGTCATTAATGGATTTATTGTATTTTAAAACTCAAAAAGATTTTGCTACCGCATTGAATATCAAACAGGGCTCTTTATCGGATATTTTACGAGAAAGGGTTAATGTATCTAACGCCATTAAAGATAAACTCGAACTTAAATTCGACGTAAATTTAACATGGCTTGAAAACGGAACCGGCGAACCGTTTTTTAAAAAGAAGCCAGGCGTTAGCGAAAGTAAAGAGGGTGTTCCTTATTTCGATATGAGCTTATCAGATGCTAAAGATCTCCTGGTAGAAGAACAACGGGCAGAATACCTGGTAAATTACCTTCCTTTTAACGATTGTACGGCTTATTTACCCGTTTATGGCGATAGCATGTACCCCAAATATGCCGCAGGCGAAATTATTGCCATAAAAGAAATTACCAATTACGAAATTTTACAGTGGGGCGAAGCTTATGTGGTGATGACGGATGCAGATAGCAACAGTTTACGCACCATAAAACTAATTTTTCAGCACGCCGATAATACCAAACTAATCCTCCGTTCTTCAAATCCAAATTTTAAAGGCGATACCGTAATCCGCAAGAAAAACATCCAGGCACTTTACATTATCAAAGGAAAAATTACACGGAATATTATTTAGGCAAAGTAGTTTTCAGTTCAAGTTTGTATTAAAAAATGTCATCCTGAGCTTGTAGAAGGACCTGATTAAATATCTTACAAGGCGTTTCGACGGGCTCAACGTGACAAATTCGGAGTGAATTACAAATATGAATGAGATTCGCAAACTGGATTCTGCATTTTTCATCTTAAATCAGCGGGAGTTTAAAAAGGGTTCCGGCAGGAATCGTAATGCCTTAGTAGGGTTTTTATGTTGCATTAAGATTCCCGCATGCGCGGGAATGACGACTTTCTTTAGAATCTGCGTGATCACCTTTAATCAGCAGGAATAAATAAAAAAAGCTCCCGCAGATCAGCAGATTTTCGCAGATTGTAATAAGCTATATAGGAGTCAGTATTACAGGTTGTCATCCTGAGCTCGTCGAAGGACATGATTAAATATATTACAAGGTATCTCGATATATAAAAATTAATATTAGTGAGATTAGATTTAAGGAGATAATAGTCTCGAAGTATCGTCATTTCGACCGTAGCGGAGAAATCTTTTAATTTCAATATTTGTTTCAAAGATCTCTCCCTTCCGTTGCACTTCAGTCGAGATGACGATCCTTAGATTGGAATCTGTCAATGAAAACTAAAAAAGCGGTCCGATCAATGATCAGCCCGCTTTGCTTAAATATTACCAATCCGTTTAGTAACCCGGATTCTGATACATTTTAACCGGATCTAATTTCACTTCATCAAAAGGAATAGGAAAATACCTGTCTTTTGTAGTTACGTTAGCCAGTTTAGCAATTCCATACGACGACTGTGGTTTCACTTTTAAGTAAGTAACCAATTCCGCAGCAGTAAAATTCCTGATTAAATCGAACCATCTTTGGTGTTCGAAAGCAAACTCTACCCTACGCTCGTGCAAAATAGCCAATTTTAAAGTCGGGAATTTAGCCGCATAGGTGGCATCTGTTTTGGCTACAGCGTATAATGGCATTCCAGCCCTTGCCCTAACCATATCCAGATATTGAATGGCCACCGCATCGTTGCCCTGCAACATATTTACCTCCGCAAGCATTAAAATTACATCAGCATAGCGCATCAAAATCCAGTCGTTGCCTCCATAACCGTTTTTAGTGGCCAATTCACTCGCATCGCGGAATTTGGTAATAAACCAATCCTTTACCGTGGCATCGTTAGCGTATTTTACCGAGAAATCTTTCCTTAAATCGCTTGGTTCATACTCATTGATCAGGTCTAGCTTCACATTACCACCAATACCGGTTGATACTTTTAAAGAATTAATCAATTCGCCTTTTGCCTGGTTGTTTGCAGCAATACTCGAACTGTAATTCACATCACCTTGTTTATAGGATATCTGGAAAATCAACTCTTTACAACTCATTTTCTTCGCTACATCAAAAACATCAACATAAGGGATTTCAGATAAATTTCCAAAAGTTTTCATGTTGTAAGCTGCCAATAGATAAGTATTGGCATTAGTTAGGTTTTCGGCTTTATTTGCCGGTAACGTTGCCGCCATCGTTAAGTAAACCTTGCCCAAATAAGCATTAATTGCAGCTTTCGAAGTCCTCCCGATGTTTGCCGAGTTCTGAAAATTCGGCAGCGTACTGTTTAAACCGTCTTTTAAATCGGCAACAATCTGGTTGTACACATCAGCCTCAGGTACACGGAAGGTTGCTGCGGTAACCTCATCAGTATTGTTCAATTGTTTAGTAACTAAGGGAACAGGACCCCATTTCCTTACCAGTTCAAAATACATAATGGCCCTTATAAATTTGGCTTCGGCAATGTAATTAATCTTGTTTGCAGGTGTTACAAAAGTTACCTTATCAATGTTCGATAAAATTACATTGCTCCGGGTAATCGCGTTGAAAAGCGCCAGCCAGTGTGCTTTTAAATAAGAGTTACTGGGTAATAAAGAGAAATCGTTAAACTGGAAGGGCTCACCAGCATTACTCTGGTTGTCATTTCTTCCCGCATCGTCCGAGCGTTCATCGGTAAACAGTCCACTGTTCTCACCCAGGGTATTACTACTCCTTAACGACTGGTAAGCGCCATTTACTGCCAATAGCACATCGTTTTCTGTTTTAAAATAGTCTTCAACAGTAACCGCGTTTGGGTTGTTTTGTGCTAAAAAATCTTTTTTACAGGCACTTAGGGTTAAAACTGCTCCGAGGGCCAGAATTGTATAAATATTGTTCTTCATTTTCTTAATGCTAAAAAGTAAGTTTAATACCCAGGTTATAGGCTCTTGCCAATGGATAGTTACCATAATCTACACCTGGAGTTAAATTAGAACCTCCACTATAATCTACCTCTGGGTTATAACCCTTGTAATCGGTAATCGTAAAAGCATTATCAACACTGGCATAAATGCGGATGTTGCTCACTTTTATCGCATTGGCGAGCATTTTAGGGAAGGTATAACCTAAAGTAATGTTGGTACATCTAAAGTAAGATCCATCCTGAATATAGAAAGACGATAAACGGGTACTGTTACTTTGTGTACCTGCCCGAGATGCGCGATAATTTAAACCACTGCCAGGGTTAGCTTCGTTTCTGTAACGGTCGGCAACCTCTGCATATTGATTTCCCGAACCTTCAAAGTTATACAGGTAGTAATCCTGCCCATCTAAAACCTGGTTCCCGTACGATCCATTGAAAGATGCCCTTAAATCGAACGTTTTGTAAGAGGTGTTTAAAGCAAAACCATAGGTGAATTTAGGGTACGGGGTACCGATTACCGTTTTATCCGCGTCATTTACAATGCCGTTACCATCCGTATCCTGAAAATATAAATCACCGATTTTAGCCGGGTTCGTAGCAGATGCCGATGGGGCAACCTTACCTAAATTATCGGCAGTAATTCTACCCAAAGCCTTAAATCCGTAGAACATCCCTACAGGCTGACCTTCTTGTGTAATGTGTGTTAAATACGAACGTTCTGCACCATTGGTTAAAATGGTACTCGCACCACCCATATTTAATACTTTGTTGCGGTTAACGGCAATGTTTCCGCTGAGGCCCAAGGTAAAATCCTGTTTTTGGATAATTCTTCCATCCAGTTGGATATCAAAACCTTTGTTGCTGATTTTACTGTCGGTCAGATTGGTCAGGATAGAAGAAGTTCCTGATACAGCAGAAATTGGTTGGTTGAACAACAAATTATACGAATAACTCAGGTAATAATTGGCAATGATATTTAAGCGGTTTTTGAACAGGCTGATATCGGTACCAAAATTATACTGGGAAGTAGATTCCCATCCCAGCTTCGGGTCCTGGATGGCATTTGGCCAGATCGCCGTCGAAATCGCATTTCCAAAAACCACACCGCCCGGCGCACTCATTTCCTGTGCGGTTCTGTAATTCGGAATGTTGTTGTTGCCGCTCAATCCCCAACTTGCCCTTAACTTAACAGTTGATTGTTCGCCAAGAAAACTGTTATAGAAATCTTCTTCCGAAAGGTTCCATCCTGCGGCTACCGAAGGAAAATTGCCATATTTATTCAGCGGACCAAACCTTGATGACCCATCACGGCGGAATGAACCGGTTAAAAAGTATTTACCAGCATAGTTATAGCTGAAACGGCCGAAATAAGAAAGTAAGGTATTGGTAGCTTTAGCCGTTTTGTTTGCTCCATCGGTTATTAAAGTCAAAAATCCTGCATCAGCACCTTTATCCGTAATTTCGCCTATTTTATCGTTCTGGAAACCACTGGCAGAAATACGGATCAGATCGCTGGTTGTTTTTTGCGCAGAATATCCTCCAAGCACATCAATTTTATGTTTGCCAAAGGTTTTATTGTAGTTTAGGGTAAATTCGCCAAGCTGATCAACCTGGCTAAGGGTTTGCGCAATTGCATTCGCCGCCGTTATTGCAGCTGTAGAATAAGGTGGGTTGTTACCATTACTTAAGCTGGTTGGCAAATAAAAATCATATTTTTCATTGTAAGTCTGTGTACCCAAATTGGCTTTAAAATCCAGTCCATCCAATATGTTATAAGTGGCGTTAGCATTATAGGTACTTCTAGCCCCTTTTCTGGTAATTTTTACCTGTTCAACTGTAGCTAAAGGATTCTCAGGATTCTGTATCCCATACTGAGAAGCTAAAGCCCCCATGCCAAACTGGATCGGGTTTCCATTGGCATCCCTCGCAGGCAGATAAGGCAGGTAAATTAAAGCCGACATCATCGGGCTTAAATCGTAACGGCCTTCCCTCACCTCGCGGTTATCGTTCTGCGTATACGAAATATTTGCGCCTACACGTAAACGCTCACTCACCTTACCATCAATATTCCCCCTGAAGTTGGTTACTTTTTGGTTGGTGTTGGTAACAATACCATCGTTGTTCTGGTAGCCACCGCTTAAAAAGTATTTTACATCTTTAGTACCGCCAGAAAATGAAAGGTTATGGCGTTGGAAAGCTGCATTGCGATAGAGTTCATCCTGCCAGTCGGTATTATAAGCTGCAGGGATAGCCTGTTGTGTGCTGAAATTATAAAGATCGGCAGGAATGCTTACACTACTTCCATTGCCTACATTGGCAATACGGGTAGTATTATTATCACCGAACATCGCATCGTTCCAGGTTTTGCCCGAGTTTACCCACAAATCTTTATAGGCATTGTTGCGTCCGTCGATTAAAAGTTGGATAAACTGGTTGGCATCCAATAATTTTACTTTTTTGGCCAACTGGGAAATACCGCCCTGAACATCGTACTCAAACTTCCCTTTTCCATCTGCACCTCTTTTGGTGGTGATTAACACTACCCCACCCGATGCCCTTGAGCCATAAATGGCAGCAGAAGCCGCATCCTTCAAAATGTCGATGGTTTCGATATCCTCTGGATTGATGGATACGTTGTTTCCTGCCGGATAACCATCAATTACATATAAGGGATCGGAACTGGCGTTAATCGAACCGATGCCCCTCACCCTGATTTTAGTACCCGAATATGGCGCACCGCTGGTTTGCGATACCTGCACACCGGCAACCTTACCAACCAATGCCTGGCCAACAGTAGGAGAAGTTAAATTCATTTCGCTGGCTTTAACACTGCTGATGGCACCTGTTACATCCGATTTTCTGATTTTCTGGTAACCAATGGCCACAACCTCATTTAGGGTATTGCTGCTTTCTTTTAAAGTAACATTAATATTCTGGCGGCCGTTAACCGTAACTTCCTGATTATCGTAACCGATATAAGAGAATACTAAAATTGCACMTTCTTCTACATTAATGGAGTATTTACCATTGGGATCGGTAACGGTTGTTTTTTTTGTTTTCTTTTCGAAAACACTTACACCCGGTAAGGGTTGGTTATTTTGATCGGTAACTGTTCCGCTTACCGTGGCAAATACTTTATGTTGTAAGCCCGACGCAGTTACTTCATGATTAATCGCTGTTGCACTGGAATTACAGATGGCCAATAGGCCTAAAGGCAAAAGCAATTTCCGGCAAGCACTTTTTATACTTGCGGTTAAAAAAAATGATGTCATCTTTTTGTTCTTAGTAATGGTTTTGAAATATAATTGGGGGTTCGTTTTAAGTAGAAGCGTAGATTTTCACATTTACATAGGCTTATCCTTTAAGGTTAACAAGTAATTTTTGGAGCGTTCTACAGCGGCAAAAGTAGTGGTCTACTTTTAACACGATGTATCTATTATGTTAACTCTATACACCAATTTGAACTGGCACTTTAAATTAATATTAACACCAATACATATATAATAAATCGTTTTAACAACCATCAAAGAATAACATCTTGTTAATGTTTCTTTAATGGCCAATCTTTAAATTTGCTTCCAAAACTTTGATGAAACCCCTTTATACCTTCTTTGTGTTCTGCCTTTTTTGGCAAGGCTTATCTGCACAAGATTTAACCAGCCAGTCTTATCAGTTAATTAAGACCAGGAACGAAGTACAATACAAAAATTATTACCTGCTTTCCCTTTTTCAGCAATTGCCCGAGCTGCGCAAAATGCTGAGTACAGATACGGCGTTCAGCAACATCTATAAATCGAAAACCACACAGGTAAATGAAGCGGTAAAAACCTGCAAAACAGATATTAGCTGTTACGCAAAAGCCTTAAAATTCAACAATGAAGAAATAGCCCATATCGGCAACCGTTTGGCGCTGCTTTATACAGAAAACAATGCATTGGGAAATTTGGTAAAAAATCATCTTATCCCCTCAGGTTGTTATGCCATGTTTGCCAAAGAACCACACAAAACCCTTTTAATAAAAGCATGGGAACAAGATGCCAATGCCATTAATTATGCAATTGGCGTTTACGTAGAAGGAAACAAGCCCAATTACCCGAAAATAGATTCGATCAGTTTTAGTCTAACTGACAAAACGTTTGCAGAACTCACATCGGCCAGTGCATTATTAGCCTTGCAGGGCAATAATAAGCTCTTTTTCGAACCTGCCATGTTATTTGCATTGGAAGCTTTAGAACTGAACGAACGCAATGAGGCCGCCGATTACGAGCCGATGGCTAAAGGCGTAAACCTTGCCGCCATTAACCAGATCAAAAAAATAGATTGGAAAAAATATCCTTACAGCGTAATCCTGGTTCCGGGAGCAGGTCCGGAAGAAAAAGACGTTGCGCTAAGTGCTGGCGGAATGATCCGCTGCCGCTTAGCAGCTATACAGTATAAAAAAGGTGTAGCCCCTTTTATTGTAGTATCGGGTGGCCGCGTTCACCCTTATAAAACCAAATTCAGCGAAGCCTACGAAATGAAGAAATTCCTGATGGAAGTGCTTCAGATACCCGAAAGTGCCCTTATTATGGAGCCACATGCCCGCCATACCACCACTAACATGCGTAACTGTGCAAGGCTAATGTTCAGGTACGGGATGCCGGTAGATAAACCCGGTTTAGCCTGCACCGTAAAATCGCAGAGCTATAACATCACCAATCTACTCCCCGAGCGTTGCAAAAAAGAACTCGGCTACTATCCTTATAAAAACGGAAAACGTTTAAGTGATACCGAATCCGAATTCTACTTTAATACAGCTTCCTTACAAATTGATTTTGATGAACCTTTAGATCCTTAGTTTATGAAAACATTAAATCCTATTTTAGTACTGATCATGATGTTTTTTGTAGCCCGGTACAATAAAACCGATGGAAAGATTACAAAAACGATTACAATTGATTCGTTGGGTGCCTGTCAGGGTATTTCTTATCAAAACGGAAGGTATTTCCTCTACGGAGATAGAGAAGTGGGCATCATGCGCGAATATCAGCTCCAGAAAGACTCGTTGATTGATCAGCATAAGGAATACAAGTTCACCGTTAAAGGCGAAAATATCATCAAACATCCCACTGGCATTGCCTATCACAAAGGCTTACCAACTTTTGTGGGCAACTCAGTAAAGCAAAATGCAGCAGGCACCGTTTGGAAAGCGATAATTAACTGCATCAACTGGGAAGGCTTTTTAAAGACGAAAACATTGGACGGAAATTTTGTAAAATCTATTGAAGATGATGCCTGTATCCAGGGTACACGGCCTGAGTATGTAAATTATAAAGGCAAATGGTTTGTGACAACAGCCGATTATGGCAATAAAGCAAATGAAGTACGATTGTATAACCCAATAGCTTTATCAAAAGCCAGCAAAACAAGTGAAAAAGGAATCCTCTTTAAAAAATTCACATGCTCGCCATGGGTACAGAACTTACATTATATTGCGGCTAAAGGTATACTCGTTTTAATCCAAAACCAAATTGAAGGGCGTAAATGGAGACTGACCTTTCTTGATCTGGAAAAATCGCTTGCCAGCGGTCAGGAATCTGTTATCAAAGTTATAGACACCGATAAACCGGATGAGCTGGAAGGTTTTACCTTTGCCGATAAGGCCGATCAAGGGATCGCCGTAAGTTCTTCCAAAAAAAACAATGTAAGTTTTATGGATTTTAGCTGGAGCAATCAATAGTTCTCCAAAAGATATTCATTAATCACGTCGTCATTCCCAACTTGATTGGGAATCTTAATGCATTTGGCTTTAAGATTAGCTTCGCTGAGTACTGCGTGGTTCCCGCCTGCGCGAGAATGACGATTTCTCACAAGATATCTTGCCTTCCAGAAGCCCTTATCGTCCTATCGGTTGGTGTCTCACCGACCGACATTGTATATTCAAAATCAGGAAACGAATGGCTTGTAGTTCTTGGCGGTTTGCAGTCCCGCCATTCGCTATAGCTCCGATAGAAAAAAATCGGAGGCTGCCGCTACTGTCGGGTTTATAAGCTACGGGTTGTGCACCCTGCAACCTCAAAAATAAAAAACTGAGTTAGCCATTAGCCCCGGTTGAAGCGTTACCCTGCAGCGACGAGGCATCCCGAACTTTCGGGAAAGCGTAAAAGCGAAAGACGGGAAGAAATTTAGTGTGTTTGCAGAAACCTTGCGCTCCAAAACATAAGAGCTTGCAGTTGCCAAAATTTGTCAGTCTGAACGTAGTCGAAGACCCCTGGATGCGTTCAATCATGTGAGGAATATAAGATCATATAAGTTTATATCGTAAAATGATCCTTCAACTACGCTGCCATTGACGTTATTTTGTAATTATTTAAATATGAATGGTTTATGCCGATTGTGTATTCCGCCCAACTAGGCCGTAGCACCGTATCCCGTTCTAATAAATCCGGCCTAACAAATTTTTCGGGCTGCACTGCCCAAGCCAACGTACTCGCTTCGAAAGAAAACGGCGAAGCCCTCATGAATACAGCTGAAAACCATAATACAAATGAATAAATTTTTCAGCCGGCATTTTTTGTTTTTTCATGGGCTTTTATGTTTTCAAACGGCATTCAAGCTAGCTATGCTGGTCTTTTTGATGCCAAAAAGAAAGAGCCCTTCGGCGGCGGTGAGCCGAGGCAAGACCGCGCCGTAGGCCAAGAGAAAACAATTGTACGTCACTCATATTGATTTTAAACAATTAATTAACCCTCAGGATAACACTAAACGGTTTATCCTATCTTTTGTCATTTCACCGACTATACCATACAATTAAATAGCGCCCCCCTTCTTTACTTTCCCTTTACACATCTTCGTCGTATCTTTATTAATCAAAAAAAGGAAGATATATGAATACTGAAAAAGCCATTCTTGCAGGCGGCTGCTTTTGGGGAGTAGAAGAACTGCTCCGTCATTACCCAGGGGTTACCTCTACCGTAGTAGGATACACTGGCGGTGATGTTCCCAATGCCACCTACAGAAACCATGGTACACATGCCGAAGCCATTGAAGTTACTTTTGATCCAACCGTTTTAACCTACCGCAAATTATTAGAATACTTCTTCCAGATCCATGATCCGAGCACACGCAACAGACAGGGAAATGATGTGGGCACCTCATACCGCTCAGCTATTTTTTACAATAGTGAAGAACAGAAAAATACCGCAAATGCATTAATTGCCGAACTGGATGCTTCTGGTAAATGGCCTGGCAAAATTGTAACAGAGGTGGTACCTGAAACCGATTTCTGGAATGCTGAAGAAGAACACCAGGATTATTTACAGAAAAACCCTTACGGTTATACCTGCCATTTCGAAAGACCAGACTGGAAGTTATAAATAAGGTCGCTATTAAAAGGCACAAAGCAATTTGACAGAAAGCTGGAGAATCAGTTTTGTTTTCTGAAAATCAGATACAGTAGCATTTCGGTTCATGCTGCCCTGCTGTTTGCTATAGCCCTCATACTTCGGGGCTGTCGCTGCCATCAGGTTTAAGTGGCTCGGCAAGCAATACTATTTGGGGCTGCACAATGCTGGAATACGATCCATCGATCAGCATCATGCTAACCAACCTTAAATAGTAGCAAATATTACCAATCTAAACTTGATTGCCGTGGTAACTCTCGATTTCCTTCTAATGGGGCAATGTTATTAAGTTAAGGAGAAAACAAAAAACCTTGTCATCCTGAGCCTGTCGAAGAAAAATGTTTTTTTGTTTTCGACTATTAAAGGTCTTCGACAGGCTCAGACTGACATCACTTATACTGAACTTTAACGACATGGCTAATCAGGACTACAAGCGGGACAAACGTTAATTGAGTACAGCAATTGCTTTCCAAATTAAAATAATGAAAGTTAAGCATCTTTATTGTTCTAGAAATCAATTCTTAAAACAATGATGGGGCTAAACAAAAAGGCAATTTCTAATCGAAATTGCCTTTTTGTTTAGAATGAGATCATAACTGAGCCCTAATCATCATCGTCTTTTTTCTTCTTCTCCAAAATCACAAAAGCACTCCGTTTTGGCGCTGGCATTATCGATTGCTCGCCTTTAACCGATTTCCATACCACTTCGTTTAAATCTAAATCTGGTGCCGAATCTTCTTTGGCAAAATTGAACAGTTCGGAACGTCTGCTGCTTTCATTCACCGCCACATTCCGTGTATCTAAATCAATAAGCGGCTGAATCACATTATAAGGTGTAAAATCAGGCGTAGCCGTAAAACATTCATACAGTGGCATAGCTGCAGCATCGTACTGGCTCATTGGCGGCAAACCTAAAATAAGTTCCATTGTTCTTAAAAATCCGGAAGTAGAATACATCGTATGAACAGGCGTATTCCGCTTAACATAAGGGCCAACCACATATGCTGGCGAACGGTGCGCATCAACATGATCGGGGCCATTCTGTGCATCATCTTCCAAAATAAAAACAACCGATTCTTTCCAGATTGAGCTATGCGATAAATGCTCCAAAATACGGCCCACAGCTAAATCGTTATCGGCAACTGCTGCCTGTGGCGAGTATTTACCTTTCTTTTGTCCGCTGGTGTGGTCGTTAGATATTCTTAAAGTATTAAATTGTGGCACAACACCAGCCACCAATAACGAATCGAAATCATGCTGCCATGCATCAACCCGCACCTGATCTTTAATATCCATATCAAACCCGGGCGAAGCCGTGCACATATGGCCCTGTAGCGATTTAATATTTGCTTTTCCATAATCGCCAAACTCACCATAACTGCGGTAGCTTACCCCTGCCCTTTGGCAGTAATCCCAAATAAAACCACCTTTTGGGTAAGTAACCGGCCTGCCGCCTTCGAAGGTGGTACTTCCGCCGCGTGCACCATAACTGGTAGGCCATGTTTTCTCGACTACATCTGTAGCATAAGCGGCCATGCTCCAGTTGTGTCCATCGGCACTTACCTCTGCATCAACATAGAAATTATCAAGCAGCACATAGTTTTCGGCAAAGGCATGCTGGTTAGGTGTAATTTTTCTACCAAAAAGTGTTAATGTAGAATCGCCGTTTCCTTTTGGCATATCGCCAAGCACCTGATCGTAGGTCCTGTTTTCTTTAATAATATAAAAAACATGCTTAATGGGCGATTTTTCGCCCTGTTTACGCGGAATAGGATTTCCGGCTTCACCATCGGCCATGATAGTCCGCTTATCAGTAAAGGGCGTATTGGCATACACCTGTTTGGTATATGCTTTTAACTGCTCAGGTTTTGGTGCATCAATAAAAGATAAGGTTCCTTTAAACAAACCGGCAATATACTGCAGCCGGCTATTGGCCGTACTTCCCATATGGTAGCCACTATTATCAACTTTAGAAATAGGTTGTGGCCCTTGAGGGTTGGCCATAGGTGTATTGCCCTTACCATTGGTAACCAAAATTTTCGAGCCCAAAACCTTCACACTCGTTGGGTACCAGCCTACCGGGATAAAACCCTGACTTAAACTTAATCCAGGTTTGCTCACATCAAAAACTGCCAAACAGTTGTTATCTGCATTGGCGATGTACAAAGTTTTCTCGTTGGTACTTAAAGCTAAACCATTAGTGGTAGAACCTGTTAACTGTGTGGCATAAAGGGTCGTAGCAATGGTTTCGATCACCTTATTGTTCGAAGTATTGATTACCGAAACGGTATTATCGTTGGCATTGGCTACGAATAAAATATTTCCTTTTTTATTAAGCAATAGTTCATTTGGGTGATCGCCAACAGGAATGCGTTGTGAGATGCTTTCTGAAACTAAATCGATAACCGCAACAGATTTTCCACCCCAGAGCGAAACGTATAATTTACTTTCATCTGCAGATAAAACACAACTGTAAGCAATTGCAGGAAGCTGGATTTTTTTCAGGATCTGCTTTTCTGTGGGGTTGATAATGTATAAACTGCTGTCTTCTTTGGTTACCGTATATAACTTACTGTTGTTTTTGTTTACAACAATCCCCGCCGGACTGATTTTTCCCTTTGGCCAAATGGGACCTAGTTTAATAGTATCGCTTTTGCCAAGTTTATTGTTCTGGATATTAAAATCTAAAATCCAGTTGTCGTTACCGCCTGAAGCGTAAAGGTGTTTTTCGTCTTTACTAAAAGCAATGCCGTACCACGATTTACTTAGCACTTTTTCATCGATAATCTTTTCTGTTTTGGCATCAAGCAATTGCAGCGACTGGGTACTTTGTCCGTTGTTGGTAATGGCAAGATATTTACCCGAGGCGCTGAGCTGCATATTTAAAGGCAAATCACCCAATTGTAACGAATGCCCTGCCGGGCTCAGCTTCCACCCATTAGGCAGTAAAATCTGCTGTGTACTTTCGTTTTTGCCTGGCCATTGTGCAAATCCTTTTTGGATGAGCAGGAAACCGAATAATATAAATATATATGACTTTTTCATTTTCTTAAATTGATTTAGCAACACCTAGCGATGAAGATTAAAATTAACCAGCGCCCTGATGGTGTAACCGTTACCAGATGCTACGGAACCGATTTCGCGGATGGCCTCTGATGGGATTACCTGACTACGGGTTGCATAAAAAACAGGCCCACCAGAAAGAGAGAACGAAAGTTTCGAATGGTTTGGTTCCAGATTGATTGATGGCCCGATCATTACCTTTGCACCACCTTCTGCTTCATCCTTTTCCCAAAAGCCTTCTAAATCTTGACCTAAGGCTTCAAAGCCAAGGTATAAAACGTTAGAAACACGATGCTGATAACCAAAACTGCTTATAAAATCGAGCTTATCCCTTGTTTTATCAAAAGCTTTTTCGAAACGAAGGTTACCGGCCATTCGCCAGTTTGTCTGATCAAATGAAGCGGTAATGCGGCTAATCGCTGAACCAATGCTCGACCAATCTCTGCTTAAACCTAAACCAGCACCTAACCTAAAACCAGCTATGCCTTTACCGCCCACTAAATCTCTAATTACTTCAGCTTGTTGCGCAGAGGTTACACCTCCCGAATTGGCAAAACCGATTGCTGCTGTTGCATACAAGGTAAACCTGCTGCCTAAATAGCCCTTAACACCAAACTGTTGCCCTAAACCATCATAACCGAACTGTCCATTGGTTCTTTCGCCATAACTTCCTGAATAATGAATATTCCAACGGGGATTTTCTGCTGTTAAGGTATTCAGCGAAAACAGAAAGGGCTGAGCGGCATCAGTTCCTGTTTTGATTTCAGGCTTGGCTTCATTTATTTTCTGTGCGGCACAGCTTAAGACGGTACCAGCAAAAATGAGCATCAAAATTGTCTTTTTCATTGCAATGATCTATCAATTAAAATTTGGTTTCATTTAATAGTGGCGATTGACTTGCATTTACCTGATAAGTCTGGATCTTATCATTTTCATCAACCTCTACAATGCGGTAACCTTTATAGGCCGTACCCCAGTTTCCACCGATGTGTGCATCGAAAAAGTGCGGCAGTTTATCGGTATAAAAAACGGCATCGAGACTGTGGTCGTGCCCATGGAATACTGCTTTTACATTTGCATAACTGTGCAGCAGTTTAATCGTATCCGGACATTCTATAAAAGGGCTTTCGGGCACCCAGAAATGAGGGGGAATATGCAACACCACGAAAACAGTTTTCAGGTTTTTAAACTTATCGAGTTCCTGCTTTAAAAAATCGTTGTTAGGGCATAAATAAGTGCCTTTGGTATCAGAAGTATTGGCCAAAACAAAACCTACTCCATTTTTTTCGAAAGAAAAGTTATCCTCATAGCCAAAAACCGATTTCCAGATCTTTGCATCGGCATGATCGTGATTACCCGGAATGGCATAAAAAGGAACTTTAAGTTTATCGTAATATTCCTTTTTTACTTCTGATAATAGTTCCGGACGATCGTGTACAAGATCTCCGTTAATGATCACAAAATTGAGTGGGTTTTTATCGTGCGATTCATTTAACCACTTCACAATATTCTCATGGTGCAATTTGTACTCCGTTCCAGGCTGACCATAATGTCCATCGGATGCGATGGCAAAACGCAATTTAGGAGCTTTGCCCAGTCTGGCAGGCGCGGTGTGTTCTTCAGCGAATGAAGAAAAAACTGGCGAAATACTGGCCACAACAGCTGCGGCCAAACTATTTTTTAGAAAAAATCGTCTGTTAGACATAAGGATGGGATATGTTTTGTATCAAAGCCCAATATTAGGATGACCAGGCTTCTTAAACATAAATTTAATGTTATGATTAGGTTAACCAAAGCATATCTGTGTATCAATTTTATAACAGAAAGGTCCTTGAAAATTCAGCTTAAATTTTATTCCTCGGTCTGTGTCCTCACAGAACGAAAAACAATAATTTCTTCCTATTGAGTACTTGATAAAAGCAAACCTGAAGGTCTGTGAGGACACAGACCTTGGATTAGTGATTGAAACTACCGGAACCTTTCTCCCAGTTTTTATTGCTGTTGCTACTAAAGGAAAGATCCTTCATTGCATTCAGGATGACAAATCCCTAAAATTGGGCGTCATTCCCGCGCAGGCGGGAACCACGAAGTGCTCAGCGAAGCTAATCGTAATGCAATAGCTTTAAATCCCCAATCATTCGGGAATGATGAGCCCATTCCTCGGTCTGTGTCCTCACAGAACGAAAAACAATAATTTTGTAATGAAAAATTTAGCGAAAGGACTAAAAACAAAAGGTCTGTGGGGGCACAGACCTTGGAGAAAAAATTTGTTGTTAGGTCTTCGACGAGCTCAGACAGATAACATTATCCAGAATTAATAAACCAAGTGCACCTGGTTCCGTGCTTTCCGTGTTTCCGTGGCAAAAAAAATGAGCTACCGATTCAGGGAACATCAAAAAAAAATGCCTGTGGGAGACACAGACCATGGAAAATATTTATTAAAAGATAACGATCGCCTGCTTGATGACCAGGTAAACCGCCAATGCGAACAAAAATATCGCTATCGATTTATTGATAATTAAGCTACTCAGGGCAAACTTCTCTTGGATATAGGTTGCAAAATGCGCATATAAGTAAAGTGCAAGTGTAGAACCAACGCCCGAGCCCAAACTAAAAATCACCAATGAAAGGTAATCCGTTTCAATCCATTGGTGTAAAATGACATAATTGCCAAAAAACAGCCAGAATGGAATCTGAACAGGGTTTAGCACCCCTAAAATTAACCCATATAAAACACTCCCACTTCGTTTATCCTCTTTGGTATTACTTGTTTTAGGCACTTTTTTCCTATTTTTCCAGGTAATGGTACCCATCACCAAAAACATCACGATCATAAAACAATCGACTAAAGTGCTCAAGCGCACTTCGCTTACCGCCTCGTTCGGATTGATATCGCTCATGGCCCAGCGGGCAAAACGCATCATCCCAAAGGTAAAAAACACTTCTACACAAGAGAAGGAAAGAATAAAGTACCAAACCTGCCGCATGCCCTTGTTAATAGCGAGCTGTGCAACGGTGAGATTAATGTTGCCCGGAGGAATATAACCCATGGCATTGAGAATGATGCCTATGAAAAACGTTAGAAAAAGCATTGCCGAAATTATGGATTTAAATTTAAATGCGATGCTAAATATTTTCCGGTATACGATTTTTCCACCTTAACTAAATCTTCGGGTATACCTTCAAATACCACCTGACCGCCGCCATCGCCCCCTTCCGGGCCGATATCGATTACCCAATCGGCACATTTGATCATGTCCATATTGTGTTCTATTACCAAAATAGTGTTCCCTTGTTCAATCAAGGTATTCAGCGCCTTTAGCAGTTTTTTAATATCATGAAAATGCAGACCGGTTGTTGGCTCATCAAAAATAAACAGCGTTTTATTGGCATTGTTCCCTTTAATCAAAAACGAAGCGAGTTTAATACGTTGTGCCTCACCACCCGATAAGGTATTAGAAGATTGGCCTAAATGTACATAACCCAGACCTACATCAACCAATGGATTTAATTTATTGAGGATCTTTTGTTCATCCTTAAAAAATTCTACCGCCTCTTCAATAGTCATATCCAAAATTTCAGATACGTTTTTCTCTTTGTAGGTTACATCTAAAACCTGCTGTTTGAAACGTTTTCCGTTACAGGCTTCGCAAGGCAGGTAAATATCGGCCATAAACTGCATCTCGATCTTCACCTCGCCCTCACCCTGACAAACATCGCAACGGCCACCTTCTACGTTGAAAGAGAATGCAGCTGGTTTTAAGCCTGCAGCTTTTGCCGATGCCAGACCCGAAAACAAGGCACGGATATCATCCCAGGCTTTAACATAAGTAACCGGGTTAGAACGGCTAGAACGACCAATCGGGTTCTGATCGACCATTTCTACAGCGCTTACCAGATCGTAATTGCCGAAAATGCCATCATAAGCACCCGTTTGCTCACCAGCGTAGTTGCCAATTGCCTTTTGTAATGCAGGATATAAGATTTTTTTAACCAAGCTGGTTTTACCCGATCCAGAAACACCACTTACGGCAGTAAAAACACCTAACGGAAACTTCACATCAATATTCTGCAGATTGTTTTCCCTTGCTCCTTTAATCAGGATGTGATCTTTCCACTTACGGCGTTTATCCGGAATGGCAATTTTTTCTATTCCCGATAGGTAACGGCCTGTTAAGCTATTTTTATCTTTTAAAATCTCCTCGTAATTACCACTGAAAACCAAATTACCGCCATGGGTACCAGCCTCAGGGCCAATATCAATAATGTAATCGGCTGCACGCATCATTTCTTCTTCGTGCTCCACCACCAAAACGGTATTGCCTACATTACGGAGCGAGATTAATACTTCGATCAGTTTATTGGTATCACGTGGATGCAGACCGATACTCGGTTCGTCCAAAACGTAAATAGAACCCACCAAACTACTTCCCAATGAAGTTGCCAGGTTGATCCTTTGCGATTCTCCACCCGAAAGCGTATTCGATAAACGGTTTAGGGTAAGGTAGCCTAAACCTACATTGTTTAAATAAAGGAAACGGTTATCAATCTCTGCCAATAAACGTTTGGCAATTTTGGTATCGTTGGCGTTTAATTTCAACTCGTTAAAGAAAACCAGTGCTTTTGCCAATGGCATCAGCACCACATCGATAATCGATTTCTCAGCAATCTTTACGTAAGATGCATCCTTACGCAAACGCGAGCCTTTACAATCAGGACAGGTGGTTTTGCCCCGGTAACGTGATAACATAACGCGGTACTGAATTTTGTAGGTCTGTTCTTCCAGTTCTTTGAAAAAAGCATCAAGGCCTGCAAAATATTTATTTCCTGTCCAAAGCAAGCGTTGCTCTGTTTCTGTTAAGGCACTATAAGGCCGGTGAATCGGGAATTCGAATTTTGGTGCAGCTTTAATAAAATTCTGCAACCATACATTCATTTTTTCGCCGCGCCAGGGGGCAATGGCATTATCGTAAATACTTTTGCTCTTATCAGGAATAACCAGATCTTCATCAATGCCGATTACGTTTCCATAACCTTCACAACGTTTACACGCACCATAAGGGTTATTGAAAGAGAAAAAATTCGGCGTAGGTTCTTCAAATTTTATTCCATCCAGTTCAAACCGATCGCTAAAATGTTTTGTTGTGCCCTGGCCTTCTACATAACAATCGCCTTTACCTTCAAAAAAAGCAGTCTGTGCCGAATCAGCCAATCTGCTTAATGTTTCTTCTTCCTTGTTGGTTACAATACGGTCGATCAGGATCTGAACTGTTTTATCATCCGTTAAGGCTTCATCCTTAAAGTCGGCATCATCTAAAACCGCTTCTATTTTTTCAATTTTATCGTTAATCAGAACGCGTAAAAATCCTTTCTGTAATAAAATAGCCAGTTCCTCCTTAATTGTACGGTTATTGTGCGGGTACAAAGGACAAAAAATAGTAACCGTTGTATCTTCGGGCATGGCATTTACATAATCAACCACCGTGCTTACCGAATCCTTTTTTACTTCTTTGCCCGAAACAGGCGAAATGGTTTTCCCGATACGCGAGAAAAGCAGTTTAAGGTAATCGTAAATTTCGGTCGAGGTACCAACGGTAGAACGTGGGTTGGAAGTAATAACCTTTTGTTCGATGGCAATTGCCGGAGCAATACCTTTAATATAATCAACATCGGGTTTATTCATCCGGCCCATAAACTGGCGGGCATAAGAAGATAAACTTTCTACATATCGGCGTTGCCCCTCTGCATATAAAGTATCAAATGCAAGCGAAGATTTCCCCGAACCAGACATACCTGTTACCACCACAAGTTTGTTTTTTGGAATGGCAACATCGATGTTTTTGAGGTTGTGCACACGGGCACCTTTTATGATAATATTTTTATGCGGATCTTTTTCGGCCTCTTTTTTGCTCATGTATAGTAACGAATATAATGTATAACCCCAGAATGTTGTTAGGGTTTTAAGAACATACAAAAATAGGGTACTGAGACGGTTAATTTATTTTTTAACATTTTATTTTTTGCTTTTTGATAAAAAAATAACTTTCTTTGAACATTAACAACCTCAAAACCAAACTAACACACATCAAAAAACATAGGAGAGCAGCTATAGAAATTAAACATCTACAAATTAATTTTTAGCAAATAGTACGGGATTTAGTGTAGGTAAACCTATGAATTTACAATCATATAATGATCAGGACCTGGTAAAGGTATATATTGCCGGGAACGAGAATGGATTGCAGGAACTTTTAAGAAGACATAAAAGTAAAATTTATACCTCTATCTACTTATTGGTTAAAGACCAATATCTGGCGGAGGATATTTTTCAGGATGCTTTTATAAAAGTAATTAATACCCTGCGATCGGGAAGATATAACGAAGAAGGCAAGTTTTTGCCTTGGGTAATGCGTATTGCCCATAACTTGGTTATCGATTATTTCAGAAAAGAAAAGAGAACACCAATCATCACCAGTGCCGATGGAATGGATGTATTCAATATGCTACACTTTTATGATGAGAGCGCAGAAGATAAAATGCTTCGCGACCAGACCCATAAAGATTTGAAAGCAATGATCCATTTATTGCCTGATGAGCAGAAAGAAGTGCTTTTAATGCGTCATTACGCTGATTTAAGCTTTAAGGAGATCGCAGATTTGACCGATGTAAGCATCAATACAGCATTAGGCCGTATGCGTTATGCATTGAGTAATTTGCGTAAAATGCTTAAAACAAAGGAGATGACCTACAAAGGGTAGTAAAATTGTTACATAAAATTTTTTAGGGGTTGAAATAAAGCATCTGAACTATCGTTAAGTTTATAAAACTTATCACATTTTAGTTGCTTATGACAAAAACCTCTACATCAAAAACAAATGTAAATTTACCTACACCTAACATGTTTCAGCCTAGAACTGATATTGAATCTGACGCAGAAATCGACTTATTTTATGATCAAATAAAAGGTAAGTTAGATAGACTGGCTAAAAATCCTCAAGATGAAACCATCAACAAGATTTTAGCTTACAGCAGCGCAAAGTAGAAAATCTTTACATGAGCCAAAAAAGCTTGTTCCACAGGGTGGGGCAAGCTTTTTCATTTTATGAGTTCAATAGTTCATTCACCATTCGTTCATTGGTAACTGCAAACCGGCTACGGTTTCATAATTGATGGTACTTTATTATCTTATAACTACTTACATACATTATAAACTATTTGGACATCAACTATTTGACCATATACTATCGACTATCTGACCATCAACCCCATCCTACCTCTTCCCTCTTTTCCATAAATGGTTTTATTTTATGAGTTCAATAGTTCATTCGCCATCCGTTCATTGGTAACTGCAAACCGACTACCGGTTCATAATTGATGGTACTTTATTATCTTATAACTACTTACATACATTATAAACTATTTGGACATCAACTATTTGACCATATACTATCGACTATCTGACCATCAACCCATCCTACCTCTTCCCTCTTTTCCATAAATGGCCTAATTTTTACAATCTCCTAAAGCAAAAAGCCTTACCTTTGCATAGTGTAAATTTAACACTAAGTACGCTATGAACAAGAACTTGCTCCCACTCACTTTAGGCGGTTTAGGCATCGGGATAACAGAATTTGTTATGATGGGCCTGCTACCCGATATCTCAAAAGATTTAGCAGTAACCATTCCGCAGGCAGGGCATCTAATTTCTGCATACGCTTTAGGTGTAGTAATAGGCGCACCCTTATTGATCATGATTGCCGGCAAATATCCACCAAAAATGATATTGATTGCTTTGATGATCATGTTCACGGTATTTAATGCCTTCTCTGCATTCGCACCTACTTTTGATACCCTGTTTATTGCCCGATTGCTTTCGGGTTTACCACACGGTGCATTTTTCGGGGTAGGATCGGTAGTAGCCAGCAGAATAGCCGAAAAGGGAAAAGCTGCTCAGGCGGTATCGCTTATGTTTATGGGCTTAACCATCGCCAATATTGTTGGGGTGCCATTAGGTACCTTTATCGGTCACAATTTTTCCTGGCGGATCTCTTTTGCCGTTGTCGTATTTGTTGGCCTTGTTACTTTGCTAAGTTTAAAATTATGGCTTCCAGCGCTGGAAGCCACAAAAAACCGTGATTTAAAAGCAGAACTAAGTTTCTTCAAAAAAAGAGAAGCATGGATCATCATTTTGATGATCTCGATCGGAACGGGTGGATTATTTACCTGGTACAGTTATATCGCCCCTTTAATGACAGATGTTGCAGGCTTTTCGCCAAATGCAGTAACCTATATATTAATGCTGGCAGGTTTGGGCATGATGTTCGGCAATTACGTTGGCGGCCGATTGGCCGATAAATTTTCACCAGCAAAAGCGTCTGCAGCCTTGTTGCTCACCATGGTAATTACACTAACCATTGTTCACTTCGTATCCGCAAGTCAGCCACTGGCTTTAATTATGACTTTTGTTACCGGCGCCGTATCTTTTGCGTTGGCAGCCCCAATACAGATGTTAATGATCCAGAGTGCTAAGGGCTCCGAAATGCTGGCAGCATCTGCAAGTCAGGCGAGTTTTAATATTGGTAATGCTTTAGGCGCATTCTTCGGCGGGCTTCCACTAGTTTATGGATTCGATTATACTTCGCCAGCCTATGTTGGTGCAGCTATGGCTTTGGTTGGTGCTTTTTTTGCCTTCTGGTTAATTAAAAGTAATCAGGACGTAACGGAACAGGTTAAAGTGCCAGCAACTTCCTTTCACTAAAAATATTCGTCATTGCGAACGAAGCAGCACTTTGTGATGGAGCGTAGTAATCTATATTGTTACTTTTTTTAGAAAATGAAAGTTAGTGCAAGCAAAAATTTCAGTCCTGCTGTACACTGTAGCCTCGCAGAAAAAGCTCGGGCTGCCGTTCCCATCAGGTTTAAAACGAAAGGTCAGTGCGGTTAATTAAAAACCCTTCGCAATTCCTGAATGATTGGATGTGATAGTCCAAATCACTCACTCATTCAATCATTCAAAACTCAATCATTCAAAATTAGTTGCCAGTTAACTTTTTGAGGGAGATTACAAATGCTTAGATCAATAATTAAGCGTTAAGCCTGCGCCAAAGCCCATATCGCTATCATAGTGCACAGAAATGCCCATGTATTTAGTGGTAATAAATTTAAGTCCGCCCATAAACTCTTTATCACTATTTACCATAAAGCTTGCCCTTAAGCGTTTAGAAATTGGTATATCTTCCCGCATTAACTGTAAACGAACATTACCGTCGTGGTAAACTTCTGCCTGCGCTACTACCAACATAGGCAGCGTGTAGGCAAGCCCTACACTAAACATACTTCTTTTATCCTTTGTGCTTTTTTGGCCAAAAATATTGCTTTCCTGTTCGCCAGCTTCCATTTTCCGGTAGCGCCAATCGAAACCTACAAAAGGCATTAGCCACTGCATTCTATCTACATATCGGCCAATATGAGTTTCGGTTTCAAAGCCGTGCATTTTATTGTAACCTAAGCGCCATTCAGCGCCAATGCTCCAGCGCGTATTTGCCAACATGACCATACCATCGTTTCCGTTACTGGCAAAATCGTTTTCTGCCATAAAATGAAACATCCTGTCATCGGCAAAAAGTTTTCGCTGCGCCAATTTAGGGTTTGGGATTTCGGGGTTTAGCGGCGAGTTTTCATAACTAAAGATTTTACCCATCCCACTCATCATGTGGTATAAAATGTGGCAATGAAAAAACCAATCGCCACTTTCTGAAGCGCTAAACTCAATGGTATCGCGCTCCATGGGCATAATATCGAGTACATTTTTTAAAGGAGCGTAATCGCCCTGACCATTAATTACCCTAAAATCGTGCCCATGCAAGTGCATAGGGTGGCGCATCATACTGTTGTTATATAAAATGATCCGCAGGTTTTCGCCCTTTTTAATGAGGATTTTATCTTCTTCAGAAATGGTTTTATTATCCAAAGTCCAAACATAACGGTTCATGTTGCCCGTTAACTGAAACTCCATTTCGCGGGTTGGGGCTTTAGGTAAAACCGTTTTTTCAGGTGAGCGCAACATATCGTAATTTAATGTTGTCATGGGGCCTTTTGCGCTTTTGCTACTACCCATATTATGGGCTTTATGCGCATCAGCAACAACAGTATCAGTCCCAGTATCATCCAGCTCAGCATACATTACGGTATTCATATCCATCACCTGGTTCTGCATTTTCATGCCTTCCATCTGCACCAGATTACCGTTCATATCCATCATTTCGTTCATCATTTTCATGCCTTCGAAATATTTCAATTTGGGCATTTTTTGAGCCGGCACTTTTTGCCCACTACCCAGCCATAAGGAAGCAGATTTGGTACGGTCTTCGGGGGTTACCAAAAACTCGAAGCTTTTGTTTTCGGGGATGGTTACAATTACATCATAGGTTTCGGAAACAGCAATAATCAGCCTATCTACTTCTACGGGTGTTACATCGTTACCGTCGCTGGCCACTACCGTTATTTTACCACCGGCATACGTGAGCCAAAAATAGGTAGATGCCCCGCCGTTAGCAATGCGCAACCTTACTTTATCGCCTGCTTTGAGCTTGTTTGGTACCTGATATTGATTTTTTCCATTAACTAAAAATGCTTCGTAGTACACATCACTCACATCCATGGCAGTCATCCGTTTCAGTTCGTTGGTGAGCTTGGTTTTAAAGTGCCCACCTTTTATTGCTTCGACATAACTCTGTGTTGTGCCTTTTTTTATCGCGAACCAATCATTGGCATTGTGTAATCGCCTGTCTACTTCGTGGGGCATCATATTTGTCCACTCACTCAAAACAACAGGTATCGTCGGTATAGTGGGTTCTTTTCTTTTGTTTAAGATCATGGCACCGTACATTCCAATCTGCTCCTGTAAGCCCGAATGGCTATGGTACCAATGGGTACCGTTCTGTATAATCGGAAAACGGTAAACATGGGTTTTATTGGGCGCAATAGGCATTTGGGTTAAATAAGGAACCCCATCATATTGATTTGGCAAAAATAGCCCATGCCAATGCAACGAAGTTGACTCCTTTAGTCTATTATGTACATGTATTTCTGCTGTATCGCCCTCGGTAAAAGTTAGTGTTGGCATAGGTATTTGCCCGTTAACCGCAATGGCTCTTTTAGGTTTCCCGCCAAAAGTTACCGTTGTATCGGCAACATATAAATCATAGCGCACAACCCCCGGCGACTTTTTGTTGCCTAAAGTTTCCACATCACTTGCTTTGAGGGGAGCTTTTTTTGGGGCAGCTGCTTTTACCTCACTGTGCTGATGTTGGCCAAAAGTAAAACTACTGAGCAAAATACTAAGGCAACAAACTAAAATAAACTTCATTTTGTAGCGTATGTTTTATTTAAGCACCACGGCAACCTTACCACAAGTTAACATTTTACTGCCATAATACGGATTTTTTATTGCCTCGCTTTCACTTAACCAATAGCTTTTTTTCATCGGGCAATAAGCATAATAAACAGGCTTATCGTTAAGTTTTACTGCTTTTACCAAGGCATAAAAATCGGTTGACAGGGAGGTAAAATGATCTCTTTGATGTTCAATATCTTTACTTTCCGCAATGTGCTCAGCATCAAATAATATTTTATCACGCAGAACTTTCGAAGTGTTCGTTTTCTCGTTGGCTTTTATGGCGTTAATTAATGCGGTAGCCTTGGTGCCAGCCACGCTTGCATTGCTGCTAATTAAGGCATCTTTAACTTCGTAATAAGCCTGCAAAGGGTTAACCGCTGCTGCTTTTTCCTGTGCTGATACACTGCCAGCCACAATTAGTACAAGGACATTGATTGTCCATAATTTAAATAATCTTTTCATTTTGTGTTAAGTTAAATGTTATCAACCTATTTCCTGATACCAGTTAGCGAGCTGCTTATTAATTTGCTTTGCAACCAGAACAGGGTTTTATTATTATACAAAACTAGCGCTACAGCCTTTCCGGATGTTACACATTTACCGAAAATGTTTATATAATTATCGCTTGTAGTTGGGCCATGAGGTTGGCGTTAAGCGGTTAGCGTGGATTGAGCGATTTAAACAATTAACCTTTTATAAGTAAAGGTCCTTCGACTAAGCTTTCATTGACGTTATTTTGCAATTGCTTACTAATAAGATATTTGCGACATTATGCATTTCCATCCAGCCATGCCACAGCACCGCATCCCTGTTCCGCTTAAATCCGGCCTAACAAATTTTTCGGATTCTGCTGACCCAGCCACACCGCTGACCTCTAAAGAAAAATTTTCAGCCGGTGTTTTTTGTTTCTTTTTGACATCAAAAAGAAAGAGCCTTTCGGCGGCGGTGAGCCGAGGAAAGCATGAGCTGTAGGGTAAAAAATAATCAATTATACGTCGTTAATATTGATTTTTATGAAATAAATTATTCCTCATGATAGCAAATCTCAGTTTTATCTCACACCTCTCCCATCTTCCATTTCCCATATTACATTTTCCATCTTTAACCTATATTTGCACATGCTTAAAAAAGAACGCTACAAACTTTTTGTAGAACATTTTTCGGCCAAGCAGCCTGATGCAGAAACCGAGTTACATTATAATAATCCCTACCAGCTTTTAGTGGCGGTAATCCTTTCAGCACAATGCACCGATAAAAGGGTAAACATGGTAACCCCTGCGCTTTTTCAACGGTTCCCTAATGCTAAAGCGCTGGCCGAAGCTACGCCCGATATTGTTTTCGATTACATCAGAAGTATCAGCTATCCCAACAATAAGGCAAAACACCTGGTGGGTATGGCTAATATTCTGCTTAACGAATTTAACGATGTGGTGCCTTCTGGGATTGACGACTTACAGAAAATGCCAGGCGTTGGCCGCAAAACCGCCAATGTAATTGCCTCGGTAATTTACAATGCACCGGCAATGGCGGTTGATACCCATGTTTTCCGTGTGGCCAACCGTTTAGGTTTAACCAATGGTAAAACCCCACTGGCGGTTGAAAAAGATTTAGTTAAAAACCTTCCCGAGCACGATATCCACATTGCACACCACTGGCTTATTTTGCACGGACGTTACGTTTGTGTGGCCAGAAGCCCCAAATGCGATGTTTGCGAAATTACTTACATGTGCAGGTACTTCGAACGCTTAACCACTCAAAACGAAAGAGATAAACTAAAAGCCTAAAAAATTATTTTCACTTTACTATTGATATTAGCTAAAAAACATTTACATTAGCTAAATATATTAGTATTATAAATATCAACATTTAAGCATATTAGCCGATAATCGATTATATTTACGCAATCAATGAAAAAAGAAATGAGCACTGCAAATCCAGATAAATTAAAAGCCCTACAACTTACCTTAGATAAGCTAGAGAAATCTTACGGTAAAGGTACCATCATGAAACTTGGCGATTCTGCCATTGAGCCAATAGATTTTATTTCTACAGGATCGATCAGTTTAGATATTGCTTTAGGTATTGGCGGTATCCCAAAAGGCCGTGTAATAGAAATCTATGGTCCGGAATCTTCTGGTAAAACAACTTTAGCCACACATATTATTGCCGAAGCACAAAAAAAAGGCGGTATTGCTGCTTTTATCGATGCAGAGCATGCTTTTGATCAGTTTTATGCAAAGAAACTAGGTGTTGATACCGATAACCTTTTAATCTCTCAACCAGATAATGGTGAGCAGGCATTAGAAATTGCTGATAACTTAATCCGTTCGGGTGCTATTGATGTAATTGTAATTGACTCTGTTGCCGCTTTGGTTCCTAAAAGTGAAATTGAAGGCGAAATGGGCGATAGTAAAATGGGTTTACACGCCCGTTTAATGAGTCAGGCGCTACGTAAATTAACCGGAACAATTTCGAAAACCGGATGTTGCTGTATTTTCATTAACCAATTACGTGATAAAATTGGTGTAATGTTCGGCAACCCTGAAACCACAACCGGTGGTAATGCGTTGAAATTTTATGCATCGGTACGTTTAGATATCCGTCGTATATCACAGATCAAAGATTCTGATGAAGTTTCCGGTAACCGTGTGAAAGTAAAAATCGTTAAAAATAAAGTGGCTCCACCTTTCCGCATTGCAGAATTTGATGTAATGTTTGGTGAAGGTATTTCTAAAAACGGAGAGATTGTAGATTTAGGTGTTGACTTCGGCATCATCAAAAAAGCAGGCTCTTGGTACTCTTACGGAGATACCAAACTTGGCCAAGGTAGAGACGCCGTAAAACAATTGTTAAGCGACAACCCTGAACTTGCAGAAGAATTAGAAATTAAAATTAAAGCCGAAGTAACCGGCGATAAATTGGCTGAGAAATAAGCCTATCTTAAATTCAATAATATTAAAAACGCCCTGCTAAATATTTTTAGCAGGGCGTTTTGCTTTATATGTTATAATATTTTATAGCACAGGCCTTTATTGAAAAGGCACCGTTATTAATTCTGGCTAAAAATGGCGTTAAAATCTTTGGTTACATACACAATTACCAAAAGTGCGGCAATAACCAAAGCACCTAAAATAATCACCCCCCAGCTTCCTTTTAGTTTGTTTTTGTCATTTCTGATCAACCAATATAAAATACCGATTAGCGGTATCGCGCAAACAATCCAAAATATTAACGATGCTCCAGTCATATATATAAATTCAATTTAAACAATTCTCATTGCCAGTTTTCAATTGGCGGTTTACAGTTTTTTGCCACGGAAGCACAGAAACACGGAGGTACATTGCCTTAACCACCGTAGTAAGATTGCTTCGTTCCTCGCAATGACGAACGAGGGAATTAACCGGTTTTCAGTTGCCAGTTTACCGTTAACAGTCAACTACTCTAGGCAATTAACTATTTACTAATGAACCAATGACCAATGAACCAAAATTAAAACTCCATTCTCGCCATTGGCGAAACATCCTGTCCTACGAAATCCTGTTTCAGGTATTTCTGGTAGCCTGCTATGGCAATCATCCCTGCATTATCTGTACAGTATTGAAAAGCGGGGATATATACCTTCCAGCCCAGTTCGTCGGCTGTTTGCTGTAATCCATTTCTTAAACCGGAGTTCGCCGAAACACCTCCTGCAATAGCAATTTCATTAATTCCGTATTGTTTTGCCGCTTTCTTTAACTTATTCAGCAAAATTTGCACAATGCTATGTTGAACCGATGCGCAAATATCATCTAAATTTTCGGCAATAAAATTATGGTTCTCTTTTTCCTGCTTCCTGATAAAATACAGGATAGAAGTTTTAAAACCACTAAAGCTAAAATTCAGATCGGCAATTTGCGGTTCGGCAAATTTAAAGGCCAAAGGATTTCCATGCTGTGCATGTTTATCGATCAGCGGCCCTCCCGGATAAGGCAAAGCCAGTAATTTAGCAGTTTTATCAAAAGCTTCACCCGCAGCATCATCCAATGTTTCGCCAATTATTTCCATATCAAAGTAATCTTTTACCAGCACAATCTGTGTGTGCCCGCCCGAAACGGTTAAACAGATAAATGGAAAACCTGGCTTAGGATCATCAATAAAGTGCGCTAAGATGTGCGCATGCATATGATTAACAGAAATTAAAGGTATATTTAAAGCTAATGCAAAAGATTTTGCAAAAGAAACACCAACCAGTAACGATCCTAAAAGGCCGGGGCCACGTGTAAAAGCGACAGCATTAATGTCCTGTTTTGTAACTTTAGCATTAATTAAAGCTTGTTGTACGGCAGGCACAATATTTTGTTGATGTACCCTTGAAGCTAATTCAGGTATAACACCACCATAATTTTGATGAATTGTTTGGTTTGCAATAACATTGGCAGTAATTTTGCCGTTGTTACAAATAGCAACGGATGTATCATCGCAAGAAGACTCGATAGCAAGTATAACAGACAAATTATTAATATTTAAGCTGCAAAATTATTAAAAAACTATTTAAAATACTCCTTTGGGTAATCGCATCAATAATTCTGCTGTTTGCGCTTCTTATTTTTTCGCTACAATTTAAGCCTGTTCAAACTTATTTTGCGCAGAAGGCTGCCGCATATTTATCTAAAGAGCTTAAAACCACCGTATCAATCAAGAGTCTCTACATCAAGCCATTTAAATCTATTGTACTCGAAGATTTATTGGTTTTAGATTTACAAAAAGACACTTTACTAAGCACACCACAATTTATGGTGGATATTAATCAATTATCCATTGATAAAAAGATCATTGATATCAATACCCTTCAAATTAACAATGGGCAGTTTTTCCTAAAGGATTTCAAAGATAAGTCTTCTAATCTCGATTTCATTATAAACTACTTCGATTCTGGTAAACCTACTGTAAAGAAAAAGAAAAGCAAACCATACGATATTAATATTGGCCGCATTATTTTAAATAAATTCGCCTTCAGGTATATCAATTACAGGGCAAAAGATACCGTTCAGGGCAAAAGTGTAAACTTCGAAAACGTATCTGTTAAAGAGTTGAGCGGAATTTTTGAAGGGCTCGATACCAAAAACCATTTGATTAAAACCAATATCAAAAACCTAACTTTTAAAGAGCGTAGCGGGTTTTACCTTAAAAACTTAACGGCCCAAACCACTATAGACAGTAATGCCATCGAGCTGAAAAACCTATTGCTCGAAACCAATCAGAGCCGTTTAACAAACTATTACCAAATGCGGTTTAAAAGTTATAAAGACTTTAACCACTATGTAGATAATGTTCGGATGAAGGCCATTTTTAAAGATAGCCACATCACTTCCAGAGATATAGCCTTCTTTGCGCCTGAGCTGAACACCATGAAACTCGACCTTGATGTTGATGGCCAGATTACGGGTTTAGTGAATAACCTTAAAGCCAAAAAACTATCGTTAAGAACCGGAAAAGCCACACACATTAAAGGCGATTTTATTTTAAAGGGACTGCCGAAATGGAAAGAAACCTTTATGGACCTCAACATTGAAATGGCGGGAACGAATAAAACCGATCTGGATGAGGTACTGGCCGGCATTACCAACAGCAAAAAGAAAATTGTTCCGGTAATTGTGAACAAATTCGGCAACATTAACTTTAACGGAAGTTTTACCGGTTTCCAGAACGACTTTATTGCTTACGGCGAATTTAAAACCAAACTTGGCCGTATTGTTTCGGATGTGAACATGAAAATCGATAAAAACGATGTTCCTTCATATACAGGGAACGTAAAAAGCTACGATTTTAATCTTGGCAACCTGATTGACGAAAAAAGCCTTGGCCGTATCAGCTCCTCACTGTATGTTAAGGGCCGCGGCACTGAGCTTAAAGATTTGACCGAGAAGATAAACGGCGATGTAACCTATATCGACTTTAATAATTACCGTTACCACAATGTGAAGATTGACGGAACCTTTAACAAAAAGTATTTCGATGGCAAGCTGAGCATTAACGACCGTAATGTTAAACTGGTTTTTGATGGCGGAGTAAACCTGAATCCTAAACTGCCGGTATTTAACTTTAATGCCACTATTTCTAAAGCAAGATTAAAGGCTTTAAAGCTGGTGAAAGATTCGTTGCAGGTTGATGCTAAATTTACCACCAATTTCTCGGGTACCAACCTGAACAATATCTCAGGTAAATTATTAATAGAACAAATCAGGCTGCAAAATTCGAAGGGTATCTACAGTGTTGATTCGGTACAGTTAATGGCCGCCGGAAAGGGTGCCAGCCGCGTACTGGATATCCGATCAGATATTTTAGATGCCAGTATTAAAGGTGAGTACGATTTAAATTCTATTGTTTCTTATTACAAAGCCATCGCCAAAACCTATATCCCTTCGTTAAAGGCTGATATTATCAAATACAAGAACCAGATTTTTCAGTTTAACCTGAAGGTTAAAAAGTTCGAACCGCTGGCGCAAATATTTGTCCCAGGCTTAGAATTAGAAGAAGGGGCTACATTAACCGGCGATTTCGACTCGCGCAACAATACCGCAACGCTGAACGGTTTTGTTAAGAAACTAAAATACAATGGTATTGTGGTAAACAATATCATCCTCGATGAAAATACCACCACACAACAGCTTCAACTGATTGTAACTTCAGATCGGGTGCAGATTAACGACAGTTTGTTTATTAAAGATGTAAACATTTCCAACATCCTGCGGAACGACAGTTTGGCTTTCAACGTAAAAATGTCGAACGCTGAAGAGGACAATCAGCTCGATTTAAACGGCCTGGTAGAGTTTACCAAAAACCAAGATACCACAGCAAGGCTAAGCGTATTGCCTTCTATCTTAAAAATCAACAACGAAGAGTGGCGCATCCAGGAGAAGGTACGCATCGTGCTCAACAATGGCAAAACCGAGATCACTAATTTCGATTTAACCAACGGAAAGCAGCAGGTTATTATTGATGGATTAATTTCGGAAGACCCTAAAGATTTAATCAGTGTTGGCTTTAAAGATTTCAACTTAAAAACCCTGAACCCTTTTACCAAAGGCTTTGGTGTTAAACTGGGTGGAAACCTGAACGGCACAACCGATCTGTACGGTATATTAAAAGCACCGAGGGTTGCCGACGATTTAAAGATCGATTCGTTAAACTTTAACGATATCTATATCGGTACTTTAACCGATACCTCATCATATAGCAACGAAAGCAAAAAGATCAACGTATTTACCCGCATTATGGCCGACGATTCGGAGACTTTTAAGCTGACTGGAAATCTCGATCTAAAAGAAAAAGAAATCGACCTGGCTGTAAAAATGGACGAAAGCAAGCTCACCATCCTCGAGCCTTTTGTTAAACAACTGGTATCGAATTTAAAGGGGAATATCTCGGCTGACTTAACCGTAAAGGGCAAATTAGAAAAACCTGAAATTAATGGAACCCTATCATTAGATAAAGGGCAGCTGATGGTAAACTACCTTAAAACCACTTATGTAATTACCGATGAGGTAGAAATAAACAATAGCGTAATTAAACTCGGCGATTTTGAACTTAAGGATCTGGAAGGTCATGAGGCTACCGCACGCGGCACTGTAGACTTAAACGACATCAATTACCCTACTTTGGATGTAACAGTTAACGCGAATAGCTTAATGGCCTTAAATACCACCAGCAAAGACAATTCGGTGTATTATGGCCGGGCCTACGGCACTGGTGTATTTAAGTTTACCGGGCCTACCAATAAAATGAAGATTGATATTAAGGCAAAAACTGAAAAAGGAACCGTTTTCAACCTGCCTTTAAACAGTTCAGAAACCATATCAGATAAAGATTTCATTAATTTTGTAAGCCGCGATTCGACTGTGCTGGTTAAGAAAAAGACCAACTTTGATGGCCTGACCCTAACCTTCAAATTAACCATCGACCCGAATACCACGGCGAATATATTTACAACCCTGGGTAATTTAAGTGGCAAGGGTAATGCCGAGCTAAACTTAAACATCAACAGTTTCGGCGATTTCGAAATGTCTGGCGATTATATCATCGAAACCGGAAGTTTCGATTTTACAGCACAGGAGGTAATTAACAAAAAATTCGAGATCAGGCAAGGTGGCACCATCCGCTGGACGGGTAACCCTACAGCTGCACAGATAAACCTAAAAGCAGTATACGCTTTGAGAGCGAGTTTGAACGACCTTTACAAAGCAGCCAACCGCGATGCCAGCAGTAATGCCAACCAAAGGGTAAATACTGAGGTTGAGATGGGTTTAACAGGTTTACTCTTAAAACCAGATATTAAACTTGATATTAACTTCCCTGCTCAGCCTTCTATCAAAGAAGAACTGCAAACCTATTTCAGCGATCAGAACAACCTGAACCTTCAGGCTTTCAGTTTAATTATCAGAAGAAGTTTTGCCCCTGGAAACGGAGGAGAATCGATCGGGAACCAGCTCAGCTCTACCGCAACCAGTACAGCTACCGAGTTGGTATTTAACCAGTTTAACAATGTACTTTCTTCATTAAACTTAAATTTTGTCGATCTGAATGTACGCTCGTTGAGCGAGGCCAATGCATCGTTCAAATTCTTTAGCGATCGTTTAATTATCAACGCAGGTATTGTAGATCGGAACAGTGTGAACGATTTTACCGTTATCGATTTCTCTAAAGACAATGTGGGTAGAGAGGTTGAGGCCCTTTTCTTAATTAAAAAAGATGGAAGCTTAACTGTTAAGGCCGCAAATAAACCACCTACGCAACAAAGTATCTTCTTAAACAGCGGGATTAGCTCAACGGCAAATGTAACCTCTTTCGGTTTGGTTTACACCCAGCAGTTTGATACGTTTAAGGAGTTTATCCAGAAAATTTCTGGTGCTTACCGCCGAAACCTAAAACGGAAACAAAGCCAGGCCCCTGTTAAAACCAATAAATCGATCAATAAAGAAGCAATTATCAATCAGAGTAAAGGGAATCAACGGAGGTAGAGAGGTTCATTGGTCATTGGTTCAATAGTCAATAGTTTATTGGTCATTGGTCCGGATGTCATTCTTCCTCATACGTCATTGCGAGAAGGAACGACGAAGCAATCTTCTTTGATAGACTATGTATCATTTAGGTCCTGAAACAAGTTCAGGAGGACGAACGCCGTGGGAATGACGCAAGCAAAGAAACCATGCAGTGCTCAGCGAAGCTAATCAGCCCTATAGCATTACGATTCCCAATCAAGTTGGGAATGACGCATACATAAGAAATTAACTCTGATTATGGCGGCCGTCATTCCCGCGCAATGACGATTGATCTCGATTGAAATAATGAGAATGGTTTCTCTGCTCCATACTATATGCACCCTGCTATCCGGCCTAGGATATGATGGAAGGAGAAAACGTTAAAGCTTTAGCACCTCCTCTCAACCTACCACAACCCCGAGGTAGCACGCCCTCCCCGATTTTTCATCGGGGGCTTGTGCTGACGATCAATTAAGCTTTGACGAATTTATCCGACATCAGATCCAAGCCTTGATTGTTTGTTTCTTTATCATCAAGGATAAAGAAAAAGCCCTTCGGCGGCTAGCCGAGGCAAGCATGTGGAAGGGAGAAAGACGGCTATTTAAAGATCCTTCGCTGCGCTCAGGATGACAAATATCCTAACAAAAAAGACCAACAATCGAACATCTGTTCAACTGTTGGTCTTGTATAAGTTTTCAATTAGCGGTTTTCAGTTCTTACAATCCAAACTGTTAACTGCCAACTGAATTATCCTTTCATAATCGAATGGCCCATTTTATCTCTTTTGGTGGTCAAATAACGTTCGTTATGTACGTTACTTGCAATTTCTATAGGAATATTTTCGACCACTTCTAAGCCATAACCAATTAGACCTGCTCTTTTGGTTGGGTTATTACTCATTAAACGCATTTTAGTAACCCCTTCCGATCGCAGGATCTGCGCACCTACACCATAATCGCGTTCGTCGCCTTTAAAGCCTAATTTAATATTCGCTTCTACCGTGTCAAAACCGGCATCCTGTAAGTTATACGAACGTAATTTATTAATCAGCCCGATACCTCTACCCTCCTGGTTCATGTATACGACAATGCCTTTACCTTCTTTTTCGATCATCTCTAGTGCTTTGTGCAACTGCGGACCGCAATCGCAACGGCACGACCCAAAGATATCGCCTGTTACACAAGAGCTGTGTACACGTGCTAAAATCGGTTCGTTGGCATTCCATTCGCCTTTAGAAATGGCTAAGTGCGTGGCATTGTTATCCAACTGGGTATAAGCCGTCATTTTAAAATCACCCCAAGCAGTAGGTAAATCGATGCTAACCTCTTGTTTAATCAAACTATCCATGGTTAAACGGTAAGCGATTAAATCTTCGATTGATATAATTTTTAACTGGTGCTGTTCGGCAATTTTAAATAAATCAGGGAGTCTGGCCATTTCACCATCTTCTTTTAAAATCTCTACCAATAAACCTGCAGGTTTCATGCCGGCCAAACGCGCTAAATCTACCGCAGCCTCTGTATGACCAGCACGGCGGATTACGCCACCATCTTTTGCAATTAAAGGAAAAATATGTCCTGGTCTGCCCAACTCTTCAGGGTTGGTTTTAGGATTAACCAGGGCCAGCATGGTTTTAGAGCGGTCGCTTGCTGAGATCCCGGTGGTACAACCGTGTCCAACCAGATCTACGGAAACCGTAAAATTAGTTTCGTAAGCTGCCGTATTTTTACCCACCATCAGGTTAAGGTTTAACTCTTTACAACGTTCTTCTGTTAAGGGCGCACAGATTAAACCACGGCCGTAAGTAGCCATAAAATTGATGATCTCGGGCGTTGCATTTTCGGCTGCCGTTAAAAAATCACCTTCGTTCTCTCTATTCTCATCATCTACAACAATAATCACTTTACCAGCTTTTATATCTGCGATGGCCTCTTCTATTGTGTTTAATTTTGTTTGCATTTTATAAACATTATGGGGCAATGGCGTGTTAAAATCAATTTATACCACAAACAATAACCCGTACAAATGTACAACCTTATTGAGCAATATTTGGATTAAAATATCATCTGTAAGTAAAGGAAAAGACGCCTATTTTTCCTTCTTTTTAAACAGTTGAAGGAAGAGTTGTTTGTAATAATTTACATCAAACAAGGCCGAATCTACTGTAGCTTTATAGGTTAAAAAGGCCGCCAGTGGCGATAAAACGATTACGGCAATCCACATCCCGAATATCGGGTTTAAATTACCTTCGCGTGCTGATTTTTCGGCCACTGTGGTAATAATGTGATACACCAGAAAGAAACAAATGGCCACCACTACCGGTAAACCCATTCCCCCTTTTCTGATAATCGCACCCAAGGGTGCACCAATAAAAAACAACAGGATACAAGATGCGGCCAGGGTAAATTTACGCTGGTACTCTACTGTGGTAAAAATAATTTCGCCGGTTAAATCAGTTTGGCGCGGCCCCCAGTTGGGTACATGCTGCATAATATTCGCCACCGTATTGTTTGCATTATCGAGGGCCAGTTTCCGCGATCCGTTAGGGATACTCTTCAATATTACATCATCAATCTCTTTCGGTACGGCTTTTACTTTGGTATAACCTTTAGTCACATTAAACTGTTTAAAGTTGCTGGTGAGGTTGGCAATGGTGCGCATTTTCATCGTATCCAGTTGCTTGGTCAGCGAGTCGCGCTTTTTTACGATCCCTTTCAGGTTTAACATGGGCGTACTGTTTCCAAAAGCATTAGGATCGGTGGTATTTCCATCAAAAGACGACATATCGAAACGCGGTGAGGTTTCTTTAAAACGGTTCCGCGTAAAAATCTGCCTGGGGTTGTACATGCCGTTTTTCGAAGCCTGCTCTTCGTACTGCACACCATTTTTAAGGTAAAGCACCAAAAACTTACCATCAGCGGTTTTATTCATCTTACCCTCTCTGGCCAGAATTACTTTCGGAATCCCGTTATTTTCACGGTGATCGTAAATCATGATATTGTGTAGCGTACCGTCTTCTTCTTTCGAATCGACACGGATGGCATAACCTGGAATGGCATTGTTAAAAACCCCTGGTTTAATTAAAAATGAAAGTTTTTTGTTCCTGATATCGTACAGTAGCGAACCAAATTTGAGGTTGGCTTTGGGCAGCATATAGTTGGCAAAAAAGAAGGAGGCTATAGTGAGCATCAAAATCACCACAAACAAGGGGCGCATGGCTTTCTGTAAAGAAATCCCCGCTGATTTAATAGCCACCAACTCATAATTCTCGCCCAGCGTACCAAAAGTCATGATGGATGAAAGCAGTACCGATAGTGGTAGCGCCATAGATACGTTGGCAGCCGAGGCGTAATACATCAGCTCCAGAATGGTGTACCATTCGAAACCTTTTCCGATTAAGTCATCAATCCATTTAAACAGAAAAAACATCAATAGAATAAACATCATAACAAAAAATGTTGCTATGAATGGCTTCACAAATGCTTTTATTAATAGAAGATGTATTTTTTTCACCCTACAAAGGTAAACAATACGAAGGTAATTTATGCACCCAAAACGCTAATCAGATAATCGATCTGGTTATCCCAGATTAATTTTTTCTCTGCAAGAAGCTCATCGGTAGTAAAATCAGTAATCGAGAGGGCAACATCGTTGGTTAGTTCATCCTGTACAATTTCCATCTCAAAATAACATTGAGGTTCATCATCCAGCCACTTAAATTTAACCAGCTTATTTTCTTTAATGGAAACCAGTTTTGCTTTTTGCTGCTCATCGTCCCAGGTAAAAGTATATACCTGATCGCGAAAATTCACATCGTCCGCAAACCATTGCGATAAGCCGTTTGGCTCACTTATAAAACTATACAATATTCTTGGTGACGATCTAACTTCGTACTCTAGTGTAAATTTTTTCTTTTCTGCCATGTTAGTACACTACCAGGATAATTTCCGGACTATTTTTTAATATTATTTTTCTAAAGAAAGGTAATTTATTCTATATCTGCAACAATATAATTTTTATTGGTTCAAGGTGCAGGCTCAGTGGTTCATTTGCCATTGGTTCAATGGTTATTGGTGCATCAGTTCATTGGTCATTAGTTCATTCGTCAGTGGTCATTCCCCTCGTTACTTCATGCCAGAAGGCTATTTTGACGACGAACGCAGGGCGGGTAGTTGATTAATCGACTCCTAATTTCTGCTCAACATCCGCAATACTAACCAATAAAAAATCCAATGCTTATATAAACCTTATGTAGTTAAGAAAAAGATGCTACGTAGCTGACCACTTTGCGGGAGATAAAGAAAACTATTAAATCTGCTATAAAAGCAGGCGTACAGGTCTTTCACCACATAAGGAATTTTAGTCCATTTAAGTTTCGATTGAACTTATATGAACCTTATATGTCTTATATGGTTAAGAAAGGCGGGTAATTGTTGAAATTATTTCAGTGTAGGACAGGCAAAATGTTGTTTACCTTTCTCTACCCCCCTTGTTTACCTTTCTCTACCTATTCTTTACCCTTTGTTTACCACTTGTTTACCCTTTCTGTACACCAAGTTAACCCCAGGGTTACCCCACGGTTACCTTTTCTTTACCCTGGGGTTACCTAATTTATTACCTAAAAGGTAAAGGATTCGCGAATATCAGCTATGGAAAAAGTTACCTTGGGGATGACTTGGTAGCACCAGGGGGTAATCAATCTTTGAAACCATCAATTTTATGAGCACAAATGGCCAGCTGAAATATCTTTCGCACATACCGTAAGCAATAGGTTTGATCATATGCTAAGACCAGAAATGCGGTTAATTCTGCGGTATCCGCCAAAATGCTGCCCTTTGTGGTGTTATCTACTTCTAAAAACAGGCTCCCCTAAGGGCTCAAATAACGATTACAGCCTCTTAAAAACAATCAAATTTACTGAGCAATAAGGCTTTATAGTATTTTTCACATTTCTTTTTAATAGAATGTATATTTATTCTATATTTGCAACTCTTAAAAATAACCACATCGATATTTACGTTATTTAGTAAATATTACCCGGCGGGGTAGCTCAGATGGTTAGAGCGCAGGATTCATAACCCTGAGGTCGGCAGTTCGATCCTGCTCCCCGCTACCATAGTGGGCAAATCAAATTTTTGTTTGGTTTGCCCCTTTTTTTTACCCTCAAAAACAGCCTTTAAAGTACCTAGAACGCGTACAGCCTCATTCATTCGAACAGTTCGATGTTGTGTTCCGTCAAAAGTGAGTTTTTGAGGATAGATCGAACTAATTAATCGCCTTTTTCCTTCAGAATCCGCCTCTATATATGTTTCATGAAGGTTTTTGAGCAACCCAGTCGCTTTTCCTATTAATTCACCAATATTCTCTTTTCCCCTGGATAAATCAATAAGTCTATTTTCAAGAATAAGGATATTTCTTTCACAGTCTGATTTGATTTTCCTGTACTCAAAATCAAGAATCACATCATTGAGCATTTTGTCCCTAGCCTTAGAAATTCTATCATTAAACTCCTCCAACTGTTTTTTTACATTGGATAATTCATTATTATCTTCACTTGAAAAAGCTTGATAAACCTGTTTCAAAATCATTACATACGCCTCATGTAACAGTGGATCTATAGTATACTTTTTTAATTCCTCCACAAAAAGCTTATTGACTTTTTCCGCATTATATCTCACCCCACATTTCGAAAAGCAATGGTAATAGTGATAGTGCTTGCTATAACCTTTTGAAGCACTACCTGAGAGCATGTAGCCGCACTTTGGACATATCAGAAAGCCACGTAAGGGAAGCGCATCAGGAGAAGATATAGTTGTCTTTTTGGGTTTGTTTCTGCCGTTCAAAACATCCATAGCTTTATAAAAGATGCTTTCAGAAACTATTGCTTTATGTTGCCCCATAACCGTATGGGCTTCCTCCTCCTTGTATTTCGCAATGGGTATCCTACCGCAGTAAATGGGATTTCTAATAATCTGCCAAAAATTTTTTCTGCCTGTCTTCAACCCTTTATCTGATGCCGCCTTCCAGATCTGATCAATGAACCACTTACCCGTAGATAATTCGTCATATACCCACTTCATTATTGACGCTTGGGGTTCTACAGGACAAATATACTTTCGCCCGTCTTCGGTTACCTTGTTAGTATAACCTATGGGAGCAGGCCCCATCCATCGCCCTTCTTTCCTTGCTCTTCTCATTCCATGAAAAGTATTGAGCGCTCTTCTATCATTCTCAACTTCGGGAGCTGCGAGATAGAAAGCCAGCATCATTTTGTTTTCGGGAATGGAGATATCAAGAGGCTGCTCAATGGCCTGAGGCTCTATACCGAGATCAGCCAAAATTTTTATCATCTGATAGGCATCCCCCGCATTTCTGCTGAATCTGTCCCACTTGGTGAAAAGTACCAAATCCGTTTGTCCTCTCTTCTTTTTTAGATCAGCCAATAATTTTTGCCATGCGGGCCGCACGAAGCTTTTGGCGGAATGATCCTCAAAAACAACTTTCCTCACCTTGATATCTCTGGCGAAACAATATTTCTGTAAAACCTCTTCTTGATTGCGCTGCGAATACCCCTTATCAGCCTGTTCATCAGTGCTTACTCTAATGTATAAATCTGCTGTAATCATCTTTTTAAAACTTGCTCTACTTCCAAAATAGCTAAAACATATAGCAAATCCAAGATTTCCTTCGCTTGATTTATAGACATTTTTACACCTTTTTTCTTTAACATTTCCATTAATTTCTCAGGGGTAATTCGCGCTATCGGAAGATGTCTCATAAGCTGTGGATAAACCTAAAATTAATTACACGTTATGTGATCATTTGTATATTACGTTCGGGATCCAGTGTTTTTTTTTGCCATATGTACTACTTTGGAATTATGCAATTTGGATTTACACCTTTTCTTTCACAAGAGTGATTCGGATAATTTTGAAATCAAAATTCATCGGTAGAAGCAAATTAGCATTACGCTATGGTGGGGTCCACAAGCCACAGGTGAGCGCTGGCCGTTGTAAAAGCATTTTATAAATCCGTTCCAATCTTGATGATAAATTAATGCGGATGATAGCAGAAACTATTCAGGCCTTTAACTACTATGATGTTAATTTTGCTCGAAACTTAGATAACTTCCTACTTTCATCATTTTTTTAGAATACATTACAAATTGGATATTGCGGAATTTTTGGATGATTTATTAGTGTTTTAAGTATTTCCGAGTTCCGAGGAAATACCCGACCTCAAGGGCGCAAGATTTTTTTGTGTATACAAAAATACATCTTGCAAAACACCCGAGTGGTTAAAGGATTACTTCATATAACTCTAATTTATAGTATTTATTTTCGTTTCGATTCATGTTAACTTTAGCCAGATTTGATAAAACAATTTGCTTGACCATTTTTGCTATTTGTCACAAAAAATAAAAAAAGTTCTAGTAATTTTCAAAAAATGCTATAAAGACCAGATCAAAATCTGGCTAAGTTAGAAGAAATAAAAAAAATTTAATGTCTTATATAGAAGATTAAAACTTATTCACTTTAACCATTATGAAATGCTTTAAGTAATGAACTATAAGATAATCTGAAAAATCAATAACTATCCGAGTTCCGCAACTACAAATGCATTGACATCTAAAATCTTAAAATCTACAATACTCCACAAATCAATAATGATCGAAGTGCGCATTAGGATCAAAGCTTCATCATCATCCACCGATTCTCCACTAATCACACGACTCCCTGTTTCCGGATTTTGAGAGTATCTGATTTTTGTTTCCTCAAATCCAGGCTCACGTACTGAAACAGTCAGGGGACCTTGAATTTTGTTGAAACTAAGTTTATACTCCATTTCAAAGGCTTTCCTGAAATTGCAAATTAAGAACTTGTTGCTTACAAAGCGATCGAATGATGTATATACTGGAATGTCATTAAAAGTTCCAATTTTGAGGAACTGGATATCCTGTGCATCGGTTATTAAATTTCCGATTGCGACAAAATTTGGACTGGAGAGTAATTTTTCGTTTTGATATGCAAACTCGGGAGAAGTGATAATAATATCAGCCTCAATTCCTCGATCTATTAGCCGAGAGATAGCCGTTTGAATTACTTCTACAGCATTTCCTCCCGTAATAACCGTTGGTAAGCTTTGATCTACGCGATGAAAAAAGACTTCATCCTCAGTACGCCCTACCAAAGCAGCTAAATCTTCTAATCCGATAATTCGCGAATAGCTACTGCCTTCAATAAAGGCTATACGACCTCTTTCGAGAAAATTAGATTTTCCGACCCTTACCAGTTCATGACCTTGAGATGGTATCTGAGTGTAATTGCCCCATCTCTCAAATATCTTTCTGATCCTAGCTTGCCTTTCCCAGGCGACATAAGCACGGTTCTTAAACTCATTTATTCTTTCAATACTAAGGCCTGCGTGCATTACTTCGTTTTCAACTGCCTTATAACGCTCCTGAAAAGCTGGTTTGAATGCATTCAATATGTTTTCCAGGCTTATATTTAGGGCATCAGAAGTTGAAAGTTCAACAATCGACATCAGCTTTTCGGGTTTCTTAATCATTTCTTTGGCCTTTTCATAAAGAAACTGATAAAGACTTGATATGACGTTTTTCTGTTTGGAATCAACTCTATCAAAATTGATAAAAAATGATCCATTCCTCAGGCATTCAATTAGAAATCCCGTCATCATCCAATCATGTAGTGATACTTTTGATCTACTTCGTTCGATCACTAAATCATAAAACGTAAACTCTGTCCAATTAAGATAGCTACCCTTTAGATTGAAAACAAATATTATATCTTCAAGCAATTGGTTTGATTCATTTATAGGAATTCTGATTAATTCAGAAATTTCATTGAATTCAAAAGCTGTGAGAAATTGCTCGTAACGCAAAAAGTTTATCCAATATTTTATACCAGTCAGCATACGGCGTTGAAGGGTTTGAAAACCCTTGGTTAGATCAAGAATAAACCTCTGTCCATTGCTAGCTAGACTGTACCTATTGAGAAAATGTTGAACACTTCTATCAGCTCTTGAGCTTGAGACAGTAAAATCAGATATTGTTGTTTTAAACCCACCGATATTTTTTGCCTCTACACATTGATATAGAATCGCACTAAATGCATTAAAGCATTCATAAAACTGATTATAAACGGTATCAAGATCACTCTCTGCTTTAACATTTGCAAAGCGAATATTGTCTGGCAACATCATCAAATCCTTTAAGATATTTGATGGTATCGTGTGGGCATATGATCCAAGTTCTTTGTTTTGCAAATCTTGGCTGCCAACTTTATCCATGACCATCCTATTAATTGATGGTGGTAAGTATATGTAATCGAGATGTTGTTTCTCATCAAGATGTTTCACACTATCTATCAGCATCTTTTCTATGAATGCAGTCAACTCGTTCAGTGTGTAGCGATCATTATTTTCGATTGCTAATTCAACCCCCTTGGAAACCATTTCCTTTATTTCATTGAATATCATAAAACTGACTCCTTTATGTTATAGATGCGTTTTAAATCATTTAGCTTTTCGAAAACATCCAAAATCTTTTTAACTTCTTTATGTTTTTTGTCCTCCACTGCCTCATAGTACTTCTTTTCAAAATAATCATAATATCTGTTATCAACAGGCTTAAGATCTTTGGCAGGTTTAAAAATGAAGATTTCAGTGTAGTATCCAAACTTTTTTCTTGCGGTAAGGGGTACCTTTTCAATGAGGATCACATCATCATGAATCTTCGCAATTGAATTGAGCTGAATCTCCTGATAAAATCTATTTGGGTACGAAACTGTCTTTTCAACAAAAGTCTTTAAGTTTTCCAGATTAACGTCATATATTAATAATGAGTTGCGATCATTTATCTCAGCGCTAAATTGAGTTATCACCTGCTGAGATACTCCGGCTCTAAACATATTATGATTAGTAAATTGAACTAAGCCCTCAGCTTGAATAATTTTTTTGTAGATTAAACTGCTGTGACGTTTAAAAAGTTCATCATAAATATTCTTTTTAGATTCCAAGATGAGACCATTCTCCAAAAGATCCTGCACATTTTTTGTGTTAATGAAATAGTAAACAGTTCTGAATAAATGTGCGATACCAACGAGTATGCTCATCACCAGATAAGAACCGATCAGAATTGCATTATAATAGTAATGCTCATGATCAGTAAATGTTTCGCGCAAGGTACCAAGGAATATTAAGCATCCAATAGTCGTTAGTGTATAGATAATGATAAAGTTTAACAGTGATCTTTCATACAATAGCTCATATAAGAATGGCTCTTTTACTGCCATGTTACTAAACAGCATCGCCATCACGGCAAGTGTCATACTTATGATCGTCGCGATATTTGAAGTACGTTGATCAACAATAGTCGCTACAGTTTTGATTTCTATGAACTTAATAAAATCTATATGAATCTTACTTGCTAACCAATCCACGACTGGATTATTAAATAGCAAGAATATGCTTATGACCAAAAAAATAACCGAATACCAATTTTTCTTGGCATTAAAATATTTCAGACAATTTTTGATCGACCGATAATTGTCCTGAATAATCAGGTTAGGGTATTCCGTTTCAAGAAAATATTGAGTTTGCTTTCTGAGAGATTTGTTTTTGAGAGCCATTAAGATTTAATATTTTTTATTTCATAGAACTATCGACTTGATCAAGATAAGTTATTTATTTTAATTAAAAGATGACCTATCGCAAAGTTTAGTGGGAGGAGCAATCATGAGAAAAAGTTTTTAATTACACAGAACAAGTATTTTTTATTTATCGCTATTTTTTTCTCAGTTACTTTATTTCTTGAGCCAAGATTTTTAATTCCTGCATGGCCTTACGAACCCTAGTTCCTGCTGCACTGTTACCAGCAGTATAGAATTTTTCTGCGACTGCTTAAATTGCAGTGATTATCTATTTAATTTTTACAAATTTTTCCATTGTCAATCTTGTGATCTAATTGTCTTTTTAGCTAAGGTATTATATTTTATTATAACAATTCAAATCTAAGCTGTCATTACAATATCTCAATGAAAGCTATGACATATATTAAAAAGGAAACTAGATTTAATTGCGTGAGCGATTGAAATGAAAAGCGCGGTTCGACGAACATGCCATAATATCAAAACTATTAAATCTTGTCTCAAACCACATCAAAAAAAGTTTCGTTAAATTTGATAAATGCGTGATTTAGAGCCACCCTTTGAGTTATACTTTAATTAAAAGATCCTGCGTATCGCAGAACATGAAATTAGTGGTAAAAGAATCATTTATATAAATTTTAATTTAGGACTTTTATTATTGAAATAAGTAATAAATCATTATTTTAAGTTATAATTTACAGGCTAAAATGGACAGTAAAAAATCACCGCTTCGTGCCCAAATGGTAACTCAGGGATGGAAACAATTCCTGACTGCCAGAACCAGGATGCTCAACGCTTATGACATTGCAAAAGAGCAAGAAAGTAACAGAAAGGCAAAGACCAGACATGGTCTTGTAGCAGAAGGCGAATTTAGAAAATGGTTAGCTGAGTTCATTCCCAAACGTTATGGCGTAACCTCAGGCTTTATCATCTCACCTGGTATTTCAAGTTCTGAGCATATGGTTCATTATGATGTGATCATATACGATCAGTTGGAATCCCCAGTATTGTGGATCGAAGACAATCCCGATTCCTCTGACCAAGGAAAATCACTTGCAATCCCTGCAGAATATGTCCTTGCGGTCATAGAGGTGAAATCTGCATTCAATAGAAAGTCCGCAAAGGATGCAGTTGAACACTTGTCAAAGCTCAAGCCATTGCTCGCTCGTGTCGACCCTCCAAACAGTCGTGCCAAGCTCTATCTTCCCGGAAATTTCTTCTGCGCAACAGTATTTTTTGAACTACGAAAAGAGGATGAAAAAGACTTTACTGCATTGGATGAGCTGGTGAATGCGACAATGATCCGAAGATTCTTCGGTGGCATTATACTCCGAGCGGAAACTGAATACAAACGCGACTGCGGAAAAATAATTTTTAGGAATCAAAACGTTGATACCGCAGCTGATCAAAGTACATCATTATCGTTTTGGGCTACATCGAAATCACTGAGGTATAGGGATGATGCATATTTCAGCCTACTTTTGAATTATTCGGAAACATATTTTTCAGAATTTGCATTTGATATCCTTGCCCTATTGAAGGATACCTATCAGCCTCATGTTCTTTCGAGCCTGCACTGCATGGGTTCTACAGCACGGGAAAACGGAAGCTGCATAGAAACGCGATATTTTGATCCCGAAGCTGTCAAAAGATATCAAGAGCAAACAGCGGCAATCCTGAAAGCTCAGGGTTTTGAAGGTTTGGAACCATATCTCTAAAATTTACCTATAATCCCTTATTGTCCTTTCGCGTTAAACTTAAATAAATAATATTTCTGACTGATTTTGCGTAGAACTCTTAAAATAAACGGTATTGACGAAATACATCGTTTTTCTTAACTAAGTGTACGACCCAATCGATTTGTTCCCTCTTCGCCAATCGACTAACAGACAGAAAATCAAAACTTTACAACAATTTTTATTGCCGGTTAGAGGGGATCAATCAATCTTGGTTCATTCAGCTTCAGCCCCATAAAGTTCGTTTTCTGTTGACAATTCCGAAAAAGGTATTTGAAGCTCTTCGATCGTTTTCAACTTCCGAGACTACCAAATACAATGCAAGTATCATTTTATTTCAGGGATATAATATATCTAATGGTTGCTCAATACCATGAGGCAAATTATATAACTGATATTCGTTTGGTGCATAAAAAACAACCCAAATGGACTAAGGATACTTTCTCTCAATAAAAAACTTTAATTTTAAAAATCTAAAATTAATGTACTATATGAATTTAAAGCATAATCCAGCAGGGTTTCCACCTGCGCTCATCATCCACTGGGAAAAATCAGATGGCATCAATTTTGCCATTGCACTGGCAAGGATCACAGGCTGGATGCTTCAGGTAGATTGGTTAACTGGAAGCCAGGAAACAACCGAGGATGAAATGATACCTGTTCGTGCTTATGTGGAAACGAATCAGGATGTCGTTTTTGATTTTACGGGTAAGAAAAGTATTATAGCCTTTAACCAATATGTTATCCGGCCAGCTGCTGCAGGCAGGGTTAGGCCAGACAAGACTTATATCTCAACCCGTTGTTATCAGGAGGAAAAGTTAATAGAAATGCCTATGCGGGTAAAAGCTAACCAGGTGGAAATTGAGCGGGCAACAAAGGCCATATTGGCCAATCCTAATTTTTTAAAATTAATTCCTAAAAGACGAAACCCGGAAATCCCGGCTTACCTGGCTTCTAAATTTTCACATGGGAACTGTATTCCCTTTGCCCAGGCCTTATCTGAACTAACGGGGTCACCCGTTATGGGCATTTCAGTTTCCCGCTATCACCGCGATTGTGGAAATAAATTAGGTTTTTGCCATGTAGTTGTCGTACATCCGGATGGTATAGTGGAGGACTCATGGGGCAAACAGACCTTAAAACAAGTATTGGATAGATTTTATATTCTGGATTATACTATGACGGAAGATATTTATTTATTCCACCAAGCACGTCAGAAATTCGAATCTGCTCAGTATTATGAGGATGCTTATTTTCTCGCAAAATCTATTCTAATGCAAAAAACTGATAATTAACTTATTTTTTGACCGATTGTCTCACTTTATTTAAATATTTACCTTGTAATTCAATTAGCAACAATCAACCAATGACTAAAATTAACACTCAACAAAGCCTCAAGGCCCGGTTTCCTTGGATTGGTAAAGGATTATGGGGAATCTTGAAAATCATCCTTTTTATAATTGTTTTTGCTCCATTTCTTCTGGGCTTATTAAAGTGCTTTTTACTGCTTTTGGAAGATGATGATCGCTTTATTACCCTTACCGCTTATGGTTTTGCAATTTTTCTGGGGGTTTCGACAATGCTCTTCAACTGGCAACGGAGTACCAAAGATAAAAACCTAGCTGGAAAGCTTTACCGATATGCGGTAGATTCGGTACTTTGCTGTTTTTGTTTTTTGATGGCGGTGGTATGTAAATATTTATTTTCGGAAAAACTGGCCTTGAGCATTGTACTTTTTGATTTTTTAAAGGATTACTATTTTATCTTAAAATGGACATCATTTATCTGGCTGGCAGTTGTAATGTTACTTGCAGGGGATATTTTTATAAGTTTTTTCCATTTGTATGTTAAAGAGAGGGATAAGGAGGAAAAAACAAGCTGATTCTTAATCCACCGGTTCATCTGGAAATTTCATTTGAGTATCCATCTTTCCAAAAATAAGTTTGACGATTTCATTATCTCCAAGGTTCTTATTTGTCCACTTTTGGTTTATTGTATCATAACCCCTAAGGTTTTTGATGTGTTCCGGATTAAAATTGAAGTTGATAAATCCTTGTTCGGATATCGTTTTTTTAAGGCCGGTAAAATCTACCCTATTTGAAAAGAATGGCGCATACTGATAATCATGGAAGAAGAATGGCGGACAAAATTTTTGTTTAAGATTTACCTCCCCTTTCATGTAATCATCAAGAAGGTTACCCGGAAGCAGGAACTCAAACATCATATTTCCAAAATATAACATACAGACGTGGGAGATGAGTTTGGTGGACGCGGTCATACGCTTAAATATCCGTATTTCTGGTCTGGGATATTCTAAAGGTAAGGCATATTCATGAACTGTGGCAAACAAGGAAAAATCTTGATTAAAGGCATTATCCAGTATAAAGAGCCTTAGGGGTTCATAGTTTGAAAGCTCTGATTCAGGTAATAGGCAATAAGCCATTTTACAAAAGATTTTGTAAACATTTATTGGAGTGTAAGGACTCTTCTTATAGGATAATTTTGCGCTGCCAGTTTTTAGATTAATTTCCAATGGCAAGCCCTCATTTTCCACTTCAGTGACTTTTGCCCCATACATGACTGTAGGCTTAGCGCTTAAGGGACTGCCTGGAACCTTAAACTGGGGAACCCTGTTTTTTTTTCCCTCTCTTGAGAACAAACTATTCAGCGGGCCTAAATAAGCTGATAGATCAGTTTCAAATGCAGAAAACCGGCTATTACATGCATCACATTCATCCTGACAAATCAGGGTTTTGTTTCCCAGAAATTCAGGAATTAGATGAGCATCCATTTTAAAGTTGACTTCAGGCATTCGTTTTTTACAAAACCTGCAACATCGTTCTTTTTTTGGTATCCAGTGTTTATTTGCTTCCTCCGGGCAGCTTACTAATACCTGGATGGCATAATCTTTTGCAAATTCCGCCAGACTATCCATGTGCTCAGGATTTGTATAGTAATTCAGTTGACCTTTATTCATATCTGGTAAGCGGTTATTTACCTTATTTACTTCAGACAAAATAACTAAAAGATTTCATTTTTTAACCGTTTAAGCAAAAACTCCATAGTCTGGTGGATAACTTATTTAGCTTGATGGACAGTTTGTTGTTAAATTAGCAACAAACGCTTTTCAAATGATGGATTATTCCAACTTATTACAAAAACTACGGGCCAAGCTAGGCAACAACCAGATGTCAGTTATGGTGGGTTCAGGATTCAGCAAAAATGTTAGTCCCCTCTTCCCCACCTGGTATGAACTGCTGTTAGACTTGATGAGAGCACAGTACGGGGCGGAACTTTCCCGGGAATATTATAATCTTCCACCTATTAAACGTAAACAGCACAAGGAAGAACAATATATAGATATTAGGTTTAAAGAATTACTACGGCAAAAAGGATACCTCCAGGTAGTTTCGGATTATATCCGAGAGCATTCCATTGAATCTATTGCTACATACATCGAAAAAAGAACACCTTATGTACATCAGGAACGGTCTCAAATCCTATTGTCTATGGGCGAAATCCAAAAGTCCCTAGATTTTKAGGATTTGGATTTGCACCGAGCATTAATTGGTTTGGGCTGGAACAATATTTACACAACCAATTATGACCATTTACTTGATATATGTGTAAGTGAACAACTTCCTAATGACCTCAGGAATGAAATCCAGCTTTTGGAAAAAGAAGTTGCTTCCCTATTACTGGAATATAGTAATTTCGAAAAATCACTTTCTGAAATTGAAGTCAAGATTTATGAGCAAGAGAACAATATAGGTATACAAGGCACGGATGGCATGACCACTTCCAAACCTGATGATTTGGAGGAACTACGAGAAAAAAGGGATAAAATTAATACACAACTCAGAAACCTCGAAAGACAGGCCAGTCTTAAAAGTAGTCAGATAGACAAAAAAGAAAAGCTACTAAATGACTGTTTTACAATTGTTACTGAGGCGAGTAAGCTGAAAATCAAACGGAATAAAAATATCATTAAGCTGCACGGCTCTTTACGGACACCAAAGCAGATTGAAAATTTTGAATTTGGTTTTGATGGGGACCATAAATGCCAGTACATTATTTCTCAGGAAGATTACGATCAATATCCTCACCTTCACGAACCATTTACCCAATTAATGCGAATTTCCCTTCTACAGGAGTCTTTTTGTCTAGTGGGTTTTTCGGCGGATGATCCAAATTTCATTGCATGGATTACCTGGGTGAGGGATGTGCTGCAAAGGGGCAATAAAAAAGGGGAACCAAAGGAGGTGAAGATCTACCTAATTGATGTAAATAACGACAAAATTTCTCCAGATCGTTTATTGTTTTTTGAAAACCATAATATCAAAAGGATTCCTTTGCAGGATGAGTCGCTCCAGGGGTTGCTTGCTTCCTTTATGGAAAAGGAAACTGGACAACCTACCTATAAAGATTACCTGAGCGCCTTTGTTTCATTTCTTGCGGACGATGATAATGCGGAGCCCATGATTCCACTAGCGGATACCACGCATATTTCAGAGTGGCAAGATATCTGGAAAGACCGGACAACTTTAAGAAGTGAACCTCGTCAGGACCCTGAAAAAGTACAAGAAAATTTAAGACGTTTAAAAGCTCTTGCAACTCCTATTTACATCCCAGACATAAGGTATACGGATACACAGCTCAGTTTTATTCAGTTTTATGATAATTACAGACTGCGGCGATATGATGCTAAAAAATCCAGCAAGTTAAAAGCTGGGATCAACCCTGCTGAAATGAAGCTGTTGGCTTTCGCTTTTAAGGATTCGATGCTTCCTCTTGATTACGCTTTCCACCCAGAAATGAAAGCTGAATTCCTGAAATCAGGCAATAATAAAATCATTATGGAGGAAGCTGTAGGGCTTTCTAATGCGCTGACCGGAGGCAAAAAATCACCGGACAATATGGGTGAGAAAATTTACCAGTTGGCTTTTAATTTTAAATTCAGACAGCTTAAAAAAAAGCTCGATCAATGGGATGCGCAAGGAATAGAAATTCTTCAAAAAGCAGGTTTGTTATCGCTTTGGGATAAATCAAAAACTGGTTCTTACACTAAAACAATGTTAAGCCCGCAGCATCAAATAGAACCCGAAATATGCTTATATTTAAATGAATTACTAATTTGTAACAGCGATTGGCATAGCCAAAAAAAATTAAAGCAAATCGTTACTGCTTATTCAAAGCAAGGTTTTACCCAGCTATCAGATAACTTTAAATATTTAAAAAACTCACTCAAACCAACTTTTCAAAAGATAGAAACTTTAGGTTCAGGCCGTTATTCCATCAGTCGTGATGATGACCACTGGGAAAAAGTGCGAAGCGAGGTAACTACTGTCCGTTTTCTATATTTAATGTTGTATAGTGGCACTCAATTAAGCCATACGCAAACCCTTCATTTGAAGGCAACAGAGTGGCTTGAATTAATGAGCAATGCCTATGAAATTTATCCTGAAGCCATTCTGTTTTATTCACTTCAAGTAAGTGAGCGTGACTTTTGTGTTAGGATAGCTCAGGAATATGTAAGTAATCAAAAGATAAGCCAGCAAGTCAAAAATCGCATAGCGGTAAACCTGTTTGCTGCAATACGTTCTGCACCAGAAAGAATGGGAGATAATATAATCTCCTTTTTATCCACCTTTCTCATTGTTGTTCCACCTGAAGTTTGGCAGTACCGGTTTATGAAGGAATGGAATAGAAACGTTTCTAATAGAGCGGCATTTCGTGAGCAACACCGAAATCCTTTTGCAAAATTGGTTTACGCTGCTGCCAATTATATGGAGGATAAACATTTGTTGTTGCAGCTGATATCAGATTGCCTTTCTGCCACAATTAACCAAAACAAAGAAATCCAGTTGGATTATACATATTATATCCAACGAAACTATTACTATACACGTATTTCGAGGGATGATGATGATTTTGGTATAATAGATGAGACCATATCCAAAATCACAGGCACCATCTCCGAAAAGCGATTAAATTGCTTCTATGTATTGGCCAATTTGAACATTTTGCTCACCCAGGAACAAAAAAATGAAATTAAAAAGGTGTTGGCATTACTGGATTTTACTAAAATCTCAGATAGCCGTTTCTGGGAAGTGGCCATTTACATTGCGGATGGTGACGTCCTATTAATTGAAAAAGTCAAGAGCGTCGTTCTCATTTCATCTAAATTATGGGATACAGGCTATAGGGGGAAAGCTGAAAATGGTCGCACCAGCTGGAGCCACGCTGATCCAATTAACCTGAAGAACTTGTCCCTAAAGCAAAACAGGACTTGGGGAATAAACTGGTCCGATATTGAGCTGAAAAATTTATCAGACATTTTACTTGGTAAGGCAGGTGAATTTAAACTCATCATGAGGCATGATAATCAGATGTTTAGTTATTTTAAACTCTCTGAGGTGATGGATTGGTTTTTGTTTGAACATCAGGCCTCTCTCAGTACCTACAAAAACTATAAGCCCTTAAAAGAGTTAATACAAAGTTTTCATCTGTATAATAGTCATTTTGACGCTTTGGAAGATGGCCTGACCAGTCTGGAAAAAGCAGATGTTGTTTGGGCACTTGGGGATTTGGCAGCGAATTTCAATAATAAAGAGGCTGAGGATAGGCATGTTATCATGGTTTTAAACAAGATTCTTTTTCAGGCGGAACCTGCTGTAGAAGCGGCTCTGGGATATATGGTGTATTGGATTGAAGTGGAAGTGGAAAGCAAAAAAGAATTCTGGAACAGTAAAGAGGTTATCCTGAGTATTTTGAGGAAATATCGTTATCATCCGCTAGCCAAAACAGAAAAGACTTATAGTGATTATCAGCTTTGCCGGATTGCATTGGCTTTTCACCCCTATTCCAAACCTGATAACGATTTAAACTGGTGGATTGAGCAGGCAAGAAATTCCCCTTATAACTCCATCAGGCAATTGGTCCAAAGAAAAGATAACAAAATGGAGCTGGATTAAAGAATAAGCCTAGATTTCGCTGGGTTGACCATCTAACTGCGGAATATTGTGTCAATGCTTTTTTGGTTAATGTTAACCACCACAACATTTACAGCTGAGAAAATTAAAGTATCTAGTCTAAAATCTTGAAATGATCAATTTCTCACGGAATAGTTTGGTTAGTGATAACTGAAATCTCTAAAAATAGGTCTTTCTAATAACGAAATTCCCTAGTATGGTGAAGTTTGGTGATGACACATTCCGGGTGATCCTGTTCAATAATGTGTGCTAAAACGAGATTGTCCTCTTTAGGATACATTTTAATCGTGGGTGGTTGATTCATTTAATCAGTTAACTTTATGATTTACATAATTCGGCTAGGTCAACCATGCTTCTAGAATTAACATCATCCCATCTCGCTACACCTCTGTAACATGGCTTGAGAATTAATTGGTCTTCAAATAAGCGTAATCCATTACGATAACCTGAAAACGCCCTTCCATGGCGATGGTTGAGTCGATAATAAAATCAAACATCAGGCGAACGGCAATTTCTTCTGCACTTTCTACAATTTCACCCGTGTTGTTGATACCCTTTTCGGGTGGAAGGTTTTGGAGCCTTAGAGCTCTTTTAAGAATAAAGTCAAATTTAATTTGAGCCTCATCTAAACATAATCAGCTTTGAACCCACACCTGGATCAACAGCACGCACCTATTTACCTATCATTGCTTCGGTAAGAAATTAAGCTCTCACGATTCGGGGAATTTCGGTTAAAAACCTAAATCATTCCATATTTGTACTCTGGAACGTTGTTAAATCCAACATTTGATCCGATGAAAACTACCATTCATCTGTAAGCTTGGCCCTAAATCAATGACATTATCTTCTGTTGAGCATCACCTTCAACTGCTTTACAACAACAAATCCAACTCGATCTGGTTAAGAACGGGTGTCATCAGATCGACATCCACATTTGCAGTCTCCAGAGTGACCAGCAGACTATACCTGACTATCGAATCCGTTTTCCCTAGCTTCTTGCGGCTCCTGTACCACCCGGGCTTTGGATAAATGGCGATCTTGTTGCGTACGGCCATATCAGCTCCCGACATCGTTACAAAATCTTTTTTCACTGACCCTCTTGAACGGACACGCTTGATCGACCATCGTTCCTCTGTATTGTCCACCTGGTCTTCGTCAAGCTCGGCCGCTTTGGAAATCCGCCGCTTAAACTGATCCAGTGTTTCACGTTCCTTTATTACCGCAAATTCCAAAGCATGCGAATGATAATGAAAATTGTTTACGTAACGTTTGTTCTTACTGCCTGGGTTGGGTTCAATAAAATAGGATAAAGTAACCTTTAGGGTGACGTCCTGATCAAAAAGTTCTCCCGAGAGTACCGCATCCGGCCAGGGAAGATCAAACAGGTGGTATTCCTTGCTCTTCCCCGATGACTTTACCAAATGATAAGGCTGAATCTCCCGCTCAGCAATTAATGTCAGGCTATTGCTTGCACTGTAGAGTGCATCATCCAGGACAGGAACACCATATCCGACAGATCTGAGTAAAAGTTTCCTATCAGTTTCATTCAGTTCATTAAAATCACGGTTCCCAAGCATATTTGCTGTCCAGTCAGCCGAATGAACCATCAGCGCCCGTATGGTCTCCGGCCAGAAACTGGGGTATGCGGCCCTTAACTGAGCGGCCATTTTAGCTGCAAGTCCGGCGGCACCGCTGGTATCTCCGAATGGTAGAAAGGTATACCTGGGATACTCTTTATCAGCTGTCAACAACTTTAGGCTATAGTGATCAGACACTGCCACACCGTCGGTACTGCAATTTCCGCCTTCCATCACAATGTCCGGTTTAATTGGCCACTGGCTTTCCCATAATATGGAAGTTGAATTACTTGGCGCCATTCCACCATTGGGCGCAAGATGCATATAACCTGTTGCAGGATCAATTCGGTCTTTTCGGGTATAGCTGCCAACGGTAACCGCGTTGTACGCCTGTGCAGGATCATGCACTGACTCCATCAGGTTTAAGTCGGGATAGTCTTCGTGGTTCACAGAAACAACGTTTCCGCTGCTCACTATGATCAGTTGCGGCGCAGTAGGATCTAAGGTAGAACCGAATGCGATCTTATCGACGGCTGCAGACCAGGCAGAAGGGCGGCCCTTAAAAGCAAAATCCTTGTCCGTAATGGTTAAACAGAATACCCTTGGGTTAGCAGGCCGGTCGACAAAAGGCGTACTGGCCGCGTACTCAGTAACGGCACCATAGAGTTCGGGATCATTGGGATCAGCGAGGTTAATGATCTTAAAAGACTCCAGTCCGTGCGTGATCCTGATCCTTCCCCTTTCGGCAAGCGCATCAACCATATCGCCATAGAGTGCAAGTCCGGCAACCCCAGTACCGTGTCCGCCATTTGGCCAATCATCGCCGGAGCCCCAATCATCGGGTTTATAAGAATATAAGCGTTCATCGGGTAGAAAACTGCTAATCAAGGGATGTACATTGTTGACGCCACTATCCAAAAGGCAGATTAATACCGAATTTTCATCCAGCGCCACATCGGTACGGCCGATAAGTTCCTCCATCCACTGCGCGTTATCTTCATATTCCTCATCCTTATGGCAGATAAAATCAGCTGTTTCCTGAGGCTTACGGATTTCTGAGAGATTGTCCAACAGCATCAATGAACCTGAAAGTTGCTCGGCTGTTCCCTTTACCAGTCTTACCCGGTGCTCTGCAAAGGCAAGCTCTGAGGATCCGACCAAAACCCCTGCTAAAGCCAGGTTTTCCAGTACCCTCGCTATCCTGAACTGATCATTTCCGGTTTTACGGAACCAAACCTCCCACCACACAACTGCACCCTCATCTGGAAAGGGAAACTCAGGCTCATCCGCCCAGAAAGATTTCAAGGTAGCAGACCTGATATTTTCGATATTGGTAAAAAGCGAGTAATAGCTTGGCCTTCCGGTATCCTGCCCGCGGTAACGGCCATTCTTGGTCAAATAATCCAGTACCTTATCGATAAACATTCCCACGCCGCCTTCGGTCATCATCAGGGTAATGCAATACCTGTATTCCAGCCCGTCCTCGGTTTCCCGAAATTCCTCCCTGATGTTGAGTATCTGAAAAAGCGGATCATCCCGGTCCTGATCCATATTTTTATAGTCCAGCTGAAATCCCCATTCTGAAATAAAATCTACATAAATGGCATCATCACGAACGATCCCTTCGGGCAAGTCGACATCGGCAGGAATATCAAACCGTTGCCTGATGGCCTCCAGTTGGTTAAGAATTCGGTTTCCGTGTAAATTTCTGTTTCTCTGGGCAAGTTCGAGACCACTTCCAAAAGGGGTTCGTGGATAAACGTAGTCCAGGCTCTGGGCAAAGCCCTCGAGTTTAATGTGTCTTTGGGGATTCTGTCTGGCCATATTTGAGAGGTGCTTTTTTAGATAACGATTTTTGTATTTCTAAAGAATCCAGTTTCATTGAACCAGACAAAATCATTTCCTTAATAGCCTCTTCACATGCCTTAGTAATATCCGAATAATTCAGTCCGACAGCCAGTTCGGCTATCTTCGCATAATTCGGTTTCTTTGAGAACGAGAACCCTTTTGTTGCTTTTTTTATTGTATCACTTACCTGCTGCAGGTCGGGCAGCGGATAACTTACCACGTCATCAAATCTGCGAAATAAGGCCCTGTCAAGACTTTCCGGAAGGTTTGTTGCCGCTACGATGATACTGTTGCTTTGATCTTTTTCAATGTTGATCAGAAAACTGTTAAGTACCCTTTTGATCTCCCCAATATCCTGCCCCCTGTCCCTGTGCGAACCAATAGAGTCAAACTCATCGAACAGGTAAACCGCCCTGTGATCTTCCATGGCATCAAAGATCATCCTCAGCTTTGCAATGGACTCACCGAGGTATTTGGACATCAATCCATCCAATCTGATAATATATACAGATAAACCCAGCTCACCGGCAATGGCTTGTGCAGTCATCGTTTTTCCTGTCCCTGGAAGTCCGGTCAGCAGCAGTTTTCTTCTCGGGGAAAGATTGTGTTTCTTCAGCAGCTCCCAATTTTTTTGTTCATGGATCAACTTGGTCAACGCCTCTTTCACAGTAGGCGCCAGTACCATGGCACGAAGGTCTATCCGCGGATTAAAGACCTCGATCAGCTCTTTCAGTTCCCGTTTAGGGGCGGAAATTGAAACAGTTTTCGGTGATTCCAAAAACGCAACAGACTTGTCTTTTTTTGCCTTTTCGATCAATTGCTTCAGCTCCTGGGCGACCATGGTATGTCCCTGCCGCGCCTCGGAAGCCGCAATCTGCATAGCAGTAGCAAAGAAACGATGTTCATCGTCCTCCGCGTAAGATTTAATAAGGCTCTTGATTTGATCTGCTGCTGCCATTTTGCAAAAGTATACATTTTTTAGCTGGCGTTAATATCAAAAGCGCCAAATCTTTAGTCCTATAATATCGTAAATTATTTCTGTATTATCCGCTGTTGCTACACCCTTGTTACATCGGATGCACGGCGTATGACTATAAATTGTTCATCGGAGCTACCTACCATTATAAATCTACGTCGTTATTTTTTCAAGCATCGTAATAACATTTGCATGCTTGCTGGATATCTTAAATTAATTTAAAGCTTCATATGATCTATTGATATCATAGGCTTCGCCTCGCATAAAAGAGTTAAAAAAGTTAATCATAATCTGATCGAGCAAAGGCTGTCCATTGTAAACATCTAGGATAGATGGGAAAAGCTTAATGTAATCGGCAACAAAAACCCCCAACAAAAACATTGAACTTTTTACATTAAAATTCACCAGCCCAAAAAAATGAGAGTCTTCAACTTGAAACATATTGCCAAATTGAAAGACTGAAACATTGGAGGGGTGCGAGCTGAGTGAAAAATATGTGTACATATTATCCATTACCTTTGGCCGGACTCCTGCCCTTTCGATAAACTCCTGAAAGCCAGCCACACCTTTGAGCTGGCCGTTTTCGAATCTGATATTATACTCCTTTCCGGTAATCTTATTATAAATATGATCCTTTTCCCGCTGGGAAAGTTTTTTAAAAAGCGCTGTCTGTTCGATTTCCGATTTCAAATCTTCAATCTGCTGCCTTTCTTTTTTAGCTTTTTCAATTATCTCTTCATTAATCAACGCGGTGGTAAATTTTTGCCGATAGCTTAATCCAGCACTTACCCATAAGTTGTAAAGGATTAGCAGCTCGTCACCTGGTTTGGTCTGTAGATAGATAAGATTGAACATTCCTACGGTTTCAAAAATTGTTCTAACTAAAGAACCTACCACAAGTGGATCTATTATTTTATTCAATTTAGCACCTGTTTTAGAGGTAAACTCAACTCCCTTGATGATCTGCTTTAAGTGTAAGAGCTTGGTAAACAGCATCTGATTGACCAATATTGCGTCTTTCAATTCTCTTGGGGTTTCGGCCTCGGCTTTAAATGCCAATATTGTCTTAAAGAAATATTCCAGAAAAATATCGATCATTTCATCTACATCTTCTTTTGTCTCAAGCCTTGACAAACGTTGATATTCAACCCGTAACTGATCTTTGGTCATTATCTGATTTTATGTGATTTATCCAGTTTACGATGGCAAAGGGATGCAATAGTCATTATTTCTATAGCGTCCTGTTCAGACATTGCCCAATCTGTTTTAGGAACGTGGGCAGTCGTATTCCTAAACATCCCAAAGAAACCGATAAGAAGGTTTGCAAAGCCTTTGTGCTCGCTCACATCGGTTTCAGTTGTGAAATTATTGATGATCAATATTGGAGAGGCGGATGAAAATACCTCGGCAACCAGCTTACCGCCATCATTGGTCAGATTAGCCAGGTCTCGGATGCGGTCCGCCACACCTTTTGTTGTTTCAAATACCGCATGAAAATAATTATCCACTAAAAGCTCAGCCTTACAGTATCTGTAAATGGCCTGGTGAAGCCCCCTGACTTCCAGTTTATCGAGCAGGCTTTCCGCACGCTTCTGAGCCTGATCGATGGTTTTCGCGACAGTTTTCCCCTTGAAGCGGCCTTCAATGGTGTATTCTATTCCAAGGAAAGAAAGTGATTCATTTATAGAGGTGACTATCCCGAAAAAAAAATCGGTACCGAATTTGAGGAACCTGGAGGGGTGTAAGGCAATTTGTATAAACCTTAGGATATCATTGGAATTTTTGGCGTAAAATTGCTTTTGTTCGAAAGCATTTACAAGACGTTTCCACTTGGTAATATCGGGAGTGGGATTTTCTATCTTGCATTCCTGAAGATACCGATTGATATCCGTTCCGGACAAACCGTGACTGATATCTCCCAACGACCTGCAGATTGATTCCAGTACGTGGGGAGGAATTTTCTCAAACACCCTACTCATTCCTAGCTTTTAAAACAGGCTTTATCAATCCTTTTTCTAGATCAAAGAAATGGCTCCCGGAATATTGACATGTCTAAATAGCGTTCCGACAGTCATCCTGTCCTGGGAGCTAATGGGCATGTTTATCAAAAGGCGCTTAGCCCGCAAATCATCCTGGGTGAATTTTACTGGCATTGACTCGTAAAGTGCCATTTCCTTTTCATTAAGAAACCAGCTTTCGCAATCCTTATGGACATATTCACAATCATTGTGTACCGAATAGGAAATGTCGTTTTCGTAATTACTGAAGTTGAGGAACCTGGTGATCTCTGCAAGCTCCAAAAACTCTTCGCGTGTATAATTGGCAGCTGTGATATACTCATGGCCAAATTTCTTTGGTGCGTTGCTATAAAAGTCTGCCCATTTTTTTGGCACACATGCTAATAGTTGTCCCTTGAATTTTGCAAATGTCTTCATAATCCCCCTAGTTTGAAAGTTGGTTAAAAATACTAAAGTTTAACTATTATACCTTTAGCAAACCTTGATAAGTTATTAACAGACCCTTGGGTTCAAAATATTCATAACCAGATAAACTGTGCGGATAAAACTTAAATGACAAGTCATAAAAACAACAAGACCATTCCAATTCCTATTTAAGTTCGGGAAAACCATTCCCATTTTCAGAGATAAATTGCGGCACTGTAACCTTTAACGAGTTTGGATTCAGCAGGGTTTGTATCAGAAAGATTCATTTTCTGGGTATCAATCATTGATTAATAATTTCAGTTCGAAAATTGTCCAGTAACGATCATTTAAGTTTTAAAATAATTTGCAACTTTCGCTAATTCCTGCAAATCAGTCAAGAAAAAATTCGAAACTTGTCCAGTAACGGCTACTGAAACAGTAAAAAGCCTTGAAGTTCGAACTCTTTCAATGAAAGAAGCTCAAATTCAAGGCTTTTTGTTTTTAGCGCATTTTCTATTGAACATCTCAAATATGAGCAGAAACGCCTTATTCGCTAAAACAATGCAATTAACAGTTCGATCCTGCTCGGACAGAACTACTCTGCTTTGTTTCACCTTTATACTGAGTAAACGAGTTTAATGTGGATGAAATCAAGGTTAATTTCCCGTCTGTATAATATTTAGATGAGCATTTTGGCCGACCTAAAATGGACTTAAGCCCTGGGCAAACCTTGCCGCTTTCCATCCTGTATTAATAAAATGACCAGAGAAAAAAGTTCCTGTTTAAGTTTTCTATAATTTGAATTCAGGTGGAGCATGGTGTGTTCCATCTGCTTTTGCTTTATCCCAAGCAATTCTCCATGGCTGTCAACAAGATTTTCTGTTTGCCCCTCTAGTACTTTTATATAATCAATCAGATCCGTATCAGCACTATATTTATCTTGTTCAAGCTTTAAGAATTTTTTACCAACGGCTTTTAGGTCATCAATATACGCTGGGCCGGAGAGCAGTATAAAATGATCATCGAGCAAATGGTGAAGAAAAACCATTTCAATTTTAAAAAAATCGATGTCTGATGCCCAGTGCTTTGCGATAGCATGATATTGGATATAGGCCAGGGAGGTACTATTTATGCTGTTCATTTATGTTTTATTAGGGTGAAATTATGAAGGGAATATCAACATGGGAACGGGATTATACAGCGTGCACTTATCTTTGAAATATTGCTGGGTAAGGGAATTAAAATGAAAATGCTGGTCAACCAGAACTAAGAGGTCGGCCTTCATTTCACTTACCACAACCTCCAGTATATCCATAGATCCGCCTTGATTTAGCATGTTTAGGAAGAGTTTCTTGTAGCCTATATTCAGGCTGATTTCATCATTAAACACCTCTTCTGCCTGATCGGTCTCCATCAGCGGAAGGCCACTGGCTGAAGCGTGTGCAATAACCAGATTAGCATCCCAACAGGTGGCAAGGTCTGCCAGAAACTTTACTGTCCCAATGCCACAGAAACGCAGGTCAGTTAAATACACCATCCGTTTGAGTTCATGCTCAGACCATGAGGAAGGAATGATCAGTAGCGGCACCCGAATTTTATGTAGTAGATTATTAATGGCAAGATTAACATTCAGCAAAGCCTGAGGCAGAAATTCATCTAAACCCTTTATAACCATTAAGATTTCGTTTTCGTTGGCCAGCCTATATAGATCCCCCATTTCGAAAGAAAAACTCAGTTCCTGAATTAAGGGTTTAAATCCCGGATAGCGCATTTTTCTTTCAAAAAGATTTTTCATCAGCTTGGAATCGATTGCTACAGAATTCGGCACCTCTGGTAACATTTCTGTCCATCCATATTCATCCGTGGTTAGATTTAGAACCGGCAAATTAGCCAGGATAATATTTACCCCAAGACGTTGCGCCAGAACGAGTGCAAATATGGCAGCATGCTCAGATTCTGAACTATGATCGTTGATGATGATAATGGATTTCATTTGTTATTTGCTTTAAGCTATATGCTAACAGCAAAGGTCGGCATAGCTTAAAGCAAATGAAATGATGGTAGTCACCTTAATGATTGCGGGTGGTCATGAGGCAAGGGTTTACCACAGAAAAAATCAAAAATAAAGTAGTTTTTTAATCGGCCTGACGGTACATCTGCTTATAATAGGCTTCTGCCATTCTCGCTGACTCGAATTCAGGGATGACGCCTTTTATACCACTTTGAACCATATTAAACCACTTTGATGGATCATCATAGTAAGTAGGCAAAACTGTTTTTTCCAGCGCATCCATTAAGTTGGTATTCTCTTTTTTATCTCTTTCCTCCTCGGATAGCAAACTTTCTGCAGGCTCAATAAGAAAACAGTTCTCTCCATTTAGTGCAAACTCAGGAATCCATCCATCTGGAATAGAAAGATTGATAGCGCCATTCATAACCGCTGTCATGCCGCTGGTTCCTGAAGCTTCCCGGTACATTTTTGGATTATTAAGCCACACATCAGCTCCTTTTTTTAGAAGTGAGGATAAACCGAGTTCATAACCAACCAAAACGGCACAATTAGGGAACGCTTTTGTTTTATCAATGATCTGATTGAAGATTTGGTTTGCGCCTGTATCTTCTGGATAGGGTTTTCCTGCCCAAATGATCTGTATAGGATATTTTGAATGCTTTAATAACATCTCGAAACGCGTCCAGTCGTACATCAGCAGATCTGCTCGTTTATATCCGGCAAAACGCCTGGCCCATACCAGGGTGAGCACATTTTCATCAAATAGCTTTCCAGTCTGATCGGCAACTTCCCGAAACAAGAGTGATTTTAATTCCTTTTTCCGGGCTAAAAACGCCTGTTGATTATTCTCATTTACGCGCTGAGCGATAGCCTTATCCTGCCAGTACTTTTGATTCTGTGCATTGGTTATGGAAACAATCTCACATATGCCATCATAGCCTCCCCACATTTCGCGGGCAACTTCACCATGAAGTTTGGAAACAGCGTTTGCTTTGCCAGAAAACTTCAATGCTGCCAGCGTGTAATTAAACTTCTCCCCCTCCAGTCCCAGCACAAATTTAACTTCATGTTCCTGCATATGGTAAAAGAATGACATCTCTTTTAACAGCGAAAAATCATGTTCTTCATTACCCGCAAGCTCAGGGGTGTGGGTTGTAAACCGCATTCTTTTTTTTATCTCTTCGAGATTTTGATATTTTGAATACAGATAAAAATTAAGTGGCACCGCATGCCCTTCGTTCATATGATAATAATCTGGCTGCAGGTTGAGCTGATCCAACAGCATTCCCCCACCAATCCCCAGAATGATTGACTGCGCAATCCGGGTGACCTCGTTTGGGTCATATAGCCGGTGAGTAATGCTTCTACTTATTTCATCATTTTCAGGAAGATCGGTACTCAGCAAAAATAAAGGTGCGGTGCCAAATGTGGCAGGCCGCAATAAAAATGCTTTGACTTTAACGATAGCACTATGTACCGGAACAGAAAGAACAATTCCTGTATCTTCCAGAAACGAATAATCTTTTTGAATGAAGGCTGGAACCATATTGTTATCCTTATCCCTTACCTGGTCATAATAACCGTATTTCCAAAGCATGCCTATGCCCAACAAATTTTGTTTCAATTCGAATGCGCTCCGAAGATGGGATCCGGAGAGAAAACCCAGGCCTCCGCTATAAATTTTAAGGGATTGATCAATGGCAAACTCCATTGAAAAATAGGCTACACTGGTTTGATATTCTGCGTCAGGGCTGTACCCAAAGCGCTCGGTTCTGGTCATAGAAAACGTTTTGTTCGTGGATTATTTTATTGGAGAATTAAGAAATTATTAAAAAGAACCTGTTTATATATTCAGGATCAAATCATAAATTCCTTAAAAGCATTCTACAAAAACCAAACCAATGAACCTGTTCGCACTAAATTGTTCCCCATTTTTTAAAGATTTTTTTGATAAACCTTCCCAAAGGCAGATATGGCCAGCGCATCATGTTTTTTGAAAGCGCTACAAATAAATACCGGCTGGAGATCCAGTTCAATATACCCAATCTAAAAAGTAAATATCGACGGGACAAGCCGATTCCATTTTCCTTCTCATCATTTCCATTTTCACCAGATTTCATTAGTACTCCTTTCAAAGTGCAAATCCGGATGCAGGGGGCCTATGAGCTGCATAGGTTGGTCATTGTCATTTTTATAAGCATGCTTACTATCCAAGACCAGGTTTGCCCCCATGTAAACAATTAGGTTGCTTTTAAATGAAAACCTGACTTCTATTTTCTGAATAACATTTTTTACCCCTTTCACAGATTTTGCGGCATGTTCTGCAGCAAGTTTTTTGGCGTAACTGTCCACAGATCCCTTAAGCGTCACCAAACCATCTTCCACCGAAATCTCTATTTTCTCTACACCAATAAGGGAATCGGTCGTGATCGCCAGTCTAACCTCCTCTGCTAATTTTTTATTCTTTTTTTTCATTATAATTTCCATTATTAATGGGCCAAATTTGCTCCTTCTCATCATAATATTTTGTTTATTTTATCTGCGCACTTAAATCTCCAGTTTTTTATTTCTGGCATATCATCAAGATGTACACCTATATATTCTTTATGGCTGGCCAATTTATCCTCACAAAAACGGATGAACTCATCGGCCTGTTGCTGGAACCGGGGAACGCGTTTAACCGCTTCCATAGCTAAATGATACCGGCTCATCTGATTTAATACCACCATATCAAATGGTGTGGTGGTTGTTCCTTCCTCCATAAATCCCCGTACATGAAACCGTGCGGGATCCGGCCGTCCATGAACCAGATCATGAATAATACGGACGTAACCATGGAATGCAAAAATCACCGGGGCAGCATCGGTAAACAGGTCTTCAAAATATTCATCACTTAATCCATGCGCATGGTATGCTCTTGGAGAAAGGGCCATTAAATCAACCACATTAACAACTCTTACCCGAAGCTCAGGTAGGTGTGTGCGAAGAATTTCGGCGGCTGCGATAGTTTCCTGGGTGGGTACGTCTCCGGCGCATGCCAGAATCACCTCAGGTTCACCAAGATCATTTCCAGCCCATTCCCAAACAGATGCCCCTTTTTCACAATGCGCTACAGCTTCTTCCATCCCTAACCATTGCAGTTCAGGCTGTTTCCCAGCAACCACAACATTAACATAATTTTTACTTCTCAGGCAATGATCCATTACAGATAACAGCGTATTGGCATCGGGCGGTAAATAAATCCTGATTACGCTGCTTTTTTTATTGACCACCGTATCAATAAATCCTGGCCCCTGATGACTATAACCATTATTATCCTGTCTCCATACATGAGAAGTTAGTAGATAGTTTAGCGAAGCTATTGGCTTACGCCAAGGGATTTCCTGAGTAGTCTTTAACCATTTTGCATGCTGGCTAACCATGGAATCGACAATGGTTACGAAAGCTTCATAACAAGGGAACAGGCCATGTCTGCCCGTTAACAGATAACCTTCTAGCCAGCCCTCGCAAAGGTGCTCGCTCAATACTTCCATTACCCTTCCATCCGGAGATAATTTATCATCAGTATCGATAATTTTCTCCATGAAGCATCGATCAGTCACCTGAAAAACGGCCTCTAATCTATTAGAGTTCGTTTCATCGGGACAGAACAACCTAAAGTTCTTGTTAGCTGCATTCATGGTAAATATTTCACGCAAAAACTTACCTAGATTCCGGGTGCTTTCTGCCTGGATTGTTCCTGGATGTACTACCTTGATCCCGTAGTGTTTGAAGTCTGGCAGAATAAGATCCTTTAACAATACTCCCCCGTTTGCATAAGGTAATGCGCTCATTCTTTTATCCCCAACAGGCGAGAGGCTGCGGAGGTCAGCGTTTAGTGTACCGTGCTCATCAAAGAGCTTCTCCGGCTCATAGCTGCGCATCCATACCTCAAGGGCGTGCAATTTCTCAGGGTTCTCCTTAACTCCGGCCAACGGAACCTGATGAGCGCGGAACGATCCCTCGATAGGCAGATTATTCCAGGATTTAGGCCCGGTCCATCCCTTGGGCGTTCTTAAAATAATCATAGGCCATTTTCTTTGATGGATTATACCTTCAGCCCTGGCATTATACTGGATTTTTCTGATCTTATCATAAACGATATCCAATGTAGAAGACAGCTGACGGTGAACATTGTGCGGGTATTCTCCTTCAACGAAAAACACCTCATATCCATATCCTTTGAATAGTTCACTTAAAGCGGTATCATCCATGCGGGAAAATATGGTAGGACTTGCTATTTTGTATCCGTTTAGGTGAAGTATTGGCAACACCGCGCCATCTCTTGCAGGATTTAAAAAAGCAACTGAATTCCAGCTTGCTGCCAGAGGACCTGTTTCTGCCTCTCCGTCACCAATTACGCAGGCGGCAATCAGGTTTGGATTATCAAACACAGCGCCGAAAGCATGCATCAGGGAATAGCCCAATTCACCGCCCTCATTGATTGATCCTGGTGTGTGGGCACTTACATGACTGGGAATTCCTCCAGGAGTAGAAAACTGTCTGAAAAGTTTAAGCATACCTTCCTCATCCATCGTTACCTCAGGAAAAAATTCGGTATACGTACCCTCCAGATAAGTATGGGCTACTACTGCGGGTGCCCCATGGCCAGGCCCGCACACATACAGCATATCCGCATCTGTATCTTTTATCAATCTGTTCAGGTGGACATAAATAAGGTTTAAACCGGGAGAAGTGCCCCAATGACCAAGCAATCTGGGTTTAATGTCGTCTGGTGTAAGCGGGTTGCGCATTAGCGGATTGGCCTGTAAATAAATCTGACCAGCAGATAGGTAATTTACCGCTTGCCAATATTGATGTATTTTATCGATTACTGCTTCTGAAATTTCTTGCATGGTATTTTGGATTTAAGCTTTAAACATGTATTGTTTTAAGCTTCAGGGATAATGATTCGATAGGTTTTTATCTAAGTGTATATAGATCTGGCAATAAAAATTAAGACTAATAAAAAAAACATATCAAGTCGCGATATCATTCTAATCTGGTATGTTTAATCAAATATCCTCAACTATTCCGGGCCGGGAAATGATAGTGGTCATGTTTAATAGAGATGTTGATCCTAAAATAGAAGATCAAGACTGGTAAGCATGTTATTTAGCAGGTAATTTATATAGCCCGTTCGTGGTTTATTTGTAGGCACTAATTGTACTGTACGGATTATTTTTGATGCTTTTTACCGAAAATCAACTTGTAAAATTGAACCAGTATCAGCGGCAGTGTACCTGCAAAAATTGCGGCGAGCCATGCCTGTAATGGTATTATATTGAGATGAAGAACCTGCCGGCTTTGGGGAAAAACATACACCAAAGTGATAAGAGAAAAGCAGAATATGATTGCCATCCATACGAATTTATTTTTGGTCACCTCATTTTTCGTCATTCCCGAGCGCAAAGAAGACATATTGAATACATGAAATAATTGGGCAGCGGCCAGCGTAATAAATGCTACATTATTGATGACCTCTACTTTTTCACTTACATATCTCATACATATAAAAATCGCAAGCATAACCGAAAGCGTCATGAGCACGGCATAAACCAAAATCACCAGCCAGTTACGGTTAGATATAATCTCAAGGCCAGGATCTCTTGGGGCCTTCAACATAATGGATTTATCTCCCCTTCCCAGGCCAAGAGCAAGCGCAGGAAAGACATCAGTAACCATATTCAAAAACAGAATCTGTAAGGGAAAGAGGATGGCACCAGTTCCCAAAAAGCCCAGTAGGGTTACAATAATAATTTCACTCAGGTTACAGGATATCAGATAGATAACAAAGCGCTGGATATTCTGAAAGATCTCTCTTCCATTGGCAACGGCCCGGGTAATCGATACAAAGGAGTCGTCCTTAAGCACAATATTTGCAGTTTCTTTTGCCACTTGAGTGCCCCTTAGTCCCATGGCAATCCCTACATCTGCCTTTTTTATTGCTGGCGCATCATTTACACCGTCTCCGGTCATCGCCACCAAAAAGCCAGCCTTCTGATAGGTATCCACAATTTCGAGTTTCTGTTTAGGAGAAGTTCTGGCAAAGACAGTAGTGGAAAGAATCCTATCCCTCCACTCCTGATCCAATAAGTCTTCCTGTGGAAGAGCATTCCCCAATATGACCTGATCATCCGCTATTTCTGTGATGCCAACCTGTTTTGCAATACTTAAAGCTGTTAACGGATGGTCTCCGGTAATCATAACGATTTTTATACCTGCAGAGCGGCAGGTTGAGATAGCGCCTTTGATATCACTCCGCGGAGGATCCAAAAACCCAACCATCCCCACATAGGTCAGTTCAGTTATGAAGTCGCCATCAGGCATTTCATTCAGGCTTTTGAAGGCAAAAGCCAATACCCTTAACCCACTTGCTGAAAGGTTTTCTGCATTGGCGAGTATTTTTTCCCGATCACTGGAAGTGATTTCATTTAAACTATTTCCGGACTGGATCTTTGTGCACTTTAAGATCAAACCTTCAACTGCCCCTTTCACTGAAATGAAATAACCATTTCCATTTTGATCGGCAGTTGCCATCAGTTTAGTTTCAGCACTGAAGGGAATCTCCGATTTTCTCTGGTAATGTGCTGCAGAGCCCTCCCTGGAAAACGCGGCGGCTTTGTTCAATAGCAATAAGGCAATTTCAATAGGATCACCAGATACCTTAGACGTCTCAGTTTGATCAACAGGGGCGTTGTTACAAAGCGTGCCGATTTTAACCAATAGCTCAAAATTTTCCTGGCTTCTGTTTATACCCTTATCATCATACACCAGATGTCCCTTTTCCATAGAAACATGTACTTCTTCGTCAGGAAAAGACAGGACTTTTACAAAAATCTTATTTTCTGTTAGGGTTCCGGTTTTATCTGTAAGGATGACATTCACTCCCCCGAGCGTTTCGACCGAGGAAAGTCTTTTGACGATTGCATCTCTTTTTGCCATGCGCAGCATGCCAAAAGCGAGCGCAACCGTTGCCACAATAGGAAGGCCTTCAGGAAAGGCAGCCACAGCAAGTGCTATTGACGTTTCCAGAATCTCGAGCCAGGGTTTCCCTTCAATAAAAGCGGTGAGTGCAAAGAAAGCCGTCATGAAAAGGGTGATGTAAATTAACTTTTTGGTCAGATTTCCGATTTTGATATCCAAAGGTGATTTGGTGGCAGCTGAACGACCAACCATCTCGCTGATCTTACCCAGTTCGGTGTTTGCTGCAATGCCTGTAATAATGGCTTTGCCATTTCCATTCATCACCGCCGTACCTTTGTATACCATGTTTATTGATGCAGACGCATCAGTATCTGCCCCCTGGCTATCGCTTGTTTTAAGGATGGGAAATGATTCCCCAGTCAATGCAGACTCATCTACCTGAAGTCCGTTTGATTCGATAACCCGGCCATCTCCAGACACCATGTCTCCGGAATCAAGCAGCAGCAAATCTCCAGGGGTCAACTGTTCGGAAAGCACATCCATGGTTTTTCCGCCCCTAACGACTTTAGAGACACTTAGGTCCATTTCTTTCAGCGCCCGCATGGAACTCCTTGCCTGTAGTTCCATAAAAAAACCTATCAGGGCGTTAACCAAAATAACGATAAATATGGCGATGGCTTCCAACGAGTTTTTAAAATATAGCGATGCAAATGCAGCAACAAACAGCAGGTAAACGATAGGACTTTTGAATTGCTCAAAAAACATCTGCCAGATACTTTTGACCTTTTGGCTGACGTTAATGTTGAGCCCAAATTGGACTGAACGTAACGAAGCCTCATTAATACTGATACCCTGCTGCCCATCTGTTTCAAAAGCATTAAGTAGCTCATCAACGCTTAAAACTGGAACAGGTGTATTATTGGCAGCTAAGTTATTGTTCATCTTCTTTTTATAACAGTCAATGCCAGAATTGACAGATGACGCTACATATAGCAAAAGTACCGCCCCAATTGTAGTTAGAAATGATATTCCCTACCTGAATTGATGATGCTCATCACGAGCGGTTAAGCATTCTTCCATTTTTGAATGACTATCTTAAGCGTGCTGATATTCTTTAAAAGAATAAAATCCAAACAATCCCCGCTGGCGATGGTTCTATTAATGCAGCCAAAACATTTAGCTGTTAATCAATAAATTATGGAAAATGCCGTATTGCTAAAGGCAATTATTGACCATGCAATAGACGGACTGATCACTATTGATGACAGCGGTGTGGTAGAGTCGATTAATCCATCTGCATGCCGTCTTTTCGATTATGATCCTGAAGAAGTAATCGGCCGAAATATATCCATGCTGATGCCTCAGCCAGACAGATCTTACCATGACCGTTATCTTTTTAATTATAAAAAAACAGGCGAAGCGAGTATCATTGGGATTGGCCGAGAGCTAATAGGCATGAAGAAAAACGGAAGTTACTTTCCATTTCGTCTGGGCGTAATTCAGGCAGGATAATTTATGCTGGTTTCATTCATGATCTGACCAGGGAAAAAGAGGCAGAAGGAAAATTACAGGACTATGCAGCACAACTTGAAATACAGGTGGAAGAGCGAACGCATTCATTGAGAATGAGTGTGAATCAACTCCAAAAAACTCAAATTGATCTGAACCTGTCACTTAATAAAGAAAAAGAACTTGGGCAGTTGAAGAGCAGATTTGTTTCCATCGCTTCTCATGAGTTCAGGACACCGCTGAGCCTCGTTCAGCTATCCGCTTCCTTAATCGAACGTTATACAGAAACACTTGATCAAAAGAACATCAGAAAGCATGTGGGCAAAATCAAAGATGCTGTACTTAATATTACAGCTATTCTTAACGACTTTTTATCACTGGAAAAATTAGAGAGCGGGATGGTTAAGCCATCACTGAGTCGCTTTAACTTATCAGAGATGGCAGAAGAAATTACCGGCGAAATGCAGATTGTTTTACAGGGAAAGCAAAAGATTATCTTTAAACACAGAGGTACTAGCCAAAAGATAACACTCGATCAAAATCTATTAAAAAATTGTATCATCATATTAATAGACAACGCCATTAAATATTCAGGGGCCGATAGTCAGATTCAGTTTTATACCAAGATTAATGAACATAATTGTACCATCAGAATCTGTGATGATGGGATTGGTATTCCTGAAAGTGATCACAAACATCTTTTCGATGCTTTTTTTCGTGCCCACAATACGGGTAATATATCAGGTACTGGGCTTGGGTTGAGTATACTTTCCAGATATACAGGTTTGATGGATGGGTATGTCAGTTTTAAAAGCAGAGTTAACAGAGGAACCTTATTTACATTGACCTTCCCACAAAAAAATAACCATGGGCAAAAAAGTATTGATTATTGAAGATCATGGTGAGATACGTACAAACCTGGTTGAAATTCTAGAAATGGCCCGTTACACGGTATATCAGGCTGAGAATGGTAAGCGTGGCGTTGAACTCGCCATCAGCCATGTTCCTGATATCATACTTTGTGATATCATGATGCCCGAACTTGATGGGTATGGTGTATTATATATGCTCAACAGGCATGAGCAGACATCAGGAATTCCATTTATTTTTCTGACTGCAAAGGCTGAACATGCAGATCTTAGGAAAGGAATGGAACTGGGCGCAGATGATTATTTGGTTAAGCCCTTTGATGATATGGAATTGCTAAATGCCATTGATATTCGTTTAAGAAAGAAAGCTGCAAACGATCTTTCCCACCAAAACAGAACTGAAGCATTCAAAGTATTGGTTGAGAAAACAGACGGTCTTGCTAAATTCAATAAAATTATTGAAGAAAAAAAAAGCAGGGATTTCAAAAAGAACCAGGTAATTTATTATGAGGATGATCATGGAAAAGGGCTCTATCTAGTTACGCATGGTAGAATTAAAACCATAAAACTGACTAAGGATGGCAGGGAGCTGATGACTGGGATTTATGTTCAGGGTGACTATCTTGGAATTAATGCGGCATTAAGTAATAGTTGTTATGCAGATACTGCCACAGCCCTTGAGGATAGTAGCGTGTGCCTAATTCCAATAGATCAAATGGAAACCATACTTAATTTATATCCGGAGGTAGCAAGAAAATTTATCCATTTGCTTTCCAGAGATAATAGAGCAAAAGAAGAACAGCTGTTGGAACTGGCCTATCATTCAGTGAGAAAAAAAATGGCCGGTACATTGCTCCGACTATATGAACAGGCAAAGGTAAATGATAATTTAATCAATATTACCAGGGAAGACCTTGCCGCTATGGCCTGCATGGCAACGGAAACGGTGAGCCGCACCTTATCAGATTTCAAGGATGAGCTGCTCATTGATAGAAACGGAACAAAGATTACGCTACTTAATCATGATGGACTAGCTAAAATGAAAAATTAAAGCCTATAATATTAAAATACCATAGCTATTATAAAAAAGCATTCCTTTATAACTTCCTGTGACAACATTAAAAGAATTTAAGTAGCCTCAACGATTCGATTATTCCGCAAAGGAATAACCTTTCGCCCAATAATCCTTTTATATAGATATAATACCTTAGGTTTGATCATCAATGAACTTAACTCCTGTAGATGAGGAGGATAAATGGAAAAACTTCGGTTTTCAATCCCCCTTAATATCTCTTTTCAAGAATTTTCATCCATTAAATGAGGCCATAGAGTCGATCATCAATGCACAGACTTTCCCCGTCCGCTTCGCCAAGCACAAGCATATTGCTTCTCCACTAAAACGTAACCATTATATTTTCCTGATCATTAAAGGTGCCGCCCATGGTTACCTGAAGGTGGGCAGTAAAAAAATAACCACCTGGATTGCCATTGAGAATGAACTTGCCGGAACAATCAGAAACCTATGGACAGATGAGGTATCTGAAGAATATATCGAATCCATTGAGCCGGTACTAGCCATTGCAGTACCCCATGAGATGTCGAAGTTATTATACCAACAGTTTGAAATTGTCAATTACGTGGGCAGAAAAATAATGGAAATCCATTATCGGAGCGCATTTGAGCGGGCATTCATCTGTAGGCTGCCCACTGCGAAAAAACGTTACGACCGGTTTATCCTAAGCTACCCGCGTTTGTTAGAACGCGTACCACTCAAGTACATTGCCTCCTTTCTGGGAATGAGAATGGAGACCCTAAGCCGTATCCGGTCAGGACTGAACAAGGCTAAAGCAGCTTTAGCAAATATAGTATAGACCAGCATAGGCAATCTCTCTATAAAAACTGTTTGAACATTGAAGTATAAGTCAAACCTGTATTAATAAAGTTTAAAACTTCTTCTTCCGATACCGACCTTCAAGCATATTTTTCGAAGTTCTTTCAAAGGAGAGCAAATCTTCAAAAAAGATAACTGTTTAATTACTACAATTTGTCAAAGTTTCGGTTGTTGGAATTAACAAAGCCAGTAACGATACCATTTGAATCCGTAACAAATTTATAATCACCCTCCTTTTCGTTGATGTAAAAATCAACATCAGATGTGAAATTTATCCTGCTTTTAACTGGGGTATTTAGCCACAGTTCATTGTTTTCCATAACGATAAATGCTGGTTTTCCGTACCACATATATTTCCCTATATATTTCCGCATCACAGAATCTGCTAATGAAGTGGTCTTCTTTTCAACAGGACGGTAAAAATCTTTCCAACCATATATCTGACTTACACTATTAAAAATTTCCGTTGAGATTCCCGGATTTCCGGAGTTTGTCATCACAACTACGCCATTCCCATTTTCAAAACTGCCTATATACTCAGAAATAAATCCATTGGTTCCACCACTGTGTGTGAAATATTTTTCACTTCCCTTTTGTTTTATAAATACACCTAAGGCACTTTCATCATCAATAAACGGCGTAAGCCTTAAGCGTGTCATCTCCTGGTTTAATACTTTTTCAGATTTTCCTTCCAGAGCTAACTGCGTTTCTATAACATATTTTGCAAGGTCGGTCGGATTTGTCCAGAGGCCTGCGGCTGCCTGCTCGGGATAGGTATTATGACCGATATCATTGACTGCGCTCCCATCGGATGAATATCCCACTGCCAAAAAGCGCTCTTTACTTCTAATTGGCGGTTGGTTAAAGAAGCTGTTTGTCATGCCCATAGGTCTTAGTATTTGATTCCACATATAATCCTGATATAGCTCGCCAGTAATGTCAGTCACGATTAACTGTGAAATAGTAATCCCTCCTCCGGAATATACCGCAGTCTTACCTGGCTCATCTTCCGAGCGTACAGGTTCCGAATTTGCAGGCTTTTTTCCATCAAGTGTTTCATAGATAGACGGGATCCGATCGCCTTTGGTATATCCACTAAAACCGTGACCCGACAAACCGGCAGTATGGCTAAGAAGATTTGCAAGGGTTATTTTTTTATTGTTGGATACCTGATCATAGGGAAATTTCCAGGTTTTCAGACGATCATTTATATCAGTGTTAAGGTCCAGTTTTTTATCCTGAACTAGTTTTAAAATACCAACCCCGTTCAGTGATTTGCTTATTGATCCGGCCTGAAACAATGTATTGATAGTCACGGGCTTTTTACGATTAACGTCAGCAAAACCATAACCCTTTACCCAATCTATTTTATAGTTTTTGATCACTGCAATACTTACTCCATTGATGTTGTATTTAGCCATCCTATCTTGTAAATCGTATTTCTTACTGTTAAGATCTTTAGCCCACAGCCCCAGGTTCTTTTCAACTTCCTTAATTCTATCGGCAAGTTTTTCTGGAACAGTATTTCCGGACTGCGCAGATAATTTAGCGGAAAATATCAATACGATAAAAAGTGCAAGAGATAGGGAACGTGAAAAAGAATTCAATGGCATTTTTTTAGTTTTGCAAAGCAATTATTGGTTTATGGTTAAGGACGGCTGGCGGTTGGATGAAAGACCAACAATGAAATTATCACTGTCTTACAGTCATATCCGATCAAACAAAGATAATATTTTAATATCGGCAATTACATTTTTGACATTTTCTAAAACGAGATAATAATGCGGGCCTGATTATTGGTACTCCGCTTTATCGAAAGCCAAAAAGCCACCGTCACTAAAATAAAAATGAATACCGAAAAAACATGCCCGGGATTAAAGCCTCCACGTTTGGAGATTCCCAATGCAGTTAAAGCCGTAACAGCAGTAGTATAAAGTATATTTTACCACTAAGATGCGTTAAATCAATTTTGCCAAAGCGTACAAATGAAATGATTGCCGCTGCAATGGCAGCGATACCAATTATGGTATGAAAATTCCTAAACCTGATAGTCCCATAGCCTTTTATGTTGTTATGTAATTGTTGTTTACAAAAGTGGGTATAGTAAGGTTAAGGGGTTTTGTTTATTCGTTCAATTAATTGGTAATCCCGTTCAAAAATAACCCAGTGTGTTACCTTGACTTTGGTTTTAGCGAGACGCTAGACTAGATGGGAGATGCTAGAACGAATTAGATTAGCAAATAATTTTCACTTAGTTAATCAGTATCAATTAGGTTAATGTTTATCTTTCGAACCTGTTACCTGCTACGATAAGAGAAGAAAATTAATAAAGAAAATCAACAATTCTAAAAGAATTGGAAAATCTAAAATTATAAGATATGAAATTAATCACTAAAATATCGGTTTGCCTGGTATTGATGATGGGACTATCCGTGACGCTTTACGCACAATCAAAACAACAGGCTGTTAAATTGATATTGCGCTCAACACCGTGGACATTTACCGGAGGATCTGCGCTAAGTACGCTTTCGTCAAAAACAAGAAGCGCAATTTTCAAATCCCCGTCAGATAGCAGTAGCTTTACCATAAAATTACTGGTCAATCTTAAAGCAGGAAGTGCGAATAAGACACTTATTGATATCCCTGAAGTGTTAAAAGTGACAATATTTCATCACGACGCTAAGGATCGAAAACGTCAAAACTATCCTGCTTATTTATTGCCAGATGGCTCTGACCCAGCATTAGAAGCGTCTCTCCGGCTTCATTCTCCAACTGAGCCTAATGGTCCACGGGATATGTCTGTGGGTATTCCTTTAGGGATGTTGAAAAAACTAAATGGAGAACATGAGCTTGTACTTCATTTTTCCGGAGTTCGGTGGACTTTATACGTTGATAATGAGCTTCTTGATAATGATTTCCCCATAGGATATCCAAAATGGGGCGAACAAAGCACCTGGAGCATAGATCCTTCAGTTGTTTTAAAAGCGGAAATTTTTTTCCCAGGAATGCAGCCGCAAAGAGTGGCTTTGAAAAAACCCAGAACTGTGGCTGAAATTCAATACTGGACGCCTCAGGGACATAATGCCTGGGTGGGAGATGTTGCTACTTTATTTTATAAGGGACGTTACCATTTATTCTATTTATTTGACCGCCGTGGTCACGCCAGCAAATTTGGAAAAGGAGGCCATTATTTTGAGCACCTCTCCACCACCGATTTTAAAACCTGGGTTGAACACGATGCCGCCACGCCTATAGAGGAGCAATGGGAGGCGTTTGGAACTGGTACACCTTTTATCTTTGACAATAAACTTTGTATCAGTTACGGATTGCATACCACACGGATTTACCCTAAGGAACAAACCATGTTGCCTTTACAGTGGGATTATTACAATAAACATGGCATTACGGGTTCTTTCCGATACGACACCATTCCTGGCTATCCTGCTGGATCCACCTATTCCATTAGTGAAGATGGGATCAGTAAGTTCAAGAAATCAAAAATCTTATTTCATCCTTGCGAAAACCCTAGTGTTTATACAGATCCGGAGGGACGCTTGCGCATGTTGGCAAATTATGGAGCAAAAGGGACGTGGGAATCCAAGTCCATTAATGGTGGCTGGCAATCCGTAAATCCAAACTTCCCTCCTGGCGGCGATTGTACATTTTTCTTTCGCTGGCAAAGTTATGACTACGTTATTGGTGGTTTTACCGGTTTTTGGTCAAAACCAGCAGGTGCAACAGCGGACAGATTTGTAGATGGCGTTAAAGCAGGGCTTGACTTTTACAATGGAATGAATGTGCCAGCCGTAACAGAAATAAGCAACGGCCGGTTTTTGCTGGCTGGCTGGATTCCAATAGCAGCTTGGGGTGGAACACTAGCTATACATGAAATGGTCCAGGCTCCCGACGGCAGAATTGGAACAAAGTGGATGAACGAGATCATACCTGCAATCCAAAAAGAAAGGTTACTGTCAAAAGAAATTAAAAAAACTTCTACATTTCCTACAGGGTCTTCTTCGTTCCTATTGACTTTCGATGTAGAACCGGGCACTGAATTAAATGGAAAACTAGGCGCACTTTTTCTAGGCGCAGACAGTGAAGACCATGCTTCTGAAGTTCAAATCAGTCCAAAATATAAAAGGGCACAATATGGAAATGGACAGCTTCAGAATTTTTCTGGTACTGAGAAATCCTTACATGAGGGGGGATCACCAAACAGTGTGCGTAATTATGCGATTGAAAATTTGTCTGGTACAGATAAACCGTTTACAGTTAGAATGATTGTTAAATATGAAGACAAATTTGGCGGGTCATTAATTGATACTGAAATTGCTGGTCAGCGCACTATGATTTCTTTCCGTCCCGATTTAAAAGTTGAAAACTTACTATTAAGGTCGAAAAAAAACGTAATTAAAAATGTGAAAATTGCCTCACTTAAAAATTAGAGATCCTTCATTCAATAAGTGAGGAGTTACCTTTTGAAAGTAATTGTGTTTTTTTGTGATTATGCTCAGTGTTCAGAATATAGACGTTATCGTCTGAAATAACTTTTGAGTGTTGGAGATCAGCTAATTAATGACATGTATAAATTTGCATTTACCAGTTTCAAGATAAATACTATACACATGTCTTGGCAGGATTGAAGAAGTTGTAATTCGCCACCAGAGTTCACAATAGCACATTGGTTCGTAAAAACTTATGGTAGTTTCTTTTTCCGATATTGCCCTTCAACCTTATTTTTTAACGAATTTTCGAAATTTACTGTAGCCTCACAATATCAAAAAAGGGTCGAACATTGGCCGCATAACGCTAACAGCGCTAATAAAAATAAATAAGTGATTTCCCATCTAGCGCAAGTCTTAGTGCCTCGGCCCAAAACAATGGACAGACTTGCGATTTCGTTAAATTAACAGATTAATGTCAATAGAAAATTTTATTAGTTATATCGTGAAATGCACAAGTCATCCCACCCGTTGCCTTAAGCGCTACCTATCAAGCTGGCTGTTCACTATCCCTAAGAGATAGCATAGATGAATCCAGATCACCAGCTAAACACTTCGTAACCGCTATTTCTACACTTCATTTCCATCGCCCGGTGCTTCCTTGATCTTATCCCTTCTTCGGTAGCGAAAATTAGAATAGTATCTTTTGATATTCAGACGAAAAACATCATACAGCAGGGTAAAACAGAGCATTGATCCGGGGATCAAAAACGAGCGGAAACTAATACAGGTATACAAATATGCACCTGATAGCGCACCGAGCATAAAGAAGAGGATTATAGAAACCCGGAGTTTAATCCTAGACAGGAGCTCGACCTGAGCCTTGTAATTATCTTTTCTCAGCTGCGCGAGCTCTATCCCCAAATCTGTAAAGGTCCCGGTCAGATGGGTAGTCCTTACAACTGAACCAGAAATTACCGAAACCAAAGCATTCTGCAGCCCCATGGCAAAAAGCAGGGACCCGGCGAAAAAATTGTTAGAGAACTTCAGGGTTTTTACAAAGGCTGAGAACGCACAAAATATCAGTATGATAATTTCCAGCACGATAGGAATGGTAAAAGAGAACCTTGCGTTGTGGCCGATTTTGTTAACGATCAGGCTGCTCGTGAAAGCTCCGGCAAGAAAAAGCATCATCCAGATCGCAATGAGTCTGGCCATTCCCCAGTCCTGTCTGGCAATGCCTTCGGCAAAAAGCGCAGCATGTCCGGTAACATTTGTCGTCAGTGCCGAAAAACCGAGAAACCCAGCTGCGTTTACAAAACCCGCGGTCAGGCTCAGTAAAACTGCCAGTTTCAAATTGTGCGCATAGGTTCTTTTAACTCCGAAGTGTCTTAACATGGTTTGGATAATCGATATTTTTTCAAAATCGGAAGGACTTATTGTATTCTATCTGTTTTACCTCAAACCTTGCGTATGGATATTTTATCCCTTTTAGTTTCCAGCTTGCTTCTGCTAAGGTGGGAATAATAATGTTATTGATTTCGCGGTAATCAGAAAGATTAATAATCCAGGTCTCAAGCGTTTCTGCCATATATCTTTTGGTTGACAGGCTTTCAATTTCTCCCCTGTCGTTAAAGCAGACCAGATAATTTAATACCAATCCATTAATTTCCACTTTGAGCCTCGCATTTTTTGAATCAATAGCGAACCATTGCTTATTTTCATCCGGCAAAAGATTGGTCGGAAACCATACGCTTTCCGCTAGCCATCGCAGCAGCTCGCCCTGATTGAACTTATCACCCTTGCCATTAACAATCTTCAATGCATTAAACAGAAAAACCTCCAGTTTTCCCTTATCTCCTATATACATATCCCTTGCACTGAACAGGGCTGTATTACCTTTCCAGATAAAGCCAGCGGGAACTGTGGTAAAATACTGCTCACCACGGATCGGGATCCATGGCTTATCCAAAGCCATTTTAAACTGGCCGCCATGTTTTAAACGGATGGTACCGGGGTAACTTTGACCTTCTTTGAGCACCAGTCTGAAATATTTCTCAACCGGAGTTGGGAGAGCTAAAAGCTGATCAATTTTAAAAACCCTTGGCGCAGATTTATCCCGGATAGAGAACAATCTTTTAAGCTGGATTCTATAGCGCCAATTGGATAGCAGCACCAAAAGGGCATACAAGACTAAAACGGCAATTACCAGGTAAGCTGCGATGATGATCATTTCTTTATTTTCTTAGTGCCAATGCTTTATTATATTCATAATTCATCCTTCCGATGTGCAGAACCGATATTTCCTGAGGGCATTCTACCTCACAGGCCTCCATATTGGAGCAATGCCCAAAACCTTCGGCATCCATCTGTCCGACCATTTTTATTACCCAGTCTGCGGATTCCAGCTTTCCCTGCGGCAAAAGTACCAGATGGGATATTAGCCAAAGTAAACAGTATGGCACTTTAATCTTTACAGGTTGCCAATTTATCCATAGCGCTTAGCCTTTGGGATTTCTGCTATGGATATTTTTTATCGGCAGTCTATAACATGTCCATAGGCATTTATAGTTTTGGGGGATATAAAGGGAATACCCAAATCGGCCGACCGTAATATGAGCAATGCTCCCATAAAAAACATAAACCAGGGAATAAGTTTGTTGGTATTAAAGCGGATGTATTTCTTCAGGAAGATCCCGCCTAACGAAATCATGAGCATCAGTGGTGCGGTACCCAATCCAAAGAGGAACATAAAAGTACCACCAGATTTAATACTACCAGTATTTAAAGCAGTTGCAAGTGCCAGATAAACCATCCCGCAGGGGATGATGCCATTAAGCATTCCGGCAAACAATCCCCACAATGGCAAATTGAATACCTTTCCCATAAGCCTGCTCAGCGGATTGAGTACCCATGACTGGAACTTAGAAAACCTATTTCTATAAACAGCATTAAACTGTAGCGCTGTAAATAAAATCAGTATAGAACCGATTAAGATACTCAGCATTTTCTGATCGCTAAAGATGCGGATACTGCTCCCTAAGGCACCCACCAACAATCCTAACACAGTATATACGGCAATTCTGCCAAATTGGTACAACAAAAGCTGAAATCCACTTCGAAAGAAATCCTGTTTCGCGAATGGCATACCCAGCATAATCGGCCCGCACATTACGGCGCAATGAAGGCTTCCGAAAAGCCCCATCAAAAATGCCAATGGCAAAAAATCCATCATAGGGTGATGTTATTTTTAAACAGATAATCCTTTCCTGAGGAGTGCCACTGGAGGTTTAAAAACCACATTCCTTTGGGCATTTTAGTTTTATCAACCAGAATAAGATTCGCCGTTCCTGAGGTCTGTCCCTTTAACTTAACATCATCGTTGCTATTGGCAGGCCGCATTAAAACAAGATCGTATTTTGCACTATCTTTTACCTGAATGATAATCTGAGTTTTTGTAATGGTAATTTTGGGACTGGCATTATCGTCTATAACGTTCATTTTGGCATTGTATTCTGCATTATAATTGATTCCCTTTTCGTAATAATTTTCTTCTACCAGGGCATCTCTTCCGTGTACATGAAACATATAAACTACCATTCCCACAATAAACATCATGAATGTAAGCATGCCCAAAACTATTTTTGTTCCCCAGTTCATAGCTCTTTTTTAATTTTGAATGAGAGAATGATTGAATGAGTGAATGGCAACGATAACTCCACATTCATCATTCAAAATTCAATCCTTCACTCATTCACTCATTCTCTAATTCAATCCTCAATTCCTTCCGGTTGCGCGAAAAAACTTGTAGTTGCCGTACTTAAAACCTCGCCATTGGCAATAATTTCGAAAATGGCATCGGTTTTATATTTTTTAATGGAGTTGTTTTTCCTGATCAGAAAAAAAGTGAGGTGTACCGAGCCTTCTTTTGGCAAAACATCAGCCTTTTGGATGAAATTAATTTCGTCTCCCTTTTCCTTCGATCTGAAAGTAAACTTTACCGCTTTATTGGTTTTGTTGATCAGCTCTGCATTATAAAGATTGCTTGTTTTATCTGCTCCCCTGCTCTGATACAAGGTGCCGCTGGCTCTTAATACCGTAGTCTGGATATCTTCTCTTCTGTAAATCAATGAAGAAAAAACCATCAATACGGCAAATAGTACCGCAGCGTAACCGTAAGATTTTAAGCCAATTTTATAGGGTTTACGTTCCTTAATGAAATCCTGATTAAAAAAACCGATCAGATTTTTGGGCCTGTTTATTTTAAGCATCACCTCATTGCACGAATCGATACAGGCCGTACAGTTTACACATTCGAGCTGCGTACCTTCGCGAATATCGATACCCGTGGGGCAAACCTGCACGCAAAGTCCACAATCTATACAGTCGCCGGCTGTTAACTCATTAGCATTTTTTTGAAGATGCCCACGTGGCTCGCCCCTGGTAAAATCATAGGCTACTACCAAACTTTGATTGTCTAACAAAACGCCCTGTAACCTACCGTACGGACAGATTACCGTACACACCACTTCGCGTACATAGGTAAATACCCCATAGAAAATAAATGTAAACAGCCAGATGGAAATAAAGCCCGAAGCATGCCCAGCAATCGGTTCAGTTATAATTTTAAAGAGTACATCAGAACCGATCATATAAGCCAAGAAAGTATTCGCAATGGCAAAAGAAATCACCAGAAAAATAAAATGTTTACTGCCTTTTTTGAATATTTTCTCCGCGGTCCAACCTGCTTCGTCTAGTTTCTCTTGTTTGTTGGCATCTCCTTCGATCCAGTATTCAATCCTACGGAAAACCATTTCCATAAAAATTGTCTGTGGGCAAGCCCATCCGCACCACAACCTGCCCAACACTACCGTAAAGCACACAATGAACATGATAAAAATGAGCATGGCAAGGGCAAAGAGGTAAAAATCCTGCGGGGTAAAAATCAATCCAAAGAATACAAATTTTCTTTCTATAAAATTGAGCAGTACCAGTTGCTCACCATTAAGCTTTACAAATGGACAGGCAAACAAAAATAAAAGCAACACATAACTTACCCATTTCCGGTAGGTATACAACCTGCCCGATGGCTGTTTAGGATAGATAAAATTTCTGCCCCTGCCTTTATTTTCTTTTTTATTTTTTGGTAACATTGGCTTGGTTCACACTGTCGGTTGGTGTTTTCATCTCATTGTCTTTTAAATCTTTCGCTTCGTATTTTTCACCCTGTGGAGCTTTGGCTCCTGCAGGATTTGTCCCTTTTAGCGACAGAATAAAATTGGTAACTGCACTGATCTGTTTTGGATTTAAGTTTTTCTCCCAACTGATCATTCCTTTCTCGGGTACCCCATATTTTATGGTTTTGAATACATTATTAATGCTTCCACCATGTAACCAGTATTCGTCGGTTAAATTTGGCCCGATGATGCCCTGACCTTTATCGCCATGACAAACCACACAGTTTGTAGTGAAAACGGTTTTGCCTTCTTCCAGCACTGTTGGTGTATTATCAAACTTAACCGAACTTTCGTCAATGGTATTGGCCGATTTTTCGAGGTAGGCTGTTTTTTCTATCTTCGCCCTGGCCATTTCATTTTCGTATTCTTTATCCTGCAGGTCTCCATAGCCACCAATGTGGTAATAAAAAAGATATGCCGCAGCAAAAATCATTGTACCGTAGAAAAGGAAGTTAAACCAGGCCGGCACTGGGTTATTGAGCTCTTTAATGCCATCGTAAGCATGATCGATTACCAGATCCTTTTCTTCTTCAATTGGCCTTAAGCTTAAAAGTTTTGTCCAGATTGAAGGTTTAACAGGCTGTTGCTTTAACCAGCTATCGTAATCCAAAACCGGCTCTTTTACAGGTTTGGTATACGGTGTAGGATTTAACTGTTCCTGGTACATTACCTTGAATGCATTTAACAGGCTTACTGAAACAACAAGAAGCACAACTGCAAAAACCAGGAGGATTATAATCAGTATTTCCGACTGGTTTAGCCCCAAGCCTGCCTGAGCAGATGTTATGGGCGCTGCGGCTTTCTCATCAGCAGCAAAGGCTGTAATTGAGATGAACAGGAACAATAACAAAAGTTTAATCTTCTTCATATGCAATAGGTTGATTGTCTTGAATGGGAAGCTGACTCATCACTTCGATATGTTTTTTATTTAGTTTGAGCAGGTAAATACCCACGATTACAAAAAACACCATGAACATGAGCAGAGAGGTGATGAGGTATATTTCGCCACCGGCTAAATCTTTGATCTGGTTGAACATATTTTATTGATTTGAAGGAATGATTTCTTTATTGGCTTTTATATCGGTACCCAAACGTTGCAGATAAGCAATAATGGCTACTATTTCCCTGTCGCTTTTAACCTTAATGTTATTCTGTTTTAGGTCGAGTGTAATCTTTTCGGCCTGAACTTTTAAATCATCGTTAGCACGTTTATCATAACCATCGGGATAAGGAACGCCCAATGTTTGCATGGCCCTGATCTTGCTTGCTGTGGTTGTAATGTCCAGTTTCTGTTCGATGAGCCAGGCATAAGGCGGCATAATGCTTCCTGGCGACATTGAAGTAGGATCGACCAGGTGATTGTAATGCCAGGCATCAGAATATTTCCCGCCTATGCGATGAAGATCTGGTCCGGTACGTTTACTTCCCCATAAAAACGGGTGATCGTAAACAAACTCTCCGGCTTTACTATATTCACCATATCGCTCAGTTTCTGAACGGAAAGGTCTTACCGTTTGAGAATGGCAGTTTACGCAACCTTCTCTGATGTACAGATCTCTCCCCTGAAGTTCGAGCGCTGAATAAGGTTTTACGCTGGCTATAGTTGGAACATTGGATTGAATGGTAAAAGTGGGCATCATTTCTACCATGCCCCCGATAAGGATAATGATGAGCGAGAGCACCATAAATTTCATCGGCTTGCGTTCTAAAATCCTGTGCCAGGCTTTATCTGCGGGAGAGGTTTCGATGATCACTTTGCTCAATGGCATGGCTTCTGCCGGTTCATTGGCAAGTAATTTAGCCCCCAACATGGTTTTGGCCAGGTTATAAGTCATTGCAATTACCCCTATTAAATACAGTGCACCACCAATTGAACGCAAAACATGCATCGGGATAATCTGCAGTGTGGTAGCCAGGAAATTCGGGTACTTTAATAAACCTTCGGGCGTAAACTCTTTCCACATCAGCCCCTGCGTAAAACCTGCCCAATACATGGGAACAGCATAAAAAAGGATGCCCAAAGTACCTATCCAAAAGTGGAAACCGGCAAGCTTTTTCGAGTATAATTCTGTTTTGTAAATGCGGGGGATTAACCAGTAAAGTACACCGAAGGTTAAAAATCCGTTCCAACCTAAAGCACCAACGTGTACGTGTGCTACAATCCAGTCGGTAAAGTGGGCTACCCCATTAATCTGTTTTAATGATAATAACGGACCTTCGAAAGTGGCCATGCCATAAGCGGTAAGGGCAACCACCATAAATTTAAGGGTTACATCTTCTCTTACCTTATCCCAGGCACCGCGCAAGGTTAACAGGCCATTAATCATACCGCCCCAGCTTGGTGCAATTAGCATGATCGAAAAGGCAACACCTAATGATTGTGCCCAACCAGGCAATGAAGTATATAATAAATGGTGCGGGCCTGCCCAGATGTAAATAAAAATGAGCGACCAAAAATGCAGGATACTTAATTTATAAGAGTAAACGGGTCTTCCGGCCATCTTCGGCAAGAAATAATACATCATGCCGAGATAAGGTGTAGTTAGAAAAAATGCTACTGCGTTATGCCCGTACCACCATTGTACCAATGCATCCTGTACGCCGGCATACACGTAATAACTTTTCATGAAAGAAATGGGCAGCTCAAAAGAGTTTACGATGTGCAATACGGCTATGGTAACGAAAGTGGCAATGTAAAACCATATGGCAACATATAAATGACGCTCTCTTCTTTTAAAAATGGTACCGAACATGTTAACGCCAAAAACCACCCAGATGATGGTGATGGCGATATCAATCGGCCATTCGAGTTCAGCATACTCATGTGAGGTAGTAAAGCCAAGCGGCAGGGTGATTACTGCCGATAAAATGATCAGCTGCCAGCCCCAGAAGTGGATTTTGCTCAGCACATCGCTAAACATCCGTGCTTTTAACAAACGCTGAAGGGAATAATAAACGCCCATAAAAATGGCATTGCCCACAAAGGCAAAAATTACGGCATTGGTGTGCAGCGGCCTGATGCGGCCAAATGTAGTGTACTGACTGCCCATGTTCATTGCCGGTTTAAACAGTTGCATGGCTGCAAGCAAGCCAACGGTCATTCCTATAATTCCCCATACCAGGGTGGCAATACCAAAGTTCCGAACAATCTTGTTATCGTAAGTAAATTTCTCTAACTGCATAATAGAAGCTGAATTTTTGTATGTTTTGTGTTCCAAAGGTATTCTCTAGTGGACAGACAAAGGATGATGATGCTTAGCTAGAAAAGTGATCTTCTTCACTTTTTTCAGCAACAACTTCATCATCGAAAAGCATGCGGATACCCGGGGTATGTACATCATCGTTCTGACCGGTTTTATAGGCCCAGAAAAACGCAGCCAAAAAAATGAGTGCCATTAAAACACTGCAGCCAACCAAAAAGTAAAGGATGTTCATATCAGTTTATTTTTACGGGCAAACCACCTGGTTGCCAAAGTGGTAAAGGAGATAATGGTAACCGTACTAATTGGCATCAGTACTGCGGCCACCAAAGGATAGAGTGTGCCCTGCACAGCAAAGTAAATACCAATACAGTTATACGCGATGGCTATGGCGAAGCTTGTTTTAATGATCTTCAGTCCATCTTTACTTAACTGGATAAAATCTGGCAGATAATTTAAGGCGCTGCCTTTGAGAATGGCATCACAGCCGGGGCTGAAACTGTTAATATTGTCGGTTATTGCAACCCCAAAGTTGCTCTGTTTCAGGGCTCCGGCATCATTTAAGCCATCACCCAACATCATTACTTTATCTCCTTGCTGTTGAAGCAGCAGAACAGCATCCAGTTTTTGGTGCGGGCTCTGGCGAAACCTGATGGTTGTATTTTTCGTGAAAATGGTATCCAGCATCCAGCGGTCTTTATCGGTATCACCGGATAAAACCTGCAAATTGAATCGAAAAAGTTTTAGAATCATTTGTTCCAGCCCTGACCGCCACTGTTGCCTGATATCAAAACATCCTTTATATACATGATCGATCACAATATGCACCCCGCTCTCCCCGGCAGATGGTACCTGGACCGGCAGCATAGAAAGATGCCCCGCATAAATACTTTGGCCGTTAATTTTGGCCGTCAAACCTTTTCCTACCACCTCTTTATAATCGCTGAGCGAATAAAACCGGTCAACATTTAAAGCCTTAATGATATGCCTGCTCAAGGGATGTATAGAATTGCGCAACAATGAGGCAACAATAATCTTTTCTTCATCGGTTATCATTCCGCTAAAGACGATCTCTGCATTTTCATTACTGGTCAACGTACCTGTTTTATCAAAAATCAGGGTATCGCATTTGGCAAGTTCCTCAACGGCATCGGTGTTTTTCACATAAAAACCCTTCTTATCAAAAACCGATAAAATTGCGGATAAGGTAAATGGTGTGCTCAAAGCCAGCACGCATGGACAGGCCACAATAATTACGGCAGTAAATGCCGACCAGGCCTTGTGGCTATCGTTTTGAAGTAACCAATACCCGGTAGCGGCAAATGCAATCAGAAAAACACCCAGGCTGAAGTACCTGGCTACGCTATCGTTAAAATTCTGTTTTTCGGAATTGTTTTTATAATTATCGTTGTTCCATAAACCGGTTAAATAACTCTGCGAAACAGGTTTAATTACTTCAAGCTCTATGGCCTCGCTGGTTTGTCTACCCCCGGCATAAATAATTTCGCCCAAAACCTTATGTACAGGATCAGACTCACCTGTAACAAAACTCATATCCATCCAGGCCTCACCTTTCATCAGAATGGCATCAGCCGGAACCAGCTCGCCACTTCTGATCCATAACCGGTCGCCGATCTTGATTTCGTTTATGGATACTGGTTTTTCTTTACCATTTTGCAGGGTAGTTACCGCAATCGGGAAGTAGGAACGGTAATCGCGATCAAATGAAATGTGATGGTAGGTACGCTGTTTAAGCCATTTGCCCATTAAAAGCAAAAACACCAAACCGGTTAAGGTATCGGCAAAACCCGGGCCTGTACCAAAAACAACTTCAAAAGCAGTGCGCAAGAAAAGCACCGCAATAATTAGTGCTAAAGGGGTATCGAGGTTAATATGTCTGTGTTTAAGGCTTGTTATAGCTGAGGTAAAATAATCGCGACCACAATAAAAAGCAGCAGGGATAGAGAACGTAAGGTTTAGCCAGCTAAAAAGGGATTGAAATTGTTTCTCGAAACCTGATAAACCAAAATATTCCGGAAAGCTAAAGAGCATAACATTGCCCATTAAAAATCCGGCAACGGCTATTTTTAACACCAAAGTTTTATCTACCGAACTGCTGTGTGCCTGTACAACATCCTGCAGACTGATCAAAGGCTCGTAACCAATCTGGTTTAAAGTTGCTACCAGTTGCCTTAGCGAAATTTCGTCGTGATTGAAACTTATAGTCATCTGTTTTTTAAGAAAATCGATCCTTGAGCTGAATATAGCAGGGTTGATTTTATAGAGGTGTTCCAGCAACCAGATGCACGAACTGCAGTGTATTGCAGGGATATAAAAGGTGATAATGCTCGAACTTTCGTGTTTATAATCGAGCAGCTGATCAATAATTTTTGGCTCATCAAGATATTCTAAATGGCTTTCATTTTTAAATTGCCTGCCCGGATTGTTATTGTACACATAATAATTACATAAATTATTCTCTGAAAGGATCTTGAAAACGGCCATACAGCCCGCGCAGCAAAAATCTTTATCTTCTGCCTGATATTTTACCCTGGGCAGATCTTCGCCACAATGATAACAAAGGGCCTGTGTTGCGGTTTTATTTTGATCTTCCATTTTAGACTGTTCTTAAATTGATGAACTGAACAATTGGGTTTTGGGCTGTTTGAGCCATAGTTTCTCGTCGAAAGCCATACACACATTCCGTAAAAAAGATCGCCCTTTGGTGGTAATTCTGATTTCTTTTTCGGTTACCCATACCAACTTATCGCGTAATAAAGGCAACAGCCTGCCATACACTTGTTCTGGAATGCCTTCGTTGTACACTGTATTTTCCTTGCACATGAGGTTAAGGATATGTCTTCTTACCTCAAGATCTTCACCTGTAAGGAAATGGCCTTTTTCTACAGGTAGCGTACCTTGTTCAATTTTATTGAGATAATCTTCTACCGTTTTCGGGTTTTGTGCAAAAGCTGTCCAGCTATCGCTGATGGAAGACACGCCCAATCCGATAAGTAAACGGGTATGCTGATTGGTATAGCCCATAAAATTGCGGTGCAGCTTCTGTTCAGTCATCGCCTGGAACAATGAATCGCTGTTCAGTGCAAAATGGTCCATCCCTATATCTTTATATCCTGCGGCATCAAGCAATTGTCTGCCCAATTGGTAGAGCGCAAATTTTTCGTCGCCCAGGGGAAGATCCTTTTCGGTATAATGTCTTTGGCCGGGTTTTAACCAGGGCACATGGGCGTAACTGTAAAAAGCGATGCGGTCTGGCTTCATATCGATTACCGCTCCTATAGTATCCGCTAAGCCCGGAATTGTTTGACCCGGAAGACCGTAGATCAAATCAAAATTAACAGAGGTATAACCGATTTCCCTTGCTTCTGCGATAACTACAGCTACCTGTCGGGGCGTTTGAAAGCGGTTGATCAGGAACTGTACTTTAGGATCGAAATCCTGGATTCCCAGGCTTAATCTTTTAAAACCAAGACTGTACAGCATAGTTAAGTGTTCACTGGTGGTATTGGCTGGGTGTGCCTCAAAAGAAAATTCTGCATCAGCAGCCAAAGTTGAATTTTGCAGAATACCATTGATCAATAATCCCAGGTTTTCTGCACTAAAAAAAGTAGGGGTTCCGCCACCCAGGTGCAGTTCTTTTAGTTTAGGTTTCTCCCTCAAAACTTCCACATACATTTTCCATTCTGCCAGTACAGCATTTATATACGGTACCTCTACATCATGGTTTTTTGTTATCCGGGTATTACAACCGCAATAGGTGCATAGGCTCTCGCAAAATGGAAGGTGGATATATAGACTGATCCCTTCATCTTTATGGCTTTCATAGGTGTTGGCTACATTGGCTAACCAACCATTTGCAGTGAAATTTTCAATATCCCAGTAAGGAACGGTTGGGTAACTGGTGTACCTTGGTGTGGCAACATTGTATTTTTTAAGTAGTGTAGAAGTTTCCATTATTTAAGCACTTTTAGGGTAGAACATTCGTTTTGACAGCAGCACGCGCTACCTACACATTTACCCACAGCCCATTGATCGAGGTTTTTGATCACCTGCTCCATCCGTTGTTTAGCGTTGGCATCACCAGATGCCAAAGGAACATTTGCCACTTTGATCCCAGCAGAACCGGCAGCTTTTAAATCAAGATGGTCTGTTTCGGAAGATGAGGTTGCAATGTATTTTATGCCCAGGGCTTTTAGCCCCAGAATCATCGCCCCACTTAGCTCATCGTTGTTAAAAACCAAGAGGGCCTCCTTTCCGGTTGCAAATGAAAGCGTATCAATAGTTAAACTGTTCGCAATTATGGTAATGTCGTGTTTTTTATAATTGGCCAGTACCAACCATTCCTTTTCATCGGGTTTGATGTTGTAAGCTATAGCTTTCATATACAGAGTTTATATATACAAAACTATGGCCCTGAGCAGGTGCAGCAGGTGAGAATGATTAGAGAAAAAAATGATTTTAGTTACATTTCTTAGTTTGGCGTTTAGCGGCAATTAAGCGATTTAAACAACGAACAAATAAATCACCTCATGAGATTGCTTTACCGAAATCGCTACAGGCTGGCGCCCACTTGCGGTCCCACAATGAAGAATACGACTATGAACCATTGACTAATTACCAGCGAACCAATGATCAATAAATTAATTACAATTCTTCGCACAACCGTTTGCGTTTATTCAAAAAAAGCTCAAAAACAAAGCTATAAAACACTAAAATCAAATAGTTTAAAACAGCATTTAACAAAAATGATTGGTTAAACCTATATTAAGACTACTTACAACTACAAACTTTACAAAAGCTGTATTACCTATAAAATGATGCCTTTTTCCCTTGCAAAATATACCTGTATTGAGCAAACGTTTGCGCTGAGAATCTTAATTTTTTATCAATTGTTAGTCGTTAACTTCAATCATGGTTAGTGCAAAATATCCCTTGTTTTTTACTGCACTAATGTGTTTGGGTTGGCTTAGCGGCCGTGTGTGACAATTATAAATACCGACAGTTGAAAATGAGGCTGGGTTAAGCAAAAAACCATCTGCATTGCAGATTGGCAAAATGGATGCAACTTAATTATAAACAACCATATACTAACCAAAATGAAAAAAACAAGTTCACTTGCCACAGGCCTGCTCTTATTGCTAAGCTTGTATTCGTGTAAAAAAACAGAAACCCCAGCGGAAACAGAGACACCAAAAATTAAAAACGCCATTGCAGTTACCGAAAGTTTGGGCGGTTCGTCCCTAAACGTCGGTTTAGGTGGTAATGCCTATACCTCTGGCACAGGTGGCTTAATTAATGATACTGGTTTACATAACTGGACATCAGCCAGCACGATTACCAGCGTATGGTTCCGTTTAGGGCTTACCGGAAGTTTAACTGTAGCGGTAAAAGGCACCGTACCTTCAGGAAGCAGCAACATCAAGGTAACTATTAATGGTACCGTATTTAATAAAACCATTACCGGTACCACTGCTACCACAACTACCATTGGTACCGTAAATATTACAGCTGCGGGCTATGTACGGGTAGATATACAGGGCGTGAGTAAAACAGGTAGTTACTATGGCGACATTTCCGACCTGGTGATTAGCGGACCTGCAGTGGCTTCCAATGTGCAATATGCCAATACCGTATCCAGTTATTATTGGTCGAGAAGAGGCCCATCGTGCCATTTAAATTACACCGTACCATCGGGCACAGAATGGTTTTACAGTGAGCTGAATGTGCCCAGCGGACAAGACAGAATCGGTTCGTATTTCATGGCCGATGGTTTTAGCGGGGGGTACTTTGGCATGCAAGTTAACTCAGCTACAGAAAGAAGGGTTTTATTTTCGGTATGGGATCCATCAACCGGCAGCACTACTTTGGTAAGGAAGGGAACTGATATAACCTCTAATGGGTTCGGTGGCGAAGGCACAGGCGGACAATCTTATCTCTTATTTAACTGGGTAGCGGGTACTACCTATAAATTCTTATTGCAGGGCAAACCCGATGGTGCGGGCGGATCGGATTATACGGCCTGGTTTTATGCACCCGAAAATGGTACCTGGAAGATCATAGCACAATGGAAACGTCCAAATACAACGGCGTATTTAACAGGAATGTATTCGTTTATCGAGAACTTTAACCCAGACCAGGGCTACCTGCAAAGAAGTTGTAACTACGGCAATCAATGGTATAAAACCAGTAGTGGCAATTGGACAGAGGTTACCAATGCCAGTTTTAGCTACGATGCCACTGCATCAGCTGAGCAACGTATGGATTACCAGGGTGGCGTTACCGGTAATAGCTTTTATCTGAAAAACGGAGGTTTCTTTGCTACTTATACGACTTACGGGACGGTTTTTAACAGAACCGCTACCGGCACAGCCCCAACTGTTGATTTAACCACTTTACCATAAAAACAACCCTATCCCGGGAAATATAAAGTATTACCCGGGATAGGATTAGTTTGAAGTTGGCTGTGCGGAATCGATTAAAGTACATTGCTGATCGAAATAACTTGCTGCGACGCCTTTAAGTCCAGCCCCACAATAGCCAGTTAACTAATGATCGCGCTACTGTTTAATGTTTCTGAGTTTTTCGATCGAGCGGATATTTATGGCATTGCCTGTTTTATCGATCAGTTTTTCATCTTTAAAATCAGCAAGCATTCGGCTTACGGTTTCGCTGGCCGTACCTACCAATGCAGCCAGGTCATCACGAGAAATCCGGATGGTACAGCTATCTTCAACACCGTCTCCAAATTTAGCAGCCACTTGTAGCAACGCTTCTGCTACACGTTTCCGTACCGATGAATAGGCCAGTTGAAGCATTTGCTTTCCCTTATCGCGCACATTTCCAGACAATAAAGCAATAAAAGTTTTGGATACGGCCTGATGGTTGAGCAGGTACTCCATAAAATCGGCTTTGGGAATATGGATAATTTCTGATTCAATTAAGGTTGCTGCATTGTCTGTGTATACTTCGCCATTACACAAACTTTCATATCCAAAAAAATCGCCATCATGATACAAGCTCGACGAAAGCTCCCTGCCATCCTTAAAACGTTTGTAGGTTTTTACCTGGCCCTTAACTACATAATAAAGATGGGTCGGTTCATCCCCTTCCACATAAATAATCTGTTTGTTGGTAATTGGCCTTGATTTACCCTTTTTACGGAGCTCGTCCATCACCGCTTCGCTATTGCCCGACGCTGCATTAAAGCCAGCTGATTGTTGTTTCTTTTTAAACCTGCTTTCTATAGCCTTAAAAAGTTCTATATCATCAAACGGTTTGGTGAGGTAATCATCTGCACCCATTTCCATGCCTTTGCGCATGTCTGCCCGCTCGGTTTTTGCCGTAATGAAAATAAAAGGAATATTTGCTGTTTTCTGGTTTTTGTTCAGCAGGTACAAAACCCCATAACCATCCAGTTCTGGCATCATGATATCACAGAGGATCACATCAGGCAAATGATTCAAAGCCATTTCTACACCTAATTTACCATGTTTCGCGGTAAAAGTTTCATAACCTGCCAGATCCAGCACCTCAGCTGTACTTTCCCTTATGTCGTCATTATCTTCAATAATCAAAACTTTCTTGTTCATAGGAATGGTTATTAAAAGTAAATTATTTATTGAAGGTAAAGCTGAGCGTAAAAACCGTACCTGAATTTTGTTCGCTCTGGCAGGCTACGGTGCCATTCATCAAACCTACATATCTTTTTACAATGTTCAGGCCTAAACCTGTGCCGGGGATGTCGCCCGTATTGTGTGCCCTGAAAAATGGTTCGAACAGATTTTGCTGATCTACTTTTGGAATGCCGATTCCATTGTCTTTCACCTCCAAAATGAGTTCATCATCTTTTAAAATAGAATTGAACTGGATCAAAGTATCTGCGCCAGAGTATTTTATCGAATTGGAGATCAGATTAATGACGCAGTTTTTCAACAGGTTCGGATCGAGGTAAACTTCGGCGGTCGTACCTGTGTGTTCGTAAATAATATGCTGGTTCTCTTTGGTCATCATCTGCATTTCTTCAGCTATTTCTTCAGCAAAGCTGATGATATTGAAAGATTGTGCCGATGCTTCCACTTTTCCGGCCTCGAGTTTTTCGAGCGAGAGGAAATCGTTTAAAATTGTAGTAAGGTTATTGATCGAATTTTTGATTTTCAGCGTATGTTTTTCTACACTGGCAACATCATGCCTGGAGGTATATTTATCGATTAAAGAAGCCGATAATTGTATCGAACTGAGTGGTGTTCTAAACTCATGCGAGGCCATAGAAACAAACCTTGTTTTGAGCTGATTGAGTTCCTTCTCTTTCTGAAAAAGCGCCTGCATATTTTCTTTGGCCATTTCGAGTTCGGATACCAGCTTTACCAGATCGTGTGTGCGTTCCTTGATCTTGACCTCTAATTTTTCGGTGTAACTTCTGATCTGCTCTTCATTGGCCTTTTCTTTACTCAGATCGTGGATAAAACCGGTATAAATTTTACGGTCGCTAAATTTTATTTCGCTTACCCCCAGCCTGAAAGGAAAAACCGAGCCATCCTTACGTTTACCAGAAACTTCTCTCCCAGTTCCGATAATGTGTTTCTGCCCGGTATGTTCATATCTGGATAAGTAACCATCATGGCGCGAATGATCTGGTTCTGGCATTAACACCGATACGTTTTTCCCAACCAGTTCTGCTCTGCCATAACCAAAAAGCTCAAGTGCAGCCGGGTTTAAATGTTCTATAAGCCCCTTATCATCAATGGTAATAATCCCATCAATGGCATTTTCAATAATGGCATCTAAAAATCTCGATCTATCCATGTAATACATCAGTATATCCTTGTAAATATAGAAAAGTTATTTGCGATCTTTTTTCTCTTATTCAATAATCAATCCGTCCAGTTTGCCTTTCGACTTCGCCAGCTGTTCATATAATCCCTTTAATTCTCCAGATGCCTGATCTGCAACCTCGGCAAAAAGCTTTTTATAATAATTAATCCCTTCGGCCAGCTGGAGTTTGAATCCGTTTAACTGTTTTATTTTTTTATCGCTGAAATGCTGAAGCTGCTGTTTGATATCTTCCTGAAGATAATCGATATAAAGATTGAGTTCTTTGATGAATATATGTGGCCGTTCTACCTGCCTCAACAGGTTAATTTTCCCGTAAATATGACCAACCATTTCATCAAGTGAATACACATCAGAAAAATAGGCCAGGTTTGGCCCTGGGCAAATGGCTACTGCGGTGCTTTCTTTGGGTTTAGCCATGTTATATTTGAGATAGGTAGCGGCGCATAAGCCCTCACAAAGGCAAACTTTTTCGGTTACCAGATTAAACTGTTTTTGGTATTCATCAGCTGATAGGCCAGCAGTTTTAAGACTTTTGATTTTTAAGTGCTGATATTCGCGGGATGCCGTACAGATGGCTTGCTCAGTAAATTCGGTATTGTTGCAAAGATATTTCTTGGTACATGGACTTCCCGGCCTGCCCTTTTCAATCCGCTCGGTACGCTGAAGTTCTATTGTACTGTTTTTAAAATTATTAAACTGAATACCCAGCGGAGAGGCTCCACTTAGATAAAAATCGCTTTCTGTTGAGCTGGCCAATTGCGCCAATGTTTCGGCATCTACATTCGTTACTTCGGGGACTAATAAAAAAGGACTTCCCCATCCTGTTGCATCGAGATTGTAATGTTGAAGGAGGAAATCGTGTTCTGCAGCCGTACCAATCCCACCCTGGACACTGATCCGCTGCTTGAGCTGTTTTTCTGTTGGGATTCCCTTTTGCGCCAAAGCAGATTGGTACATGTTAAAAAGCTCAGCAAGCATATCGTTTTTTTTGAGCTTAAATTCTTCCAAAATCGGCCCAAGTAAGTATCCTTCTGTTGCAAATGCATGGCCTCCACAATTTAAGCCCGACTCTATCCTGAATTCTGAAACCCATAAACCCTTTTTTGCCAAAAATTTAGCCTGGATCAGGGCCGATCTGAAGTCGCTAACCTTTAAGATGATTTTCTTTTTCAGCTTGCCATTTTCATCAGGGAAAAAGTCTTCAAAATTTTCCATATAGCTGTATAATTTCGGGTTCATGCCAGCAGAGAGTACAACAGAGGCGTTCAGCTTACTTTCCGCAAAACCACGGAGTGCAGCTAATGCATCCGTATTGGTATCACCAGAATATTCGCCATTTACATAATTCATTTTATCTACCTTGGCCATGATATTCACATCAATAGCCCCTACCCGCATTGAATTTTTTAAAAGCGCCTGGAAGGTCTGCTTGGTTTCACCTTCAGGATATTGCAACATCAGATCATAACCATGTTTTAATTTAGCAGTAACGGGCAGTAGCTCAAAATAACGGCAAATATCATTACCAGTGGCAAAATCCTGCTTTTTTAAGTTTTTAAAATCGTCGGTTATCGTGTCCGACAAAAAGTTGAGGTAGGCCGTAATGCGTTTACTCCGGCAATCGGTTTCACCTTTAGGAATCGCTTCGAAATGAATCTGGCGGTTTTTTGAATGATAAGCACGCATGCGCTCAATCAGTTCGTCATCAACAACAGATAGCACGGACGAAATACCGTACCTGGCAACTTTTAGTGGCGTATCAATAGAATAGCCTAGGCCTAATACAGGGATATGGAATGAATGTGGCATGGTGTTTTGTAATAAGGTTTGGCCTTTTATAACAAAAAGCCGATGATTTCGACAGCAAAACTATTATAGTTGAACTGATCTGGAGGTGATGCCTGTCAAAACGAAAAGTGAGTGAGGTCACTTTTTAACGTTATAATATGCCTTTGGGAAAGTTTGTGGTATATTATTTTGCTAAAACCGCTTATTCAACACTATCGTTTATCTCGAATCTACCTGTTTTAAGATGAAAGATAATTTTGAACACGATAATATCCTCATCATAAGTATCTTTTTTGCCAGTTCCATGCGATGGTTGCTCTGAAGGGGTATTGGTTAAAGGCATCATTCGGTGGATAATCCCCTGTAGCGCCCTTTGTTTTTCTGCAGCATCCGTAATTTCTTCGAACTTGCCCCAGCACACCACACTTTTCCAATTATAAGTATCGCGGATCTGATCGGTCTGAAAGCATACCTGAGGGTTACTTTTCATCATCCTGATTTTTTGCCCCGGAGCAGAGTGAGCATAAACCGTACTGCTGCTATACACATAATTAATGGGCACAATGTAACTTACTCCATGTGCATGGCAGGCCAAACGGCCAATATATTGTTCCTTAAGGAGCTTTTCTATATCCTCTTCTTTTAATGTCCCTAACATCTTCTTATTCGTTAAATATTGATTAATAAACACCTAATCACCAGAAATATCCAAAACAATCCGTCCATCAATCTCGCCCTTTTTCATTTGATCGAACACATTATTGATATCTTCCAGTTTTGCTGATTTAACCTGCGCCCTTACCTTTCCATCTACCGCAAATTCGATCGCTTCCTGCATATCCTTTCTTGTGCCGACAATAGAACCCCTGATCGTTATTCTGTTCAACACGGTATCGAATATAGGAAGGTCAAAACTGCCTGGAGGTAGTCCGTTTAGCGATAAAGTACCTTTTCTGCGCAATGCAGAAAGCCCTTGACTAAAAGCAACAGGTGTTACTGCCGTAACCAATACGCCGTGCATACCCCCGGTTTGTTTTTTAAGAAATTCACCTGGGTCATGTTCTAGCGCATTAACAACAATGTCTGCACCCAGTTTTCTGGCCATTTCCAGTTTATCGTTTGAAATATCAATCGCGGCAACCTGAAAGCCCAGGGCCTTTGCATACTGAACCCCAAGATGGCCGAGCCCGCCAATACCTGATATGGCTACCCATTCACCTGCTTTTGCATCAGTTTCTTTTAAACCTTTGTATACGGTAACCCCGGCACAGATAATCGGCGCCATTTCTGCAAAATTTACATGCGAAGGGAAATGGGCAACGTATCTCGAATCGGCTATTACATACTCTGCAAAACCTCCATCAACGCTATAGCCTCCATTCTGCTGCTCATAGCATAATGTTTCCCAACCGGTTAAGCAGAATTCGCAACAGCCACATGCACTGTATAACCAAGGCACACCAACCACATCTCCTTCCTTAACAGTTTTAACATCATGTCCCATTGCCGCTACCAACCCAATGGCTTCGTGACCTGGCACCAATGGCATTTTTGATTTTACCGGCCAGTCTCCATTACAGGCATGCAGATCGGTATGGCATACCCCACATGAAATTACCTTAACCAAAATTTCGTATTGATTGAGCGGTCTAACCGGAAGTTCTTCTATGGCCAGTGGTCCTCCATATTCATGGATAACTGCAGCTTTCATTGTTTTAGGATACATATATTCTGTTTAACAATAGATTATAATAATTGAATTTTATCTGGTGATGAACCATTACATCGGAATGTTGTGTGATGGCGGTAAAACCAAAAGCGGGATCTGAATATGATCTGACATGTTCAGGGTATAGCTACCTTTAAGCAGGCGATGAAAAAAACCGTGTTTTCGATGCACCATGGTCAGGATATCGATCTGTCCGTTTTCTACGATCCAATCTAAACCGTCCTTAATCCGTTCACTGTTAATATGCCTATGGTAGATATTTCTATAGTTAACCCGATCGGCAACCCGGTTTAAAAAATCTTCGGTTGTATGCTTATAACCTTCTGGTTCTGATTTTGAATGACCGGTATGTGTAATGAGTATATCGGCATTAAAAGGTTTTGCAAATTCGGCAAGTGTACATAAAACGGGGATATCACTATGGCTAAAATCTGTGGCAAAAGCAATTTTCTTAGGTTTCTTAAACCGATATCCCGCAGGGATAAGCAAAACAGGTATTTCCTCCTCGATAATTTTTCTGGCAACACTGCCCATAAGCGTTTTGGTTAACTTATCTGCATGGTTTAATCCGGCCACAACGAGGTTCATTTTACACTCGGTAAAATATTTACTAACCTCTTGTTCAACCTCGCCACGAACAGATTTCCCAAACACTTCTGCTTTAAAACCAAGCTCATGATGGGCCTTTTTATATTTTTCTTCAACCTTTTCGACCAGTTTGCCTAAGGCTTTTTTAGCATCGTCTTCTATAAGCTTATATTCTTCAAGCGGCCATACCAGAGATGCCGCAGCAGGAGAAAACTCCGGAACCTGAAAAACATTTAACAGTTCTACTCTGGCACCAATACCATGGGCCAGATCAGTTGCATAATCGGCTGCGTTCTCTGCAGTTGCAGAGAAATCAACAGGTACCAGGATTTTTTTCATAATGGGTCTTTTTTGATAGATATAAAGTTTGTAAAAAGCCCGTGTTAAAAATATGAGCCGCATCAGTTATTAAAATGATTCTTCCGATGTTAGCATTTAAGTGCCCGATCATTATGATGATATGCTAAAGAAATATTTAGACTAATTATCATTACCACAAAAAATGATTAAATCAGCCTGCTTTCCGTAATTTCAATGTTTCAAAATTATCCCATAATATAAGATGAGTGTCCATATAGGCTTAATGATCTGGAAGGAAATGAAGCAGAAAGATATCTCTGTTTCAGACATTGCCGCCGCCCTTGAGATCAGCAAAACAAAAACGCAGGAGATGCTGAATACCGCAACTATCGATATCCTTACTTTGGTCCGCGTGAGTGAAATCCTGAACTATAATTTTTTCAGCTATTACGAAAGTGGAAAGGTTTTCTCGAAGATGGAGTTACAGGAGAAACAAAAACTTACTGCAGAAGTAGACCGGTTGAAGGCTTTGCTCACTGAAAAGAACAAAGCCCTCGAACTTCAGGAAAGGTTAAATAAGATTCAGCTCAGTACGATTTCACTGTTGGAAAAAGGCCAGTTTAGATAAACTGGCTTACTTAAACTTTAGGTTTAACGATACGATATTGGAAACCAGGCTTGTTGACCGGGAATAATGACCATATCGCAATTCAAGCATATTCAAGCGCTGCCAACCGAAAACGCCTTTAGGTGGAGCAAACCTGATACCTGCACCATAAAAATCACTCGTCAGCGTGGATAGGTCATAATCACTGGTAAAGTATTGATCCGACTGCGAATGCTGGCCATAAGGTGCAAAGTATTTGGCCCCTACCTGGTTGTTGTAACGATAGAAAGGACTTATAGAAAAGAACGAATTGATCTTAACAGGAATTTCAAGTTCGGCCGTATGAGCCCTTATGCCCCAGTTATCCATATAATATCGGTAAAATGTGCGGATCACAAAACGGTCATCCAAAAAGTAGTTCATCCGCAATCCTATAGGTAACTTATAACGCTTTTCGGGCAGGGTTTCAGCACGCATCGAACCATCTGTAAAATAATCACGTTGATACTTGGTAGCCAGCAATCCTTTTTGATAAGATGGCTCTAAAATCAGGGAAGCCTGAAATTTTTGATTGATGACCTGCGATAGTGAGAAGGATGCACTGAAAGAATTTCTTGGTGCAGTATCATATTGCTCACCGCCTCTTCCGGTATTTTCCGTTCGCAGTTCTATCGGTAAGATCACCGTCCATTGATCTAGAAAGGCCTGGAGTTTAAAGTCAAACTGGGTATTTTTGTCTTTTGATAAACGGGTTAAATTAAAAGCAGCTCCCATTGACTGGTAATCGAACTCTGTTGAATATGATCCTGTAAATCCAAATGAATTTCCGGTCTCTTCATTGGAGTGCGTCCAGTTTAGTGATGGATAAATGCGGGTATCAGCAGAAGAAGCTGAAGAAATGGTACTAGGATCGATCTTATCAGAAGAGGCCGAAGTATAATGATCTACACCAAGTTCGAAAAGAAAAGTATTTTTTTTACCTCTTTTATTGAACTTGGACATTTGAAGATCTATGGTATTGGCAAAATCACTCAGTTTCTCGGTGCCAATACCACCTGTAACTGCAGAATTATTACCATTCTGATGATAATAGGCTGAAACCAGGTTGATCTCATCGACTTTTAACTTCCGTGACTGATATTTACTGCTATCTGCTTTTGCAGGCTCGGGCCTGGTTTGTGCATAGGTGCTCAAGATACCGAAGTACATGAAAAGCACATGAAGATATATTTTTCTCATTTTCTGATCGCCATGTTAATTACAGCCACAGCCACCACCGCTTTTGCCTCCGTTGGCACCCGAGGCACCCTCGCGGTAGAGCTGAAAACTTTGTTCAAATTTTTGGGCTTTGCGGGCCGAAAGAATCATGTCTGCATCATTAAGTTTACTTTTTTGATAAGGCTTTACGCTGCTACAGGCACTAAGCAGGCTGCCCAGCGATACTGCGGTAACCATTGAAAGGAAAAATGTTCTGGAACTTTTCATATTTATATCACATTAATATTGTTTGAGGTATATACCCGATCATTATCATCGATTACGATACAGGCCACTTGTTTAATCTGGTTAATCAGCTCGAGCCCTACTTTTACGCCCATTACCACAACTGGGGTAGCCAGGGCATCTGCTAGCTCAGCACTGGGACAAATAATACTCACGCTCTTCACCCCACTTACCGGAAGCCCCGTTTTGGGGTCAATTGTATGCGAGTAGCGCTTCCCACCTATAGTAACATATTTTTCATAACTGCCAGAAGTGGCAATCGCCATGTTACTGATTTTCAGCGAAGAAAATGGCCTATTGGTCTGTTCCGGATCGGCGATACCTACTGTCCACGAATGGCCATTAAGCTGTGTACCCCAGGTAACCAGATCACCTGCAGCATTTACAATTCCACTGTTTATCCCCATTTGCTGTAGGATGAGTTTAGCTTTATCGGCTGCATAGCCTTTGCCAATTCCACCAAAGCCAATTCGCATACCTTTATTTCTGAGCAGCACAGTTGCATTCTTTTTGTCAAGAATGACGTTTCGGTAATCTATTAACCCAACAGATGCCAATGCCGTCTGTTCATCAGGCAAACTGCTCATGTTTTGATCGAAATTCCAAAGCCGTTTATCTATCGACCCATAGGTAATATCGAAAGCACCGTCGGTAATTTCCGATATCCTGATCGACCGTTCAATAAGCGCTATCACTTCATTGTCGACTTTTACAGGCTGTAAACCTGCATTTTCATTGATCAAACTGGTCTGGCTAAGATCGCTGAAAGTTGTTAAAAGATATTCTATTCGCCTCACCTCTGCTACTGCGGCATCTATCGCCCGATTACCTGCCTGCTCGTTTTCAGCGATCACAGTAAACTCAAAACGGTTTCCCATGAGCTTGAGTATCCGGTTTACAGAAACTGACTTAGCCATCCTGAATTATTTTTTTAGTTTATAGATTTCAGAAACGAAAGCCTGTGCGCTCTCGTCCGGGAATCCATCCCAGCTTTTGAGTACTTTCCCATTTTCATCTACCAGAACCGTGAAAGGAAACTTGCCGTCCCTGTTATATATTTCTGCTAATGATTCGTTGAGTTTGATCTGTTCTTTTGGAAGCTGGTTTTTCTTCTGTCGTGGAAAATCGGCCCTAACCAATAAAAGATTGGCAGCGGCGTATTGTTCAAAGCTTTCGGATTCTAAAATCTCTTTGCGCAGGCGGATACATGGGCCGCACCAATCAGAGCCAGAAAAATTGATCAGGATCTGTTTGTGCGTAGCTTTAGCTTGTTTCTGCGCTTCTGAAAAATTCCCTATCCACAATGTTGGAACGGCAAACAGCCCAAAAAGGGCAACAAAAAGTAATTTCATAACTAAGAATAAATTTTTAAGGTAGTCCCCGTAAGTTGGGTATTATAAACAGTTAATGAGCGGGAGGCGGGTCCATTGGTCACAGCTCCATTTTCGGAAAAGGTTGCTCCATGGTTGGGGCAATAAAAGCGGCTGTTTGATGATTGATAAGTCAAAGTATAGCTTTCGTGCGTACATGAACGCTGAACAGCAATATATGTCCCAGTTTTGGTCTTTGCGACGATGACGCCGTTTGACACCAAAGATCCACCATTGCTTAGCAGTGCTGCATTAGCGGCCAGGCTTAAATCCAATGTAAAATTCACCCCTGTAGGGCCTGTAGTATCTGAAGAGCTGCTGCCTTCAGTTTTCTTACAACCGATACAGTTAATCAGGGCAAAGGCCGCAGTACTCATCCCAATGCTATTAAGAAAATCTTTTCTATCCATGTCCTTTTATAGTGAATATGCAATATCTTAAAATACTTAGCCAATGTCTCGACAGATAACTGTTTGATAGCGAAGAGCAAAGGCAAAAAAATATTTGTAAAATTCTATCTATAAAAAGTTATTAGCTTTCCTAATCCTTATAAATCTTATACTCATGTAGAGCATCTGAGTGAAGACCTCAATCCTTTGTAACAAAACTATGGACGAAATCTGAAGACATTCTGAAGTTTAACCGAAGATTATGTTAATTTTTGTTAATAAAAACAGTTAGTTAGAATCACATTACGATAGTAGGATTTAAGCAAACTGAATTACCCTGCCCGTTCCATTTTTAAAAAGAAAGCCACAACCAGTTGATCTTTAGCCCGGATGAGCCTGCCTATTTTTTTTGAAGGAATCAGATGAAAATCAGAAAAATTAATGGCTTGTTGTCCTATCAGCTCGATAGTGCCCCGTTTAACATTTATCTGATAACAGATTTCGAATCTTTTTAATACCCCTGCAAGTGTGATCTCCACATCTCCCTTAACAAAACTATTCAGACCTTCGGAAGGGATTTCTTTTAAGGACAGGAATTTGATCCTTAGGACTGGAAACCTGTTTTCCTGCAGTGTATTGAGTAGTTGTTTAGTCATCATCGCACTCTTACAATCAAAATTTTTCAGCTCCAGATTTAAGGTTCCTGAAAGCGCAATATGGTCTGTTTTATCTTTCGAAACCAGAACGGTATCGGTTTTGGGATACCGCAGGATTACACAGGAAAAGCGGTTTATATTGGTGGATCCATTAACAGTGAGCATACTGTTTTCACTCACTACCCATCTTGAGGTAGTTTTGGTTTCCCCTGCAGGTCTCAAGCCGGCCGATAGCAAAAAAAGGATAATTAACAGTGGCTTCATCATGATTTTTAAAGGCCGGAACAAAATCGTTCCAGCCAAATAGTTTATTGGCTAAAATCCTACAACAGCCTGGATTACATAACCTTTGAATTTTCCTCCGCTTCGGAAATCCGCAGTTGGGAAATCTTTATATTTCTGGCTCACATATTCGCCTTTTAACAATATGTTTTTGGTCATAAACCATCCCGCAGCAATGGCAATGCGGTCTATTTTTACATCATTATTATAAGTTATTGCAGGTGTTGTTCCGGCAGCTGGCACATTAGCCATTGCGGCGGTAACTACATTATATTTTGCACCAATAAAGAAATTTTCTGTCTTTCCGAACCTATAAACGCCATCTATTGCCATCTGCTCGGCTCCTCTGCTACCTACCTCCGTTTTTGATCTCCCCTTTGCGTTTTCATAAGTTGCAAACAGTTCTAGCCCCTGAAATTTTATAAACGCGTTTAGTTGAAGGGCATTGACTTTTTTGGTAAAACCGGGGTTAAACCGTCCGGAGAAAGCATTAGTAGTATTTACTGCGCCAACTTTTTCCAGCACCATAAAATAGTTAGACCCGGTACGGTCGCCGCCATATAAGGTCTGTCCGCCTGAACTGTTATTGCTATAATAAGAGGCTGCAAAACGCACCCTCAAATCACCGTTCAATTGTTTATCAAAGCCGCCTTTTATATAAACGGCTGGTGATTTGTGCACATTTGCATCCTGGGGAGTCGCGATCAGGCTATCGATATTACCTTTGATCATTCCATTTGAAACACCGATTAAACCAAACAGCGCATTTTTTCTTACTAAAACTTCGCCGCCTATTTCAGTTGTAAAACCATCCATGATGTAATTTTCAATAAAAGGATTGTAGATCGTTTGCCCGCCATCCGACCTGCGGAAATGCTGATCGCCATAGTTGATTTCCATGTGCCCGATTTTGATGGTTGTTACCGACATAATATCTTCCCACAGTTTGCCTTTAAACGGCAGTTTATCAAACTGTATATATCCACCCTTCACCCAGGTTTCGTTGTGGTGGCGGGAAGAAAGATAGCTCGTGAGGTTCAGCCTGATCCCATCTGAGAGTTGTACATCCATGAACAGATTGGCATTGGCAGTATTAAAACCAGGGGTCATTTTATATAGTCCGCCCGATGTGTTTTCGTGTTTCAGCCCTTGAAAAGACTGGGTAAATCCCGCACCAAAACGGACTTTTATTTTATCAAACCCGGCATTGCTATCTTTGGGTGCTTCAAAAACATTAATACCGGATTTATCATAAGGCCTAAGATTGGAAACCTGTGCCTGTACCCCAAAGCTATACAAACTCGTAATTGCTACCGCTAGGGCAGAAACTCGTGTAAATTTATTTTTCATGATTTTATCTTAGTGATGAACTGTTATTTTGCTACTGATGCCTTAACATATTCGAACTCGAACCGGACAACGAGGTTGTTCCCCACCTTCATTGTGCCAAGCATAAAACTTGGTGGTTCAATACCATAATCGGTTAGCATTAATTGCTCGTTGCCATGGCAACTGATGGAACCATCTGCATTTACCAAAGCCATTACCTTCATTGAAAGGCTCTGTGTTTTCCCGGCAATAGTCAGAATTCCTGTTGTCTGGATAGCATACCGTTTTGCCTGTACCATGGTAACTGTTGCAAAAGTGAGCTGATAGCTTATCTTAGGAAACTCAGCTGCGTTAAGCGTTTTATAGGTACGGCTGTCCATAGCAGATTTACCGCTTTTGAGGCTCTTTGCTGCCAGGGTAAATTTTAGGGCTGTTACGTCCGTCATTTCACCACGGGCATTGAAATTAAATGTACCTGTGCTTTCGAACTGTTTGGATGTCATCGACCAATCGTGAACATTGGATGTGCCCGTTACCTTAACTGAACTGCTGGCTGTTTGCGAAAGCTGATATGTTGTTTGCGCCACTGTAACCAGCGGGAAGAGCATAAACAATAGGATGATAGGCCTGATTTTTTTCTGGAATATGTTAAATGTTTTCATAGCAGGGTTATTGGATTAAACTGTTGGTCAAACCTACCCTGTTCTGCGTCAAATTTTGTGAGGCGCACCAGATTGAAAACTGATGGTCGTCACTTTTCAACCACATCAACATCCTGAAAATCAACAATAATTTATAAAAAGGGCTTTTCGGCTAAAGTTCACCTGATTCCGCTCCAAACGGTAGCCTCAACTATTTGCCATGCAGTATTAAAGGTATCTTAAAGATTGACCAAAATATATCCAATCAGGCCAGGTCGGACCTATTCATTTTTAAGCAGTCTACTGCCTCTTTTAATCAAAACTCAGCGATCAGCTTTTGTCCTTTATTGAGATAAACCTCATATACTCCGTCTATTTTATTCACGTTTTTGACGTTCCACTTTGGTGTTTTTCCCATAAAATTATCTTTAATGCGAAGTTTCCCACTTTTGCCTGCTGTAATACTGAACATGAAAATCTTTTTGTTTTTTCTGATACCCGATACCATATAACCGCCTTCGGCCCTTAGGTTTGAAAAAGAAACATCTGCCCATTTTTGAGGTACAGCAGGAAAGATCCTGATCACGCCGGTATGTGGCTCGCCGGGTGTAACACTCCAGCTTTGCAGCAACATTTCGTGTACAGCCTGCGAGGCCAGAAAATTACCTTCTAAAGTAAATGGACGATAAGTAAAACCCGAATAGCCGCTTTTGGTCTGATCGCCGTTTGCATGAAATCCATTCCGCAGCACGAAAGCTTTAACAAAAATATCGAGGTTTTTAACGGCCGCTTCACCATCTCCTACTCTTGCCCTCAGGCAGCTCATCCACGAGAAACTATAGCCTACCCAGGCACGGGTACCGAGTTTATCCCAACTTTTCATGGTAGGTTCAATTATCTCCTGGTCTTTTTTACCACTTTCGGTATTGATCAGATTGAAAGGATAAATGCCGATGATATTGGATAAATGCCTGTGGCTGGTACTGAGTTCATAGTTGGCATCTAAAAGTAAGGTGCCATCGGCTTTGGTGTGAAAATCGCCCAAAGCTAAAGCTGCATCTGCCCATTTCTTACTTTCTGTAATTTTACCGCATTCCAATGCCATTTCTTTTAACGAAAGAAAGAGCATTTTTAAACTCATCAGGTCGTAATTGCTATTGGGTGTTAACCAGGCTTTCGGACTATTGTCAAAAATTTCAGGGGAGGATGAAAGCGGCAATTTTAACAAACCAGTGCTGTCCTTTTTCAATAAAGCCAACATGCATTCGCCAACTTCAGCGCTCCATGGATAAGCTTTTTCTTTTAGAAACTGATCATCGGCCGTATACAGCCAATGCAGGTAGAACAAATGTGCACTCCAGGCACTCATAGATGGCGACATGCTGTATTGTCCCCAGCCACCTAAAGGCTGGCCGGAATACGACATTACGCCAGGACAGGCTAAACCGCCTGTTCCATAAAAATCTCTGGCAAAGGCCCTAAAGAAATCACGGCGAGCCCAAAGAAAATTGAGGTAAGAAGCGCCTTCATCATATCGCCCCGATTCCTGGTAGGCCATATAAGTCATCTGTGTATTAAGGTCATTGTGGTAATCGCCTTTCCAAGGTGGCAAAGCACCATTATCGGCTGTCCAAACACCTTGCAGTGGCATTGGTGGGGCATTTAAACGTGAAGCCGCACCATAAAAATATTGTACCAGGTTATATTGTTTTTGAATAGCCGTATCAGGTATTGTTACACTCGATTTCTCCCAAAATGTTCTCCACCATTTTACATGGGGTTTGCGCATGGCTAGATAACCTTTGTTTAATGCCTTGGTACAACGCTCGCGTGCCAGGGCTAAAGGATCCTTTGTATCTTGTGTTGACGTAATGGTTAGGGCAAGTAAAGTTTCATTACCATTTTTTTTAGTCTCTACATATACACAATACCGAAGTCCTTCTGATGCATCCTGAATATACCATTGTGCATTACCATTCTTCCCGTGTATTGCATCGGGGTAACCCAGTTTGTTTACAGAACCACCACTGCTTGGCCCGGCCTGTCCTTTTTTGTTGTTATTGTATACATCCATCGGACTCAAAAGATCAATGGCTTCAGGAACAATTCCTTTGATTGAAAGAATGGCGACAGGGTGAGTTGCACTATACAGCGCATTTATTGTTGCACCCGAATTAAAACGGGCCACTCCTTCGGCAGTTGATTCCAATAATTCAAATTCTTTAACCTCCTCCTGGTCAGGAAATTTAAGTTCTATTCTGCCTGCTGGCAGTTTGGTCGGACTCACACCTCGATATGCACCATCCCACCAGGAGGTAATGGCACTAAAGTTCTTTTGGGCAATCATTTCTGCCCCTTTTTGATAATTGTACTTTTTCCACCATTCGCGCTCTCCATGCGTGCGCTCGTCCCATAAATCGCCCCGGTCTAATGATAGTTTGATGGTGTTTTTTTCACCCCATAATAAACCGCCCATTAAACCATTGCCTAAAGGAAGTGCTTCATCCCAGGTAGTTACTGGTGCTTTTAGCACCAGGTTGTAGCTGGCATCGGGTAGAATTGTTTTTTGGGCACTTGCAGCAAGGCCTGCAAAAAGGCTTAAAAAGAGTAAATTGGTTTTAAAGAATTTTATCATATCGTAGTTATCATGGTCTGCATCGACTAAGCTATATCGATTTTTTTATTTTTATTCTCTTTACTTTTTGTGGTCCATATTTCAAAGTTTACTATTTATGCTAATATATACCATTCTAAATTTTGGTTCAATTGTAGTTTGCATCAGTATAAACCGATTGCCTTGTGCTTAGCCAGCGCTAAACACCTTTATTTTATAACATATTAAAATGATTTTATCCCTGTCCGATCATTGCATATTATTCGAAAATGCGATATTTAAGGCCTTTACGATGTCGGGATGCTGCTGAGCAACGTTTATTGTTTCGCCTTCATCAAGTTTAAGATTGTACAATTCAGTACGATTTACAAGTTTCCAATCCCCACTTCTTATCGCAGTTTGTTTACCATATTTCCAATACAAATTTCGCTTAAGATCTCCTTGATCAAAAAGAACCGCCCTAATATCTGCTCCATCTGTATGTACCTTTTTAGAGGCTCCGATGATCGCTGTAAGCGTAGGCATAAGATCCATATTAACCAGAGGTGTATTTACAACCTGTGCTGATTTGATCATAGCCGGCCAACTCAGTAGGGCGGGCACTCTTATACCACCTTCCCATAAATCAGCTTTCTGTCCTCTTAGTTTTCCATTGCTTGCATGCCCGAAATAACTTTGTGAATATCCGCCATTATCAGAAATGAACCAGACCATTGTATTTTCTATAACACCTTCCTTTTTAAGGCGGGCGATTAACCTTCCCACGTTATCATCTAAACAGGTAACCATTGCCGCATAAGTCCTGCGATACAGATCAGGAATGTTGGAGACTCTTTTCAAATATTTCTCCGGAACCTGCAGTGTATTCAGATTTATCGCACCTGTTTGTTTAGGATTTTCTAGGGATAGTGTGTAATCCACCATGTTTTCAGGATCTGTTTTGCCATAATGGGGCGCATTGTATGACAGATAAAGAAAGAAAGGCTGCTCATCTTTAGATGCTGAATGGATAAAATCAATAGCATGATCAGTGAGAAGATCTGTACTATAACCTTTTTCATCCTTAAGCTGGCCATTCACATACCAGTCTTTTTTCAGTTGTCCATATGAGTGTAGAAAATAATCAATGCAACCACCAACTGACCCTGTAAAAAGGTCGAAACCATAGTCTACCGGAAGGTTTAAAGGATTAGCCTGCCCCAGATGCCACTTACCTATAATCCCTGTTAAATACCCTTCTGATTTAAAGCAGTTAGCCAGTGTAATTTCACTTGTATCCAGATAATTTTTATCATTTGGCATAAGCGCAAAAGTGAGGTTATGTTTTGAGCGTTGAGGGTATGTGCCGGTAAGCAACCCATATCTCGAAGGTGTACATACGGGTGCAGCCACGTAAAAATTAGTAAAACGGATGCCTGTCTTGCCAATTTTATCGATATTGGGTGTGGCAATTTCGGCGCCATAACTACTCAAATCCCCATAACCCATATCATCAACATAAATAATAATTACGTTTGGCCGGTTTTTTACGGTTTGCCCATGAGCTAAATTAATACAACCAATTAACAGGAAAACAAAATAATAGATCGGCTTCATATCCTTGATGAGCGGTTTTAAGTTTACTTACCTGATGAATGGTCTTTTAGAAAAGAGCTGCCCGTCCAGGCTTTTTGAGCGGTCCAAGGTGCAGCTGCTTCTGTCCAAAATGCATTGTCGGCGGGTAACCCTAATGGCAAAAACCCAAGTGTTGCCATATAAAGGCTACCGGTACAGGTATATGGATCGGCAATTTCTGGCTGGTGGCCGTTAAATCCTAAAACCAACCATCCCTGCGCATCAAAATTTTGATCGCCAGCATACATATTTTCGAACACTTTGGTCAGTGCACAACGCACTTGCGCGGGGCTTAATTCTTTAGGTAATTTTTGATCCAGCGCAATCTGCCCTAAGGCTTGAAAAGCTGCTGTACGGTAAGTTACACTTCTTCCTATCGGTGGGTATTCGCCTGTTGAAGAAATCATGCGTTCGGTAATCTGGGCGTAACGTGCAGCCCTGTCTGTGGCCTTGGTTAGCTGTGCCTCAGCCATCTTTTTCTTGGCTACCATAACCTTCAAAATGTCTATCATCATCGGATGGATAACATAAGAATTGTAATAATCGGTACTGAAGCTCGATCCATCAGAATACCAACCGTCTCCAACGTACCATTCATTCAGCTTGTTAATGGCTGTCATGGTGCGGTATGGTTCGTACTCCTCTCCTACGCTTAACAGCCAGGCCTCTTCTATGGCTTGGAACAAAAGCCAGTTGTTATATGCACCGGTTCTATTTCTTAACGATTTAATCTCGGCTATATATCTTTTTTGTGTGGTTTCGTTTAGTGCTTTCCAAATGTTAGGCGCACGTAGAAACCCCTGCACTACATAAGCTGCATCTACAATCGGCTGTGCGTCTGTTCTGAAATTGATGTAATCAGCACTTGATGGATCAACCGCATTGCTTAAGGCTCGAATGGTCTCAGCCTTAAACTTTGCCCTTAGCTTCCCCTCTTCCGTATCATCATCTGGCAGGCTTAACCAAGGGGCAATCCCCGCAAAAGTACGCCCTAATGCTTCTGTATAGCCTACCTCCCTTACATTGTTATAATAGTGTGGCGCTACCTCGGTAGCCATATTTTTTTTCAATGTATTATTGGCCAGGTTATGGATAACGGGATAGGCAATTTTATACAGGGTTTTAACCCAAAAGGCTCTGTCTTGTGCGCCGCTTGCTACCGGATCTGTTTTCGTTTTCTTTGGTTTTTGTGCGTCGGCAACGGTACTTGTTGTTAAAAGTATTATGCATAACAAAAAGGCGTATCTAAGATTGTTCATGGCTAAATGATTATTTTGTGCTGATTTCGAAAAATTTGCTGGCTCCAGCGTTAAGGTCCGTGGTGATGTAAAGCCCTGTTATTTTTTCATCTTTATAACTCACATTTAAAGGCACAATTTGCCCACTGGCAGCATCTCTGGCTATTAATTGTTTGGGATCTTTTACTTTAACTTTTTTTACAACCTGAGGCCATGCAACCTTTATGGTTTGATTATTACTGTCCGACGATCCGTTGTATGCTTCGGCAACAATACTTTTATCGTTATGCGCCAGGTTTAAACGGAACATTTCGCTGCCTGCCAATAAAAAAGCGCCAACACCATAAACATCAGTATCCTCATAACCAACTTTATCGGGCGCAGCACCCTGAGCCTGTACAAAACCCAATTTCCCATCAGGATGAACAGAAGAACTAAGTGCATCCCATGCTTTAGAAATTACGCTTTCGTATTTTTTGTAGGGAATAAGTCCGTTGTTTACTCCCCAGGCCATTGCATAACAGATAAATCCGGTACCACTGGTTTCTTTTGAAGGATAACTTTCGGGATCGAGCAAACTCGCATGCCAGCTTCCATCTGCCTGTTGCAGCGAGGCCAGCTTCTCAGACATGCTGACAAACAACTTTACCAATTTTTTACGCTCAGGGTGATTTTGGGGTGTTACCGATAATAGCCGTACTAAACCACCCATTACCCATCCATTGCCCCTGCTCCAGAATACCTTGGTTCCATTTTTTTCTTTTTTGTTAAAATAACGGCTATCGCGGTAAAAAAGATGCTCGTCTTTATCGTATAAATAGGCTGAAGATTTCCACCAAAGTGCGATCGATTTATCCAGATATTTTGCATCACCAGTTGCCTGGCTTAAATAACCCAAAGCTGGCGGCCCCATAAACAATGCATCGCACCAGGCCCATTCGCGGCTATAAATACCATTTTTCCATTCCAGGCTTTCTACATGTGGTAAAGAAACAATGGTATCGGCCAGGGCTTTAAACTGCTGGATATATTCAGGCCTTTTATAAATACTATACAACTGCGAATAGAGCTGACCAACACAATAGTCGTCTGCCATAAACCGGGCTCTACCGGTGTTCCATTTGTTATCTTCACCAACCTGGATCAGCTTTTTATAATAACTATCGGTATCGGCCAGGCGTGCCCATGCCATCATTCCTGCATACATTGCGCCATTGGTCCAATCTTTTTTCGGATTTTTCCATCCGGCTGTTTCCAGATTTGTCCATTGCCAATCGGCAACTTTTTTCATCTGGCTGATGATTTCACTTGCCAATGGCTGTTTTTTTTGCGCGTTTACCTTTTGGAAAGAGAAAAGAACCAAGAGGAATAGAATTATTTGTTTCTGCATTTAATGATTGATTTTAATGATCTGCTTAATAAATTTTGATCATTTATTGTTTATTGGGATATAGTTTAATGTGTAGTAAAAATTCTCGCGATATGCAGGTATATTAAAGGGTAAAATTGTTTATTTGGCCAGTGATTCTATAGGGAAAATCTTAAATGAATAGTGCGAAAACCTTAAACTTTAAGATTTCCGCACCATTTATTGTAATAAACTCATTACTTCCCAGCTTAGCTTGCGCTTCTGGTTAGTTTTTATAAATGCTCACTTCGGCAACGCATGATTTATCAGGTTCTGCCGTGTCGTAATTAGATTTAACAATGATCTTAAAATACCGGAAGGTCCTGGCAGCACTAAATGGCAATTTCGAAGCGGCTTTAACATTCGGAACCACATAATCTCCTGCCGACACCCAATTTACATTGTCGGTACTGGTGAGTATTTCAACATTTTTAACCATTCTATAAACGTCCTGACGCTGGTTAATGGTAAGTCCATCAGCCTGTAACTGTTTACCCATATCAACAATCAGGTGATGGGGCAACTTTGCCGCAGGCTCAGAAAATTTCGCAAACCAAAATGTACCTAAGTTATCATCAATTATTTTTGATGCTTCGTAAGTGGCTTCTTCAGAACTTACACCAATAACCTTCCAAGCTGATTTATCGGGACCAGGGGTTATATTGATGATTGGAATATTGTTCAAAAAGTTAAAATCGTAGGTCGTATTGGTAATCATCCCGTTCTCATGAACTAGTTTTACTTTTAATTCTGCCGGATTGTTCGCTTTATCAGTATTTCTCATTTCAGTCATCGGCATTTCTACATAAAAACTATCTGTACCAATTATTTTTGTACTCCAGGTTACTGCATTATAGTCTTTATTCACTCCTACGCCTTCGTTATTAACATTAGGGTCAAGAAAATAGGCAACACCCGTAACCGGAACGCTGCTGGTAAACCTGCCTGAGGCAATAATAGCCCCTTTAGTAGCTGAATAAGAAGCATACATTTTTTTGATATTCGCTGTTACCGCCCCATAATAAGTGATGGAAGTATTCGTTTGAAAAACCTGATTGCTATTTAAAATGGCACAATCTGCTTCGGTAAGAAATGTAGGTGATTTCCCATAAGTTCCATTTCCGCTTCCCATTAGTGAAGTTCCGTAGTTCGGGTCATTTATTCTTGACTCCCGCTGTCTGTTGTGGTCAAGATTTATACCATGTCCCAGTTCGTGCATTAATCCCCCCAGCCCGGTAGTACTGGTAACTTCTTCTCCACGATCGGGCCAAAAACAGTATTTTCCGTAACCTACATAGGGGTTGCCGATGCCGCTTGGTATGGACGGACTTATGACAAGTGAATGATCACTTGATTTTAGACCAGGATGGGCAGCAAAATAGGCTTCGACTTCGGCTGTGATGGCATCCAGGTGATCTGTAGTATACTTATCGTAGGTATACTTTGCGAGTATGGTTATTATTTTTATCCTGGTTTTGCTCGGATTGGTCAATAATCCAAAGCTTTTAAATCCATATCCATTAAGCTTCATCTGATTGCCATAATAGGTCTGGGCGGACAAAATTATATCACTTATTCTACGTTCATATTCAGCCTTGGCAGGATTATCTGTCGGCACAAAGTACACCACATTTAAATTATACTTGTGATCACTTGTAAAGCCGGTGTCAACGGCTACGACCGGGGGTGGTGTTTCAACAGTTTCTACCGGAACACTTTTCTTACAAGCTGTAAAAAAAAGCGGGAGGCACAACAATAGGGATGTTTTTTTCATTTTGGTTAGATTGATTGCTATTCATTTTAAGACTCCCTAATTGATTTACCAGCCCGGATTTTGATTCTGACGACCAATGCCGGCATTGGCATCTACCTCGTTTTGCGGTATTGGGTATAGATACATTTTAGGAAGGAATACCATGTTTTGGATTAAAGAAGGAGTATAAGTGGTGGTGGTTCCCTGCCTGCTTACGCTTATCCCCCTTAAAGGAGCACCAAGGGTACTTTCGCCAATTTTCCATCTACGTACATCCCATGGGCGGTGGCCTTCAAAAGCCAACTCTACTCTTCTTTCGTTGCGTATCCGCTCACGCATCTGCGCCTGAGATAATCCAGCTGGTAAAGCAGGCATCCCTACTCTTGTTCTGATGGCATTTACCGCGGCGTATACCGATACATCGGCACCAACTGTTTCATTGCGGGCCTCGGCATAATTCAACAACATTTCTGGTAATCGGAAAAATATCCAAAAATGGCGTGAAGTCTGACTATTGGTTAAGTTGAGTGCCGGATCGAGGAATTTTTTAAGGTAATAGCCTGTAGCGGTACCATTGGTCTTATCTGGTCCATCTGCGCCCCCGCGGGTAATATCAATCACACGTCCGTTATAAGTTAAACCATCACGTAAAATGGTGGCATCTAATCTTGGATCACGATCTAAATACGGTTGTGCTGGGTTGTAGCCTGAACCTGCTTCGCTAATGGGTTTTCCGGTTGTTTTCATTTCAAAAGCATCCACCAAGTTTTGTGAAGGGCCGACACCACCTCCTCCTCTATCAAAGCCTACAGCATAATTTCTAACCTCCAGGTAATTCTGGTTCGATTCGTTCTGTACCCAGATCATTTCCTTGTTTGCATAAGGATTCCCCCTAAAATTCGCCTCGTAATTGGCCATGTTATTGCTGATTGCCGTAAGCGAAAAAGGAGCAGTACCATTAGCAAAAGGTAAGGCAGCAGCCGCCGCAGCCTCCCATTTCGAGGCATCGTTTGAAGGATTATTCAGCGGGCTGGCAGCGTAAAGTAATACCCTCGCCTTCAGCGCCTGGGCAGACCATTTTGTGGCCCTTCCATAGTAGTTTTGCACATTTGATGCGGTATAATCAACCGGCAAACGGTTAAAGGCTGAATCGCAATCTTTTAAAATAAGTTTTACCCCATCCTCATAACTTGCCCTTGGTATATTTGCATCAGCTCCAGTGTTAATGGTCTTGGTAAGTAAGGGGACACCGCCATATCTTTTAATCAGTTCTGCATAAAAATAGGCCCTCAAGAAATACACTTCGCCGATCAGTCGCTGTTTCTGTTCCGCTGCCGTGATGTTATTGATGATAATCGGCGCGCCATGGTCTACAGTATTTACCTGGCCCACCTGCTCAAAGAATTTATTGCATTTGCGGATACCTGTGTAATAATAGTTCCATAAATTGTCGGGGTTATTATCTGCACTCCAGGCACCGGTACCAAATCTTTGCACCTCTGCAGAGAGGTTATTAAGTTTGGCATCATCAGTAGCTGTTTCGATAAAAGTGAGGCTCGAAGTGATACTAAAACCACTTTGCAGCGTAGCGCCATAAATGTCGTTTACAAACTCGGTTACATAATTGATTTCTGTAAAAATCAATTTTTCCGGTACCACAATTTCAGGAGGGCTATCCAGCAGGCTTTTTTTACAGGAAAGCAGTATTGCGGAAGCACAGATCAGGATAAGAATACTTTTTTTCATTACAATATATTTTTATTGATGCATGGCCAATTGACCATCATGATTAAAACAAAAATTAAAAGGTGAACTGTCCACCTATATTTACAATGCGCATGCGGGGATAATTTCCGATACCTGCACCCGACATTTCAGGGTCCATCCATTTTACCGGTAGTTTATCGATGATAAACAGGTTTGAACCATTCACAAAAACCCGCATTTTATCAATCACCACTTTTCCTTTATTGCGGATCGCAGTAGAAAACCCTACCTCCACATTTTTCAGTTTCAGGTAGTCGCTCTTATGAACCCAGTAATCTGAGACTTGATAATTCAGTGCGTTATTCACCACAGACAGGCGTGGAAAATCTGCTGTACCAGCTGTTTCTGGCGTCCAGCGGTTTAATACGAATGTGCTTGGTTTAGCACCGCCCTGAAATCCCTGTGTGCTTACATTACGTAGATCAACTATACCACCAGCAGCCCCCTGAAGCAGGAATGAAAGGTCGAATTTAGCATAGCGGAACCCTCCACGGATGCCATAAAAATATTTAGGCAAAATACTGCCCAAATAGGTTTGATCATACACATCAATCAGATTGTCGCCATTCAAATCCCTGTATTTCATATCACCAGGTTTCACCGCACCAAACAACGGTAATGGAATGGTTTTATTGGCCGCAGGCAGAGCGAGTTCATTATTGATCTTTGCAGCTTCGGCTGCCGTGTAAAAACCTTCACTGATCATCCCAAATGCGCCACTTAAAGGTTTGCCGGTTCTTTTCAGGTAATCGTAAGGGCGGAAAACTTCATTATTAAATACTACAGTATTTTCTGTCCACGATCCAAGAACGGCAATAGAGAATCCGAGCTTATTCTTTTCATAGTGGTAAGACAATTCTCCATCCAGGCCTTTATTATCCATAATACCCTGATTGTAAGGTGCAGTAGCAATCCCCATTGTTCCTGAAATAATCGGCGTGGCTAAGATGTCTGTTCTTCTCTCTTTAAACATATCCACCGACAATCTTAAACGTTCTTTTAAAAAGTAGAGGTCGAAACCTACATTGGCCTGTCTTAAAGTCTCCCAGGTTACATCTGGGTTGGCCAGTCTGGCCTGTGTTCTTCCACCTAAAGCAGATGGGTTATTGCCAAATACATAGCTAGCACCACCGGTATAAAAATTCTGATAAAGAAAACGCTGTGTTCCTATTCCGGTAATATCAGCATTGCCTGTATAACCAAATGAGCCACGGATTTTCAGGTAATTGATCACCTCCTGGTTTTTCATAAAAGCCTCTTCCGAAACAATCCACCCTGCAGAGAAGCTAGGAAAAAAGCCAAAACGTTTGCCTTCTGGTAAATTCCCAGAACCACTATACGACCCATTAAATTCGGCAATGTAACGCTGATCAAATACATAACTCAACCGTGAGGCAAATCCCTGCGATGCATAAGGAAAATCAAAACCGTTTCCGTTCTGGTAGCTCTGGTTGTAATTAAGAAAACCTTCTACCCTGTGTTTTCCAAATTCACGCTGGTAAGCCAGGTTGGTATAAAAAGTTGTTCTTCTATCTTGACTGTTAGCTCTTGATACCACATTGAGCAAACCTTCGGTACCGAAACTCTTGTAGGTATTATCAGGCTGTAGCTGATAAACTGCAAATGTTTTAGAACGCCCACCATTGGTATAAAAGTAATTATCGAAAGCAAAGGCACCATTGATGGAAAGTCCTGGTGTAATCATATCCAGATCGTGCTTTAATTTAATGGTTCCCAAAAAATTGCGCCTAAATTCTGTAGCATAGCCCGTGCTGGTTAGTAAGCCATATGGGTTATTCTGAAACTGCGAAGTGCCACCAATTTTACCATCGGGATATTTCACCGGAAATTCATTACCTGGATAGGTAGAAACCGCATTAAAAATTGTACTTGTACCCGTTCCAGGGTAATTTCTATCTTCTAAACGGCCCGAAAGATCAAGGGAAAGCAACAGCCTTTTGGTTGCCTGAAAATCGAGGTTTGTTCTAAAGTTATAACGTTTAAAATCGATGTTATTACTAAAGCCATACTGCTCTTTGTTTACATCGCCATTTTTAAAAATGCCGCCCTGGTTCAGGTATCCCATCATCACATAATAGCGAAAATCGTTGTTGCCTCCCCTGAACATCAGGTTGTAGCGAGATTGACTGGTGGTTTTCTTCAGCATTTCATCATTCCAGTTCACATCTGGATATAACATCTGATCTCTGCCCGGATTGTTATAGGCATCTATCTGTGCCTGCGAATATTTTGCAGGAAGGCCATCGTTAACCGCACCTTCGTTATAGAGCTGCATGTATTGTTGAGCACCTAAAAATTCAGGCGAAGCTCCTGTATACTGAATCCCCCTTTGTGCCACAAAAGAAACTTCGCTGGTATTGGCCAAACCTCTTTTCGTGGTGGCCATAATAGAACGACCAGATCCTCTGATGCCAAAAGCCCCGTTCGCGGCATTATCCTTTAAAATGGTAACTGTTTCCAATTCCAACGGATCTATTTGCTGGATATCTCTTTCAATTCCATCTACATAGGTTAATGGTGTGAGCGCATTGTAAGAGCTAAAGCCTCTGATGTTTAAAAGAGAGCCATCATATCCAGGTTCGCTACTGTTCTGTCGGGCAAACAGACCAGCAAGATTCCCTCCTAAAAGATTTGAAGAGTTCGGTTCTGGGTTTTTCGACAGCTGCGCACCGCTAACTGTAGATACAGCAGCAGTGCTGTATTTTTTGTTCTGGCTCATCCATGGCAGCTCTATATTGCCTTCCCATGGTTTTGAGGCATCCAGTGTAATGGATATTTTTTCGGTTTTTGTATTTATTGCTGCAATTTTAGCCAGGTAATTTTCTGCCTGTACCGCTACAGTGTCAGTATCGTTCAATGCAAGCAATACCTCGCCCTTGGTATTGGTGATGTCCTTTTTCCCTGAAGAGTAAACCTTGATCCCAGCACCGGCTACTGGGTTTCTATTCTGATCAACTATGGTAATCCGGATTTTTTGTTGTGCCTGTGCGTGTATAACGCAAACACAACTTAAAAATAGTACCGTGATCATTTTCAAACAACTCATGTATAATATATTAAGTCTGATAAATTCTGATTATTAATGGGGTTACTGATACCTAAAACCATCCTGGATTTTGCTTCAGCTCTGGTGATTTAAAGATTTCTACCTCAGGTATCGGATAGAGGTAAAATCTTTTCAGAAAACTTCGTTTTTCGAATGCTGTACGGCTATAGCTAAAAGTTCCGTTGGCATTTTTATTGATTTTAAATCCATAAAAAGAACCCGCATCCAAACTTTCGGCCATTAGCCAGCGGCGCTCATCAAAGAGATTTGTTTCTTCGAAAGCAAATTCCAGTATCCGTTCCTTTTTTAACTTTGCGGCAAAATCTGCCTGGTTTAAACCAGTTGGAAATGCAGGCATACCTGCCCTTGTGCGCACCAGATTAACATAAGTATATGAATTGGCATTAGGCCCACCTTCAAATTCGTTCTGTGCCTCTGCATAATTCAGGTAAAGTTCTGCCAGCCTGTAAAATATAAAGCGGGATGCTCCCTGGTTCTGCGCGGTTATACCCACATATTTTTTTTGCAACATACCGGTAATGGTCCGGTCTCCGTTGTAATCTTGCCCGCCGTTAATAAATGGCTCAAATGTTCTTCCGGCCCAGGCTACACCATTGGTTAAAATGGTTTGCAATAAGCGGGGATCGCGGTTTTTATAAGGATCCTGGTCATTGTATCCCGATGTTGGATCAGAAATAGGCTTTCCATTCACCATATCGTACATATCCACCAGGTTTAGTGTTGGGTTGGATTGAGCTGGCCCGGCCACCTGGTTTGCATGAGAAAAGATTACCTCTTTATTATTAGCATTACCCCTTACATTGATAAACATATCACCATAATTACTGTAAAGCTGGTATTTGAGTGCTTCTGCAGTATTGGCATCTATAAAATCCTTTGCAGCATCCATGGCTGTTTTCCAGCGCTGAATGTTATATGAAGGATATTTAAATAAAGAATCAGGACAATTCGCATCGCTTAAGTGCGGCTGGTTGGCATTAAATAACGGACTTGCAGCATATAACAACAACCTCGATTTCATGGCCATACTCGCCGATTTGCAGGCACGACCAAAATCGGTGGTGGCATTGGGCCAGATCCACGGCAGGTTGGCTGATGCATAATCTAAATCTTTTAGGATAAACTTAACCGTTGCATCAAAACTCGAACGTTTTAACTGCTTGCCAAATTCAGGTTTAATGTCTTCGGCATCATAGATCCAAACCGAATCGATAATGGGTACACCGCCGTAACGCTTTAACAGTTCAAAATAGGCGAATGCACGCAAAAAGCGGTTTTCGGCTTTAAAATAAGCCGCATTAGCCGGCGTAAATTTCATGTATTTCTCGTTCTTTACGAAAATATTGCATTTACGGATCATCGGATAATAAGTGCCGTAAGCATTATCAACATTGCCCGCACCACCGTTGTAGGCATTTACATTATATACCTGGAAAGGCGACCATTGTATGCCCTGCTCCGATTCGAAACAGCCATCGGCCAGCTGTCCGCTATTTCTGTTGAGCTGGTTTGAAGGCATGCTGGCGTAAATATTGGCCAGGTATTGGCGGCACTGCAGCTCATTACTAAAAACTGTAGAATCGGTTGTGGTTACATTATTTGGAGGTGCTGCTAAAAATTCTTTCTGGCAACCGGCAATTCCCGTCCCCAAAAGGGCTGCCATGAGGATTTGATATATTTTGATTTTCATAATTTTCAGATTAAAAATTAACGGATAACCCGGCGTTATAAACCACCGATTGTGGGTAATACCAGCCACGGCTGTTTCTGTTTTCCGGATCCAGGTATTTGATACCCTTACTGTAGGTAAATAGGTTTTGGCCGTTTACATAACATCTCAGGCTACCCAATCTTAATTTTTTAACTAAGCCATCGGCGAAAGTATAACCGATCTCGGCATTTTTAAGGCGGATAAACGAGGCATCCCTAATCCAGAAATCAGAATCAACATAATTGTTATCCGTACTCTGTGGATCGCTTGATAAACGTGGGTAAGTAGCGGTAGCTGCAGTACTAGGCGTCCACCTGTTTAAGTGATATTCCAGTACTTTCCCACCGTTAAAAAACTCCCAGGCTACTTCGGCCGAAACAAACATGGAAGTATTGCTTGATCCGGCAAATAATACGCTTACATCTAAACCTTTCCAGCTGAAGCCAGTGCTAAAGCCATAGGTAATTTCAGGGAAAGTTGGTTTTCCAACCGGAACCATGTCATAAGAATTGATCATGCCGTCCCCGTTAATATCCTTATACTTAAAATCACCTGGCTGTAAACGCCCGCTGAAATAAGCCTGTATGGTTCTGTTATCTACCTCGCTCTGGTTGTTATAAAAACCATCAGTCAGATAGCCCCAGCTTTGCCCAACACTTCTTCCGGTACGGGCCATCCATTCGTATCTTGGCGTTGGCTCGTCCTGCGCCAGGATCTTGTTACGGGCAAAAGCGAAGTTCCCCCTCAGCCAAACATTTACATTCCCGATTTGATGTGCAGTATTGGCTTCAATCTCAAAACCTTTGTTTTCTACCTGGCCAATGTTCTGTACCGGTAAGGTAATGCCTGCTACCACTGGTGTACTTGCCGGGGAAGTTAAAATATCAACACGTTTTTTATAAAAGACATCGGCTACCAAACCAAATTTTTTACCCCATAGGTTTAAATCTAAACCGATATTCGAACTGGTTTCTCTTTCCCAGGTTACGCCATTGGTAGGTATTGCACCCTCAACCAGTCCGCCAACTGATGTACCTTGTGCCAGACCAAAACTATATCCTGTGCCTGAGCTGTAAGCATTATTGTAGTATAAAAATCTTCTTCCCGTCACCGCATCGTTACCCACCTGGCCAATTGATCCTCTTAACTTCAGATAAGTAATGGCAGGCAGGCTATTTTTAATAAAATCTTCATTGGAGATTAACCAACCGGCAGAAAAGGAAGGGAAAAAGCCAAAACGCTGACCATCCTGAAAGTTTTCTGAACCGTTATAACCGGCATTTACCTCTGCAAAATACTTATTGTCGTAACCATAGGTAACACGGCCAACCGCGCCCATTCTAGAAAACGGCCAATCGGTAAGTGAACTGGATGTAACGGTATTATTTGTTTTTCTTTGCTGGTTGTAGAGCAACAAAGCGGTAATATCGTGTTTACCGGTTTTTCCCTGCCAGAACAAAGATCCTTCCAGGTAAAAATTACGGTTACTGCCATCTGCATAAGCACTATTGGTAGATACCAAAGGATTATAGGTACCAGTTCGCTGTGTGTATATATACTGTCCGTTGGCATCGATACCATCTACAGAATATCTTCGGTATGCACTGGCGATATCGCCACTATTTCCGCGGAAGGTATTGTAAAACTGTGTATAATAACTGTTAAAAGCCAGGTTAGCCTTGGCACTCAGGCCTTTTAAAATAAAATCAAGTTTCTGATTAGCAACCACACTTATTTCTACGGTACTGTTATACTCTTTGGTCACACCGCGCTCTCTTAAATCACCCAGGATATTCCGCTGCACTTTTGCAGGGCGGTTACTGGCGCCATAGGTACCATCAGGATTTAAGAGATTCATTTCATTTGGTGCCGTACGCGACAAACCGCTGAACATATCGCCTGCGCCCCCATAACCGGTAACACTACCACCACTCACGGCATAAGGGCTATTTTTCACGCCTCCTATAGCCGCCATGTTTACAGAAATCAAGGTTGTTTTAGTGGCATTAATGTCGATATTCGAACGGAAGTTAAACCGCTGAAAACGCGAGTTTGCATCAAAGAAATCGCCTTTTGTATTTTTGTAAATCCCCTGCTGATCTGCAAAACTGCCTGAAACAAAATAACGTGCTATATTACCCCCTCCACTTATATTGATATTTACATTTGATTGCGGGGTAAACTCTTTCAAAAATTCCTTGTAATAATCAACATCAGGATACAAGAAAGGATCGCTATGGTTCTTGTAACCATCAAGCTGTTGCTGTGTATAAGGTGCTACTGCATTCGGGTTATCATTTAGTACAGCCTCATTTCTTAGTGTAGCATAATCGTACGAACCCACAAAGTTGGGTAAGCGGGCTGGGCTTTGTAAGCCATAATTTGCAGACATCGATATCTGTGTTTTGCCTGCAACACCTCTCCTGGTAGTTACCAATACCACACCATTAGCGCCCCTAACACCAAAAACTGCTGTTGCCGAGGCATCTTTCAAAATCGATACCGATTCGACCTCATTAAAATCGATCTGCGAAAAAGGCCGTTCAACGCCATCAACCAATACCAATGGTGCTGCACTTGCCGAACTTAAGGTAGTTATACCCCTAATTAAAAGACTGGCATCATCGCGTCCTGGCTCTCCACCACGTTGCTGGGTAATTAAACCTGGTAAACGACCTGCAAGGGCATTACTTAAGTTGGTAACCGGGTTCTGCTTAAGTTCTTTTGTAGATATAGAAGAAAGCGCCCCAACATTGGTTGCTTTTGTTTTCTGTCCGTAACCTACCACAACTACCGCATCAAGATCATTTTGCTGAGGTTCCATACGTATCTTAAGTACAGTTTGCCCATTAACCTCACGCTCTATTGTTTTGTAGCCAACAGACATAAACTGAATTATATCACCTGTATTTGCATTAATGGTAAAGCTCCCATCGTTACTGGTTTGTACACCACCCGATTTTCCTTTTATTTTAACCGAAACACCTGGTAAAGGCTGCCCCGTTTCGTCAACTACTTTTCCTGAAACAGAAATAAATACCCGGGTAAAAGTTTTATCCAATAGCCCATAACCCATTGGTTGATGGCGAGGATTTTTAAGTTTATTAAATGGAGAAGCATTAATTTCATTGTGAACGAGTAGCCCTACTGTCACAACAAAAAATATCAAGTAATTTTTTTTCATGCGCTTCTAATAATTTGATTAATACAGTTCAATGATTTTCTTTTCATCATACAATTGGTTAGGTTTTAAGAAACTGGGGCATTATGCATCAGTGGTAATTCTAAATTCGATCAGGTTGTTATTAAATCCTATGCTTTGGCAAAAAAGGTATTGCTGCACCGATCGGCTTTTTTTGGGATCGAACAAGCTCGACGACCAGGGATTAGCAGCTTGGTGCAAAATTCCCAAAAGCCCAAGCTGTTTACATTTCGTAAAAACTGGTTCATTGGTTTGTTGGTTAGTTGTTTTATATTGACCGATTACCCGGCTTGGTTAGCCTGTAAAATTCTATAATGGCAAGATGATTATATGGGGAAAATCTTAAACTAATGGTGTGAAAACCTTAAATTTTAAGGCTTTTTGATGCCTTTTAGGTGATTTTCAGTGTAGAAACTTAAAGGCTTGCGCTTTATTGTAACAAAATGTGTTACACAAAAAAGCTGGAATGGATGTAACTGTATTACAGGCATGTTCTTAAAACAAACGGCCTTTTAAAAGAAATAAGAACCCCTAATTTGCAAATAAGTGCACAAAAAAAGAGAGTGCTTTTGGGCACTCTCTTTTTCAATAATATTAAAAAAAATGGTTATAACTTGATTACTTTTACAACCTTTCTTTCTGTGCCTTGTCGTACCTCTACCATGTATACACCGGCAGGGAGTTCAGACCCGAAAGTTAACTGTTCGTTAACCGCTGTTTTAGCTTCTTTAACCAGTTGCTGGGCTATATTATAAACCCTATACTGTAATGCATCGCTGCTAGGGCTTTCTACCTGCACTTTAAACCCAGTTGTACTTGGATTTGGCCATGCAGTAACTTTTAGTGCAAGCAATGATTCGAGGGCGTTTCCAATATTGGTGTTTAATGGAAACTCTTCAAAATTCACTGCACCGGCTTCCTGGTTCAATAACAGTTCTGGCTTATTGCTGGTTGCCTCGCGCGAATTAAAACTGACCAGGTTACCAGATCCTTTTACTCCCTGATTGATCAGCTTGATAGAAATGATTTTTTTCCCTAAAGCAAGCTGGCTATTGATATAGGCGGTTACATCCAGTTCGTACCAGGCACGAGCCGTATTTTTAACAGTATAGCTACCAAGCAATGTACCACTTTCTGCTGGTTTGTTGTTCCAGGTAATGGTGCCTTCTCCCCAGGTGGTATTGGCCAGGCCATATACCGATACAATCCTCGATGGATTAACATCGATACGGGAAGCATATAGCCTGATCTTTGCACTGTTTACTGCTGAACCCGAAAATGTACTATAATCGAAACGCAGGTAAGATTCTCTGAACGCAGACCAGTTATCGCTGCTCACATCCAGGCTTTTTGAGCTTCCGTTATTGGCGTTCGCAAAAACACCATCCCGTACAAATGCATCGGCCACCGGATTAACAGTTAAAGCCTGTGGGGCGTTTACCTTCACCGTAACAGCTAAAGATGTTGCCACCCTGCCTAAATTATCGGTTGCTTTTGCAGTAAGCGTATACGTTCCAGAAGGAACATTATTCCACACCATGTTATAGGGTGCCGTTGTAGATTGGCCCAACAAAGTTGATCCTTGATAAAACTCTACTTTAACAATTGTTCCGGTAGTATTGACATTAAGGGTAATATTCGAATTTGACGTAAATACAGCATTGTTTACCGGAGCGGCAATAGCCACTGTCGGCGCAGCACTCACATTAACATTTACAATAGCAGATATAGTTGTTCCCCCATTATTATCGGTTGCCTTGGCTGTAAGCGCATAGGTTCCTGCACTAGGGCTGGCCCAGGTAAAACTGTAAGGCGCAGTTATAGACTTACCCAACAGGGTGCTGCCCTGGTAAAACTCCACTTTGGCTACTGTTCCATCGGCATCGGCGGCGTTGGCACTAATGGCCAGATCCGATCCTGTGGTAAATACGGCATTGTTTGCTGGTGAGGTGATGGCCACCGTAGGCAAAGTATTAACTGCAATGTAAACCGCTCCAGAAACTGTTGTTCCTCCGTTGTTATCGGTTGCTTTAGCGGTAAGACTGTAATTACCTGTTGTAGGATTATTCCAGGTGAAGCTATATGGTGCAGTGGTTGACTGACCCAACAATGTGCTGCCCTGATAAAATTCTACTTTGGCAATTGTTCCATCGGCGTCGGCAGCATCGGCATTAATGGTAACGTTCGTTCCCAATTGGAATACAGCATTGTTTGCAGGTGAGGTGATGGCCACTGTTGGCAAGGTGTTCACCGTAATGTTAACCACATTAGAAGCTGTTGCTCCGCCGTTGTTATCCATTGCCTTGGCTGTAAGGGCATAAGTTCCTGCAGCAGGATTATTCCAGGTAAAATTGTAAGGTGCAGTGCTTGACTGACCAAGCAATGTACTGCCCTGATAAAACTCTACTTTGCTGATTGTTCCGTCTGTATCAGCCGCATCGGCTTTAATGGTAACGTTCGTTCCCCCTGTGAATACAGCATTGTTTGCCGGCGAAACGATGGCTATCGTTGGTATGGCATTTATCTTAATCCTAACCGTATCTGCAACAGCTGTTCCACCATTATTGTCGGTGGCCTTCGCAGTGATCTTATAAAATCTTGGACCAGGATTATTCCAGATAAAGATATATGGTGCAGCGGTAGATTGCCCTAACAAAGTACTGCCTTCATAAAACTCTACTTTGCTAATTGTTCCATCAGTATCACCAGCATTGGCCTTTAGGACAACATTAGCACCCGCTGTATATACAGCATTGCCTGTTGGTGAACTGATGGCTACCGTTGGCAAGGTATTGATGGTAACCTCAACGGTGTCTGATATTGTTGTTCCTCCATTATTATCAGTTGCTTTAGCGGTAAGGCTGTAATTTCCTGCTGTAGGATTATTCCAGTTAAAGCTATATGGCGCAGCTGTAGATTCACCTACCAGGGTTGAACCCTGGTAGAACTCCACCTTGCTGATTGTTCCATCGGTATCAGTGGCATTGGCATCAATAGTAACATTGGTACCAGCCGTTAACACAGTATGGTTTGCTGGTGAACTGATGGCCACGGTTGGCAAGGTATTGATGATTACACTAACCGTATCTGATACCTTTGTTCCTCCGTTATTATCAGTTGCCTTGGCGCTAAGGTTGTAATTTCCTATAGCTGGATTAGTCCAGGTAAAACCGAAAGGCGCAGCTGTAGATTCTCCTAATAAAGTCGATCCCTGATAGAATTCTACTTTGGTGATTGTTCCATCTGTATCAGCCGCATTGGCATCAATAACAACGTTTGTACCTGCTGTAAACACCGCATGGTTTGCCGGTGAACTGATGGCCACCGTTGGCAGGGTATTGATGATTACTTTCACCGTGTCTGATACCTTTGTTCCTCCGTTATTATCGGTTGCTTTAGCGGTAAGGTTGTAATTTCCTACAGCTGGGTTAGTCCAGGTGAAGCTATAAGGTGCAGTGGTTGACTGACCTAAAAGTGTGCTGCCCTGATAAAATTCTACTTTGCTGATTGTTCCATCGGTATCGGCAGCATTGGCATTAATAGCAACATCGCTACCAACTGTAACTACTGCATTGCTAACAGGCGAAGTAATCGATACCGTTGGCAATAAGTTAGCAACATCTACAGCCGGATAAACCAGTTTTCTTGAACCATCATATCCGATAGCATAAACACTTGTAGAACCAGCACCATATTGAACCGTTGTGTTTGCGTTTGCTGTGGTTGCTTCTCCAGCCCCATAAATAGCCACATCGGTAAGTACCTTTTGGTTATAGGTCTCAAAAGCTACTGCACTGCCCCATTTCGAATTATCAATCTTTAATGTGTTGGTATTAACCGTTACACCAACCGTTGCAGTTGCAGTTGTTGCCAATGGTGTACGGTTTTTAAAGGTGTTTATCGTATTTGCCGATATATAATTTAATACCGGAGATACTGGTTTTGGATATCCTTTAGCCTGTACACTAGCAATTAGTGCATCTATCTGTGCTTGTGTAATGGTTAAACGCTTTATAGCATAATCGTCTATATCCATATCAATTGGCAATAGGTAGCCACTTTTCACAAAGAAATCGGTCAAATCTTCGTGAACAGCATCGCAGGCAGCACTTACAAAGTTGAGTAATAACTGGCCTTCGTTTAGTCCCGTCTGACTGGTTGTACGCATTTTCTCCAGCACATCGCCATACCAGAAAGCTACATCCGGCTGTCCAACCGTGGCTGCTGTGCCAGTTAATCGCTGTTGCATAGTAGGCAGGTTTTTACCTGCACCAGCAAGCTGGTAATATACTTCCAATTGCCACAAAGGCACCAATCGCACAAACACATCGCCTTGTGCCTCCATATGTTTTTTCTGTATCAAACAATTATCAAACAACGAGCCGTACCGTCCACCATATAAACTGGCAGCTCCCGCTTTAGGTGCATCATTACCTTTTTCAAGTCTTGTCGTATTTGCATAATTGGTACTAAAAAGATATTGTATCCATGCCGAATTAACATTGTTTGTTACTTCCGTCATGCCTATCCATTTGGCTCCTGGCCTCACCTGATTGTTATGGCCATACTCATGGGCAACTCCCCAGGGATCTTTAAAAACTCCGGTAGCACTAGCAAGATTAGACCCACTGCCACCAACACCTATGGGATAATTTACACCCTCACCACTTGCATTCGGATTTCCATCACCAGTTATAGACCTTAAAAACATGTGGTTTTTAGGCACCCTGTTATATTTGGTTAGACCATTTAAAATATATTCTGCATGCACAATGGTATCATAGGCTGCAACCAGTTCTTTTCCACTGGCTGCCGAATTACTGATCAGTATATTTTTGTTGAGATTTAGATTGGTATAGATTCCTTTCATATCCAATTTCGAATACACACCGTTAAGCAACATTTTCGTCCACTCATCATTTGTGTCCGTTAAAGGATTGTAATATCCGTTCACCTGGCCTGTGGCAATGTTAATCTGTATAGGCTGTAGACCTGCATTATCGCTAAAATAACCGATATAGGCCAGTCCATCATGTAGCACATTGATAATGTTTACCCCTTTTTTCAAGGGATAGCTATCGGTAGTGGCGCTATAATCCAGTCCAAAATCTTTAACAATTAACTGTGGGTTTACACCATAGGTATCGCCAACAAAAACAATCGCTTTGGTATTCGCCTTAAAGGCAATCCCTGTCGGGTTTTCAACCCTGTTTAAACCGTTTGTTTTTAATATGCCCTCTACCGTGCCCGGATTTGGATAATAATCATAGGTCTGTACGCGGTATTTCCTGTTATAACTATTGTTGAAAATACACTGGGCCAGAGATTTAAAAAATGGAGAAGCAATGGCATCGATATCGGTTTGCGTTATTCCAGCTTTTAATGTGGTATGCAGATCATCCGCAAAAATATTAGTGTATAAATTGCCGGCGCTGTTTTTCTGATAGAACTGCATTTCGGCACAACTGGCATAGTTATTTTTACCCGTAAGCACTTTAACTACAACCTGGGTAACGTTGGTTAAGGCTGCAGGGAAACTGATCTGATACGCAGCTGAACTAAAACCCGTATCAAAATTCATTAATTTGGTTAAAGTGGTTTGTGTTGTGGTTTTATACCAAATTTCGCCTGTACCAAAAATACCGTTTGAGCCACCATCCTGCCTCGGCACATAACTAATATAGTCGATGGTTGGGCTAGTGGTAAAATTATAAGTTAAACTGATCGGGAATCCCCCACCCGCATAGTTAGAATGGTATAAGGTAGCCGTGTTGTTATCGTATGTACGCGTGATATCTTCGCCGCCGTTTGCCGCAGGGCTTACGCTGGCGCTGGAAATGGCCAGTTTAATATCAGAGTAGGCCGTAAAATCTTCTGCTATTGGATTATCGCAATCTAAAGGCTGAACGAATGGCCCAGTTTCTGCAGAACTAAAATTGATTTCAGCACAACTTGAAAAATTGCCTCCTGCCGCCCTGATTACAAAGCGGACGATATAGGGTTTTACAATCGGGCTGGCTGTCATGTCGATCGTTTTTACCGCATTGGTCTGGGCCCAGCTAATATTGCTCAGCTTGCTTACAAAAACCGAAGG